>CAYSEF010000008.1:0-57628 GCA_964430105.1 uncultured Ruminococcus sp. | reverse complement strand
ATATATCTATTACAGATAAAATATATTGTAGAGGGAAGGATACTCGTATGGCAGAATGGGTTATTGATAAAAAAGATGTGAAGTCCACTGTTGATGGCGATTATATTTTATACAAAAATCGTCCTATTGTTCGTGAAGACAACGTAATTTGCTACGGAAATGTTTCCGATAAATATATCATTCAAATGATTATTATGTCCGAAAAAGAGTATAACGGAAATAAGGTTCCGGATATGGTTTATGTACAGCTTCTTAGCACTGATACATCGCTCTCAAAAAACGAAAGAGTTATTAAGGAAAGTATGAAGAACGGATTGAATAACGCTTTTGATATTGCAGTTGCATGGCTCGATCGTTATCTTGCTTCTTAAAATATTAGTACTTGAATATGGAAACTGTCTGATTTTCTCAGACGGTTTTTTTATAACAAAAAACAGCGGATTTTTTTCATCCACTGTTTTTTTGTTTTTATTCAATTATTGAAAATTCGTCAAGATGTTTTTTTCTCTTGATTCTTTGGAGACATTTTAGACATTTGTCTCTGAGCCATAACAAGACCGTAATAAATACCTTTTTTCCTTATAAGCTCATCGTGGGTGCCCATTTCAGCGAGTCCGCCCTTGTCGAGTACAAGTATTTTGGTAGCATTACGAAGAGTTGAAAGACGGTGTGCAATAGCAAGAGTAGTACGATCCGCAATAAGCTTCTGAAGTGCATCCTGGATCTGTTTTTCGGTTTCAGTATCAAGAGATGCTGTAGCTTCATCAAGTATAAGTATTTTTGGATTGTGTAGTAACGCTCTGGCGATAGCAACACGCTGACGTTCACCACCTGATAATGTGTGACCTCTTTCTCCAACCTTTGTGTTATATGCATTTGGAAGCTTCATAATAAAGCTATGTGCGCCTGCAATCTTTGCCGCTGTGATAACTTCATCACGCGTAGCGTTCGGCTTAGCATATGCAATGTTGTCATAAATAGTGCCGGAGAATAGGAATGTTTCCTGTAGAACAACACCAATTTGAGAACGCAGAGATTCTTGAGAAATATCCTTGATATCAATACCATCGATTTTAATAGATCCTTCACTTACATCATACATACGCATGAGCAAATTGATAAGTGTCGATTTACCTACACCGGAACGACCTACAATACCAATCATTTCTCCGGGTTTGATTTCTGCGGAAATATTCTTAAGAACATATGCGGTTTTATCATAGCCAAAGGAAACATTGTCGAAAGTAATAGTACCTTCGATCTGGTGATCAATTGCATTTTCTTTGTCAGCAACGTCGATATCTTCGTCGATTACTTCAAAAATCTTAACAACCGATGTCATTACACGAGTCAAACGACGTGGGATTGATGACAGCCAACGCAGAGGACCATAAATAATGCTTACATAAGATGAGAACTGGCTCATTTCACCAAGAGTCATTTCACCACCGAGAATCTTATTACCGACGTAATAAAGCAGGAAGAATTCGCCAATACCCATAAGGAAGTTTAGAACAGGCTGCACCTTACCGAAGAATTTTTCTGCGGTTATTTGTGCATCACGTTCATCACGTGTAACTTCATCGTAGCGATTTATCTCACGTTTTTCCATTCCGAATGCTTTAACTACTCTAATACCTGAAAAAGTATCATGGAGAATTGTGTTAGCACGTGAGCCAAGCTGCCACTGACGATGGAATATCTGGTGCATGAAACGATGGAACAGCTTATAGGAATACATTACGATAGGCGTTGGAAGAATTATCATGAGTGCAAGACGCCAATCATATGAGAAAAGGTAAATTCCAACAACAAGCAGAATCAATACCTGCTCAAACATATTACCAAAGTCATTAGTAATAAATCTGGAAAGTTCACCGGTATCATTTGATACGCGGTTCATCAGCTCACCGGATGTTCTCTTTGAAATACGTTCGATGGAGAGCTTTTGAATTTTATCAAAAACGAGTTCACGAAGGGTAACTGTTATATTATTACCGGCACGAATAAGCAGAACATTTCTGATCATTGAGATGAGTCTTGTTGCGATATTTACAAGGAACATCATCGCAATAACTGTTATATAGCCGGCCAGTTTTGGCATTTCATCTGCTTTGATATAGTCATCAACCAAAATTCTGTTGATGTATGGTGGCAGAAGATTAGCAGCAGCTATAACAAAGTAAAATAGTACCGACAAATATATTAAATGACGATAAGGCTTTGCGATATCCCAAAGACGCTTTAAGTAGTGTGTTTTATCTACACAATGCTCGCAAATATTTGATCCGGGACGGAACTGTCTATTGCATTTTGGGCATCTGTGGTTGATCTCAGCTTCATACGCATATGATATATTCTTGCCTTCGAGATAGTTGTTGATTTCACGTGAGGCGGCGGCATAAAAATCGCGATACTGCATATCAGAGCGACAAAGCATTCTCCAGTCACCCGATTTCAATTCACATTCGATGAACACGCATCCGATACCGTTTCTAAATATGACCTCTTTTACATCAGAGAGCTTGATCTCGTATATTTTTTCGCCATCGCGGAAAACTACTATTTTGTCTTTAAGAAGAACGGTAATTCCGTCCACTCTGTTTTTTCGGGATGACGGACTCAAATTAAAGTCGATGGGCAAAAGTATATCTTCCGCACAGATCGACTTGTCGAGTGATAGCACCCGTTCCGTCAAAACCTGTCTGTTTTCCATATAATATCTCCCTTAATTAGTTATTTACAGGAAGAGCTCTATTTTTTTGAAGCTCTTGTGATCCAGTTTTTCGATATCCGGAATTTCATATCTGTTTCCATCAATATCGTTTACAAAAATCCGTGAGCCGACTTTTAGAAGACTGCGGAATGTATCCCTAAGTGTAAAAGTAAGTTCGCCTTCGTCTGTGACAACCTTCCAATATGAGAAACCGAACTTATCTTTTACAGAGAGTATCTGGTTGATCACAGGTGTGTAATACTTTCTGTCAAGCTCAGCACGAAGCATAGCCGAAATTTCACTATCGAATTCATCTATATCCTTGATAAGTCCGAGTTCACGGGATTCAAGATCAAGCACGGAAATATACGAATATGGATAGTCAAACGGAAATGCACGATGCAAGAAAATTCGATCATATGTATTTGTTTCAACTACTCCATCTTCGTTGGGAACAGTGAGAGTCAGTTTCAAAAAATCATTGCAAATTTCAAATTTTGAATTTTCTTTAGTAATATATGTAACAGCAACAACCTCGCGGAGGGCTGTTTTTTCTGTTCTATTTTGATCTGCCATAACAAAATCCTCCTTATTCCTCGATACCGATATTTCTCATAGCCTCAAGCTGAAGCTTGTAGAGATTGAAATAAATGCCTTTTTTATTGATAAGCTCAAGATGAGTGCCTGATTCGGGCATCTTGCCGTTTTCAATAACTATGAGCTTATCCGCATCACGCAATGTAGAGAGACGGTGCGCAATCATAATAGTTGTACGGCCTACTGAAAGCTTTTCAAGAGCTGTTTGAATCTTACGTTCAGTTTCAGTATCCATAGCAGCTGTTGCTTCGTCAAGAATCAGTATCTTTGGATTTCTGAGAATGGCACGGGCAATGGAAACACGCTGACGTTCACCACCTGAGAGATCCTTATAACCGAAACCTATCATAGTTGAATATGAATCGGGGAGCTTTACGATAAAGTCATGAGCACCTGCAATTTTAGCTGCCTCTATAACTTCTTCTTCGGTAGCATCTGGTCTTGCATAGCGAATATTATCAAGGATAGTACCCATGAAAAGGTAAGTTTCCTGTGATACTATAGCGACATTCTGACGAAGGTCCTCGAATGCGATATCTTTTACGTTAATACCGTCAATAAGAATCTCACCTGCTGTTACATCATAGAGACGAATCAAAAGATTTGCAAGTGTGGATTTTCCCGCACCTGTATGTCCTACTATTCCAAGTGCTTGACCTGCATCTACTTTAAAAGACACATTATCGATTATCTTTCGGTGCTTATCATAGGAGAAGTCTACGTTTCTGAATTCGACATCACCACGACAATTTGTCAAATGTACAGGATTATCAGCTTCAACAACATCAGGCTTTGCATCCATTATTTCAACAAGACGACTCATTGCGTTAAGGCTGTCTGTAAACTCATAAACCATGTTTACAAAGCTGCCAAGTGGGCTCAGAAGCATATTCATGTACGAGGTGAATGTAAGCAGGATACCATAAGACATTTTACCCTGAATTACCATCCAACCACCAACACCAAGAACTATCAAATTGCTGATATAGAATAAAACTTCAACAGCAGGAAAGGCAACAGTACTGAATGTGGATGTATCAATTTCAGCATCCGCAAGATCACGGCTGCTTCTATCAAAACGTCTGGTTTCATCCTTTTCTTTTGAGAAAGCCTTAACAACTCTCATACCACTCAGAATATCCGAAAGTACTGAGTTCATCTGTCTCTGTCGTGTCCAACGCTTAATGTGGTATTTGTCCATACGATTGAACAAAAACTTCATACAAAGGAACAAGAATGGTACTGTTACAACAGTGAGAAGAGTGAGAAGCGGATTCATGAATATCATGATAACAAGTACTGCGACAATCTGTACTATGTTTACCAAGTAGTAGGGAACACCGTCACAGAAGAACCAGTATATTGTTTGTGCATCTCTTGTTACCTGAGTCATAAGACCGCCTGTCTGACGGTTTGTGAAGAATGAAAGAGAAAGACGTTCAATTGATGCGAAAATGACCTTTTTTAGATCATAAACGACTTTCGCTGCTATAACCGACGTGACGATGCTGTGGAAAATATTGACTACCATCGACAAAAGACGGGTAGATATAATAATTATCAGCACCAATAATATCTGACCGTAAAATTCACCAGCGACATCAAGTACTTCATCATAATAGAAGCCTGATGAAATGTACGGTGATATAACGCCGAGCGCACTGGTTAGAATAAGCATAGCTATCAGTATAGCTATTTCCAGCTTATATTTCAAAATAAACTGCGAAGTACGCTTAACGATCTTGTTTTTGTCCATACATTTAGGACAAAGCTTTCTTTCGGGATCTATGTACTTACTTCCGCATTTCGGACAAAACATATCATTATGATGACGGGAAGCTTTTTCGTCCGGAGTTATCTGACCTTCTTTTTTGAGTTGTTCGATAAATCGTACAGCAACAAAAAAATCGTCTTTATAGGTGTTGGAGAGGTTAGTAATCAGCTCATAGCTACCATTTAATTTTTTTGCAGTCAAGCGAGCCGAAGCTATCTGTTCTTCTACCTTGAAATTCGATAATTCCGCAAGATCAAAGCAGTCATAAGAAAGTATTTCAAACTGCCTGTCAAGTTTTTTTCGAGATATCGGTGTCGAATTCTTACCACGATTCAGAGTTACAGAGCCCGAAAGAACTATTATATCTGACTCGGTGCACATAACATAAGAGTCACAACGCACCATATCGCGGTTTAGATCCGATTTGACACACAATTTTATGTGTTCACTTGGAATTCCTTTTTCTTCGAGCAGAGGGAGAAGTTCTGTTGGAACTATCTGAGGTCTGCCGGAGTCAAAGAACCATTGTTTTTCTGCCATAAATTCTTATACTCCTATTAGATTTAGCAGCAAATGATAAAATTTTATCATTATGCACAACTGTGAACATTATATACCAATTCTCACTCAAAGTCAATACAATAATTAAAATTCAATAACAAGAATTTAATTATTATCATAGTTTATGAAATAAACCAAATCTATGTGGTGATATTTCATGAATTAATCATTAGAAATGCAGTAAAACTAAAAAATATCCAAAAAAACTATTAACAAAACGATTTTAATGTGATATAATAACTTCAAATAAATGTCAAACATCCGGTGAAACTACAGAATGGAGTTTTATTTATGAACGAAAAATTGCCTGTAACCGATTCTTCATCTCTCAAGAAGCTTTTTCAAAACGACAAAAATTCTAATAGCCCCTATATATACATTCCGATAGACTCAAAAAACGGTCTTGCTACTCCCGAAAAACTGTCAAAACTAATATCCGGATATAAAAAATCAGGATATGGCGGTGTTATACCATTTTCTCGTGATAATTATGCTATAGACCCGCTTTCTGAGGAATATTATGATGTTTATCGCATGATAAATCAAGAAACGCAGAATAACGCTCTATCTTTGGCATATCTTGATGATACATATATCATGCGTGAATATCTCAAAAAACTTGAGAATCCTTCTCGGTCCGTTTGCAAAATACTCTGCAAATATGAATACGAGTGTACCGAAGGACAGGTAATAAAAAAGAAACTGCATTCAGATGGTACAAGAATGTCTCTTTTGGCAGTAAACGATGATGATTTTAAGATTATTGATATCAGGCGTTACGTCAAAGATGATATTCTTGAATGGGATGTTCCGGATGGAAACTGGAATATTGAAGAATATATCTGTGAACCTGATATTACTGCAAACTATATTGATCTCATGGATTATGATATTTCAATAGAGTATCTTAAGCGCACACTTGGAGTTCTTATACACGAATTGTCACCCGCACAATCAACTGACAATTCAAAATCTCCGATGGATATCTTTATATACAGAAATGTTGTTTATGCGGGTCAAAACAGACGAATGTGGCATCCTAATTTCAATAAAGTATTCATTGAAACATACGGATTTGACCCGGCTCCTTACTATTCGTTAATGTTCCGAGAGTTTCCGGGACATTCTAAACGCTATAAATCCATGCTTATGGCGTGTCGTTCAAAAATACTTACAGAAGGCTATCTAAAGGCAGTATCAGATTATTGTAATTCTCACTCAATGTTCTGCACAGGATTTCCTGCCGAGGGCAAAGCATCATTATCTTCGTGGATTTTCGGTGATGGTCAAATGTTTCATAGATTTTCTTCTGCACCGGGTATTTCATTGCCGTTCGCATATTTGTACGGACTAAATGGAATTAAAGTTGCATCAAGTGCGGCAGATTTGATCGGTGCGGAAACTGTTACAGCGGATCTTTTTAACTATTTCCAAATGCTCACAAAAGACATAATCTATCGTGAGGCAATGAATGCTTTCAATCGTGGTGTAAACATGATATTTGCACATCTCGGAGAAGACCGTAATCGTGAGAATACAGATATCGTGGAAAATGAATCAACAACATGGGGTTCAATATTCTCAAAAGGAGACGACCTCGCTGATTTCGCTTCATTCGTTACTCGAGCACAGACTATGCTTGGTGGCGGTGAGCATATTGCAGAAGCAGCGATAGTTTATCCGATAAATACACTTCACTCACTTTCATATCTGTATCAATCAAGTAATACCGGCTTTGAATATCCATATAACCCTGATAATATTGACTATATGGATGTAATGAATAATTTTCTTGGTTATGTTGGAATCGATTCTATTTTCCTGCATCCGGATATCATAGCTAATCATTCATTTGTTGAAGATGGTGTCTTGTATATCACAAACGACAAAAAAACAACTCTAAAGTTTAAACTTGTTGTGTTGCCATCGATGACTATTATAGATGTAAAAACAGCCCAAATGCTTAAGAAATTCTTTGTTGAAGGCGGAAAAATTATAGCTACCGGTCACCTGCCAGTTATATCTAATGTGTGCTCAACGATATTTGATGATGTGAATGTTGCACTGAATACAGAATCAGATGAAGATAGAGAAGTTCGTGAAACTATAGAGTTTATTTTCGGAAGCGACGTCACAGATAATACAGTTTACAAGAGATACTATAAGAATAGCAATAACAAGGGTGGCATGGCATACTTCTTCCCACCGAATAAAACTTCTGTAACACGAGCAGAAACTGTTTCAGCAAATCTCGTTTATCAAGCTACCGAAAAACTCGGAATCGCACCTGATGTTTACATTGATAAAATGCCACGACGTGAACTATTGGGAGTTGTAAATTATAATCTGCCTGATTTTCTTAAAATCGGTGTAGATAAACGCCTCGCAAAAGGCTCATCAATGAACTATATACATAAAAAATATGCGGGTTGCGATATTTATTATTTTACTAACACGTCCGGCGATACTTATACCGGAAACATTCTATTAAGAGGACGTCATACACTCGAAGAATGGAATCCTTACAATGGCAAGACACGACGTTTGACAGCTTCTCTCGTAAAGTTCAGAGGTGAAATATACACTGCTGTAGAATTATCTATTGAAGCATCATCATGCACCTTTGTTGTCAGTGCAGATCCACGGAGCAACAAAGATGTTCTTCGTGAAATAGAAACGGATGAAATGATACCTGAATTTTATCCACGTGTAAATTTCTGATAGACCAATAACAATACCATTATATAATCAAGACTCTAAAGGAGTACCACTAATATGTATACTGAAATTATTTCCGGTGTTGCAAACAGTATTATAGAAAATGTGAGCAAGGCTATCTTCGGAAAGGAGGAACAGATTCGTTTTATCGTCACATCACTTTTATGCAGAGGACACGTATTGCTTGATGATATTCCGGGAACAGGAAAAACTACTCTGGCAAAAGCTCTCGCAAAGTCAATTTCAGCCGATACAAAACGAATCCAGTTCACACCTGACCTTCTTCCATCCGATATTACAGGTGTAAATTACTATAATCAAAAAACATCTGATTTTGTATTCCGTAAAGGACCTGTTTTCACAAATATTCTTCTTGCTGACGAAATTAACAGAACTACACCACGTACACAGTCAGCACTTCTTGAATGTATGGGTGAACATCAAGCTACTATTGATGGAATTACATATACTCTCGATGATCCGTTTTTTGTTATCGCTACGCAGAATCCGATTGAGTCACAAGGCACTTTCCCGTTGCCCGAAGCACAGATGGACAGATTCTTTATGAAGCTTTCACTTGGCTATCCTGAACATTCAGCTGAAAAAAATGTACTGACTCAGTACAACTCTGCAAGTCCGCTTGAAACACTTACTCCTGTCTGCGACCGTAATGATGTTCAAAAAGCTGCTGATGCTGTAAAAAACATTACTGTAAGTGAGCCTATTAAGGACTATATTATCAATATAGCAGAAGCAACACGTGAAAGCGATCGCTTGCGTCTCGGTGTCAGTCCGCGTGCGACTCTTGCATTGATGAAAGCTTCGCAGGCTTATGCTGCGATCATGGGACGTGATTTTGTTATTCCTGACGATGTTAAAAAAGTTAGTATTCCTATTCTTTCACATCGTATCATTACACGTTCTCAAAATACCATACACCTCACTGATACAAATGAACAGATTATAGAATATATTATTGATACAGTACGTGCTCCAATCGATTAACATACTTGCAATGTTTCGTGATTTAATGAAAGGAGCAATCTATGGTATTTATAGCAATAGTTATTGCAGCAGCATTACTATTTCTTATACAGTCGAAAATATATAAAAATTACGCATTTCATAATCTTGAATATAAGGTAACATTCTCTACCCAGGAGATATTTGAAGATGAGGAACTCTATGTTTACGAGGAGTTACGAAACAACAAATTTCTTCCGTTGCCATTTTTGAAAGTTGATACTGAACTTCCTGAAGGTTTGAGTTTTCATATCGTGGAGCCCGACAAAAAGAACGGCACAATGAAAGAAACATTTCCACGTGTCATTCACAGTATTTTTGTCTTGCGTGGAAACCAAATGATACGTCGCAGATGGAGAGTTCGTTGTGACGTTAGAGGAACGTATCACTTGGGAAATGCTACAATGTTGGCAGATGATCTTTTCGGTGCTATGACTGTGGCAAAAGTAATAGCTGCTGAAGTTACCTCTGAAAATACCCTCGTTGTTCTGCCTAAAGCCATCAATCTTGAAAAAGAGTTTACTTCATCAAAGTATACGAATGGTGATTTTTTGGTTAAATCAAGTCTTTTGACTGACCCGCTACTAAAAGCAGGCGTTAGAGAGTATATGCCAGGGGATCCGATGAACCGTATAAATTGGATGCAGACAGCTGTTAGAAACGAATTGATGATCAATGTAGAAGAATATACCAACCGTCATCAATTTAATATTATAATGAATATGCAGTCTCGTGACATCGAAAAGCAGATACCTGGTCCACCAAGCGCAAAACATCCGGTCGAACTTTGCTTGACCGTTGTTGCCTCTATACTTGATAGTGTATCCGGTGAAAATATTCCCGTGAGATTTATTTCAAACACGCCACCGGAAACATTTGAAAAGGGAATGAATGCGTCATACGGAGAAGGAGATGAAATAGGTGAGAAGATATTTGTATCTCCTGTGTATAAGGGTAAGCTGAACATGATTACCGCACTTCGTATGCTTGCACAGCTTGAACTCACGATTTCAACGCCTATCGAAAAAATGCTCGACCATATGCTTGAAAATCCGTATGCTTACACCAGTGGAGGAAACATCATTTTCGTTTCATCTTACCTTAGCGAACGTATGATAAATTTCTACTATGCTATGCGCAAGGTCGGAGTGAATGTTGTTTTCTATATCACATCTGCAAGCATAAATGCAGTTATCATTCCTGATGATATCGAAGTGCATTTTAAGACATACATAGAAGAATAGGAGGACAGCATGACAAAATTTGACAACTGGTTCGATAAAGTACTAAATCTTGTTGTGCTTTTCGGTGCCTCTATGTTAACTGTGCCAATTTCAATGATGATGTTTACATATGAAAGCACAGTTATATTTGAAGATGCATATACCATTATGCCTATATTTGCAGTTACCAGTACATTTTTTGGATATTGTATACAATCTTTGTATTCAAAAATAACCGGTAAAAGAGCATCCAAAGATGGTTTTTCCGATCATGGTGCCGGAGTTATTTCGGGATTTAATCTTGGAAATGCAATTGTGCCGATTATTGTCTTCGTTATTTTGGCTATATTGTTGTTTTTCCCAATAGATACTTACTTTGAGAATATGTATCTTGCGGATCGTATGTCCTATTATAATCCTGTTTATGGGATTTTTGCTTCGGTTTTGTTTTGTGTTGCATCAATTCTTGGATGTGTTATTTGGTTTTATCCGATAGAGCGACTTGCTAATATGACGATACTTGTCATCGCAGGAGTGCTGTTCTATGCGGAGATGTTCTTTACGACACTTCTTGCTGCACCTTTATTTTCCATGGGACTCAATGTCCTTAATCAATCATCTGTTACAAGTATAATAGGACCACCTTTTATAATATTTACAGTCTGTCTGTTGATAGTCTTTAATCAGAATAATCTTCAGCGGAAGTTCCAAGGTTCGGTAGTTTCAGTCGTCACACCCAGCGCACGAATGTATAATCTGTTTCTGGTATTTATCATTCTTTTGATGCTGGTACTTATGGTGCTTGTGGTATATGTGCTTCTTTCGGGTTTATATATAATATTATATGCTATTGGTTTTATAGCTCTTTATAATATGTTTTATGGCAGAAAGGAGAGTAACACACAATCAATCGAAGCAGAGTATTTTGGCTCTGAACATGCAGGTAATCGGTTTCAACGTGACATAATGTCTACTGAAAATCAGTATGTTTTGGCGATATTTTTTCTGCTTATTATTACCGCAGCTGCATTATTAATACTTTCAAAGACAGGTTATCTTCGTAAGTTGGTAGAGCGTGTACGAGAATGGTTTAGAGATTTTATTCATTCATTTCTCGTTGGACGTGATATTTTTAAGAATGCCGGTGATAAAAGCTTTTCAGAGGAAATATATAATTATAAGGACGAAAAAAAGCAACTTCAAAACGCTTCGATAAATGATTTCAATGATCTTGCAAATCAGACTGAGACATACAAAATGTTTATGATGCGTTTGTCACGACTTAAAGATTACAATGAACAACTTTGTTTTGCATATGCGGTGCTTCTGAAAATGTATAAGAGAATTAATATTAATCTCAAAATATCAGATACACCTCGTCAGATAGAAGATAAAGTACGCCGTTCTGTTAGTGAGGTTGAGATAAAAAAGATTACCGCAGATTTTGAACGGATACGCTATGCTGAAGAAGTAGTATCAGATAGTGAAGCTTCGGCTATTCTTACAAATATTTGTGAAGCTGTCAAGCGTTATATGTATTGAGGAATAAATTGCTGATCACTCCAGTATGAATAGAGTAAACCAATTCTATTTGTACGGAGTGATTTTTATGTACAGATTTATGTCAATACTTTTAGTAACAATGCTTGTGTTTTTTAGCTTACCAATTTCTGCTGATATCCCGGATAACATACCATTCGACACAGCTTGCGATTCAGCTGTCCTCGTCGACTTTTCAACAGGTACAGTACTATATGCAAAAAATGCAGATTTGGCACTTCCGCCTGCCTCAGTAACAAAAATAATGACTCTTCTTCTATTTATGGAGGAAGTTGATGCAGGAAATATTTCTTTAGATGAAGATATTTCAGTTAGTGAATATGCCGCATCTATGGGTGGATCACAGGTATATTTGGAACCCGGTGAAACTATGAAAGCTGAAGAACTTCTTAAATGCGTAATAATAGCTTCTGCAAACGATGCTGCGGTTGCTCTTGCAGAAAAAGTCGCAGGAAGCGAAGAAGCGTTTGTCAATCGTATGAATGAAAGAGCACTGGAACTTGGAATGAACAACACACATTTTGAGAATGTTACAGGACTTGACGACGATACAGCAAAGCATTTGACAAGCGCATATGATATTTCACTAATGTCACGAGAGCTTATGAAGCATGAAACGATTCTCAAATACAGTACTATCTGGATGGATACTATCCGTAACGGTGAATTTGGACTTACAAACACTAATAGACTTATTAGATTTTACAAAGGTGCGACAGGACTCAAGACAGGCTCAACCTCAAAAGCAGGATTTTGTATGAGTGCAACTGCTGAAAGGGATGGTCTTCATCTTATCGCTGTTGTCATGGGAGCTGATACAAGAGATGCTCGTAATGAAATCGCAAAACAGCTTTTGGACTATGGCTTCGCAAAATACTCGTTATATAAAAACGAAGGCGGTTCAGCAGGTGACGCAACTGTTATAGGAGGTGTAAAAAATACCTGTGCGTGTGAATTTAAGCCATTCGTACAGCTAATGGCAAAGGGAAAGGATAAATCTGTGCAGACAGAATTTTTAGTAAACGAAAATATTCCTGCCCCAATAAAAAAAGGCGACAAAATTGGTGTTGTTCGCTATATATCAGATGGAAATGTGATAGCAGAAAGTGATATTATTGCTGCGGAAGATATTGCAAAAATAAGTTTTTTCGGACTTTTCTCAAGAATGCTCGGTATTTTTTGCCTAAAATGATTAAATATTCTTCATTTTGCTATTGAAAATTTCGCAAAAATGTAGTATTATATGTATAGAAAGAATATTTCTCGTGAGCCACACGATAATATGGCTAAAGGTGTAGGGAATTGCCCTTGCGCCAAGCATATCACGGAGGACTACCAACAAAATGTCTATAAAACTTAATGAACAGTATTTAGGTGGATTTATCGAATCACAGGAAATCGATAAAATTTCTCATGTAACTGAGGCAGCATACTCTCTCGTCAAAAGCGGGAAGGGTGCCGGATCTGATTTTCTTGGATGGGTCGATCTTCCTGTAAACTACGATAAGGAAGAGTTCGCAAGAATTAAGGACGCCGCAAAAAAGATTAAAGATATCTGCGATGTATTCGTAGTTATTGGTATCGGCGGTTCTTATCTTGGCGCACGTGCCGCTATTGAATTCGTTAAATCTCCTCTTTATAATAATCTCAGCAAGGATACCCCTGATATTTATTTCGCGGGTAATTCTATTAGCTCTTCAGCTCTTTCCGATATTCTGCGCATTTGTGAAGGAAAGAATGTGTGTGTAAATGTTATTTCAAAGTCTGGTACAACTACTGAACCGGCTGTAACATTCCGCATTTTCCGTGAATTGCTTGAAAAGAAGTACGGTGAAGAAGGTGCAAGAGAACGCATCTTCGTTACAACTGATAAAGCTCGTGGTAAACTGAAGGAATTTTCCACCGATAAGGGATACGAAACATTTGTTGTTCCGGATGATGTAGGTGGTCGTTATTCCGTACTTACAGCTGTAGGTTTGCTCCCGATAGCTGTAGCAGGTATTGACATCGACAAGATGATGCAGGGTGCTGCTGACGCAAGAGAAAAGTATTCTAACTGCAACATCGAAACCAATGATTGTCTCCGTTATGCAGCAATCAGAAACATCCTCTATAATAAGGGTAAGGCTGTTGAAATTCTTGCTGCATACGAACCTTCCGTTCAGATGTTCTGTGAATGGTGGAAACAGCTGTATGGCGAAAGCGAAGGTAAGGATAATAAGGCACTGTATCCGTCTTCTGTGATTTTCTCTACTGATCTCCATTCTCTTGGTCAGTATATTCAGGAAGGTCGCCGTACAATGTTCGAGACTGTACTTGATTTCAAAACTTCTGTTGATACAGTGGTTATTCCGAATGACCCGAACAATATTGATGGCCTTAATTTCCTCTCCGGCAAGGAACTTCACGATGTAAATCGTATGGCTATGACAGGTACACTCTTTGCACATAATGACGGCGGTGTTCCGAATGTTGTTATTGAAGTTGAAGAACGTAGCGAATACAGCTTTGGATATCTCGTATACTTCTTTGAACTTGCTTGTGCTGTATCCGGTTATATGCTTGGCGTAAATCCGTTCGATCAGCCAGGCGTTGAAGCATACAAGAAGAATATGTATGCGCTTCTCGGCAAACCGGGATATGAAGATCACAAAGCAGTTCTTGAAGCAAGAATGAAATAATAAACTCAATTAAAATAAATTAGAAAAACGGAGGAAACATCCATGATTAAGTTGATCGTAGGCAAGAAAGGTTCCGGCAAGACCAAGACTCTCATCGACCTTGTAAATGCTTCTCTGAACAAGACAGATGGTGCTGTAGTTTGCATCGAAAAGGGTGACAAGCTCAAGTTCGATATCAACTATCGTTGCCGTCTTATTGACACAGAAGAATATTTTATTAAAGATGGTCAGTCTTTGTATGGATTTATCGCAGGTATCCTTGCGAGCAACCACGATGTTACCGATATTTTCATCGATTCCGCTCTCAAGGTCTGCAATAACGACGAAGCAAGCTTTGATCTCTTCCTCAGCGAAATTGAAGCACTTATCGCAGATCACGAAGTTAATTGCGTAATGACTTCTTCTATCGCTCCTGAAGAAGCATCTGCAACTGTACTTAAGTACATTGGTTGATTTTAATTGAATATTTCACAAGAGGTTGTTGCATTCAAGGGATTTTTCGAGAATGCGATAGCCTCTTGTTTTTGTGCTTACATGGAATTTATATTATCATTTTTTGTGTTCCGGCATAACATGGTAGAGAAGGGAGTCAAATGGCTCTCGCTCAATTCATACGAAAGGCATGGAATAAGAAATGGCTGAACTAAGAAATTCAAGCAGCTCATGCTCGCGTGAAAAGGATATGGTCTGTATTGATACTTACCGTGTACTTGACTCTTGTCGCGACAAAGACTGTTTCGAGGATGTGCGCGTTTATCTCACTTGTATGGGACAGGAAATAATTGACCGTACTTCAGTTGTACGTGCTAAAAGTGCAAAAGTCGTTTGGTCCTGCATAGACATAGATAATGTACCTTTTAATCGCGGATTTTATCAATTGTTCATAAAAATCTATGTGAAGATATTATTTGAAGCTTGCATTGGTCCGGGTAATATGCAGGAATTTGAAGGAGTTGCTGTTGTTGAGAAAAAAGTAATACTCTTTGGCAGTGAAGGCAACGTAAGCGTATTCAAGAGTGAACTAACTCCAAATAGCTTCTGCTCATGCGGAGGAAAGCACACAGCACCGTCATCTGCATTACCAATAGCTGTTCTTGAAACTGTTGATCCTATCATTCTTGGTACAAAAATCGCTGAACCAGGTAAGCCCTGCAGATGCTCATGTTGTTGTACTGTAGACGAAATTCCTGATTGCGTATGCGCACATCTCGCAAACGATCTTTCAGACGAACAAGACTCAAATATCCTTCTCATTTCTCTTGGTTTTTTCTCCGTTGTACGTATCGAAAGACCTGCACAATATCTTATAAATGCAGTTGAATACTCTGTTCCCGAAAAGGAGTGCGTTCTTCCTAATGTAGAAGATCCATGTAGTTTGTTTAGACAAATGGCGTTTCCAACTGCTGAATTTGCACCGTCTTCAAATTCAGCGGGACTTCTTTATGGTGACAAGGACAAAAGATGTGGATGTAACTGAAAATTATTGACGAGACTGTTGCATTGCGAATTAAATTTCGTGATGCGACAGTCTTTATTTGTTGAGTTCAATAAAGGATATAGTAAGTAAATTTGCCAAAATAATGTATTCACAATATATTTTACAAGATTTTATAAGTTTATGACGATTTTTTTAATAATACATCTTGAAATTACAGCGAGTATGTTATACAATATATCTTGAAATAATTTGGTGTATCAAGCACTATACGCGGTAATCCCGCAGGAGGCAATATATGACTTTATTTATTCTCGCAGCTGGCATGGGCTCTCGTTACGGTGGCTTAAAGCAGATTGATAAATTTACAGAAAACGGTGAGTTTATTATTGACTTTTCAATCTATGATGCTATTAAAGCAGGTTTCGACCGTATTGTTTTCGTAATTAAAGAAGAAAATTTTGAAGACTTTAAGGAAACTGTAGGCAAGAGAATCGAAGGAAAGATCAAAGTTGAATATGTATTCCAGGGTATGAACTCACTCGTACCTGCTGATAAGATTCCTTCTGACCGTGTTAAGCCATGGGGCACAACTCATGCATTACTCTGCGGTAAAGAGGTTCTTAACGATGGATTTGCTGTAATCAATGCAGACGATTTCTATGGTCGTGATGCGTTCTTCAAGGCTGCTGAATTCATTAAGAATGCTGACGAAAATTCTGCTCATTTCTGCATGGTAGGATATATGCTCGGAAACACTCTTACAGATAATGGTTCTGTAGCACGCGGTGTTTGTCAGGCAGACGAAAACGGTATGCTTGCTAAGATCGTTGAAAGAACTAAGCTCTTCAAGGAAGAAGGCGGTGCATGGTTCGAAGAAGGTGAAGATAAAGTACATCTTCCAAATGAAACTGTTGTTTCCATGAATTTCTGGGGCTTCACTCCTAAGGTTTTTGATGGTCTTGAAAGTGATTTCGATGCGTTCATAGCTGCAAATGATAATGCACCTGATCCGCTTAAGAGCGAATGCCTTCTTCCCAACACAATCGGTAAGATGATCAACTCCGGTGATTGCGATGTTAAGGTTCTTACCACTACAGCAAAATGGTTTGGTGTTACATATTCTGAGGATAAGCCGGACGTTATTGCTAAGTTGAAGGCTCTTATAGAAGCTGGCGAATACCCGAAGAATGGTCTTTGGAACTGATTTAATTTTATCAAACAACTGAAAGGGGAAGTGTTATGGCAATTCTCGTTACTGGTGGTGCAGGCTATATTGGTTCTCACACCGTAGTTGAACTTCTCGAAGCAGGATACGACGTCGTTGTATGCGATAATCTTTGCAATTCATCTGAAAAATCACTTGAACGTGTTGAAAAAATAACAGGTAAGAAAGTGAAATTTTATTTAGCAGATATACTTGACCGCGATGCTATGGAAAATATTTTCTCAAACGAAAGTATAGATTCTGTAATTCATTTCGCAGGTCTTAAAGCTGTCGGAGAATCTGTTGCAAAGCCGTGGGAGTATTACAATAACAACATTGCAGGTACTCTTGTTCTTGTTGATGTTATGAGAAAGCATGGTTGCAAGAATATTATTTTCTCCTCATCATCAACAGTATATGGTGAACCTGAAGTAATTCCTGTTACAGAAGAATGCCCGAAAGGGAAGTGTACCAACCCATATGGCTGGACAAAATCCATGCTCGAACAAATTCTTACAGATATCCAAAAGGCTGATGATGAGTGGAATGTAGTTTTGCTCAGATATTTCAATCCAATTGGTGCTCACAAGAGTGGTTTGATTGGCGAAAATCCAAATGGTATTCCAAACAACCTCATGCCCTATATTACTCAGGTTGCTGTAGGTAAGAGAGCTGAACTTGGCGTGTTTGGTAATGACTACAATACACATGATGGCACAGGTGTACGCGATTACATTCATGTTGTGGATCTCGCTAAGGGTCATGTGTGTGCTTTAAATAAGATCAAAGAAAATTGTGGCCTGAAGATATATAACCTCGGTACAGGTGTAGGCTACAGTGTTCTGGATGTTGTTAAGAATTTCGAAGAAGCTACAGGTGTTAAGATACCTTATTCAATTAAGCCACGCCGTCCCGGTGATATAGATGCAAATTATGCTAACGCTGATCTTGCTTGCGAAGAACTTGGCTGGAAGGCTGAAAACGGCATCAAGGAAATGTGTGCCGACTCTTGGAAATGGCAGAAAATGAATCCTAATGGCTATGAAGAGTGATATTTAGGAGGCATTAGATGATACATAAAGAATTATTTGGAAATCTTCCATGTGGTTGCGAAGTTTTTTCCTATACGCTGACAAATGCTTCTATTACTTCTGTCTGTGTACTTAATTACGGTGGTATCCTTAAAAATATTTGGGTCGAAGATAAGAATGGTGTAAAAGCAGATGTTATCTGTGGCTATGATTGCATCGAAGGTTATCTTACATCAGGTGGTTATCAAGGTGCGCTTATAGGACGTATAGGAAACAGAATCGCTAAAGGTAAATTCTCACTTGAAGGTAAGGAATATCAGCTTTATTGTAATGATGGTAATAACTCTCTTCATGGTGGTAAATTTGGTTTCAATGCAAAAATTTGGGATGTAATCGAATCCGGAACCGAAGAAGAACCTGCACTTGTTTTGACCTATGTAAGTCCGGATGGAGAAGAGAACTATCCCGGAACACTCAGCGTTAAGGTTACTTACACTCTTACCAAAGAAGGTGGAGTTTCCATTCACTACGAGGCCGAAACCGATAAGACAACTATTGTAAATCTCACAAATCATGCTTATTTCAATTTAGCCGGATATGCTTCAGGTGTTATTGACAATCAAATGATGTGGCTTGATTGTGATAAGATCAATAGCCTTGACAGTGAACTTATCCCTGATGGAAAGCTTATTGATGTTGAAGGTACACCTTATGATTTCCGCACTGAAAAAGCTATCGGCACAGGTTTTAATTCCGATTATCCTATGCTGAAAGAATTCGGTGGATACGACAATAACTTCTGCTTTGTGGGTTATGATGGAAAACTTGCTCTTCGCGGTTCTGTGCGTGACCCTGAAAGTGGCAGAACAGTAAAAATGTACACTGATCAGCCGTGTGTGCAGATATACACCGCCAATATGGTGAATACTGATGATCATCCGTTTAAGAATGGCGTAAAGCAATATAATCACTGTGCCGTTTGTCTTGAAACACAGTGTATGCCTGACTCTATTAATCACCCCGGATTCACAAATGTAGTTTTGAAACCCGGTGAAAAATATGACACAACCACGGTGTATGTTTTTGAAAACTAAATAATAACTATAGAAATAAACCGAGTGCAAATCGTGCTCGGTTTATTTTTATGCCTTCGGGAATAATTTTTCAGTGGATTCATATACTTGAATGAAAACTATCCTCGGAGGAGCTTATGAATCACGATTATAGCGAGAGAAGTGAAGAACTGGCAAAATATATAATTGAACACGAATGTACGGTTCGTGAAGCTGCATCATGGTTTGGAGTCAGTAAATCTACAGTACATAAAGATGTAACTCAAAAGCTCGAAAAAACAAATCCACTTTTATATATGAATGTCAAAAATGTACTTAATAAAAACAAAGCCGAACGTCATTTGCGTGGCGGTGAAGCTACTAGAATCAAATACCTGCATCTTAGAGAGAAAAGTGAATTGCACTAATTTTGTAATATTGATTTAATTTCCACGCATTAAAAGTGTTCGGTTTATACTAATTGCACCTTGACAAATATTATGGTCTATTTTATAATTAAAATATTCCGAAAGGATAGAAGAATGAGAAAATTCTTATAATGACTGATATTGTAGCATGTTTGAAAGATAATATCCAATTATACAAAATGCAAATTTTGTATAATTGAGGGGAGTGTTTTTAGATATTTGCAAGGATTTGGGAGGTTAAAAATGCTGCTTGCGTTTGATATTGGTAATTCCAGCGTTTCTGTTGGTGTTTTTGACTTTCTGCCATCATCAGCAAGTCATATTCCACAGCTTATTACAAATTTCAAGATTTCAAATAAATCTTATTCTTCAGATGAGTATACATTGCTTATTAAAGATTTTATCTCACGTAGTAATATTGATTTGAGCTTGATAAATCATGCTGTAATTTCATCTGTTGTACCTGAACTTACCGATATTATTTCAGCCACAGCTTTTCAGTTGTGTGGTAATTCTCCGTTGATGATCGACCAAGGTATACGGACAGGATTTGGTATTCGTACAAAAAATCCTGAACAACTTGGATCAGATATTGTATCAAATATTGCCGGCGCTATGAATTATACAAAAACACCGTTTGTAGTGCTTGATATGGGTACTGCCACTACTCTAACTTGTGTGAACACCAATGCAGAGGTAATTGGCGCAATTATTATACCCGGACTGAAGGTCTCAATGAAAGCTTTAGGAGAATCTGCTGCTTTGCTTGGATCTGTTCCTCTCGAGTATAATGAAGAGCTTATTGGACGTGATACACAGTCATCAATTCGTTCAGGCGTAATAAATGGCAATGTATATATGATAGATGGCTTCATCCGCAATATACGTGAAAAAATGATACCAACCAGTTCTTCTGATAAACTCGGCCTTATAGCTACAGGAGGACTTGCTAATAGGATACTTCCCTATATGCGAAACAAATTCACATATTATGAACATCTAACTCTTCTTGGTGAGGCTTATTTGTACTTAAAAAATCGAAAGATTTAATTCGATTCTCAAAAAATGATAATACAGCTACGGCTATATTATATATTTCGTGGTCGCGTTTTACCGTTTTTCATATTCACGGAAGACAGCGTCCCTAAAACAGGAGGTAAAATATGAAGAAAAACTATCACGCAAAATTACTTAAGAGAACGCAGGTGGCATTCTTTGCCGCACTTATCGTCGTACTCCAGCTAATGACGTATTTTATTAAGCTAGGCCCCTTCAATATGTCATTTGTACTTGTTCCGGTTGTGATCGGTGGCATTATGCTCGGAACAACCTATGGTACGATTCTCGGTGGTATATTTGGTGCTGTAGTCACAATAGTTTCGGCAATAGGTCTTGATGTTGGTGGTGCTATCGTTTTTGCTGCCAATCCGTTTCTGTGTGCATTAACCTGTATTGGTAAGGGACTCCTTGCAGGATTTGTTCCGGCTGCAGTATATCATGCAATTACTTCTCATTCCAGGGTTAATAATAAAATTCCGGCAATGATTATAGCAGCTATTCTTGCACCCGTTTGTAACACATTTACATTTTGTTTTGCAATGTTTTTCCTGTTCAACGATGTTCTCGTATCATGGGCAGGCGGAACAGAAGTAATGGTTTATATGCTTACAGGCTTGGTAGGTATAAACTTTATCTTTGAGCTTATACTTAATGTGATTCTCTGTCCTGTGATAGGAACACAAGTTATAAAGAGTGTAAAAACAAGCAAATAATCTTAAAAAATAAATGCGTGGTATATATTACATTATCAAATGCAATATATACCACTTTTCGTTAGGTTATTTTCACTATTTATGCGTGTTATTTTTGTTCAAGTCCACGAATTTCTGTAAAATTAAAGTTTTCTCTACCATTGAACTGCAAATTATGGTATAATAAATGTAGTTTGTAATTTTATTTCTCATATTTGGAGGCTTTATTTACTATGAAAATGAGAGTTATGTACTCTTCTACAAAGGGTAAGCTCATTACTTATGCTGAAGCTATTGCTCAGGCTTGCGGTTGTCTTGCAAACGATATCCCACCGGCATATCCTGCTGATAAGGAAAGACTCGTTCTCATTGGCGTATCTATGAAGGGTGGCGAGCCTAACGATCAGGTTAGACGTTTTTGCAGTGAACTTTATCCTAACCGTGCAGCTAATGTTGCTCTTTTCATTGATGGAGAACCCAATTCTGCAGGTGAAGCTCAGCTCAAGCAGATTCTTCGCACCGCAGGTACCAATGTTATTGACGAAACATACTATGTAAAGTGCGGCATTTTTGGTAAGAAGATTTCTCTTGAAGAACGCCAGAAGATCGTTGACTGGGCAAGAAAGATTCAGTCCATAGTTTCTGAAAGCTAAATTTGATATTAAAGACACACTTTAATGCAAAAAGAAGTGTGTCTTTTTTTATGAAAATTTTGAAAAACTATTGCATTTCAGATAATTGTGTGATATAATAGTAATGTTCTAAGGAACATGGTCTGTTGGTCAAGCGGTTAAGACGACGCCCTCTCACGGCGTAAACAGGGGTTCGATTCCCCTACGGATCATTTGAGACTTGTATTATGCGAGTCTCTTTTTTATTTTTCTGAAATCTATCATATACAAAAGAATATACAAAATCACAAAAATTATCATAGAGCATATAGGAATCATATTTCGCAGAATTGTGAATCTGACGATTGATAATATAATAATAACTAATACAGGTTTTATATAATGTTTCAGTGCGTTTGATACACCCGTTGCAGTAAGTTTCCCAAGTTTCCATATACTAGCACCAAGATTACCGATTTCACATATCCACATTGTAAGTATATATCCGTATATTCCCATTATAGGAGTTGTCAGCAGTACAAATAGTAGGCCACACGCCGAATCCATTATGTTTATCTTCATAATGGATACCTGTTCGCCTAGTCCTTTGAGAAGTGAGTCAACCGCTGTATCTAAATACATGAATGGCACAAGAAATCCAAGAAAAAAAGTATACAGTGCTGCCTCATCTGAATTATATATCAAAACACCCAGCTCACGAGCATAATTTACAAATACCCCACACGCCCCGATTGAAAATAATGCGGAGTAGTGATATACTTGCTCAGTTAATGATGCAATTCCGGCTTTATCGTTCAATTCATGTCGCTCAGCCATTTCAGGCACAAGAAGCGATGTAAACGAGCCGATCACTGCATATGGAAACATTACAAGAGGAAATGCGATACCTTGCAACGCTCCATACGAAGCTAATGCTTTTGTGGATGAAAGACCACTTTTTTTCAGTCCTGCCGGAATTGCTAGATGCTCCAATGTTGTAAGCCCCTGTCTGGCGTAAGCACCAACTGCTGATGGCAAGGAAATATTAACAGCATTTTTTAGATTTGTCTTAAGTCGTACGGATCTCTTTCCATATTTCTGGTCTATAGGTTTTCCTGAATCAAAAATGTACATCACAATATTTATAACCAGTGACCACGCTTCTGATATTGCTCCACCACCTACAACTGCCAAACATGAAGCTTCAACATTGCCGGGAGAAAGCATTACAAGTGCGGTTGATGTCACTATTATTTTCATGAATTGTTCAGAAACAGCCACAACAGCATTTTTTGATACCTTCCGAAGACCTGTGAAGTATCCTGACAGAGCAGAAGAAAGAGATATAGCCGGAAGACTTAATGCCATGACTTTCATAGATTTTACTGTTCGGATATCTCCCAAAAGATGTTCAGCCAGAAAGCCGGATGATGTGAATAATAGTACAGATGATAATACACCAAAAATTAGGCTGTAACAGCACACAGAACGTACAACCTGTCTCATAGCATATTTCCATGAGGCTTTATCGGAGTTTTCAAGCAATGCACATCTTTCGGATGTTAATCTGACAGCACTGAGATTAACACATGAAAGTGCAACCGTTAAAGCAAAACTATAAACACTCATAACAAGCGTAAATAATCCCATGCTCTCAGCACCGATTTTTCTGTTTATGTAGGCATTGAAACTAACGCTTATACCACGCATTAACACACTTACAATAGACATAATAAGCGCATTGGTTATAAATCGATGGCTTTTTTTCAAAATAAATCCCCCTATACTTCAATATTCGATCTTTTATTTAATCTTTTTATCGAAACTTAGTATATTCCCTCAGATAACTCTTGATTTATTAACAAACCGTATAGTATAATAGAAAAAACTATGCTTAGAAGAGGCTTATATGGAAAGAGTCAGTAAACACAATTATTATCTTGATATTGCTCAAACTGTATCGGAAAGAAGCACTTGCCTTCGTCGTCGCTACGGGGCTATTATCGTAAAAAACGACGTTATTATTTCCACAGGTTACAACGGAGCACCGCGAGGACGTCAAAACTGTACAGATATAGGTCATTGTTATCGCGAACATTTAGGTATCCCAAGAGGAGAACGCTATGAGCTTTGTCGGTCTGTACACAGTGAAGCAAATGCTATAATTTCAGCTTCACGCGAAAATATGCTTGGTTCTTCCCTATATATGTGTTGCACAGATCCCGCTACCGGTGATATTATGAGTGGAACAAATTCATGTATGATGTGTAAAAAGCTTATCATCAATGCAGGAATTGAAAAGGTTTACATCCGAGATACAAAGGACACATACAGAGTAATATCGACAGATGAATGGGTAAAAGATGATGATAGTCTGTCTGGTGTTCTCGGATATTAATTCGATTTATTATATTGTAGGAGATCCATTCTTATGAAAAGATATATAAAAGTTTTTGCAGGCTTTTTTGCAGTAGCTTCTGTATTAACTTCTTGCTCAGGTACACTTGTAAATTTAAAGTATGAAAATGGTCAGATGGTAAACAAAAGGCTGGGCCTTGCTTATAATGCCGCACCTACATCTTATCAGCCCGTTTCAGTAGGTGAAGCATATGGCTACTATGGAGATATTGATATGACACTCTATGAGATAGCAGGTCTTGATCCTAAAGAGTGGCTTACAGAAAAGTACGCAGGCAGTGCAACAACAATATTCTATGACGAAGATATTACCCTGCCAACATTAAGCGAATTCGAACCAACACAGGTACTAATTTGTTCAAATCTTGAAATAACATATGCAGTAGCAACTATAGAGGAACAAGATATAATAGATGCGCTTGTGGATGTTTTTGAGAATGGCGAAAATTGCGAATGGCCACTTGTTGATGCCATAGAAACTTACGACATGAAATTCCGTTCAGAGGAGATATATCCTCATCTTTATTATAATCTTACATATGGCGAATTTGAATCAGGAAAATACCTCTATGACAGAAACACAAGACGTTGCGTAAATATAGGAAATATACTTGATTAAGGTTTGTTTTTACAGAAAACGCAATATTTTGCGTATTTTCTGTTCTTCAAACATTGTTATAAAGCTTAAAAATTATGAAAAATACTGTATTATTTGTATGCACAGGGAACACTTGTCGCTCGCCGATGTGTGCTGCTCTGTTTAATGCCAAATATTCCACTAACACTTCCCTTTACGCTGTTTCTGCAGGTCTTTATGCAGATGGAACGCCTATCAGCAAAAATGCGGTCATTGCTTTGTCTGACTATGGAGTAGTTTCATCAAGCGACAACAATTATGAGCACCATGTTTCACATACTGTTACCGAAGATGATATTGCATCGGCTTCGTTTGTCTATGGTGTTACTGCCTCTCATGTATTGCAACTTAAAATGATGTTTCCTGCGTATAGTGATAAGATCTATCCATTGCCAAGATATATTTCAGATCCATTTGGTGGCAATATCGAAGCTTATAAAAGCTGTCTTTGTGATATTGATAATGCACTTTCGGAATTGTATCCAACTTCAGATAATAAAAATAGTTCTGTAGTAACTATCACAGAAGCTTCAGACAGTCTAATTGAAGATATTCTAGCTATAGAAAACGAAGCTTTCAGTTGTCCGTGGTCTAAGAGAAGTTTTCAAGAAGCCTTCGAATCTGATAACATTACGATTTATGTGGCGCAGAATGAAGAAGGCCAACTTTGCGGATTTGCTTGTATTATGGCGATAGATTTCGAGGCAGAACTATTAAATATAGCTGTTTCAAAAAGATTTCGTAGAATGGGCATTGGAGATGCACTTTTACAACATAGCTTAGATGAAGTAAAAAACAAGAATGTTACAGATGTATTTCTTGAAGTGCGAATGTCTAATATTGCTGCACAAGAACTTTATAATAAGCATGGTTTTGAAGCACTTGGAATAAGAAAAAAATATTACAGTGACCCCACAGAGGATGCTGTAATTATGAAAAAAGTGTTGAACAATAATTCAATAAAGGAAAAGTAATATGTATATATTTGCTGTTGAAAGCTCATGCGATGAAACTTCAGCTGCAATACTAAAAGTTGAAGAAGATCGTATAAAAGTTTTATCAAATATCGTATCCTCGCAAATAGCTATTCACGCACTTTACGGTGGTGTTGTACCAGAGATAGCTAGTCGCGCTCACTGTGAAGCTATAACTAATGTATGTCATGAGGCTTTTGAGAAATCAGGGGTTGCTATGACAGATATAGATGCTGTAGCCGTTACATTTGCACCCGGACTAATTGGTTCTTTACTTGTTGGTGTAAATTTTGCTAAAGCATTTGCATCCGCTTTAAATGTTCCGTTAATACCTGTAAATCACATTGAAGCACATGTCGCAGCAGCTTATATTGAACATGATGAGTTGAAGCCGCCATATCTTGCACTGGTAGTCTCCGGAGGACACACATCATTGTATCACGTTACAGATTACGCAACTTTTGAAGAGATAGGTGCATCGCGTGATGATGCTTGTGGTGAAGCTTTCGATAAGGTCGGAAGAGTTATGGGACTTCCCTATCCAGGTGGTGCCGCAATGGACAAACTTGCCACTCAGGCATTTGAAATGTATGATTACTCAAATAAAGGGGCTCTGTCATTCCCTTCGCCTGCTGTAAATGACGATACATTCGATTATTCGTTCAGTGGTCTCAAAACCGCTGTAATCAATCATATACACAACGAAAAGCAAAAACGTAAAACTGATACTCTCCCTGATGAAGTTCGCTGTGAGATAGCAGGTGCGTTCACCAAGGCTGTGTGTAGCGGTATTGAGAAGAAGTTGACTCTTGCACTAAAAAGCACAGATGCAAAAACTCTCGTTATGGCGGGTGGTGTAGCTGCAAATTCTCACCTTCGCAAAGCAGTAGCGGGTGTATGTGAGAAACTTGACGTTGAATTTATCGTTCCTTCAATTTCATTATGCGGTGACAATGCCGCAATGACAGGAGCTGCAGGATATTATATGTACAAGCTTGGATATCGAGCTGATTCTTCCCTCAATGCATATGCTTCTGATGAAGCTGCAGAGGAATATTTTTCCTCTTTGAAGTCTAAAAAGCTTTGAATTTAACCTTAAAAATCATAGTATTTTCAACACAGTTTTCAACAGCCTGTAGAAAACTGCATTATCAAAACTCTTATTTATCAAAAAAACGAATCTTTATTCAAAGTGCATATTTTATAAATATTGTTTCTTTTTCAAGTAAATTCATTTTTTGATGTTTTCTATGCGTTGTTTGTACTTTTGCGACAACATATACTTAGAATTCGACCATAGAATTCCGCAATACCAACATATTGACAGCGAATATTAAGAAAAATATTATTAATTTTTCGAAATTTATCAACTTTTAAACCGGATGTAATATTCAGTATGAAAATTATCCCTATATACAAAAACAAGATACTTTCCCTACCAGCAGAAACAGTTTCGGAGAAGTTATCAACAGCCACAAAAGAAGAATTACAAGTGCTTCTCGCAGTATTTGCAGAGCCTGAATTTGAAGCGAATGAGATTGCTTCCAGACTTGATATAACAGTCAATGTGTTCAATCGTGCGCTTGAAATGTGGAGTGATAACGGAGTTTTGCAGATAGATGGAAAATCAAGTGAACAACATAAACCTGTAGTTACAGTTAATTCAGAAAAAAAGAAAAAGAAAGCAGTTGAAGCAACTGTTGCAAGATATACTTCAAACGAACTCGCTGCTGTTGTTGAGAATAAAGCCGGATGTACCGAGCTTCTTGACTCTTGTCAACAAATACTTGGTAAGATATTCAACGCAGCAGAAACATCTGTAATAGTTGGGCTGTTAGAACAATACTCATTATCTAACGAATACATATTACGTTTATGTACACACGCAGCTGAAATGCAGAAAAAGTCAGTTCGCTATGTTGAGAAAATTGCTATAGATCTTTATGATAGAGATATTACAACATACTCTGCCCTCGAGGATGAATTGGTCAAGATAAGAGACAGGGTTTCATTTGAATCATTTATACGTAATTTATTTGGCACAGGTAAACGTGCACTCATAAAGAAAGAAAAGGATTTTTTGACAGCATGGAATGAAAAATATTGCTTTTCACATGATATGATAAAAAAAGCATATGAGATAACCGTTGCAAAGACAAATGATTCAAGTATGAGTTATGCAAACGCAATACTCGAAAACTGGTATGCTGCCGGCTATAAAACAGTCGAAGAAGTAGAAAATGCAGAAAACGAAAGAAACAAAGCCGCATCTACTCAACCGGGCTCCAGTTTCGCTACAGACGATTTCTATGAAGCTGCATTGATGCGCTCTTATGAAAACGGAAAATAATTAAAAGGAGAAGCCTATGGGACGCAGTGATAATATACGACGCGCCAAGGATATAATAGCAAACCGACGTGCAGAGAATATTGCCGTGTACGAAAAACATAATGAGGAAATCTGTGCGATTTTGCCGCAGTTTGAGCAGATTACTCGACTTCTTTCGCAAACAGGATTGCGAATAATGGCAGCTGCGATAGGTAAAGATGATACAAACCAAACAATAGATGAGATTCACGCTGAGTATGATACTCTGGTTCAAAAAAAACGCTTTCTTTTGACATCACATGGCTATCCTGCTGATTATTGCGATATTCATTATAACTGTAGTCGTTGCTCGGACACAGGATATGTAGGCATTGATATATGTGAGTGTTTGCGTAAAGAATTGATCTACGTTTCACTTGAGTCATCGGGATTATACAATCTTGTCAAAGAGCAGACATTTGAAACCTTCTCTCTTGATTATTACGGAAATGAAGATAGAGCCTATATGAGCCGAAATTTAAGTTTGTTGAAATCTTTTTCAGCCAATTTTATTCCGGGAAAGTCTGACAGTTTCCTGTTTATAGGAGCAACAGGACTTGGAA
This sequence comes from uncultured Ruminococcus sp., assembly GCA_964430105.1. Lineage (GTDB taxonomy): Bacteria > Bacillota > Clostridia > Oscillospirales > CAG-272 > UMGS1696. Next base: position 28,300 of record CAYSEF010000008.1, on the reverse strand, counting down.
AAACTCATCTTTCATCTGCTGTTGCTAAGGCAGTTATCGAAAAAGGAGCATATGTGGTTTATGAATCAGCATTGAAGCTTTTCGGTGACTACGAAATGAGACGCTTTGGCAATAACGGATATACCTCAGATTTCGATAACGATATCGATCGATATAATGAATGTGATCTTCTTATAATAGATGATCTTGGCTGTGAAATGACAAATCAGTTTACTGTATCTTGTCTTTACAATATAATAAATACACGCATGATGCAGAGAAAATCAACGATCATCAGCACAAATTTGTCACAGGGTGAACTTAGAAAGCGCTACTCAGATAGAATTATCAGCCGTATTTTTGGAGAATATAAACCTCTCGTATTCCGCGGTAATGATGTGCGTGAACAGAAAATACGAAAAAACTTGCAAAACAAATAGTGTTCAACATAAAACAAAATTAACTATTATGGAGGATTTTTAGAATGAAAATTGGCGCAATGGTTGAATCATTTCGTCTTGGTTTCAAAGCAGGTGTAGAAAAAGCTGCCGAACTCGGAATCGAAGGTATTCAGGCTTATGCAACATATGGCGAACTTGCTCCGGAAAATATGACAGAAGAAAAAATCAAGGAAGTTCTCGATATTGTTAAATCGAATGGACTTGTTTTCTCTGCCATTTGCGGAGATTTCGGTCACGGATTTATGAATCCTGAAGAAAATGCAATCTACATCGAAAAATCAAAGAGAGTTCTTGATCTGGCAAAAAAACTCGAATGCAATGTTGTAACCACTCACATAGGTACAGTTCCTGAGGAGGAATGTGAGGTAAAGGAAATCATGCGTAAGGCTTGCCGTGAACTCGCACTTTATGCTGATTCAGTTGATGCAGCATTTGCTGTTGAAACCGGTCCTGAAAAAGGCAAAACCCTTGGCGAATTTCTCGATTCACTCGGTGCAGGCGGTGTACGTGTTAATTTTGACCCCGCCAACCTTGTAATGTGTGTGGATGACAGACCTGAAAACGCCCTTAAATATCTTGGTAAGTATGTCGTTCATACTCATGCAAAAGATGGTATCATGTTAAAGAAAAAGGTTGATACAGCTATTTCAATCGGCGAAGAAGCTCAGGGACACCAGGCTCTTCTTGAAATGGGTCAAAAATATCTCGAATTGCCTCTTGGTGAAGGTGATGTTGACTTCGACACATACCTCCCCGCTCTTTCTCAAACAGGTTTCAATGGATTCCTTACAATAGAACGTGAGGTTGGTGATGCTCCCGAAAAAGACATCTCACTTGCTGTAAACTTCCTGCGTGAAAAAATCGAAAAGTTTAATCTTAGATAAGAGATCGTTATTATGAAACTTTTTATTGCATCCGATTTGCATGGCTCCGCTTATTATACGGAGTTGATGTTAAATGAATTTAGAAAATCAGGAGCTGATCGTCTTGTGCTTCTAGGTGATATACTTTATCACGGACCGAGAAACGATTTACCAAAAGATTATGCTCCTAAAAAAGTTGCACCTATGCTCAATGAAATTGCAGATAAGATTATCGCGATACGCGGAAATTGTGAAGCTGAAGTTGACTCTCTTATGCTTGATTTTCCAGTTACACCTGATTATGGTTTGATATATGATGGTGAATATACTATATACTTCTCACATGGACATAGAGAGACACCGAAAATGCCTGCCGGATCGCTTTATCTTACGGGACACACGCATATTCCGCATGATTTTACCGAAAATGGTGTGCGATGCTTAAATCCCGGCTCTGTTTCCATTCCAAAGAATGGTACCCCACACAGTGCAATGATTTACGAAAATGGCGAAATAATTTGGCTGGACATTGAGTCAGGTGAGTCATACACTATCCAGAAATGAGGCGACATAAATGAAACTTGCAGAAGCACTTATTGAAAGAGCTGATCTCCAAACACGAATAGATGCTATGCAGTCGAGATTAAATAATAATGCTCGTGTACAGGAAGGTGAGAAACCCACAGAAGACCCTATGAAATTGCTTGCTGAGCTTGACACTATGACTGCACAGCTTGAGGAGCTTATTCATCGCATTAATCTTACTAATTCAGTAACAAAGATTGAAGATACAACAATAACAGGACTTATAGCTCACAGAGACTGTCTTACAAAAAAAGTGGTTATACTTCGTAACTTTTTGAATAATGCAGCTCAGCTTTATCAGCGTGCAACAAGAAGTGAAATTGTGATAAAGAGTACTGTTTCCGTTTCGGAACTACAAGTCAAGGTTGATGCGCTTTCCAAGGAATTACGAGAAACTGATACTAAGATTCAGGCGGCTAACTGGACTACAGATTTGATTTAGTTTAATGTGAGTAGCTGATACGGGCGAGCATCAAAATTTCATTTCCTTGAAAATGATACTTTTTAGGCACTGTGTAACGAGCTTCACAGGTGGTTCGACTCCACACTTAACAATTCACGCAAGCACGGTTACATTTGCACAGATCACATATTATTTTTACTACCATGATGCTGACGTTTTAGCGAGGGTGGGTTTTCGGGGTATAAACAAAACAGGCGTACCATTTTTGTGATGATACGCCTGTTTTTGTTATTTGATTATCTCAAGTTACACTATTTTTTAACCACAGCAGGTGCAGTTGAGTATGAGGAGAAGTAGAATAATAACAACTACCCAAATGAAGGTGTCACTGTCAAAAATGTTACATAAGCATCCCATGATAAACCTCCGAGCCGTAAGGCTGTTTTTTTATTGAGCGGGTATGTTAAACTGATCCGGTTGATCTGTCTTTGCCGCTCTGATATCATAGTATGTCAGATTTTGATTTTTGTTACAGTTGATAATCTGGGATTTATTTCAATACCAGTTCTTCACACGCCAGGAAGTCATTTGCTGCTATTATGCTGTTTGTTGGAATATCGATCTTATCCCCACATTGTTTGCACCTTACAGTTAAGTGATCATCATAGATATCGACATCATATTCGCCACCATCGGGACAACTGCATTTAATCATTCCCTCTTCTGCAAGCTCATGCACAACATAAAGCACTATATCGAGTACCTGTGGATCTGAAAGCTCTAAATTGGTGCCACGATTTTTTGAAAGAGTTTCAAAGTCGGTATCTCCCAACATTTCCATAAGCTCTTTTTCAGATGCTTCCATTGCTTCTTGGACATTTTTTTGCTTGCCGATAAAACATATATCAACCCCGGAATAACTACACGGGAGAGCAAAAATATCACGATCAAAGAACATTTGCGTTGAAATAAGATAGCTGTGCGGTGTTGGACAAAGGAAGCAAGGTACATTTAGGCGCACCTTTTTATCTTTTGTGTATATCATTTCAAGTTCCGACTGACCACACGGACATTTTAAACGTATCATATCTGCGGTTAGTGTGAATATACCTACTAAACTCATAACAGAGGCTCCGCATTCAGGACAACGATATGCGACTGTAGTTTCTTTTTTATTCAAAACCATATTGGCAAACTCCATCTCTATAAATACTAATATTATTATATCACTCGTTGTGACAAAAATCAAGAAAATATTACTACATGAAAGAAATTCTCATCCGGTTATGTCATATTATTGATTTAAAAGTCGATATATGCTATAATAATTTTGTGTTTATTCACCCATTTTTATTGTATTTTAATCGGAGGATTCATTATGCGCTTTGATCGTGCTGAAAATCGAGTTTATATGTCTGTAAATGAGCTTGCTACATATGCTTTTCAACGTGAAAATGCGCGTCAGCTTACTGAGAAGTATGGGTTTCGTAAGTATGTTTCAAGTGCAGGTGGTGCCGAAATTGCAGCTGATATCAACGACAATACAGATTCTATCAATATGACACCTGACTATGCAGATGAATCAAGAATCTCTCCAAAACGTGTTGGAATGTTAATGCGTGAAGTTATAGAAGATGATGCTGTTCGCAGGCTTGAGTCCACTCAATCGGAAGTACCGCTTGAAAAAATTATACAATGCGGTGCTTTTTCGCTTTGTATTCAAGGATGCGCTGATCTTATATCATATGATGGTGTGTTACATACTGTTGAAGAAGTAAAAAAAGTTGCATACTATAAGAATGGTTTATCGCCATTTTCAGACCCAACACAATTTGCGCAAGCTGCTATATATGCGTATCTTTTTGCTAATTCCATAGGAATATCAGAGATAAAAATACGTATAACATTTTTTAAGCGTTCGACTGAGAATAAAGTATCGTTTGTAGCGAAATTCACGCAGGTTGCACTATCTCGTATGTTTGAAGCTCTTATTGATCGGGCATATACTACGCTTGAAGTTTTTGCTGAACGATATACAGTATTTGCAGATGAAGCTAAAAATATGCCTTTTCCATATCACAGCATACGTGAAGGTCAAGCGGAATTTATCAAAACAGCCTATCGTTGTATAAAACGAGGAACTTCTCTTTTGGTTTCTGCACCAACAGGTATAGGCAAAACAATGTCATCGTTATTTCCTGCCGTAAAATCAGTTGGAGATGGAAAAGCAGATAGAATCTTTTATCTCACATCAAAGACAATAACAGGTCAAACGGCAATGGATGCACTAAAAAGACTTGCAAAACACGCACCTCACATACGCGCTGTTATGATATGCTCAAAGGAACAAGTCTGCCCTTTCGGAAAAAACAAAAAAGACAACTTAATTTCATCCTGCAGAGGTTGTGAGAAAACTGACAGTATCAGCCATGATTTTGGTAAAACATATATTTCATATAGAGAACGTGAACTTGACGCATTGTATGAATTGTTGAAAAGCGAAGATACGATTTATACTGTGGAAAGAATAAAGAAAATTGCTGAGAAGCATGATGTCTGCCCGTATGAATTATCACTCGATCTGTCTGAATCGTGCATGGTAATAGTTTGTGATTACAATTACGTTATAGACGATAACGTTCGTTTTCGCAGATATTTCAAGAATGTGAATTCAAATGAAAAGTATATTTTTCTATTTGACGAAGCACACAATTTGCCTGATAGAACACGCAACACTTATTCCTCATCATTGAAAATGGAAACAGCTGAAACGCTGCGAAACTTTGCTGATGATGTATTTATTGGAGATTCGGAATATAGTGCACGTGCGCAGGAATTTTACCAAGCTATGGCACACATACGAATGTTGTGTACAGAAAATGAACACATAAGCGTAACTCAAAATGGTGAGATTTACCACGGATATTATGAATCGCACCGCATCGACAATGAGCTTATACGTACAGTTAATAATTTTTCAAGACTGCTGGGTAAATATATTAGCGACGGACATGATTATGCTGATGTTCTCGAACCGTATTACAGACAACTAAATAAAGTGTCTTTTTCTGCATCATTTTTTGACGAAAGCTTTCGATTTTTTGCCGCACGTGCAAATGACGATATGACTTTACAACTTTTGTGCCTTGATCCCGCCGGAATACTGGAAAAAATGCTGTCTGTCGCCCGTTCTTCAATATTGTTTTCAGCAACACTTTCGCCGATGGAATATTTTTGCGAAGTAACCGGTATGACAGATGCTGAAGTATTGGAGCTTGAATCACCTTATGAAAAAGACAATCTTTGTATTGTGGCGTTCGACTCAATAAGCACACGTCTTAATGACCGCCGAAATACCATATATGACTGCGCTGAAGTAATTGCCGAAACAATTATGGCGCGCGAGGGAAATTATTTGGTTTACTTCCCCTCTTACGATTATATGAAAAAAGTCTGTCGTGTGTTCGCGGGAATGGGACTTGATTGTGCAATAATTATGCAGAAAACAGGCATGAGTTTACGCGAAAGAGAGCGTTTTATAGAGATTTTCAGAGAAGGAAAGCACCGTTCGGTCGTAGGCTTCTGTGTGCTTGGAGGTATGTTTTCTGAAGGTATTGACCTTGCCGGCGAAAGTCTCATAGGTGCAATAATCATCGGTACCGGTATGCCTCAGTTGTCTGCGGAACGAAACATTATGGCTGCATATTATGACGAGAAGACTGAGCGTGGTCATGAGTTTGCATACACTTGTCCCGGAATGAATAAAGTTTTGCAGGCAGCCGGACGTGTTATTCGTTCTGAAAACGATAGAGGTGTTATCGTGCTTATAGATGATCGGCTGAACGATCCAAATTTAAAAATACTGTTTCCATCTCACTGGCGACACATGAGATATACCGGAAATACAAATTCTCTTCGCACTATACTGGATGATTTTTGGAGTGAAGAGTAGGTATTATCTGAACGGATTACAAAAAAATCCATTTTACCGCTTTAACTTTTCTACAAAGTGCCGAAATTGCTTTTTTTGAGCAGTTATCCTTTATTTTCTCGCTCATTTGTGATATAATTTCATAGTTAGAATGTGATTATTAATGCGAAAGGATTTTATCCGCAACAGAACCGGCGGATAAACAGGTGGAATAGTTTTGATCAGAGAAGACCTTCGTAATGTAGCCATTATTGCGCACGTTGACCATGGTAAGACAACTCTGGTAGACCAGATGCTTAAGCAGTGCGACACTTATCATGACAAGCAGGTCGTTCGTGAAAGAGTTATGGACTCCGGTGACCTTGAAAGAGAACGTGGTATTACTATCCTGGCAAAAAACACTTCTGTTGTAAGAAATGGCGTTAAGATAAATATAGTTGACACTCCCGGTCACGCTGACTTCGGTGGCGAAGTTGAACGTATTTTGAAAATGGTAAACGGTGTAATCCTTCTTGTTGATGCAGCAGAAGGCCCTATGCCACAGACACGTTTTGTTCTTAAACGTGCAATGGAGCTTGGACATCGCGTTATTGTTGTTGTTAATAAGATCGACAGACCTGATGCGAGACTCGATGAAGTGCCCGATGAAGTTCTTGAACTTCTTATTGACCTTGATGCAACTGATGAACAGCTTGATTCTCCTGTGCTTTTCTGTAGTGGTCGTACAGGTAAAGCTTCTTTGAATCCTTATGAAATGGGCGATAACCTTGACTGCCTGTTCGATACTATTCTTGATTACATCCCTGCTCCTGAGGGTGAGATAGAAGAACCCTTACAGCTTCTTGTATCTTCTATTGACTATAACGAGTATGTAGGTCGTATCGGTATAGGCAGAATAGAACGCGGTACTATTCATCAGGGTGAGGAAGTTGTTATTACAAACTATCACACTCCTGACGAACCTGCCAAGAAAACAAAGATCGTTTCGCTTTATGAAATCGATGGTCTTGAAAGAAAAGCTGTTACAGAAGCTAAAATGGGCGATATTGTTTGTTTCTCAGGTGCAGAAAACATTACCATAGGCGATACCATAGCTTCCCCGCTTGATCCGACTCCTCTTGAGTTTGTAAAAGTTAGTGAACCTACTCTTGAGATGACTTTCTCTGTAAATGATAGCCCGTTTGCAGGACGTGAAGGCAAGTTTGTAACCTCCAGACAGATACGTGAACGTCTCTACAAGGAAACTCTTAAGGATGTATCACTCCGTGTTTCTGATGGTGAAACCACAGATTCGTTTAAGGTTTGCGGACGTGGCGAAATGCATCTCTCAATCCTTATCGAAACAATGCGTCGTGAAGGTTACGAAATTTGTTGCTCTACTCCTCGTGTTATTTACAAGGATATTGATGGTGTTAGATGCGAACCAATGGAAAAAGTTTCTATTGATGTTCCCGAAGAATGTGTTGGTGCAGTTGTGGAAAAGCTCGGTGCGCGTAAAGGTGAGCTTCTTGAAATGGGACTGCATGGTTCACGTATGAGAATTGAATATTTGATTCCTTCCCGTTGCCTCTTTGGTTATAGAAGTGAATTTATGACCGATACTCGCGGAGAGGGTATTCTCAACACGCTGTTTGATAGCTATCAGCCATACAAGGGTGATGTCGTAACACGTTTCACCGGTTCTCTTGTTGCAAGTGAAGATGGCGAGGCTACATCATACGGTCTGTTTAATGCACAGGACAGAGGTACTATGTTTATCGGTGTTCAGACTCCGGTTTACGAAGGAATGCTCGTTGGTGAATGTCCCAAAAAGGTTGATATCGCTGTTAATGTTTGCAAAAAGAAGCATCTTACTGCTATTCGCTCTGCAGGTGCTGATGAAGCGCTCCGTTTGGTTACACCTAAGATATTCTCTCTTGAACAGGCTATTGAATTTATTTCTGAAGACGAACTTATTGAAGTTACCCCTAAATCACTTCGTCTTCGCAAAAAGATATTGAATACCGAATTAAGACTCAAGGCTGAAGCTAAAGCTAAGGGCTAAGAAATATTTAGAGCTATGATTGTTTGATCATGGCTCTTTTTTTGATTTTATAAAAGAATATTTTTCTATTATTCTTTTTGACAATTTTTATCGTTTATCGTTAGCTTTTTAAAAAAATCAGATTTTTTTTGATTAGTTGCTCGAAAACGCTTTACTTTTTAGTTTGTTTGCGTTATAATATATTAGATGTAATTTACCGTGGATATTTACGGTTTCAATTATATTTTGTTTATTCATAATTTTATGGAGGATATATAGACATGGCAAGAAAAATGCTTTCCATGGATGGTAACACAGCTGCCGCTCACGCTTCTTATGCGTTTACGGAAGTTGCTGCCATCTACCCCATCACGCCTTCTTCTGTTATGGCTGACGTAACCGACACATGGTCCGCCGGCGGCTTGAAGAACATTATGGGTGACACCGTTAAGGTTGTCGAAATGCAGTCTGAAGCAGGTGCAGCAGGTGCCGTTCATGGTTCTCTCGCAGCAGGTGCTCTTACGACTACATACACCGCATCTCAGGGTCTTCTTCTTATGATCCCGAATATGTATAAGATTGCTGGTGAACTTCTCCCTTGTGTTATTCATGTTTCCGCACGTTGCGTAGCTTCTCATGCACTCAACATTTTTGGTGACCACTCAGACGTTTATGCGTGCCGTCAGACAGGTTTCGCTATGATGGCTGAATCTAACCCGCAGGAAGTTATGGACCTTGGTGCAGTTGCTCATCTCGCTACTATCAAGGGTCGTGTTCCTGTTCTTAACTTCTTCGACGGTTTCAGAACTTCTCACGAAATTCAGAAGATCGAAACATGGGATTATGAAGATCTCAAGGAAATGGTTGACAAGGATGCTATCGCAGCATTCCGTGCTCGTGCTATCAATCCTGAACATCCTGTTCTTCGTGGTTCCGCTGAAAACGGCGATATCTTCTTCCAGCACAGAGAAGCATGCAACAAGTTCTATGATGCTTTCCCTGCTATCGTAGAAGAATACATGGATAAGGTTAACGCTAAGATCGGTACTGATTACAAGCTCTTCAACTACTATGGTGCCCCGGACGCTGAACGTGTTATCGTTGCTATGGGTTCCGTTTGTGACGTTGCTGAAGAAGTTATCGATTACATGCTTGCAGCCGGTGAAAAGGTTGGTCTCGTTAAGGTACGTCTGTATCGTCCTTTCGTAGCAGCTAAGCTTTCTGAAGCTATCCCTGCTACTGTTAAGAAGATTGCTGTACTTGACAGAACTAAGGAACCCGGTGCTCTTGGCGAACCTCTTTACCTCGACGTTGTTACTGCTCTTTCTGTAATGGGAAGAAATGATATCAAGGTTGTTGGTGGTCGTTACGGTCTTGGCTCCAAGGATACTCCTCCGCAGTCCATCTTTGCTGTCTATGAAAACCTCGCACAGGATACTCCTAAGAACAGCTTCACTATTGGTATCGTAGATGACGTTACCGGTCTTTCTCTCGAAGAAAAGCCTGCTCCTGATACTTCTGCTAAGGGTACTATCTCCTGCAAGTTCTGGGGTCTCGGTGGTGACGGTACTGTTGGTGCAAACAAGAACTCCATCAAGATCATCGGTGACCACACAGATAAGTATATTCAGGCTTACTTCCAGTACGACTCAAAGAAGACTGGTGGTATTACCATTTCTCACCTCCGTTTCGGTGACAAGCCTATCAAGAGCCCTTACTACATCAATAAGGCTGACTTCGTAGCTTGCCATAACTCTTCTTACCTCACCAAGTATGATATGGTAAGTGACATTAAGCCGGGTGGTACTTTCCTTCTTGACTGCGCATGGAGTGCAGAAGAACTTGAAGAACATCTCCCTGCTAAGGTTAAGACCTATATCGCTAATAATAACGTAAAGTTCTATACAATCAACGCTACTACTATCGCTACAAAGCAGATCGGTAATGCTAAGGTTAAGAACACCGTTCTTCAGTCTGCATTCTTCGCACTCGCTAACATTCTTCCTAAGGACGAAGCTATCGAGTACATGAAGAAGATGGCTTACAAGTCCTACATCAAGAAGGGTCAGGCTATGGTTGACCTCAACTATGCCGCTATTGATGCAGGTGCTGATGCGTTTGTTGAAGTAACAGTTCCCGAATCTTGGAAGAATGTTGCTCCGGATGCTCCTAAGTCCGCTTATGTTTCTAAGAGAGCTGAACTTGCTAAGTTCGTTAACAGCGTAGTTGAACCTGTTGGCGCAATGGCAGGTGATAGTCTCCCTGTTTCCGCATTCACTGATTATGTTGACGGTACTTTCCCGCAGGGTGCTGCTGCTTCCGAAAAGCGTGGCGTAGCTGTTTATGTTCCTGAATGGATTCCTGAAAACTGTATCCAGTGTAACAACTGTGCATTTGTATGTCCGCATGCTGCTATTCGTCCGTTCGCTATGAACGCAGAAGAAGCTGCTAACGCTCCCGAAGGCACTAAGTTCACCGCTAAGCCTGTAGTAAAGACTGATTATAAGTTTACAATGGCTGTTTCTCCTCTTGACTGTATGGGTTGTACCCTCTGTGTAAAGGCTTGTCCTGTTACTGCTAAGGCTGAAAAGGATGGCACTGACAAGAAGGCTATTCAGATGGTTCTCCGTGAAACTCAGGATGATCAGCAGGCTCCGTGGGATTACGCAGTTGCTAATGTATCCGAAAAGCCTGAACTTATCAATGCTACTGTTAAGGGTTCCCAGTTCAAGCAGCCTCTCCTCGAGTTCTCCGGTTCTTGTGCAGGTTGTGCTGAAACTTCATATGCACGTCTTATCACACAGCTCTTCGGTGAAAGAATGTACATCTCCAATGCTACAGGTTGTTCCTCTATTTGGGGTGGTTCTGCTCCTTCCACACCTTACACCGTAAACAACGCTACAGGTCGTGGTCCGGCATGGGCTAACTCTCTCTTCGAAGATAACGCTGAACATGGTCTTGGTATGTACCTCGGTCAGAAGACTATCCGTAATCGTATTGCCGAAAAGGTTAAGAATCTTATGGCAATTGAATGGGTAGTTGAAGACATTAAGGTTGCAGGTCAGGAATGGCTTGATACATTTAATGATGGTAAGACCAATACTGAAGCTACAGCAAAACTCGTTGCTACTCTCGAAAACGGTATTGTTACTGCTGATGAAGGTATTGCTTTTGCATCCTCCGAAGCAGGCAAGAAGGTATTCGGTGATAAGGCAGACGAAAAGGTTGAACACTTCAAGGCTCTTAAGGCTGAAGGCAAGAACTGTGATTGTGCAGCTTGTGCTCTCGCTGAAGAAATCCTTGCAGAAAAGGATTACCTCGCTAAGAAGTCCGTATGGATCTTCGGTGGTGACGGTTGGGCTTACGATATTGGTTTCGGTGGTCTCGACCATGTTATCGCTTCTGGTGAAGATGTAAACATTATGGTATTCGATACCGAAGTTTACTCTAATACCGGTGGACAGGCTTCTAAGTCTTCTAATATCGGTCAGGTTGCGCAGTTCGCTGCTGCAGGTAAGGCTATCGGCAAGAAGAATCTCGCTGAAATCGCTATGTCTTATGGTTATGTTTATGTTGCTCAGGTTGCTATGGGTGCTGATATGAATCAGCTTCTCAAGGCTCTTACCGAAGCTGAAGCATATCCGGGTCCTTCAATCATCATCGGCTACGCTCCTTGTGAAATGCATGGCATTAAGGGCACTATGGCTAACTGCCAGCTCGAAATGAAGAAGGCTGTTGATGCTGGTTACTGGCAGATGTTCCGTTACAATCCTACTCTCAAGGCTGAAGGCAAGAATCCTTTCACTCTTGACAGCAAGGAACCTACAGCTTCCTACATCGACTTCATTAAGTCTGAAAACCGTTACAGCCGTCTCGCTCAGACAAATCCTGAACGTGCAGCTGAACTCTTCGAAAAGGCTGAAGCTAATGCTAAGGCTAAGTACGACAGACTTACTAAGTACGGCAAGTTGTACGAATAAGATAAAAATTAAGGGGATGGCTTTCGGCTATCCCCTTTTTTGTGCTTATAAATTACGTTTAATCATAAAATTGCACATATGATTATTAAAATAATCAATTATTTTTAAATAAATTATCAAATATGTATGGACTTTTGAATTTAAGTATGATATAATTATAGTGTCTTCATAAAATACGAAAAGGAGTATAACTATGACTAGAGAAGAAAGAATCTCACGTGCTGTTGAAGCTGTTGAAAAGCATAAAGCAGCCTATTATGACAATGGCGAATATCGCAAAGCAGATTTCTGGGATTTTGCTGAAATCTTTGAAATCATTGATGACATTTACGAAGTAACCGGAGATAAGTCATACTTCACAATGTTCGAAGAAATGTACCAGTTTGTTCTCCGTACCTACGGTGAAGATTGGGAAAAGAACCCCTTCAACGATGATATTATGTGGCTTGTTATCGCATTTACTCGTGCATACCTCTACACAGGCGAAAAGAAGTATCTTGATATCGCAGTTTTCAACTACGAAAAGACCTTTGCTCGTTCCGCAAGTGATGATCTTGGTGGTGGTCTCTTCTGGAGAATCGAAAATGAAACCAAGAATACTTGTGTAAACTGCCCTGCTGCTGTTGCTGCCGACTACCTTGCAAAGGCTACCGGTGACGATACATATTATGATAAACTCTTCTACTGCCTTGACTGGGTAGTTAAGAACCTCTTTGAGCCTGACACCGGTAAGGTTTATGACTCTTATAACCTCAAGGGAAGAAAGAGCAATTGGTCTTCCACTTATAATCAGGGTACATTTATTGGTTCTTGCATGGCATATTACAAGAAGACCGGAAATGAGCTTTATCTTAACTATGCAGAAAAAGCTATTTCCTATACAATGAACGAAATGTACAATGGCGGTATCATGAACAACGAAGAAAACGGCAATGACCTCCCCGGATTCAAGGGAATTCTTGCACGTTATGTTCGTAGATATGTTGAACTTACCGGCAAGACCGAATATCTCGATTGGCTTCGTGCTAATGCAGATTCCGCATGGGAAAATCGTAACTCAAAGGGCATTATGTCCACCCAGCTCGGTATGATGACCGAAGAAAAGGATGATTACGACGTATTCGCTGTTTCCGCAGCTGTTTCTGTTGTTGTAAACGCTGTTGGCGGTTGGGTTGTTGAGATTTAATCATGTATAAAAAAAGGACACGGATCTTCATTGATTCGTGCCCTTTTTTGTTTATTTTATATATCTTCGTCCATCTTTTCAAGTTTAAAAATAACCGGACGCAAGCCATCATTACAGCTGTTTATAGTATAATTTGCACTTGGTATCCAATCATTCCAAAATTCTTTTACTTCATGTGAAAGAGCAAAAACATATTTCTCAAAGCAAGTCCATGCTTCATCACATAAACCCTCAGGCTTACCACCTTCATATATAAATACACGTCCTTCTTGATTTATAGGACATAGTGGAAGATTTTTTACACCGTATTTTTCTGCTAATTCTTTGTTGTATGTTCTTTCAAGTACTGTAATTTTAACTTTTTTCATAAAACTCACCTCACCATTATTCTATTAAGCTAAACCATCTCTGACAGGTGCAAGAAGAACTTTACCAGTGCCACGATATACATTTACAAGTCCTTCACCCGATGCTGCTGAACCAATCAAAGACTTACCTGAGCGTTCCACAGTAAAATCAAGGCTTCCGCTCCATGCAATAGCCATATTGCCATCAATTTTAACTACATCATCTTTTAAATATATTTCAATCAGTTCTTCTTTAGGACAGTAAGATTCAAGACACAAGATTCCATTCCCTGTAATACCAAGATTGAAAAGACCTTCGCCACCTGCGACAGCTGATGAAATATTGGAACGCATTACTGTCTTATGTTTAAGTGTCGATTCGCACGCAAGGAACAAACCATCGTCAAGGACTATTGAACCATTCCATTCAGATACATCAAGCAGGATAATATGCTTGTAGGTTGGTTCAAGAACCAAAGTACCATCACCTGTATATTCAGGCTTGATAGCGGATTCGCCGGTTACAGAGCCTCTAAGTGTTTTTGTAAACAAATCACCTACGCCTTTGATGCCGGTAGTAGCATTTACATTTCCTACAGTCCATTGCATAGCCCCTGCCTGGCAAGTAACATTTCCTTTACGAAGATCACATACAACTTGACGCTTGCGAACATTCATTTTGTTGCAAAAATAGGCAAGCTGAGCATTAGTAGGTGTTACACTTAAATCACGCTGGTATTCAATAACGGAAAAAGCACCAAGACTTGCTATAGTTTTAACGTCATCGTTATCGAAAAAATTTTTAATCGCGAACATTGCAAAAGTCCTTTCTCAATTTATGGATTATGAAATCATTATAGCATACTGATAACAGATTGTCAAATATAAATATGATAAAAAGAAAAGAGTAGCCACTATCATTAGCTACTCTAAAAAATGGAACACATGAGCGAACCATCTGATTTGGGGTTCGTATGTGCGTGTTAATCTGGAGACGGCGAGAGTCGAACTCGCGTCCGAAAACCTATCCACACAACTTTCTCCGGGTGCAGACTGTCTATTAAATTTCCCGCCCGTGACGCCGTCAGTCAGGCTTCACAAATCGGTATCTTTTTATTGCATGACAGGTACAAAAGCAACTCCCTGTTCACGTTCGCCACTCATGTTATGCCGTGGTCAAATTGGACGCACTCCCAGTTGGGACATTTCGGAGTCGTGGCATTCTCCGAACGGACAGCCGCCCTTAGGCAGCGAGTGCTACGTTTTCGTTAGCGTTTAATTTAAAATGAGGATTATTAAAGAGATTCCCCATCTCTACCCGCTTATCGTACTTCAAAATCCCCGTCGAAACCTTTACGTCCCCATGGGATGGTATATAAAATACCATTTGAATACAATAGATAAATTATACGCTGTTTACTATTAAAATACAATAAACAAACTGTGAATTTTGGATTATTTTATAATTTGTTGGTTTTCACTCTTAGTCGTCATACCTGTTGCGACTCTTTGATTTTGAAATTCTGTCAATTTCACGGCTTGCATCTGCTTTAGCAGCTGATTCACGTTTATCCCAAAGTTTTTTACCCTTGCAAAGACCTATCTCCATCTTTACGTTTGAACCTGCAAAATATAGTGAAAGTGGTATCAGCGTATAGCTGTCGCGTGTAACATATTGCTGAAGCTTTAAGATTTCCTTCTTATGCATGAGTAGTTTTTTATCACGCATAGAATCACGATTGAAGATATTCCCTTTCTCGTAAGGTGAAACATGAACTCCGAGTGCGAAAAGCTCGCCATTGATAACTTTGCAAAATGAATCCTTAAGATTCACCTGTCCTAGACGTATGCTTTTTACCTCCGT
Organism: uncultured Ruminococcus sp.; assembly: GCA_964430105.1. Taxonomy (GTDB): domain Bacteria; phylum Bacillota; class Clostridia; order Oscillospirales; family CAG-272; genus UMGS1696. The sequence goes on along the minus strand of CAYSEF010000008.1, from coordinate 12,678 downwards.
ACCGTAAAGTGCAATTCCGGCTTCATATGTGTCTTCCACAAAATAATCGTGACGTGCTTTACGATTTACGGCAATAATCTTCTTTCCTGTTTTTTGCTGAGGCATTATGTTTCTCCTTAAGTTGTTCGGTATATGGATATAATACCATATTTTTACGCTTATTTCAATAGTTTTAACTAAAAGAAGTGTATTTCATTAAGAAACACACTTCTAAAAAGGATTATTCAACTATTTTCTTAAAACGCCGATAATCTATTGGTATCTACCATGAAAATCCATGTAACGAGAGATTAAAACAAATATTGAGATATTTTTTTAATTTTGATTATTATATCACGATTCAAGTTTCATGTATCCGTCTTTTATCCAACCAAACTTACGCATAATTTCTGCAACAAGCACCGAAAGCACAGCAGGAAGTACTATGCACAGCAAAAGAATACCAAGCCAAACCATTGCAGACGAACCAGAAGCGGAAATTATTCCGATTGGACCGACCAAACCACAAGTACCCATACCGGCAGAAACACCTACACATTCAAGCTTAAAGACAAGAGTTGACAGCGGTCCGCATATTGCAGATGCGATTGTAGGTGGAAGCCATATCTGAGGATGACGGCAAATATTCCCCATCTGAAGCATTGATGTGCCAAGGCCCTGAGAAACCACGCCACCCCATTTATTATCACGGAAGCTACATGCGGCAAAGCCTACCATCTGACAACAGCATCCTACAGCGGCAGCACCACCTGCAATTCCACCGATAGATATCATTGCGCAAAGTGCAGCACTGGATATTGGAAGTGTTAATACTATGCCAACTACTACTGAAATTATTATTCCCATTAGTAAAGGTTGATAATATGTAGCAGTGTTGACAAACTGACCAAGGTAATACATTGCGTAAGCAATACCCGGACTAACAAGTTTAGCAACAAAAACGCCTACAAGTATAGTCACACATGGCGTAACAAGGATATCGACTTTTGTTTTCTTTGAGACAAGCATAGCAATTTCAACTGCGACAATTACTGCAAAGAAAGATCCGGCCGGCCCAGCTGTAACAGTAGATTCGTTTATTACTGTCCCAAGTGAATATCCGGCATAGCCTACTGTTGCGCAGGAGTATATTACAAGCGGATGGGCTTTCATAGCATACGCTATTGCCACACCTATTGCCATACCTGATGCAGCTGATGCGAATTTATTGATTTCAGTAAAAAGCTGAATTCCTGTGTACTGACCAATTGTATTGAAAATTGTACCAATCAAAAGAGATGCAAAAAGGCCTTGTGCCATAGCTCCCATTGCATCTATAAAATACTTTTTCAGATACGCTTTAATCGTTTTCACTATAATTATCTCCAATCGTTTTGATTAGCATGATTATAGCATATACTTATGTCTACTTACAATCGTCATTTCAGTCAGAATTTCGTCAAATTACACTGTATTTTTGATAAGATTTTGTAAGATTCGCTATACACTTACCATTGATTTCATCGCAAGAATGTGGTAAGATGAAACCATATCGATTTTGTGAGGTTTTGTATGGTAAAAACAAATGCAATGCGCCTGCTCCAAAATGCAAAAATAGAACTGGAGATAGTTGAATACGAAGTTGATGAAAATGATCTTTCCGGAACCCATACTGCTGATATTCTTGGAATTGATCCAGACTGTATGTTCAAAACTCTTGTCTGTCGCGATGACAAAGGCGGATATGAAGTTTTCTGTATTCCGGTAGCATATGAGCTTGATCTGAAAAAATGTGCAGTAGCCGCAGGTGTAAAGCGTGTCGAAATGATACACGTAAAAGAGCTTCTTCCACTTACAGGCTATATTCGTGGCGGATGCTCACCGGTTGGCATGAAAAAGAAATTTCCAACTTATATAGATGAAACCGCAGTTCTGTTTGATAAAATTTACGTCAGTGCAGGTCAGCGAGGAGTACAGATGTTTGTAAATCCTGATGAACTTGCCGGATATGTCGGTGCAAAATACAGTGACCTTGTAAAATAACTTATTTTTTACAAATACGCACAGCTGTTTCTCCGTCGTATTCATCCATTAAAACTGTTACTATCTCATCATTTGAGGTTGGAATGTTTTTTCCTACAAAATCCGGTCTTATAGGAAGTTCACGGTGGCCTCTGTCAATCAATACAGCAAGCTGAATTGCCGATGGTCTGCCACATGAAAAAATCCCATCAATAGCAGCACGAACTGTCCTACCAGTATAAATAACATCATCAACCAATATAACGGTTTTTCCTGTTACATCAAATGGTAAATGTGTTTCGTTTTCTTCCGTCTTGTTATCAGATATATCAACGGATCGGTCGTCACGGTACATTGTAACATCTATGGTTCCAATCGGTACATCAGCTCCGTCAAATTTTTTGAGATAATCAGCTAAAATATTCGCAATAGACACCCCGCGTCTTTTAATTCCAACAAGACAAAGATGCTCGGTGCCTTTGTTTTTTTCGATTATCTCATGAGTCATTCTTATCAGCGAACGTCTGACCGCCGCAGAATCCATAAGTTCGGATTTTATATCCATTTGATATTTTTGCTCCCAATTAGTCAGATTTTTTTCTCATATGCTACTCTCGGGTCACCATTTTCAAGATAAATCACACCACAATATGTCAAACCATGCTTTTCCAGCATTTTACGCATTACAATATTACCCTCATGTGTATCAATCCTAATAGATTTCTTACCAAGTTTTTTTGCGTGTTCTTCGGCATACGCGATAATAGCTGTTGAAATCCCTGTTCCGCGTTTTGATACTGATATAGCCACTCTATGAATGGCAGTATATCCATCTTTGCTGTTACCTGTTAGCCATGAGCCATTGTAAATCCTATCATACGTTGGTTCACCGTTATCAAACAGAGCAAATGTACCGCACACTGTGTCATCAATTTCAACTAGATAAGAGCGTTCATTCTTAATGTCATCGGTAATAACCTTTTCATGCGGATAACCATCCTGCCATTGATTTATTCCTAGCTTTGCTATAGTTCCACGTGCTTCATCAAATATAGGCATAAGCATAGGAAGATCATCTTTATTAGATTTTCTTATCATGTCTTCTCCGTTTATCTTTTGTAATAGGTAATGTAATTGATTTTTACATCACCTTTTGCATCCTCGATAAGCTCATAATACAAGGTTTTTGAAGAATCGCTATCGAGATCGTTTCGGAATGTTCCATCATTTTTGTGTATCATGTACGTTACATTGAACGTCCAGTTCGTTGTTCCGTCCGGATTTGAAGTCTCACTGAGCTGTTCTATTTCAATATTGTATATCATCTGTGGAGAAAAGAGTTCATACGGTGCATATATTTTATAGTACTCATCTGTGAAGTATGTATTGTAGGTTTCAACATCGCCTGCAACTATAGTTTTGAAATACTTATCAAAAAATTTTACAGCATCATTTCGAGTTTCTATATCTTCCGGCAACAGCATAATAGAAAGGTTCCCTACCTTATAATGCATATTTCTGTCAAGTTGCATATACCATTCATCTGCTGTCACATCTCTGTCATAATCTGCTTCATAGAAGTTATAGCTATAAAGCTTATCGGAATACATCGACGTTACGGAAATTTTTTCTTGCTCTTTTTCAAATATTTCCGGATTTTCAAGAAGAACATAGCTGACAACCGCAAGAATCGATATGATTATTATTGAAATCAGCATTTTCTTCTTTTTGTTTTTCTTATCAAGGATTATTTGTTCTTTTGTATTCATTTTAATTATCCGATAAAACGTTTTAGATTTTCGAGTCCTGTAGAAATACCTGTCAGATTATCTTCCATTCCTTCAAACTCTACAGTTATATATCCGTCATATCCGCATCGTTTCAAAGTTTGTATACTTTGATAAACCTTTGCATCACCATGACCTATTATTGCACCACGCAAATAGTTGCCTGCACGTGTTCTGAACCATCCTCTGCCCGGATCGATATCCATGCCTGATTTAAAATGAAAATCCTTTGCATGAACATGAAAAGCATATGGTGCCATAATAGAAACCGATAAAACAGGATCTTCATCTGCACACATAAAATTGCCAATATCAACAAGTGCACCAAAATTGTCATTAGCCACGGAATTTATCAGCTTTTCTACACGATCAGCATCCTGCGAAAAATATCCGTGATTCTCTGTCATAGTTTTAATGCCTTTTTGCTCTGCGTACTTAGTTACCTCACTACAGCCTTCAATAAGACGCGGAAGTGCATCATCAAAGCCACGAGAATGCTTTACAGAACCGCCGAATCCCTGTGAAGTATCGTGACGCATCATTTTAACGCCCATTTTAGAGGCGATATCAACTACACCACAAAGACGAGCTATTTCGTCTTTCAAATTACCGCCTGATCCGTTCAAAAAATCAGCTCCTGCTGCAAGACAAACAAGATCAATATCAAGCTCAGCACAACGCTCATTTACTTTCTCTGCAAAATTCGGTTCATAAATAAACTTTCCGTCGATGAACTCTATACCATCGAATCCCATATCCTTAGCTTTATCTATTATTCCTAAATAGCCAAGGCGTTCCTCAGACACATAATTGCCAAAGCTGTAAGATGTAACGCAGGTTTTCATGTGACTACTCCTTTGCTTTATGTACTGCATTTTCTTTACTACATTATATCTTATTTCACGTTCTTTTTCAATACGGAAATTTAATTATTTTCATTTTTATACGCAAAATGCCTTGACAGAAATGAATATTCCAATTATAATATACTTATTACGTCCAGTAATCATATAATACTTAATTAAAATCAAGGAGTACCTGGCAATGTTTGAAAAGGTTAAAGCTCTGCTTGTTGAAGAACTTTCTATTAACGAAGCGGACATCACACCTGATGCCGAGCTTGTAAATGACCTCGGTATAAATTCTCTGGAGCTCGCAGATCTTATTCTTATCTGTGAAGAGAAATTTGATATTGAAATTGGCGATGATGTGATCAATGGCTTTGAAACAGTTGGTGATGTTTCCGATTACCTCGCTGAAATTACCGGAGAATCCAAATAATTGCTCCGAAGCGTGCCGGTTCGTCCTGCACGTTTTTTTCATTTTGATATATACGGAGGCATATCATGTCGGATAAAATCAATATACGTGGTGTTTATTTCAACAATGTAACATTCGATGAAGCCGTCTCTTCTTTGATAGATTCGCTTAATGAAAGAAAACAAACTGCTTTATATACACCAAATTCGGAAATCGTACAAGCTTGTATTGAAAACAATGAGCTTTTTGAAATCATAAATTCAGCCGAAATGATAATTCCTGACGGCATAGGTGTCGTAAAAGCCGGAAAAATACTTGGTACACCTTTCAAGGGTGGTAAAGTAGCAGGAATTGAAGTTGGTGAAGAAATTGTCAAAAGACTTCAGGAAACATCGCATAGAATTTTTTTACTCGGTGGAAAACCCGGTATCGCTGAACAGGCACGAGATGCACTTATTTTAAAATATCCCGGCGTAGAATTTGCCGGATGCGCTGATGGTTACTTCAAAAAAGATGGTGTCGAAAACGATGCTGTTATAGAGAAGATTAATTCATCCGGTGCTGATGTCCTTTTTGTGTGTCTTGGAGCACCAACACAAGAAAAATGGATATACGAAAATCGTGCGTCAATGCCAAACGTATATCTTATGATGGGACTTGGTGGCTCACTGGATGGATATGCAGGAATTGTAAAGCGAGCACCAAAGATATTTATAAAGTTGGGTTTGGAATGGTTTTACCGTCTTATATGTGAACCATGGAGATTCAAGAGAATGCTCAAGCTACCCAAATTTTATTTTGGAACATGGAAATATAAATTTTCTTCTAAGTGATAAAAAACGCATTGTTGGAATTTCTTCCACAATGCGTTTTTTCTATTAGCCTTCTATAATAATTGCTTCATCGGCGATACTTTCCATAAGCTTCTGCCAAATAATAGTTGTGTAGATAGCATCTTCACCATAGTACGCTTTTAATTCTTCCGCAGTCATACCATATGATGCAGCGAACAACTCTACACCTTCTTCGTATTCAGCGTCAGTTAATTCTATATTTAACTCCTTGATAAGCTGATACATAATAATATCTTCTTTTACATATGCTCTGCATTCTTCAAAGAGGGTTTCGTCTGTCATATTTAAATATGAACGCAAGAATGTGGTATAATCAACGCCAAACTGAGAAGCATATTGTTCATACATAGAGCGTTGTTGAGCATAAATTCGATTTACTTCTGTTTCAGGATATGCTGTAATTTCAGAATTTTGTACTACTTGGAGCCACAAATCTGTATATAGCGTGCTTTGTATCGAGCTTTCCTTGTTCGTTTCTACTACATCACGGTACGCAATCGTGAATTCTTCGACATTTCCGTATCCGAAATTTTCATTAACGAACTCATCAGTCAATTCAGGAAGTATTAGTTCATTACCACGTACTGCGTGTACAGTACAAACAAATGTAACCTCTACACCTGCAAGTTCAGTGTTATCATAAGACTCCGGAAATGTTACATCAAAACTGAATTCTTCCCCCGGGAGCTGACCAATAAAAGCTTCTGCGAAACCAGGAATATAACCAGTTCCCGATGCTGCGGTTAAAGTCTGATTTGTACCGGTGCCTCCTTCAAAAGCAACACCATCACGATAACCCGCAAAATCGCAAATCACAGTGTCACCTTCTTCAACAGCACGATCCGTATATTCTTCATAATAGGAATAGCTGTCGAGTAGCGTTGCAATTTCTTCTTCGAATTCTTCATCGGTGACTACAGCAGACTCTTTTGTAACTTCGAGTCCGGTGTATTTGCCAACCTTAATAAACTCCGACAGATCGTTCGCCATGTAATCGTACGGATCTGCTGTGAGCCATGAATCATCATACGATATACTATCATCAACATTTTCGACGATATTGCCTGATATTTCTTCGGTATCATTCGCTTCGCCACCACAAGCTGTCAGCGAAAATAGGAGTGTTGCCACAATAAGAGCGATATTATGCTTTTTCACGTTTACTTTTCCTTTGCTTTCTGTATTTTAGCATCACAAGCGATTATACCATATTTATTGGATTAATGCAACCAAATATTGATTATTCACGAAATATTAAATTATCAAGATAAACTAAAATTCTGCATAATACTTGACAAATACATTTCTATTCGTTATGATTAACTAAAATAATTTATATTAGGAGCAAGCTATATGAGAAATTCAACGTTATGCTATATAGAACGAGATGGATATTATCTTATGCTTCACCGCGTGAAAAAAATAAAGGATCAAAACAAGGATAAATGGATAGGAATTGGAGGTGGTTTTCTCGAAAATGAATCACCTGAGGAATGTGTAATTCGCGAAGCCATGGAGGAAACCGGATTAAACCTCAATACTGTAAAATTATGCTCTGTTGTTACCTTTGTGATTGAAGGCGGAGAATGTGAGCATATGTTCCTGTTCAAATGTAGTGATTTTTCAGGTGAACTTATAGAATGTGACGAGGGAGTTCTTGAATGGATACCGAAAGATAAACTATATGACCTTGAACTTTGGGAAGGCGATAGAATCTTTCTTAAAAAAATAGAAAAAGACTGTGATTTCTTTACTCTGAAGTTGGTCTATGCAAAGAATGGCACACTCCTTGAGGCGATTGAAAATGGAAGTAAGATGTTAAAATAATTTATTATAATATGATCGTTGATTAACAACTATAATTTAATATACTCATAAAAAAAGCACCGATATCATTTTTTAATATCGGTGCTTTCCTTTTATTTGATTATATAAACGCCATCTTCTTCTGTTCGGATTATTGTGCGATAAAATGCTTTTATTGCCTCTATCATATACTTAGTATCCGCTGTACCACCTGTTTCATACGATGAATGCATTGCAAGCTGGGCAAGACCTATATCAACAGTATTCAGTGCAACATTTGTATTAGAAATAGAACCTAAAGTAGAGCCACCGGCCATGTCACTTCGATTAGCGAATTGCTGTGTTGGAACTTCGGCTTTTTTACAAATCTCCTCGAATATTGCACCTGAAACAGCATCTGTCGTATACTTCTGTCCCGCATTTGATTTAATAACTACACCTTCGTTCATATGTGGTACATTCAATCCATCAGAGTACTCAGGGTGATTAGGATGCTTTGCATGACCATTATCAGCTGATACCATAAATGATGATGCCAACGCACATGGAAGCTTGGCTTCGAAAGAATCACAAACTCTTGTTAATGTATCGAACAAAAACTGCGAATTCGCCCCCTGCTTAGTGGAACTTCCTGTTTCTTCATTATCAAATGAAGAATATACAGGTATCATTTGACATTCTCCACTGGTTACAGCATCAATAAAGCCTGTTAGAGTAGCATATGCACACTGTAGATTGTCAATTCTCGGACAAGAGAAAAATTCATTATCAGCTCCCCAAATAGATGCAGGCGTGCGGTTATATAGGTAAAGGTCTGTATAAAGTATATCATCTACGGAACATTCCGCTTCATTTGCGATTATTGCTTTCAAACTTCCCTTCTTATCCTTAGAAGAAAATAATGGCATGAGATCTATTGCAGGGTTATAGTTATATCCGCTGTTTATATTTCGGTTTTGATGAATAGCTACATTGGGAATAAGCACAAGATCACGATCAACTTTCACAAGTTTCGAAACTATTTTATCGTTTTCTTTACATAAAACTCTTCCCGCTACCGAAAGAGGTCTGTCAAGCCATGATGAAGCGATCATTCCGCCATAACCTTCGACATTTAGCTTAACATATTTACCGAATGCTTCTGTCTCAGACTCAGTTTTTAACTTGTATGTAGGGCTGTCAGTATGGCTTGCAGTGATAAGAAACGATTTTTCAAAAGTTTCAGGTATTGCAAATGAAATTATCGACGACTGGTTTCTTGTAACGTAATATTTTCCACCAACCTCAAGTTGCCACACGTCATGCTCATGCAGTCTTGTAAAACCATTTTCCTCAAGTATCTGCGAGATTTTTGCGACCGCATGAAACGCCGTAGGACTGTCTTCAATAAAACTTATCAGATTTTCAGTTGTTTGTATATTTTCCTGTCTCATTTGATAGCTCCTGTATGACTATTTTCTACATTATATCACAAATAATCTATTCGTGCAAGAAGCTGAAGAAAAAAGGAATTGCATATACAAATTAAATCATTTAGTGATTTTAATAATGTCTGTGAAATATTTTTTTGAATTTCGGTGAATAATAACATTGTCGTGACCATGGTATTGTCAATATGGCTTTCGGCACACATTAAATATGGAGAGTTAACAATGTTAAAAAACCGGATCGAAAAAATAACAGCTCGTGAAATACTTGATTCACGAGGAAATCCCACTGTCGAAGCTACAGTGTTTCTGGAAGATGGTTCGTGTGGAATTGCTTCTTCACCATCCGGAGCTTCTACAGGAAAATATGAAGCTTATGAATTACGTGACGAGAATCCTAATAGGTACAGTGGAAAAGGTGTTTTGCGTGCCGTTGAAAATGTGAACGGGCGTATTAACGATGAGCTTCACGGAATTCGTTGCGATCTTGATATAGTCGACTGTCGTATGATACACCTCGATGATACTGAAAACAAAAAACAGCTTGGTGCAAATGCTATGTTGGCTGTTTCGATTGCTTCTGCTCGTGCTGCTGCGTCGTATTATCGAATTCCTCTTTATCGATATCTTGGTGGTACAGCCGGAAAAACACTTCCAGTTCCAATGATGAATATTCTAAACGGTGGTGCTCATGCTTCAAACAGCATTGATATTCAGGAATTCATGATAATGCCTATAAAATTCGGGACTTTCGCTGAAGCCTTACGTGCAGGTTCAGAGATATGTCACAAGCTTGGTGAAATTTTGAAACGTGATAATCATATTACTACTGTAGGCGACGAAGGAGGATTTGCACCTGATCTTAAATCAGCCGATGAAGCTCTTTCTTATATTGTCCACGCTATAGCTGAAGCTGGTTACACAACAGAGCAAGTGAAAATAGCTCTCGATATAGCTTCAAGTGAATGGGCTTCCGGTTCATCTTATATTCTTCCAAAAAGTGGTGCTGTGTACAATTCAGATGAATTAATTCACGAATTGGATAGACTCTCGAAAAAATATCCTATCATATCTATAGAAGACGGACTTGGTGAGGACGATGATGCCGGTTGGAGCAATATGACTAAAGAACTTGGTACACACTGTATGCTTGTTGGAGATGATTATTTCGTTACCAACACCAAAAGGTTAAAAGCAGGAATTGAAGGCGGATGCGCTAATAGTATTCTTATAAAACCGAATCAGATCGGCACGCTTACAGAAACTATTGAAGTTGTAGAGCTTGCCAAGAGAAATGGATATCGCACTATTCTTTCGCATCGCTCAGGCGAAACAACAGATACAGCGATTTCTGATATTGCTGTTGCCCTCAACGCAGGATTTATAAAAGCAGGTGCGCCTGTCCGTGCTGAAAGATGTGCCAAATATAACAGACTAATGCGGATAGAGAACGAACTCGGATGTGGCGGCAAGTTTGCCTCATCTCACTTTTTATCACTAAAATAGATTTTTTTGTAATTTGATGCTTGTACTATAAAATAAGTATGAATAAAAAGTGAATTAATTCGCTGACTTATTGCAATTTGAAACTTAATGTGATATAATACAAAGGTAATTGCAAGCAAATAACTCGTGAATCAAGGCCATACCAGCCGGGGGAGCAGCGGGTCCCTGTACTCGAAGTCCGCTACAGCGAGGGTGGATTCCCGATTTGAGGTGAAAGCTTGCGTAGTCTGTACTATATGGACTGTGTTGACGAATGGGTCTTGCGCGATTGGCGGCTGTGAACCATGTCAGGTGGGGAACCAAGCAGCATTAAGCAGTTTAGCTGATGCGCCGCGAGGTAGCCTGTTTTGAGCAGAAAATATGGTGTCGTGCGTAATCCTTTTATCAATTTTCGGGTGTATGGTCTTGATTTGCGAGTTATTTTGCTATATTAAGTATAAAGGGTGTGTGTTTTTTGCATCAAGCATTATACAGAAAATACAGACCGCGAAGCTTTGATGATGTTTGCGGTGAGGAGCATGTTACTTCTGTCCTTGCATATGAATCGAAAATGTCTAAGCTGTCGCACGCATATCTGTTCTGTGGTCCAAGAGGCACAGGAAAAACAAGTTGCGCTAAAATTTTAGCAAAAGCTCTTAACTGCGAGAGTCCTGTTGATGGAAACCCTTGCGGTAAATGTTTCGCTTGTCGTTCTATAGACGAAGGAAATGCTACTGACGTCCTTGAGATGGATGCAGCGTCTAATAATGGTGTTGATTATATCCGCGATATAAGAGATGAAGTCAACTTTACACCTGCAGCGCTTAAGAAACGCGTTTATATTATCGACGAGGTTCATATGCTCTCTGTGAGTGCTTTCAATGCCCTGCTCAAAACATTGGAAGAACCTCCAGAACATGTTGTTTTCATTTTAGCGACAACTGAATTCCACAAACTTCCCGCAACTATAGTATCACGTTGCCAAAGATTTGATTTCAGACGTATTAAAGCGGATGTTATTGCATCTAGGCTTCTCTATATTGCAAATGAAGAAAACATTTCGCTTGAAGAAAATGCTGCAAAAATACTTGCGAAACAGTCAATGGGTGGTATGCGTGACGCCATAAGCCTATTTGAGCTTTGTGCAGCCGGTGGACATGAGGTTACTACTGAGAGGGTTACTGATATCCTGGGTTTAACCGGTATCGAAATACAGTATAAAACTGCTGTCGCCGTTGCAAGAAACGATGCTTCTTCTATCTTTTCTCTTGTTGGAACTGTTGATTCTTCATCTAAGGATATTTCAGTTTACTGGTCTGAGTTGATCGGATTTTGGAGAAATATGCTTGTATATAAGTATCTTCCCGAAAATGATCGTTCATCATATCTTGATTTTACAGAACCTGAGCTGCGTCTTCTTTCGGATGCTTCACGCAGATTCACAAAAGAATCTCTAACATATCATTTTGGTTTGTTGGATAATGCTCTTCGCGAGATGACACGTCTTCCGCAGACGAAACGCCTATGCGCAGAGTTAACACTTGTAAAGATGGCAGATGCTTCACTTGATACATCAACAGAAGCGCTTCTTGCGAGAATTGCAGCTCTCGAAGAAAAGGTTAGTTTACTCGAAGCTGTTCCACGTGTTATTGCAAATGAAGCTAATACTTCAAACAAAGATAACACACAGACTGAAAATAATGCACCTACTGCAACTACTGAAGCTGATATTTCTGACTCCTCCCCAGAGGACAACAGCAAATGGAAGCCAATTCTCGACATTGGTGACGTTGTTGAGCGTATTTCTGTACAGAATCCTCCATGTTCGAGTTTTCTCAACGAATGCGAATGTTATGTAAACGAAGACAAAACGCAAATCCTTGTAAAAACAGTGAATGATTTTGCTAAGATGATGCTCTCAAGTGATGCTAATTATCAATCTATGCAATCAGCATTCAGAATGTGCGGAATAACAGAACCGGGAGCACTTATAACTATCGAAACCGGCGCTGTTCCCAAAAAGAAACCTGCGATAGATGAATTGCAGGAGTTTTAAAT
>CAYSEF010000007.1:44603-57639 GCA_964430105.1 uncultured Ruminococcus sp. | reverse complement strand
GAAGCTGTAGTTGAAGAAACTGAAGCTGAAGTTGAAGAAACTGTTGAAGAAACCGAAGCTGTAGTTGAAGAAACTGAAGCTGAAGTTGTTGAAACTGTTGAAGTTGAACCCGTTGAAGAAGAAAAGGCTCCTCAGACCTTCGATGCAGCTATCATCGCAGGCGTTGCAGCTGTAGTATCCCTCGCTGGTTACGCTATCTCCAAGAAGCACTAAGTTGTTTCTGAACTAAGCTAAATTAAGGACTGCCTTCGGGTGGTCCTTTTTCTTTGCTAAAACAAACAAAGAACTGCTGACTCTAAACCAGATCAGCAGTTCTTTTTTGCTAAATTCAATAATTCTCTTTCTTTATTTCAAAATATGCCTGTGGATGCTTACATACTGCACATATTTCGGGAGCTTTTACTCCGACGACGATGTGTCCGCAATTTCTGCATTCCCACACCGTAACACCGGATTTTTCAAACACCTGTCTTGTTTCAACATTTTTCAGAAGTGCACGATATCGTTCTTCATGAGATTTTTCTATAGCGGCAACTCCTCTGAACTGTTCTGCCAGCTCAGTGAAGCCTTCCTCATCAGCTTCCCTTGCCATTCGTGCATACATATCAGTCCACTCGGAATTCTCGCCCTCAGCACCATATAGTAAATTTTCAGCAGTATCGCCAATTTCGCCCAACGCCTCAAACCAAAGCTTAGCGTGTTCTTTCTCGTTTTCAGCAGTTTGTAGGAACAATGCCGATATCTGCTCATAGCCTGATTCTTTAGCCACCGAAGCAAAAAATGTGTATTTATTGCGCGCCATTGACTCACCGGCAAATGCTTCAAGAAGATTTTTCTCTGTCTTTGTTCCGGAATAAGGATTTTTCTTCGCTGTACCTATCTCTTTGAAAAACTCAGTTCCTTTACCGCATTTTGGGCATTTTTCAGGAGGATTATCACCCTCGTGAACATATCCACATATCGTGCAAACAAATTTTTTCATGCCATTCTCCCCGCGATTATTATTTTCTGATTTGTCAATCATTCTCAACGATCGTCAAATCAATTATAAATATTATTATCAATAATCTATGGGAGTATTCACGTCAATCAATTATTGTTCTTCTTTTTCAACATATCCCTGCGGATATTCAAAATTCAAAATTCTGCAAAACAGATCCTTATTGTTTGCGTGAAGCTTTTCAGCTTTTCCTTTTCCTGTCAATGCAGACGCTGTAGACAACTTGCGTAGTGCTATTACACAATCATCGGGGAAAATTTTTGCTGTATCGTAAAATTTATAAAGCTTTGTTTCACTGAATCTCACGCCATAATCGTCAATTGCACCTTCCGGAATTTCTTCGAACAGCTCGTCAAGTCGCATAAATCCACCTGAATTTGCAACCATTTCATACTGATCCTCTGCCAATATGCAAATTGAAGCTGTGCTACCGAAAATTTCGTAAGTAAATCTTTCCGAGGTCTGTGCATTTGCCAATCTGTCGAATGTACCATCGTCACCGTTTGCTTCAAGTTCAGCTTCAAATTCTGCAATTTGTCCTTCTGTCTTGAACACTAAATCGTTTAACTGCACATATTTTTCGCCATTTCCATCGTAATCAGGCATTATCGTTTCGAGAACATTGCAAAAATCTCGATTCATATTAGCCGTTATATAATCAGGCCCGGCATATATCATATTGATATCCGGATTCGAGTGTGACGCAAACTGCACTACTGCAACACCTATGATAAATGTGAAAACCGAAATCATGATAACCTTAGTCTTGTTATGATACCAAAAGTTCTCCCATTTGTTGATTTTCAACGGTTCCTGCTGTTTATCATCTTCAATTCCACCAAGCGCGCGCACACGTCTTGCAGCATTCGATTCCTCAGCTTCATTTGTGTTCTTATCTCTATTTTCGTTCATGTTGTTCCTCCGTTTATTATATTTTATAAATTATAACAAAATTTTCGCTAAAATACAATGGCATTGTGTTACAAAACATCACATGGATATTCATATTTTCTTGACTTCCCGCAACGTTTATAGTATAATATTGTTTGTAAATTCAATATTTGGGTATGATAGGAGTTGTGCGCCTATGTCAGAACATAAATATACGCTCGGAATTGATTTCGGAACACTCTCTGCTCGCGCACTTCTCGTTCGTGTTTCTGATGGTCTGGAAATCGGCACTTCTGTCCGTGATTATCCACATGGAGTTATGGACGAATACCTTGACTCGCCATCCGGTATGATAAAGCTCCCTCAAAATTGGGCTTTACAGGATCCGCATGACTATATCGATACGCTTGGCGAAATTGTCCCCGAGCTTCTCGATAAATGCAAAATTTCAGCGAACGATATCATTGCCATTGGCATAGATTTCACGACATCCACTGTAATTCCGACATTTTCAGATGGCACACCAATTTGCTATGATGAAAGATTTTCAAGCGAACCTCATGCTTATGTAAAGCTTTGGAAGCATCATTCAGCTGAAAAATACGCAAAAAAGCTGACCGAAATTGCCGAAATTCGCCACGAAGAATGGTTACCCAATTACGGCGGAAAAATTTCAAGTGAGTGGATGTTCCCTAAAATTTGGCAAATCCTTGATGAAGCACCACATATCTATGAGAACACAGCGTACTTCATAGATGCATCTGATTGGATAGTTTGGCAGCTCACAGGAGTTCAATCTCGCAACAACTGTATTGCAGGCTTTAAGGCAATACATACTGCAAGAAATGGCTATCCTTCAAAAGAATTTTTTGCCGCCCTCGATCCTCGTCTGGAAAATGTGATAGACGAAAAATGCTCTGCACCGATAATCACAATAGGTTCTTGTGCCGGTTATCTCACAAAATCAATGGCAGAGCTTACTTCACTGAACGAAGGAACTCCCGTTGCGGCAGGAAATGCAGACGGTCATGTAATTCCACCCGCACTTAAAGTCACTTCTCCCGGGAAAATGGCACTTGTTCTCGGCACATCCTCAGGTCAATATCTGATTTCACAAGAGAAGGTTCAAGTTCCGGAAATTTGCGGAGTAGTCAAGGATGGCGTTATTCCGGGAATGTATGGTTATGAAGCCGGACAAGCTGGCTGTGGTGATCATTTTTCATGGTTCGCAAACAATTTTATATCTGCTGACCACAAGAAAGAAGCTGATGAACTTGGAATTACGCCCATTGAGCTTTTGGGGCGCAAAATGTCAAAGCTGAAAGCCGGCGAATCAGGATTGCTTGCTCTTGATTGGTGGAATGGAAATCGAAATCCTATCATAGACTATGACCTCACCGGTTTGATAATCGGCATGAATCTTAACACCAAGCCCGAAGAAATCTATCGTGCACTTGTAGAAGCAACAGCGTTTGGCACTCGAATGATTATCGAAAATTTCATAGCTCATGGCTTGCCTGTTGATGAAATTGTTGCTACAGGTGGTATTGCAAATAAAGATGCCACCACAATGCAAATTTACGCTGATGTTATCGGAATTGATATTTCTGTCGCAAATTCAAAGCAAGGGCCTGCGTTAAGTACAGCAATTTTTGCTTCTTGCGCTGCAGGAAAAAAACGTGGCGGATATGACAACATCATTGAAGCCTCCGAAGCTATGGGTTCTTCTGCCGACACTGTTTATCATCCTATCAAAAATAATTCTTTAATATACGATAAATTATACGCAGAGTTCAAAATTCTGCATGATTATTTCGGACGTGGAAGCAATGATGTTATGAAGCGACTCATCGAAATACGCACAGGTGTAATTTAGCTCTCACCTTCTGCTCCGACAAGAAATTATATCTTTAATTTAGATAAATTTAATTTTCACATATACAAGGAAGTAAATCATTATGTACAAGGATAAAAAAGTTGTTTTTTCCGGCGTTCAGCCTTCAGGTGTTTTGACGATCGGCAATTATCTCGGTGCTATCAGAAATTTTGCAGATTTTTCTGACACCTACCACTGCTATTACTGTGTCGTTGATGAACACGCTATCACAGTACGTCAGGTACCGGCTGATCTCAGAAAACGCACATATGAAACTCTCGCTCTCTACATTGCCTGCGGTCTTGATCCCGAAAAAAATACTCTCTTCGTGCAGAGCCATGTTTCTGCACACGCAGAGCTTGGCTGGATCATCGACTGCTACACTATGTTCGGCGAGCTTTCACGAATGACTCAGTTCAAGGATAAGTCTGCTAAAAATGCCGACAACATTAATGCCGGTCTTTTCACATACCCATCTCTTATGGTTGCGGATATTCTCCTTTATCAGTCCGAGCTTGTACCCGTTGGCGACGACCAGAAACAGCATCTCGAGCTGACACGCGACGTTGCAGCAAGATTTAATTCAATCTATGGTGATACTTTCGTAGTTCCGGAAGCATATATTCCAAAAACTACTGCAAGAATAATGTCTCTCTCAGATCCAACCAAGAAAATGTCAAAATCCGATGAAAACGAGAACGCAACAGTCCGTATTCTCGACCCTAAGGATGTTATAATTCGCAAATTTAAGCGCGCTGTCACCGACTCCGGCAGCGAAATACGTTATTCCGAGGATAAGCCCGGTGTATCTAACCTTATGTCTATATATGGTGCATTCACAGGCAAGACTATGGATGAAGTTGAACGTGAATTCGCTGGTAAGGGATATGGCGACTTCAAGCTTGCTGTTGGTGAAGCTTGTGCAGATGCTCTTGCGCCTGTTCAGAACGAATTTGCAAAACTCTCTGCCGATAAAGCATATCTCGAAGATGTAATGGCAAAGGGTGCTGAAAGTGCAGCCAGAGATGCAGCCAGAACAATGAGCAAGGTAAGACGTAAGGTCGGCTTTATTGAACTGAAAAGAAGATAATTTTTAAAACACCATATTTTTCCAGTGATTTCACTCCATATTGCCCTTTTGTAATAATCACCCATTATAGAAAAGAGATAATCATGAAAACTAAAGCTGTTAGAATGTATGGAACTATGGATCTTCGCATGGAGGAATTTGAACTTCCGAAAATCAAGGATAGCGAGATTCTTGCGTGCGTAATTTCAGATAGCATTTGTATGTCCTCTTATAAAGCCGCTTCTCTTGGCCCTAACCATAAGCGTGTTCCTGATAATGTTGCTGAAAATCCTATCATAGTAGGACATGAATTCTGTGGTTATATTGTTGAAGTTGGCGATAAATGGAAAGACCAATTCAAAGCAGGAGATAAATTTGTAATTCAACCTGCCATCAACTATAAAGGTTCTCTCGATTCCCCCGGATATTCATATCCATATTGTGGCGGTGCAGCTACTTATGTAATCATTCCGGAAGAAGTTATGCTCATGAACTGCCTTCTTCCATATGATGGTGATGCTTATTTCTACGGAAGTCTTGCTGAACCAATGTCGTGTGTTGTCGGTGGTTATCATGCGAATTACCACACAAAACCCGGCGTTTATATGCATGATATGGGTGTTGTTGAGGGTGGAAAAATGGCTATTCTCGCAGGAGCAGGGCCTATGGGACTTGGTTGTGCAGATTATGCTATTCATGGTGGACGTGCGCCAAAATTGCTTGTAGTAACTGATATTGACGAAGATAGACTTGAACGTGCTAAGAAGCTACTTCCACCTGATGATATCGCAAAGCTGGGTATTGAGCTTCATTTCGTAAATACAGCAAAGCTTGACGACCCAACTGAATATCTCCGTACTCTTACAGGTGGCGAAGGCTTTAATGATGTTTTCGTCTACACTCCTGTGCAATCCGTTGTAGAAATGGGTGACAATCTTCTCGCAAGAGATGGATGTCTGAATTTCTTTGCAGGCCCTGTAGATCAACAGTTCTCTGCTATGTTCAATTTCTATAACGCACACTATCTCTCAACCCACATCGTCGGTACTTCAGGTGGAAATACAGATGATATGCGTGAATCGATTGATCTTATGGAGAAAAAGCTAATAAATCCTGCCGGAATGGTGACTCACATCGGTGGTCTTGACTCCTGTGCAGAAGCTACAATGAATTTGCCAAACATAAAGGGCGCAAAGAAGCTCATATATACACATGTAGAGTTTCCTTTAACTGCTATCGAAGACTTTGGCAAGGAGGCAGAAGCTCACGCCGGCACTGCGCTTGGTGAGTTATACCGTGATCTGGATGAATTATGCAAGGCTGCCGGTGATCTTTGGTGTCCTGCTGCCGAAAAACGATTACTGGAAAGTGCAAAATTTTGATCTGTTTCTGAAAATTTAAGCCCTAAAAACGAAATTCGGCTATAATCAAAAATTATAGCCGGTTTTTTTATTTATTTATATTTACAAATTCCGTTTATTGTGCTATTATATTATTAACATTGAAAACACTATTGGAGGCTTTCATGACGATCCAACAATGCAAATATATTCTTGCAATCGCTCGATATGGTTCAATGAATGAGGCTGCAAAAGCACTTCTTGTTTCTCAGGCAAGTCTTTCTTCCGCTGTTCGTGAGCTTGAAGACGAATTTGGCATACGCATATTTGACCGTTCTAACAAAGGGGTTCGCATAACTCGTGATGGTTCTGAATTCATCCGCTATGCACGACAGCTTTTATCGCAGTATGAAATCATAACTGACCGCTACAAGAGTGACGATAAGTCCGCTATGCACAATTTTGCGATATCCTCACAGCATTACGATTTTATTGCCGAGGCTTTTGTCAATTTTCTGAAAAAGTGTCGTGCAGATTACAATTATACACTCAAAGAAACACGCACCATAGAAGTAATAAACGATGTTATCAGTCTTAGAGCCGATGTAGGTGTTTTAGCTTACCTTAAAGCACCGTCCGGAGGTTATATGGAGCGTTATTTGAAGCGAAACGGGTTGGAATTTAACACAATTCTCGAAACAAATCCGCACGTTTTTCTTGGCAAGCATCACCCTCTTGCAAACAGCACTCAGCTTAATCTCGACGACCTTGCTGAATATCCGTACATTACTTATGACCAGGGCGAAGGTGGTCCGGGTGAGTTTGCCGAGGAGCTTACAGAAAACTATCGATCAAAAAAACATATTCAGATCAATGACCGTGCAACCTTGATGAATTTGCTTCTCAGCACTGACAGCTACACCATTGGTACAGGTATAATGACATCAGAGCTTAACAACGGCAATGTTGTGTCTGTAAAGCTTAACTCAAGCGATATTTATTCTGTTGTGCTGATAAGCCGTGCAGATGTTGGATTGAACGAAGATGCAGAAAAATTCATTAAGATTCTGCGTGAAACAACCGGTATTAAAGCATAAAACAAAAGCTGTTGCTTATTTCTGTACTTTCCCAGAAATTGCAACAGCTTTTTTTACAAGATTCAATTATTACCTATTGAAACTGCGGAAACAACCAGCTTATATGCATAGTATATTCCCTGTCCGCAAGACAGATTTTCAATCATATCAATCATACCGTTTGCATCGGCATCAATGAGTCCCATAGAATATACTCGATTTGCCGATTGTGTTATATGAGAAGCAAGCGGTGTATTGATTCCCACGCTGTCAAAACGCACTGTCGGAAATACAACATTTGCAGATGTAACTGCACCTGTTCTCTCTCCGATTTCAGCGTAACCCGCTATAATCCGTTCGAGAGTGAAGCCCGATGTGCGAATTATACGTTCAGCTAAATCGAATGTACATCCATCTTCTGTTTCTTTTAGATAATAAACACTCTCATTCTGACCTGCCTTAGCCGCACCAATGATCTCACAAAGTGTATCCACTTCACGGTCACGAATAGTCGAATCGCATATGTAAACATCGTTAACATCATCAAAAGTATCGATGACTTCTCGAACGAGAGGATCATACATAGTGGAGTCGATCCTTTCTTCATCAAGTCGCTGATAGAATCCGGTAAACTTATTTTCCATCCACTTATTATTGATGCGTTCAGATATTAACTTCATCATTGCACTGCTGTAGTAATAATCGAAGTCAACCTCTGCACCATTTACACCTTTATTGTAGCATTTCAAAAGTGCTGTTTTTTCCGAATCAGTCAGATTTGACAGTATCTCATTCATATCGTTCTCGGTTATCATCTTTGGCAAAAGCGATATCACAGGTTCAATCGCATTATTTTCGCCCTCAAGTAACTTAACGATACAATCATTGAGAATTATGCAGTTTTTCACTGACAACAAATCGTCAGCACGCATTTTTTGCACTGTGGACGACAATTCGCTCGAAACGAATTCACTTGAACGGCACAATCTTCTGAATTTTTCAAAGCTTCCGTTGCCAATAGCGGCCTTAAGCTCAACAGAAATCTCTCCGCCAACAAGCTCATCCATAATCTTAGTGATCTGTCCCAAATAGCTTGACACTGTTTCCCTTTGAGAAAGGTGCATTGCACGTTCATCCTCGCCGGTAAAGTCAGCGTAATTTTCGATATAAACCGAATAGTCACTGTTTTGTGACACGATAGGATTGGTCAGGCAAAGCATCATGATTGCACTGCAAAGCAGAAGTGACGCAAATTTTGGCAAGAAGCGTTTGTGTTTTTCAAATGATATCGTGCGAAGTCGATTTTTAAGCCTTCTTCCGCTTGCAGACATATGGCAACCTGCACCTACAGCAAGCTCTGCAAAAGCTGAACTGCGACAAAGCAGATATGCATATTCAGTATGCGGGATTTCTAAGTACGTCAACGTGCGTGAATCGCACAGCACTTCTACGTCATCTCGAAGCATATTTCGTACAATCCAAATAAGCGGATTATACCAAAAGAAGCATGAAACCACCGTTGAGAACAACAAAATAGGGTTATCGTGGTATTTATAATGAATAAGCTCATGTGCAAATACCATTGATTCCTCTTTTTCGTCCATATCCTCACGGCAAACTATCTGCGGAGAGATACATCCGATGAGCATAGAGGTTATCCCACATCTCAACGGAGGAATTTTATCTTCTCGTATACCAAATTTTGCTGCCGTTTCGTGATATATCTTCAGCAAACGCTCATCTTCGCAAATATAAGACGAGAGATACGCACGACGTTTAGCTTTATTATAGACAACATTAGATACAGCCAGTGAAACAACTACACCTGTTAAATATGTAACGACAATTACGATATTGACGTATTCAGTGTCTTTTTGTATTTGGTCATCAGCACCGACATTTCCAACCATATCCGCATAATATTCACCCAATGTGAGTGTATCTTTCTCATTATTATCCGTTATAGTGATCTCATCTGTATCATCAAATGAACGACTCACAATATAAGGATTATTTTGTCTTGCGTGAATTTCTTCCTGCTCGGATATGCCTTCTCCGATATCGTTTGCGAGTGTGTACATTATATCTTTGCCAACCGGGATCAAATTATACACTGAAACCTTACTTTCGGGAAAAACAGGGCAAATAAGCCTTGCAAGAAGGATAACCCAAAGCACAACACCAATATGCGGAGGTATGCGACATTTGAATATCTGTTTAACTGCAATCAGGATGAGAGCCGTAACCGATGAAAAAATTGTAACCTGCATAAGTAACAATACAAGCAGTTCCGGCATATATACTCCTAATAATAAAAATTTCTTACTGCTTATGTGCTGTTTGAAAAGCAGACAATATACATCAAAGCAAGAGAATTCTGCGAGAAACTTTCCGGTGCAAAATCACTGCTTTACTTACATATTATCTTTATTTCAAACAAGCCTTAGTTTTCAATATCATTAAGTATCTCTATAATATCGCGCTTTTCCTTATCTGTAAGCTTACCTTCTCTGACAAGTGACGCCATAAGATTATAAGCAGAATTATCAAAAACACGTTCAACGAAAGAATCTACCTCACATTTTACGCAATCTGATTTGCTTGTTTTTGGGGTATACTTATAAACACCCGTAGTTTTATCGATTTCAACTGCTCCCTTTTCTGACAGTCTGATAATCAATGTACGGATAGTAGTATTGCTCCAACCGGTTGAGTCAGCAAGGTTCTGGACGATTTCACCGAGTGTCATTCCTCGGCCGTTTTTCTCGCAACCGTCCCAAAGCACCTTCATAATGCTCCACTCAGCTTCGGATATTTTTACAGTTTTTCTTCTTCCTCTCATGATAGGGGCTCCTTTTACAGTGATGTAATAATCCACATTCTCGATTATTTATTGCGGTATTGTTTTTTCTCAAATCAATTTCAACTTAAAAATAATCACAGTGAAATTTGTAACTTTTGCATGATAACAACATCATAGCAACCAAGAAAAAAACCATCATTACCATTATACCTCACCAAACATTGTTTGTCAATTCATAATTAAGACAACTTTTGCAAATATTTTTTGTTAAATACGAGGTTTTGTATCAGTATATAATTGTACTATATAAAAAAAAGCTGTCACACCGAGGGTTTCACAGTGTAACAGCTTTTTTTCAAGAAAATATATCGCCACTGAATTCCTTACCATAGAGAAATTCGTAAGTCGATTTGAATTTTTCACGTTTATTTTCTGCATCTTTTGAAGCAGAATTCCAATTTTTTCTTCTGTATGCACGGAGCATGACGTTTTTGGGCGTATCCTCAGGATCTATCAGCTCGGTTGCATCGGTTTTGTAGCCTTCAGCTTCAAGCTTGAGTAGTCTGAGTGCATCTGTTGCCGCTGTGCAAAGCTTTTGCTTAAGGATAGAGATATCTGCGATAAAGTCAAGCGTTTGGCAATTCATCTCGTTAAACATCTGATGATGACAGCACGGAGTTGAGAGTATCGCATCAGCAC
Source organism: uncultured Ruminococcus sp. (assembly GCA_964430105.1). Lineage (GTDB taxonomy): Bacteria > Bacillota > Clostridia > Oscillospirales > CAG-272 > UMGS1696. Next base: position 46,885 of record CAYSEF010000007.1, on the reverse strand, counting down.
GATATTTTGCGGCAAAATCAAGCACTATATCAGTTGCAATATCGCAAGCGTGGAGTGAAATAACAAGGTCCGGAGTTTCAGGTGGCACAAAATCGTTTATGTTCATGCACAAGAACTGCATACCTTCCATACCACATTCGTTAGCGATACCGGTGCAATAATCCATAACGCTTTGCTTTAAGTCTACGCAAAACATACGCACTTCTCTACCGCAAATTTCAGTCAAAACATGATACGCAGCAAAGCTGAGGTAGCTTTTTCCGCAGCAAAGATCACACACGGTAATAGCACCGCTTCGTTTCAGCTTTTTTTCAGCTTCAACGATATACTCGGAAAACCGACAAATTTGACGGAATTTCGACTGTTTTTTATCATGCACACGACCATTCTTATCCGAAACACCCAGTGCTATGAGAAAGCTTTCCTTACCTGTAAGCAAATGCTTTTTTTCACGATTATTTTCGGAAGACTTTTCAGTGATGGTTACCTTTCCATCGCCAATCTTTTTTTTCAGCAAGGTTACAGCACCTTTTTTCGACATCATCAAGGAAGCGGTCAGTCCTGTATCGGTAAGATCGGCTTTTTTGTATATTTCAAGATATCTAAGTGTTGCACTGCGAATATCCGAAATTTTTATGTTTTCCTGAGAAACTCTGCCTTCGGTGAGAGATGTTTCAATCTGTAAAACTGTTTCACCACCGATTTTTTTCACAACGCCCTTGGCTTTCAGAAAATCGCCATTCGCAGGTGAATGAAAGGTAACGCTTTTTAATGTTCCGCAGCTTACACTATTTTCAAGGCACTCTGCGAATGAGATTATTTTTTCGTTTACAGAAATTTCAGCCATTATTATTCAGCCTCAGAATCATCGGGGAGCTTTTTGCTCTTTTTGAATTCAAACTTGCTTTCAGTTCCTTCAAATATTCGCTTCAGATTAGCTCTATGCTTGATAATAACTATCACAGCACAAGCAAGTGCAATCAATTCGATGGAACGGTATCCTGTATTGTTCATTCGATTCAAAATTATCGGGAACAGCATCGAGCCAAGCACCGAACCGAAAGAAATATACTTTGTACACATTACGCTCAATATAAATATAGCCAGAAGAATAACGAAGAGTCTCCAATCAAGCATTATGAGCATAGATGCAAGACAGACGATTCCTTTACCGCCTTTGAAATTATAGAACACAGGGAAAATATGGCCAAGGAAGCAGGCGAATCCTGCGATATAAGCGGTAAGATAACCGAACACGCACCATCCGACAAACACAGCCAGGAATGTTTTAAGCAAATCACCGACAAATGTAATTATAGCGGCTCTTCTGCCATAAACACGCATAACATTGCTAAAGCCTGCATTTCCGCTGCCATAATTGCGGATATCATCGTGGTATAATTTTTTTGAAACGATTATCGCAGTATTGATGCTTCCGAGAATGTACGGAATAAAAACATAAACAAAAATGAGCGCAAGCTGCCAGAAAAGCGATATATTCTCTATATCCTTCCATAAGTAGCCTATTATCCCTGAAAATCCAAGTTCATAGCGCAGGAAATAATGTAACATTAGATATCCTCACTTTCGCCCTTTTGACGGATAATCAGCTTGATTGGAGTACCACGGAATCCAAATGTCTGACGAAGGCAATTTTCGATATATCTCTGATATGAGAAATGGAACAGCTCAGCATTATTACAGAACAAAACAAAGGTCGGCGGAGCAACAGAGCTTTGAGTCATGTAGTATATCTTAAGTCTTCTGCCCTTATCTGACGGAGGCTGAACTCTTGCCACAGCATCTGCGAGAACATCGTTGAGCATACCTGTTGATATACGCATATTCGTTTGATTATGAACATAATTGATCTGCTCAAACAGCTTATCAACACGCTGACCTGTCTTTGCTGAAATAAACATAATCGGCGCATATGTCATATATGACAGTGAGGTATATATATCCTTGGTAAATTCGTTTGTTGTAGAATTATCCTTATCTATGCTGTCCCATTTATTTATGCATATGATAGAGGCTTTTCCGGCTTCATGAGCAATACCGGCGATTTTTTCATCCTGCTCGGTTACACCCTCATTAGCATCTACCATGATAAGACAAACATCTGCACGCTCAACAGCCATTTTTGCACGAAGAACAGATATCTTTTCAACCTTATCGTCAACCTTTGACTGTCTTCTGATACCGGCAGTATCGATGAAATTGTACTTACCTGTTGATATACGCATATTCGTTTGATTATGAACATAATTGATCTGCTCAAA
>CAYSEF010000007.1:37874-44503 GCA_964430105.1 uncultured Ruminococcus sp. | reverse complement strand
TACCTGTTGATATACGCATATTCGTTTGATTATGAACATAATTGATCTGCTCAAACAGCTTATCAACACGCTGACCTGTCTTTGCTGAAATAAACATAATCGGCGCATATGTCATATATGACAGTGAGGTATATATATCCTTGGTAAATTCGTTTGTTGTAGAATTATCCTTATCTATGCTGTCCCATTTATTTATGCATATGATAGAGGCTTTTCCGGCTTCATGAGCAATACCGGCGATTTTTTCATCCTGCTCGGTTACACCCTCATTAGCATCTACCATGATAAGACAAACATCTGCACGCTCAACAGCCATTTTTGCACGAAGAACAGATATCTTTTCAACCTTATCGTCAACCTTTGACTGTCTTCTGATACCGGCAGTATCGATGAAATTGTACTTACCGTATGAATTTTCAAAATGCGTATCGATAGCATCTCTTGTAGTACCGGGGATATCGGAAACGATACATCTTTCATCTCCAAGCACACGGTTCACGAGAGAGGATTTACCTGCATTCGGCTTACCGATAACAGCAACTGAAATTGTATCGTCATCCTCCGGTTCTTCCTCAAACTCAGGAAGAGCTTCAAGAACTGCATCAAGAACATCGCCACTTCCGCTTCCGTGAAGGGATGATATAGCGATAGGGTCTATATCGAAGCCAAGCTCATAGAATTCATAGAACTGCGGATCAACGTCACCTATACGGTCTGATTTATTGATAACCGGAACAACAGGCTTGCGTGATTTTTTCAGCATGATAGCAATATCCATATCGTCAGCAAGAAGACCTGTACGAATATCACACATAAAAATTATAACATCAGCTGTATCAATAGCTACCTGAGCCTGTTCGCGCATTTTTTTAAGAATTATATTATCAGTCTTAGGTTCAATACCGCCTGTGTCGATAACCACGAGAGTTTTACCTCTCCATTCAGTTTCGCCATAAATACGGTCACGGGTAATTCCGGGCGAGTCTTCAACAATAGCACGACGTTCGCCGATCAGCTTATTAAATAGTGTACTTTTGCCGACATTTGGACGACCGACAATAGCAACGACTGGTTTTGCCATATTATATTCTCCTTCTCTTCTTAATCAGTATAATAGTTTTTTCTGCATTAGATTTATATCAAAATGGGTTAAATACCAAGTCCGAGCATCTTTTCGCAGAATTCCGCTCCGTCATTTTCGATAAAGTCAATCTCAACTCCAAGTATTTCGCTAAGTTCATCAGGAGACATTCCGCAGAGGAACAGGTCACCTTCAGCTCTTAATGTAGTTCTTGAAAGATATAGCTTTTTACCAAGTGGCTTGTCCTTCAACTGAGCGGCAATATCCTTACCGGTGAGAAGTCCCGTAACAGTAACCTCGCCACCGAAAAATTCGTTTTTAACGCAGTAAAGATGTATATTAAGACCATCACAGCGGTTGTGAAGCTTATCAACAAGTGTACGCATAAATTCGTATGCCGCCTCACCGGTTGCAACAGAAATTTCTCTGTTTTCAGGCAATTCATCATCCATCACAGAATCCAGCATGAAATCAAATTCATGAGCGAAGGAAGTCAGAAGTCCCACTCCATTTTCAATCTGCGTATATTCGCCATAGAATTCGTCATTTGGCAAAGGTGTTCCACTTTTTACATAAAACTCGTCAGATGCATAGAACATTCTTGCGCCGTCATGAGTTTTTGCGAAATTCTCGTTGAAACGCTCAACCTGCTTTATAACCTCAGCACAATCTTCTGCTGTATGCGGTTCAAGATGATAAAGTCCCTCTCGATGTGCAGTCAAGCCTGCCGGAACGATGGATACGCTGTCCATTTGGGGGTAATACTCCGAAAGATCTCTCATGCTTCTTTCAAGCTCTACTCCGTCGTTGATTCCCTTGCAAAGTACGATCTGACCACGAAGCGTTGTTCCGGCATCAGCCAGCTTTCTGAGATATCCCAGCACCTCACCTGAGCGTTTGTTTTTCATCATAGCTATACGAAGTTCGGGATTTGTTGTATGCACCGAAACATTGACAGGTGATATATGCATTTCGATAATTCTATCGATATCCTCCTCATGAAGGTTAGTCAGCGTAATATAGTTACCATGCAGGAACGCAAGTCTGGAGTCATCATCCTTGAAGTAAATAGATTCACGCATTCCCTTTGGATTCTGGTCTATGAAGCAGAAAATGCAACCGTTCTCACAGCGATGTTTTTTATCCATAAGCGGAGTTCCGAACTCAAGTCCTATGTCATCATAGGTATCTTTTTTTATCTTCACATCGAGCAATTCCGGCCCTCTGTGTAATTTTATTGTAACGGACTCCTCTGCAAGTCTAAAACGATAATCGAGAACGTCGTTTATACTGTGCCCGTTAATTTCAAGTAGAATATCGCCTACCTGTATACCTGCTCTTGCGGCACGTGAATGGGGAAGCACCCCCGTAATCTCAACCATTTTTTATACTTCCAATCAAAATTTCATAATTAACCGATTTTATCACAACCTATATTATATACCAAAATCTATGTTAGGTCAAGGGGAGAGATGTAAAACATTCCACTGTATTTCTCGTCTGTCACTTTTTTATAATTATTTCGCTTACCCCTATTGACAAGCATCTGTATTACTGATATAATACAGTCAAAGATAACCGTATTACTCAGCTAATACAGACATGAAGAAAGGAGGGCTCATTATGATCTCATTTGAGAATTTCACACCGGTAAAGGATAGAGTAGACAGCGTACCTATATATTTGCAGATAATTTATCATATAAAGCGAGGTGTGGCGGCGGGGATTATAAATGATGGTGATGAGCTTCCCTCAAGACGAGTTCTGTCGGCACTTATAGGCGTAAATCCTAACACAATACAAAAAGCTTATCGCCAGCTTGAGGATGAAGAACTTGTAGAATCACACAGCGGTGCAAAAAGCTTAATGATTTTGAATGATGAAAAAATATCAAGAATCCGACGTGATCTGATAGCCTCAGATGCGGGAGATTTCATCAGATCTATGCAAAGTTTGGGACTTGGAAAATCCGAAACGCTAAATCTGCTCGACCGCCTTTGGAAAGAATAGTTAAGGAGAATAATATGAAAAAACACATATCCGTATTCACACTTTACATTCGTTCAACGCTCATTCCGGTGTTATTGTTATTCATCATCACCTCTGCTATACAGATATTCATGTTTGGGCAGGAGTTAAAAACCGTTCTCGAAATTGCTGCATCTAACACAGGAGAATCTGTATATGGACTCGAAAGTGTATTCGGCCGGACATCTATCCCTGTTGTATCGCTCATTTCACTGATACTTTTAGCAATACTTTTATTTATTCCCGGAACAAGCTTCAGAAGTCAGACCTCTTACACATTATCGCGTCTGCAAATCTCACCGAAAGCTAATTTCATTTGGCAGGCGGTATACAATTCGCTCGCATTTATGATGTTTTGGGCTGCTCAGGCAACTGTAATGTTCGCACTTTGCACATGGTATGATATCGCAGTGGAAAGCTCTACTCCGCAGACAGTTTTTCTTGCGCTCTACCGTGACGAATTTCTGCACAGCCTTATCCCTCTCCATGAAATCAGTCGCAGTATAAGAAATATAGCATTTGCTGTAATGCTTGGCACAACGACCGCCTATGACACCTACAAAAACTGCTTTGAAAAAGGCTCATATGTTTTCGCTACAATGCTTATATCGGTTATCGGCTTATTCAGTGCAGAAATGGGTCAGCTTGGAATCGATGTTGTAACCACAATTATCGCATTTTGTATCGCAGGCTTCTGCATTGCCTGGATAGTCACAGACAAATTTGCATTACTGTTTAGGGAGGAGAACTCATGATAAACGCACTGAAAAAGCTGTCACCTCCCGGCATAAATCTTACCTCGGAATTGCAGGGATACCTTATAGGAGTAATCTCAGCATTGCTTTATTCACTAACGACTTTCTTCATTCGATTTGCTAATGCTCTCGACAACCTTTACGGTAAGACAAGCGACGGAACACGAGTTTTACTCGATGATGCTGTCATGCCGTATTATGCAGAGCTTCTCGAAAATTCACTGAACGGCTTTGTATTTCTCGCAATTTGCTCACTTGTAGTCATTCTCTATCACTATTTCTATTTCAGCCAAAACGGAAGCCGTGCACTGTATACCATGAAACGCCTTCCTGACAAAACACTTCTTGCTAAATACTGCCTGACTTTACCTATTATCATGGCAGTTACCGCATTTGTAATCGCATTTATCGTACTTCTGCTGTATTTCGGAATTTATATGCTTCTGACCCCGAATGAGTATATCAGAGCGGGTCAATGGGCAAGAATATGGAGTTTTTGATATGTTAAAAATTGAAAATTTAACCAAATCATATATTGGCACCACAAAAAAAGCTCTCACTAATGTATCTCTTGAAATTCCCCGTGGTGAAATAGTCGGTCTTTTCGGTGAAAACGGAGCAGGAAAAACAACTCTCATGAAGTGTATACTCGGCTTAATACCTTATTCTCCACGAAGTAAGATAACTCTCGACGGTGAGCCTATCACACACAAAAACATTGCAAAGCTGTCATTCGCAACGTCTGAACATTCGTATTTTCCAAATCTGACTGCCGCAGCACATCGTGATTTTTACAAGGCGCATTTTCCTAATTTTTCCGACAAACGCTTCTCTGCACTAATGGATTTCTTTGAATTGCCAATGCACAAAATCCTTCAGGCATTCTCTACAGGTCAGAAAAATCAGTTTGAGGTGATACTTGCTCTTTCGCAGGGTGCAGATTATATCATCATGGACGAACCATTTGCAGGCAACGATGTATTCAATCGTGAGGATTTTTACAAGGTTCTTCTCGGAATACTTGAACCGCACGAAACGGTTATTCTGTCAACACATCTTATCGAGGAGGTATCTGATTTCATAGGGCGTGCAATATTGCTTCGTCATGGCGAAATTGTCGGAGATATAACAACAGATGAGCTTGATGAACGTGGTCAAACACTTATCGAATGTATCAAGGAAACCTACAACTACAGAAACGACAGAGTAAGCCGAGCCTTGGATGATCTTACAGGAGAGTGAATTATGAAAAAATACCTCGCAATATTTCTTTCATTTATTATAATATTCTCTGTGTCACTTGTGGCAGTTCAGGTTTATGCTATGAAGTCGTGCGACACTGTACGCTATACAGAGCACACAATATCAGGTGACAAAAGAGAGCTTGAAGGCATCCACGTTGACTTGAAATTAGCCTGTAACAACCGTTTATTCTGGAATGTCGGCTACACTATGGGCGAAAACGAAAAATATGACGTAACCTTTGAGCATTATTATGACAGACAAAGATCTCAAATAAACAGCAAACCTGACTTTTATCTTTCAGTGGGATTTCTAAACTTTAGTTCATCACACAGGCATGATGTACTCGATGATATCTCACTTTTCGGACAATACGATATGATAGTCGATGTTGCCTCTCGTGCTCCTGCCGGTACGACCTACAAAGAAATCGTTTATCTGCGTGATTATTACGAATACTATCCAATAACCTATTCACTGGATATAAATGATGCTCATTGCAACGAAAATTACACCTATGATAATTATCCGGGCACAAAATACGATGAAATGTTCACAGCAATACAAAACAGATTCGAAGAATATTTCAAAATACCGATACTTCCGACTGCACAGCGTGAGATCACTATAGAAAAACGCTCCGACGGAACTGTAGCAAGCGTAAATTCAAATTCTCCCGACGGCAATTACGATATCGAAATATACTGTGGTTCGTTTATCTCGGACAATGCGATATATTTTTTGATAAATGCATACAGCGATGATAACACAGAAATCGAACAGCTTGACATAAGCAAAATCGGTGATGGCTACGGAATTTACAGGCTCCCTTATGAAGTCCTGGATTATGAAGGTCAGCTTTATGAAGCAAACACATATACAAACGTCAAGATAGATGAGCTTGAGCTTGTATATCCTATCGAAGAAGGCATTAAGGTGGAAGAAATTGCTCTTTCGGAGAATCAGTCTGAAATCTATCTCACGACACGTCAAAGCGGAGAAAATGAAGATAATATCATGCTTTCTGTAATAGATATCGCAACGATGTGCGATAGACAATCCACTCTGCTGTTCAGCTGTAATAGAGATGTTTTTGTTTCCGTCAAATCATATCACGATAATTTTATACTTTATAATATTGGATATGAAAAATTTGCAGTAATCGAAAATGTTGACGGAACATGGCGCACAGCATTTATAGTCGATGATGAAAGTATTAATGAGCTTTGGTGGAGTTCGAAATACGAAACCGAATATTTCAACACCACATCAGCATACGATGGTGAACGTCTTATTATTGCGACATATTCTAACGAAATTGGCGGAAATGGACTATCATCTGCCGAAAGCTATCTTGCATCATTCTATCTTTCGATCTACTCAGCTGACGGTAATCTATACACAGGCAAATTTACATCATCACTTGACACAGGTACATTTTTGGCATACAACAACATCTGCCGACCTGCTGTCGATAATAAAACTTTGGTTTTGAAGGTTCAATAGCATATGTGGCTGTCGCA
>CAYSEF010000007.1:0-37774 GCA_964430105.1 uncultured Ruminococcus sp. | reverse complement strand
TTTTTTGTATTCACACAAAACTGCACAAAATATCGCTGGATTGTTTACAAAAAATGTACTTTTTAAGTCATTTATCGCCTTGACTTTAGTACGGTGATGTGCTAAAATTATATTAAATTAAGATAATATTCATTTAATCCGATGGAGGACTGAACAACGAATGAGAATCGATGATTCCGTACTCAAAAATGACGAAAAAGCCATATTTGAATTGCGTTCGCTTTACTCGAAATACGGCTACACACAATATAAAATGAACAAATTTGAGGAATACGACCTTTATGTGCGAAATAAAGACTTCCTCGTTTCAGATAATATAATCACATTTACAGATATGAGCGGTAGACTGATGGCTCTGAAGCCCGACGTTACCCTCTCGATTATTAAAAACGGTACTGACACTCCCGGTGTCGTTGAAAAGGTCTATTATAACGAAAATGTATACAGAGTTTCAAGCGGTACTCACTCCTTTAAGGAGATAATGCAGGTAGGTCTTGAATGTATTGGAGATATAGATGACTATTGCATCAGTGAAACTCTCATGCTTGCCTGTGAAAGTCTTGCTCTGATTTCACCTGATTGGGTACTTGATGTATCACATCTCGGAATATTGTCCGCAGTTCTCGATGAATCAGGTCTTTCAAGCGATGGTCAGCGTGAAATTATCAAGTGCATTGGCGAAAAAAATCGTCATGGTATAATTGCTGTCTGCGAAAGCGAAAATATTTCAGAAGACAAAAAGAATATTCTCACAGCACTCACATCTGTCTATGGTACAGCGGACGAGGTTATTCCAAAGCTTCACGAAATACTCAGCACACTTGGCGAAAACAGCGAGGCACTCAAGGCTCTCACTCAACTTGAAAGAATCACCTCTGCTGTCGATACAAACAACAAAGAACGTCTGCATATCGATTTTTCAGTAATGGGAAGCATGAATTATTACGGTGGAGTTATCTTTAAGGGCTTCATAGCAGGAATTCCAAACGGTGTGCTAACAGGCGGTCAGTACGATAAATTGATGAAAAAAATGAACCGTCGTGCAGGTGCAATAGGCTTTGCAGTCTACCTTGACCTTTTGGAACGCATGAATGATTCCACACCGGATTACGACGTTGATACCGTAATACTTTACGACAGCAATGCCGATCCTATAATGTTGAAAGAAACCGTCAGAATGTTGACAGCGAACGGAAAGAGTGTAATGGCACAAAAATCAGTTCCCGAAAAGATCAAATACAAACAGCTTTTACGCTTGCAGGAGAGAGGAGTGGAGATTCTTGAAAACAATGCTTAATGTAGCACTTCCAAAAGGCAGACTCGGTGAGCGTGTTTATGATATGTTTGAAAAAGCCGGATTTCCCTGCCCATCTATAAAAGAAAACAACCGCAAGCTCATTTTTGAAAATGAAGAATGTGGCGTAAGATATTTCTGGGTAAAGCCCTCTGATGTTGCAATATATGTAGAGCGTGGTGCAGCTGATATTGGTGTTGCAGGTCGTGATATTCTTCTTGAATACAAACCCGATCTGTATGAACTCCTCGACCTTCGTACAGGTATTTGTCGTATGTGTGTTGCAGCTCCGGAAAATTTCCGTGATGATCCACGCAAAACTCTCCGTGTAGCAACAAAATTCACTAATATCGCAGCAAATTATTACACTAAAGCAGGCAGAGATATTGATATAATCAAGCTCAACGGTTCAATAGAGCTTGCGCCGATCCTCGGTCTGTCTGATGTTATCGTAGATATAGTTGAAACAGGTACTACTCTTAAGGAAAATCATCTTGCGGTATTTGAAACTATCGTTGATATAAGCGCAAGACTTATTGCAAACAAGTCAAGTTTTAAGTTTAAGAATGAAGCTATAGAAAAGGTTGTAGCAAGCCTTGCTGAACAGCTCAGCACACAGAAATAACGGAGGTGATTCACTATGATTAAAATTATGAAATACGGTGAAGTTCCAAATTCTGAGATATTCTCACGTTTTGAACCTGCAGTCGATGTAGAAGCAATAGTTACCGATATCATTGCAAATGTTCGTAAAAACGGTGATAAAGCTCTCTTTGAGTACACAGAAAAATTTGACCACGCAAAGCTTGAATCTCTGCTGGTATCCGAAGAAGAAATCGATGAAGCCTTCGCTACAGTTGAACCGAGATTTATAGATATCCTCCGTAAAGCTGCTGAAAATATCCGTACATTCCACGAAAAACAGGTTAGAAACAGCTTCATTATCAACAACAAGCCCGGCATAGTAATTGGTCAGAAGGTTATTCCGGTTGATCGTGCAGGTCTGTATGTTCCCGGTGGTACTGCGGCATATCCATCAACCGTACTTATGGATTCCATTCCCGCTAAAATTGCAGGTGTACCTGAGGTTGTTATTGTAACTCCTCCAAATGCGGAAGGCAAAGTCAATCCCGTCATCCTCGCCGCAGCAAAAATTGCAGGTGTTGATAAAATTTTCAAGGTAGGCGGTGCTCAAGCCATTGCTGCACTTGCTTATGGTACAGAATCCGTTCCGAAGGTCGATAAAATCGTGGGCCCCGGCAATGCGTTTGTAGCAGAGGCTAAAAAGCAGGTATTTGGTCAGGTTTCTATCGATATGATCGCAGGTCCAAGTGAAATTCTCATCGTTGCCGACGGTACTGTAAACCCTCGTCACGCAGCAGCAGACCTTCTTTCGCAGGCTGAACACGACAAAAATGCAAGTGCAGTTCTCGTAACTGATTCAATTAACCTTGCTTACGCTGTACAAAAGGAGCTTGAACGACAGATTCCTCTGCTTGAAAGAGAAGATATCGCTCGTGCCTCTATCGACAACAATGGTAAAATCATCGTAGCAGATACTCTTGATGTTGCTATAGAAATTGCAAACGAAATCGCACCCGAACATCTTGAGCTTTGCGTTGACAATCCGTTTGATTATCTTGACTCTATTCGTCATGCCGGCTCAATATTTATGGGCAAAAACTGTCCGGAAGCTCTCGGAGATTATTTTGCAGGACCTAACCACACTCTCCCAACAAGTGGTACTGCTAAATTCTCATCCCCGTTGTCTGTAGATGATTTCGTAAAAAAGACACAATATACATATTACACCTCCGATGCACTTTCAAAGGTTTACGAAGATGTAGCCTTTTTCGCACGCAAGGAAGGTTTGACTGCTCACGCAAGAAGTGCGGAAGTCAGATTTGAACCGGATATCGCTGAATGAGCGGAGGATTCAAATAAATGAGCAAATACTTTACAAGCCGTCTGTCATCTCTTACACCGTATACTCCCGGTGAACAACCGCAGAATATAGAACGATATATTAAGCTTAATACAAATGAATCTCCGTTTCCACCATCGGAAAAAGCACAAAAATACGCCTCAGAAGCAATTCACAAGCTCGCACTCTACCCTGACCCCGAATGTAAAGCACTTAATTTATCTCTGGCAGAAGCTCTCGGTGTAAAACCCAATGAAGTTCTGCTCACAAACGGCTCTGATGAAATATTAAACTTTGCATTTATGGCGTTTTGTGATGAAAATACTCCCGTTGCTTTTGCTGATATAACATATGGCTTTTACAAGGTCTTTGCGGAGCTCAACCGTATTCCTATGGAAATAATTCCACTCAAGGATGATTTTACCATAGATGTAAACGACTATATCGGTATTAACAAGACTATTTTCATAGCTAATCCAAATGCTCCTACAGGGCTTATTCTTCCGCTTTCCGATATCGAAAAAATCGTTAAAGGAAATCCGAACAATGTCGTTGTCGTTGATGAAGCATATATCGACTTTGGCGGAAACAGCGCAGTTTCTCTAATTGATAAATACGACAATCTTCTTGTAACGCAGACATTCTCGAAATCACGCTCTATGGCAGGTGCACGACTTGGATTCGGTGTTGGATGTGCCGAGCTTATTCGAGATCTCAACACAGTAAAATATTCAACCAACCCGTATAATATCAATTCAATGACAATGGCAGCCGGCATAGGCTCTCTTGCCGACAAGGAATACACAGCGAAAAACTGTCTGACAATTATTGACAATCGCACCTACACCACTGCAAAATTGCGTGAAATGGGATTCATTTTGAATGATTCATATACAAATTTTGTTTTTGCAAAGCATCCAAAAATAGACGGAAACACACTCTATCTTGAACTGAAAGAACGTGGTATTCTCGTAAGACACTTCTCGTCAGAGAGAATTTCCGATTATAACCGTATCACCATAGGTACACGTTCACAAATGGATGCGTTACTGCATACAATTCATGATATTTTATCTGAAAAGGGGGTATTGTCGTGAGAAAAGCTGAAATATCACGAAAAACAGCCGAAACCGATATTGTACTGTCACTTACACTTGACGGAAGCGGAGAAAGCTCTATCGAAACAGGCTGTGGATTTCTCGACCATATGCTTACCCTTTTTGCAAAGCACGGAAGATTTGACATCAATCTAACCTGCAAGGGTGATACCTATGTTGACGATCACCACACAGTCGAGGATATCGGTATCTGTCTTGGTACAGCATTCAACAACGCTCTTGGAGATAAGCGTGGCATAGTTCGATACGGAAGCACTATACTTCCAATGGACGAATCGCTCATTCTCACGGCTGTTGATCTCTCAGGTCGTGCACATCTCGGCTACGGACTCGAAATTCCAACTCAAAAGGTCGGTACTTTCGATACGGAGCTTGTCAAGGAATTTTGGCTTGCATTTGTGCGTACTGCCAACTGTTCACTTCATATTAAACAGCTTGATGGAGAAAACAGCCACCATATAATTGAAGGCACATTTAAGTCCGCAGCTCGTTCCTTGAAGCAAGCTGTTTCCATTGACAACGCCTTTGCAAACGAAATCCCCTCCACGAAAGGAGTTTTATAACCGTAATGATCGCTATTGTTGATTATGGCGTAGGCAATCTTTTTTCACTGAAAAGCTCGCTTGCGTTCATAGGTGCTGATGCTATTGTCTCGGGTGATCCCGAAGTCCTGCGAAAAGCCGACAAAATACTCCTTCCCGGTGTTGGTGCATTCGGTGATGCCGCTGAAAAGCTTCGCCAAACAGGGCTTGCACAGGTAGTCATCGAGGAAGCAAAAAACGGAAAGCCTCTGCTCGGTATCTGTCTCGGAATGCAACTTTTATTCGACAAAAGCTACGAATTTGGCGTTCATAGTGGACTGGGACTCATTCGAGGTGAAATCAGACCTATATCAGATGTTATCCCTGCTGAATACAAAATACCGCACATCGGCTGGAATGCACTTCATCTTAAAGGAAACAGTCCGATATTCCGCAATATAAAAAACGGCGATTTTGTATACTTTGTTCACTCATTCTATGGTGCAGATTGTGACGAATCTGTAATTGCCACTACCGAATATGGTGCTGAGCTTACTGCCGCAGTTGCTAAGGATAATATTTACGGCTGTCAATTCCACCCTGAAAAAAGTGGCACTGTCGGAATGAAAATACTTCGTGCGTTCTGCGAAAACACATAAAAGGAGACAAACAATGAAACTTTTTCCGGCAATAGATCTGTTTGAAGGCAAAGCTGTACGTCTCCTTCGTGGCGATTACAATGCAGTAACCGTCTATGCTGACGATCCGCTGACTATCGCAAAGGATTTTGAAAACTGCGGTGCGGAATGTCTTCATCTCGTCGATCTCGAAGGTGCAAAATCCGGTGAAACTCCAAACATCAATGTTGTAAGGCGAATAGTTGAAAACACCTCACTTTTTACAGAAGTCGGCGGCGGTATTCGCTCAATGGATGTAATCAAAACATATCTTGATGCAGGGGTAGACCGTGTTATTCTCGGAACTGCCGCTGTAAATGACCCGAATTTTTTGCGGGAAGCTATCGACAACTACGGTGATAAAATAGCTGTAGGTGTTGACATAAAGGACGGCTTCGTTGCAATACACGGTTGGACTGAAAAATCCTCTGTTGATGCACTCGAATTTTGCGAAAAAATGCAGGAAATTGGTGTAAAAACCATAATCTGCACTGATATCTCCAAGGATGGAGCAATGCAAGGCACAAATCACGAGCTGTACAAGCTGCTTTCAGATAAATTCACAATGAACATAACAGCATCCGGTGGGGTTTCATCGATAGATGATGTTCGCAGACTGGCTGACACAGGACTTTATGGTGCGATAATAGGCAAGGCTTATTATACAGGCGCAATAGACCTAAACGTAGCCACAGCACTTTGCAAACAAAAGGAGGCGGAAGAATGATTACAAAAAGAATAATCCCATGCCTTGACGTTAAAAACGGACGTGTTGTAAAGGGCGTAAATTTCGAGGGGCTTAGCGATGTATCTTCGCCTGTCGAGCTTGCAAAATACTACAGTGACAACGGCGCAGATGAGCTTGTTTTTTACGATATCACAGCCTCTGCGGAAGGTCGTGCTCTTTTCACTGATATTCTCTGCGAAGTAGCATCAACGATATTTATCCCTCTCACGGTCGGTGGTGGTATCAATACAGTTTCAGATTTCGATCGTGTATTAAAATGCGGTGCAGACAAAGTAAGCGTAAATTCAGGAGCTATACGAGATCATTCACTTATCGGTGAAGCTGCCAAGAGATACGGAAGTCAATGTGTCGTAATTTCTGCTGATGTAAAGCGAGTAAACGGTGAATTTCGTGTGTTCGCTAAGGGTGGCAGAGAAGATACCGGTATGGAAGCGATATCGTGGATAAAATACTGTGTCGATGAAGGAGCAGGCGAAGTTGTGCTTAATTCTATCGACACTGACGGCGTAAAAAAAGGCTTTGATCTCGAAATGCTGAACGCTGTTTGCGAAGCTGTTTCTGTTCCGGTTATCGCATCAGGTGGTGCGGGCTGTATTGAGGATTTTTTAACACTGTTCAACAAGCTTCCTAAGGTTGATGCAGGTCTTGCGGCTTCAATTTTCCATTTTGGTGAAGTCAAGATCAGCGACCTGAAGGAAGCTATGGCAAATAACGGTATCCCGACAAGAATTCTGTAATATTTCACAGTATAAACAAATTAAATTAAAAGAAGGAATAAAGCCATGCTTAACATAGACGAACTGAAATTCGATGAAAAAGGACTTATCCCTGCTATCGTAGTTGATGCAGACAGCAAAAAAGTTTTAACACTTGCGTATATGAACAAAGAAAGCCTTGCTATTTCTATGGAGAAGGGTCTGACTTGCTTCTGGAGCAGATCAAGACAGGAACTTTGGCTCAAGGGAGAAACAAGCGGTAATTATCAGCACATTGTGTCAATCACAGCTGACTGCGACAATGACGCACTCGTTGTAGCCGTTGAAAAAGACGGTCCTGCTTGCCATACAGGTACAGATTCATGCTTCACAAAGCCGGTTTGGGAAAGCGATGAACTGAGCGAATTTTCTCTTGCCTCTCTCATGAAGCTTATAGAAGGCAGAAAAATCGAGAAAAAAGAAGGCTCGTACACGACATACCTCTTTGAGAAAGGAATCGACAAAATACTCAAAAAGGTAGGCGAAGAATCTACCGAAGTAATCATCGCAGGTAAGGCTGATGATAAAAAGGAAACTATATATGAAATTGCAGATTTGTGCTATCATGTTATGGTGCTGATGATCGAAATGGGAATCTCACTCGAAGATATCCACAACGAATTAAAGGGCCGTCATGTTATCGACCACAAGGTCAAGCAGGAAAAAATGGTATAAGTCATTGCAGTCCACAGCTCTACAGCTGTAGTGGTTCACGCATTTTTATACATATTTTTCAAAAAAAATCTTAAAACCTCTTGACAAAATCTGAATTATGGTTTACAATGTTCTCATACAATATATCAAACCTATGATGAAGAGTAAGTAGCTTTCCGTTCGTTTTTCAGAGAGCCGTCGGTTGGTGCAAGATGGTATTCGGACTTTAAGTGAATGGACTTCTGAGGGTGACCGAAAGCTGTTTTTAAGCAGTCAGTAGCAGTCAACGGAAGATCTGCATCCGTTAACAAGGCAGACGCATATCGTTGGTATGTGTAATGAGCGGATACATTCGTATCAATTTGGGTGGTACCGCAGGATTTTGTTTATACATCCTGTCCCTTGTTTTATCTTGGGACAGGATTTTTTATTTTTTCAAAGCGGAGAGTTTACCATGTTTCTCGTAAAATGCTATACAACACGATGGCGCTCTTAATTTTATAAATATTCCCTTTTATTCTATAATTATTTATTTTTAAGGAGCAAAATCATGAAAAAATTCTTTTCTCTTATAATTACCGCAGCACTTCTTATGACATCACTTGCAGCTTGTTCATCGTCAGGAACACCTACTATCGGTATTTCACAGTACGGCGAGCATCCCTCTCTCGATAATTGCCGTGAAGGTTTCCTTATTGGTCTTGAGGAAAGCGGTCTCGTCGAAGGCGAAGATTTCAACATTCTTTATCAGAATGCAGGATTTGATGACAACATTTGCACACAGATCGCTCAGAATTTCTCTGCAAATAATGTTGCTCTCATGTGTGGTATCGCAACCAACTCCGCTACAGCTTGTTTTGCAGCAGCTGAAGACAAAAATATCCCCGTTGTTTTTAACGCTATTACCGACCCTGTTAAGGCAAAACTCGATTCAGGTAATGTAACAGGTGTTTCTGATAAGCTCCCCATTGAAGCACAGCTCGACCTCATCCGCAAGTGCCAGCCCGATGCAGACTCTATTGGTATTATCTACACCACAAGCGAACCAAACTCCGTATCAGCCATTGCAGAATATCAGGAAAAAGCTCCTGAATATGGATTTGAAATTGTTGCTATCGGTGTTACTGCTCAATCCGAAGTTACACAGGCTGTTGATACTATTCTAACTAAAAATGTTGACTGTCTTTCTAATCTTACAGACAACAATGTTGTAGGCGTACTTGATTCTATCCTCGACAAGACTACCGAAGCAGGTATTCCGATATACGGCTCTGAAATCGAACAGGTCAAGATCGGTTGTGTCGCATCTGCCGGCATTGATTATATCGAACTTGGCAAGAAGGCCGGTCATCTTGCAGCGAAAATTCTGAATGGTGAAGCTACAGCGACTGACCTCCCCTATGAAACAATCAGCGAATACAGCATTTACATCAACTCTGAGGCTATTGCCGAGATGGGACTTACACTTCCCGATGAAGTTACATCTGTTGCAGTTGAAGCAAACGCTGATTAATGCACTAAAAATTTTTGACACATAAGGAAGCATCATGGAATTTGTTGAATTACTTACAAGCACAGTTACCCAAGGCTTGATATACGCAATTTTGACTTACGGTATCTACATTACTTATAAACTTCTCGATTTTCCGGACTTGACTGTTGACGGCAGTTTCCCGCTTGGAGCTGCTGTCACGGCAGTATTGTTAACAAATGGCGTAAATCCGTGGCTGACACTGCTTATAGCGTTTTTCGTAGGTGGCGTAGCAGGACTTGTCACAGGACTTATCCACGTCAAGCTACAGGTTCGTGACCTTCTCGCAGGAATTATCACGATGACCGCTTTGTTTTCAATAAATCTTCAAATTGCCGGTTCAAACCTTAATGTCGGACGTGATATTGATACAATATTCCTTGCAGCTCCTTTTGGCACACTCCTCGGAAATATGCCCTTGATCTACAAAAAGCTTATTGTGTCGTTTGTTATTGCTATCGTACTCAAGCTTCTCCTTGATCTTTACTTCAAAACTAAAAACGGTATGCTTCTTAAAGCTGTAGGCGATAATTCAATTCTCGTTACAACACTTGCACAGGATAAAGGCAAAGTAAAAATTCTCGGTCTGGTTATTTCAAATGCTCTTGTTGCTCTTGCAGGCTCTATCGTTTGCCATGAACAGCGTGGTTTCTCATCAACGATGGGCACAGGTCAGATGGTATTTGGTCTTGCAGCAGTAATTATCGGCACCACAATATTCAAAAAGCTGTCATTTGTCAAAGGCACGACCGCTGTTATCGCAGGTAGTATTGCTTACAAAATTTGTATACAAATCGCAATCAGCCTTGGACTCCCCGCAAATCTGCTCAAGCTCATTACTGCGGCACTGTTCCTTGTTATTCTTGTAATTGGCAATACCGGCAAAGGAAAGGCGAAGAAAAATGCTTGAATTAAAAAACATTTGTAAAATATATAATCCCGGAACTATCACCGAAATGACTTTGTTCAAGGATTTCAACTTAAAAATAGATGATGGCTCCTTCGTTTCAATCGTCGGAAGTAACGGAAGCGGTAAAACTTCACTTTTGAATCTTATCTGCGGAAGCATCCCGTGCGACAGTGGCGAAATTCTTATAGGCGGAGAAAATATAAACAAGCAGAAGGAATACGTTCGTTATCGCAAGATCGGTCGTGTATATCAAGATCCGTCAGCCGGAACCTGTCCTAACATGACAATGATGGAAAATCTCTCTCTTGCAGATAACAAAGGCAAAAAGTACGGACTTACCTTTGGCGTGAACAACAAGCGCAGAGATTATTATCGTGAACAGCTTGCATCTCTTGGTCTTGGACTTGAAAACAAGATGGAAGTGAAGCTTGGCTCGTTATCAGGTGGTCAAAGACAGGCTGTAGCACTTATTATGGCTACACTGACACCGATAGATTTTCTGATTTTGGATGAACACACAGCTGCACTTGATCCGAAAACTGCAGAAGTAATAATGGAGCTTACCGATAAAGTCGTAAAAGAAAAAAAGCTGACAGCGATGATGGTAACACATAATCTGCGCTACGCTGTTGAATACGGTACACGCCTGCTAATGATGGACAAAGGCCATGTAATCCTCGACAAGGACGGCGAAGAAAAGCAGAACACTACAGTAGATGATATTTTGGGTATATTCAACCAGATCAGCATTGAATGTGGTAATTAACAAATAATAACAACAAAACGAACCGTAGGAATTGCTCCAAAACGGTTCGTTTTTCTTATATTTTTTTAAAAAAAAGAAAACGGACACTCGCTCAGATACGCATAGTATCAAAACCGATGTCCGTTTACAATCGGAGTGACAGGACTTGAACCTGCGGCCTGATGCTCCCAAAGCACCCGCTCTACCAACTGAGCCACACCCCGATACCTTAATATTATACACGATTTATTATCGCTTGTCAATACTTTTTCGCAAAAAAGCAAGGGATACTTTGACTAAAATATCCCCTGCCATATTTTTCAAATCATTCACTCGTCTTTTCTATGATCTTCAAATTATCGGGAACTATCCCTGCCTGTTCATAGACTATCTCGCTTATCTGTGCTACTTCTCCCGGCATCAATCCGCTTGTTTCAACTATCACATTACAGCTATCTCCACTAATAACCGCAACGCACTGTTCAAATCCCTTTGATTGCACAAGCGTTTCAATATTGGCCTCCTGCTCTATCTCCAAAGCCATTTTATTCATGTCAGTAAGTGCTGCCTGCTTTGCTTCTTCAAGAGCAGAATCGTTTTCACTGACAGATAACAGCACATCCATCGCTTCGTCGCGTGCCCGCTTGCGTTGTAATGAAACAGTCGCAAAATAACTGCCACTGGAATCTGCATCTTCAAGTGAATCTGATACAGATTGCACGTCATCAGAAGCTCCGTTTTTACTCAAGTCTATTGCCATTTTACTTCCTACATTGCTGTCATCGTTTTTCAAAATAAGATTTAACGCAACAGCAGAGCACAAAACCAATACCGCACATATCGCCGCAAGAGTTTTCACTCCTACTTTTTTGCAAAGTTGCTTTACTTTTTCGAGAAATTCCTGAAACTTCATATAAATACCTCCGTTATGATTTCGTTTGATTTTATGCTTACACAAATGAATTTATGTCATGCACCGGCAATTTTTATTTTATTTGTCGGCAAATCTAACGCAGCCGAAAGAAGCTCTGTCAATGTCTGCTGAACCTTTGGATTATCTCCGCCTGTACAAACAACAGCTATCCCCCGCACTTTCGGATAAATTTCGCACAGCAAAACAGCTTCTTCACCATCGTTACCGGATAAAATCAGATAATCTGAGCCACTGCCTTCGTAGATATACTCGCTTGAGCAATCGATCGTCAAAAATACATTTGCTTCGCTTATTCCACCAAGAGATATACACAGCTCACGTATTCTGCCCTCTAAATATTCCGTATAGAATCCAACATCAGCGTATGTCGGGATATTTTCAGCCGATCTTCCACCAAATAAACTTCCGCAGATAATCAAAAACAAGCCAAGCACTGCCAACAGAAACAGAATTACCTTGTTTTTTTCAAGCTTGATTTTTGATTTCATCACTGATTTTTCCGATAACTTATTCTTTTCAGCTCTTTCAGCCATCGTCAGCTTTCCTTTCTATGAACTTTCTATGAATATGTGTACAATTATGCCAAGCTCCCTTTCAAGCTCTGCTTTTAGCTTATCACGATCCTCTACATTACCCGATTTCAAAAAAATCTGCAATTCCCTCGCCTGTCCGGATTCATCTGTTATAAAACTCACCTCTGCGCCTTCAATTTCAAGCTCGTAATTCTCCTCAGTATATTTCATAATCGTATATGCAACGCTCTGCATCGTATCACGCACAGAGTTTTCTTCAACAGTTTCCTCCATCGCGAAAAAATTCTTGAGGGAATTTGCTATTTCTTCAGCGTGGTTGATAATTGTTCTGACAGGCGATATAAGAGTCAAAATCGTCACAAGTGCACAGACTGTTTTAATATATCTTTTTGAATTTTCGGTTTCAGGCGAAATCATCGAAGCTATTTGGCAAACTACCACTGTAATTATAAGCTCGTTAATGTAAGCGGTCATGTTACCCCACATTCGTTTTCGTGAACAAAATTAGCGCAAGCAGAAATAATAGCGAAGTCATAAGCACAACTGCCATAAGAAACTCAATTATTCCGCAAATTTCACTGAACAAGCCGACAATCGATGTAACGCCAAGTATTTCAGCTACAGCCTTTGTAACGGACAGTGCGACTTTATACAACGCCAAAGGTATTATTCCCGGCAATAACATCGCAAGTATTATAAGTATACCACCGATTCCCGTAGCTTGTCTGACAAAGGCCATCCCCTCATGAACAGTCGTAAAAGCCTCAGACAACATTCCACCTGCCAAGGGAATAAAAGATCCTATTGCAAATTTTGCAGTTTTTGTTGCAAGATTGTCCGCAGCTTTAGCTAACACCGATTGTATTCCAAGCAAAAAGGAAAAAACTATGCACATTACAGTCCAAAGACGCATAATAAATTTCCGTACACCACCAACCACACCTTCAATCCGTACTTCACTGCACGTCATGGTTATTCCGGATAATGCAAAAAGCAGATACGTCAGTGGAACCAGAACAATATTGTTAAAATTTCCAATAAGTGTTATTATCAAAAGTAATCCACCACTTGTTACAGCTTTTTCAGTCACCTTTCCGCTTAGCAAGCACACAGTTTCAATAAGAGGTACAAAAAAATTCATTACGTTACACAAATTGGAAAGATAATTTCGCACCATATCAAGCACGGTTGATGTCATACGAAATACTTCAACTGCCAAAAACAGCGTTGCGAACTGTATGAATGACTTTTTAACCGAGGTTGTTTCAGATATAACTGCCTGTGCGCATACCATTAGTAAAATCAACGAAAACAATGGCAAAAATGACGGAAGTATCTGCGGAACGTATTTTTCAAAAACTGCAAAAATCCTTTCAAACCATTCTCCGAGTGACATTTTATTTTGCAAATTTTTAACGGTTCCATCGATATCGTGAAGCGATATTCCTTCAAATTCCTCTCGCAAATCATCGGGAAGCGAATCAGCCAGTGCATTTATAGTGCTTTCAGCAGACAATATTTCATCATCACCAAAGTAAAACGTATATTCTTGTGCAAATATTTTCAGTGAACACAAGTGTAGCATAACTGTCATCATGCAAAATATCATCAAAATTCGCACTATTTTTATCCTAACATTGCAAGATTCAGCAATTCTCGGAACAGTGGTATGCATAACATCAAGATTTCTATTCGCCCCGCAAGTTCTATCATATTTCCGACTGACTGCTCTCCGCTTGCTTTGCAAATTTCTACAGCAGTTGATGTCAGATATGTAACGCCTAACGCACGAATTACGACCGCTATTCTTTCTCCGCCTGCTAATTCCGCACACTCCGTCAGAAAATCCACTGCTCCGCCAATTTTTGGAATCAAATACGAAAGCATTATCACCGAAAATCCTATCATAAATAACGGCACATAATCTTTTCGCAGTTCCTTTATAACCATTACGCAAACGAGTGCGCAAATTCCAACTCCGCAGACTGTCCACAGCTCTGTCATAATCCAAAAATCGAGCGTATTTCACCGAACAATTCCCCGATCTTTCCAACAAGAACAAGCAAAACAAGTACAACACCTGTTAACGACAGCAACAAAGCCTGTTCTTCACGTCCTGCACGCTGTAAAATTTGATACGAAACTGCAATCAGCATACCGATACCGGCTATCCTAAAAATCAACGATATATCCATCTTAATCCTCATATTTATGTTTTCAGCTTTTTGTACATATTTTTTGACATTTTATATAAAAATCAACATCACCGATAACGCCAGCAACGGAGGGATAGTGCGATACATTTTCTCCTTCCCTGCAATTTCCTCACGCATAGTCTGCATAGCCTTACACAACTGCTCCAGAGTGAAATTACATAAATTTATCTCATCATCACGATATCCACTTCCAATCGAATTAGCAAAATCATACATCGCTCGATTACAGTTCTCGGGCAGACTTAGAGATGAATTTTCCCACGCCACTCGAATTCCAAATTTACGGCAATCGTCGAGAAATCCATTTCTTTCGAGTACACCACCGGAATACGACGCAAAAATCTCCGGTAAAGGCTTCATGTAATGTACAATATTTTCTCTGATATACAAAGCAAGATCACAAAGCTCCTCAAGTTCTGCAATTTTGCGACGTTCTTCACGAATTTTCAAGTAACCATACCACACAGCAGAGCTCAAAAGAAAAACTGCTCCAATAATTTTCATCATTCAAACGCCTCCAAAATCTCGAGAGAGCCTTTATTTATCACGCAGACACACGAAAACACGCCACGTTCAAGCAATCTTTCAAGATTTGTATTGCGTTTGATGCCTTTTATGCTATTTCCATGTGCACTTGCGATAATCTTCGCCCCTGATGCAGATGCAGTCGCAACAGCAGTGGTATCTCGTTCATCGGCAATTTCGTCACAAATTATGTAATCCGGTGACATTGTGCGTACCGCCGCCATGATTCCGTCGTATCTTGGCCATCCACTATAAAAATCGCAAAGTCCATTTCGTGATATACACGCTCCGAGTTCAAATCTGCTATCGATTACAGAAACCTTAGAAGCTGTAATTCCTTCGGACAAAAGCGGTATCAGCTCTCGAAGCATGGTAGTCTTTCCCATTCCGGGTTGCGAACAGAGCAATGTAGAGCCATACTTTTTAACGATGCTGTAAAGCTCATCAGCTGCTCCTTTGATTCTATGTGGAATTCTTATATTGACCGATGAAATTTCTCTAACACATACAATTTTTCCATCAAGCATGACAGCACGTCCGCTAATTCCTGCACGAATTCCTGAATCAGTGACGATTACACCCTCGCATATGCTTTCCGAGTGCGAATAAAGTGATCCACTGCACAGCAAATCAACGACTTGTCCCATATCATCTGCACAGCACGTCACTCCGCAAAGTAAATTTTTACACGAATACTCACTAACATCACTGCAAAGCGTTATTGAAAGCGGGCCGTCACGTCGCAGTCGAATTTCCGAAAATGGTTTATTCCACCTTGCGATAGTCTGTTTCACAGCAGTTGACAACCGCTCGTTAAGATATGTAAGGGCAAGCTTTTCTTCGTCCGTCATTCTTTCCTCCACTGCTATATACTGGTATATGATATGCATTTTGCTTTAGGTTTATGACTGATAATAAACGAAAAATCCCGTCAAATCAGAGCAGTCTTAAAACAAGACACTCCAACTTGACGGGATTTTATTATTCAGTTATAAATTTTATTTATTTGATATTGCGTTATCAAGCTTTTGGATATAATCAAATATAAGCTCAGCAGCAACATCACAACCAATGCGATCAGTTGCAACAACAAGGTCATATTTATCAGCCTTGCCCCACTTTTCGCCTGTGTAATAGCTGTAGTAATTAGCACGGCGCTTGTCAGTCTTTACTATAAGATCCTTCGCCTGTGCCTGTGTAAGCTCGTGCTTCTCCATTACATTTTTTACACGCACATCAAAGTCCGCACAAATGTACACACGAACAAGATTTGGTCTGCCGGCAAGAACATAGTCAGCACAACGACCAACGACAACAGCTCCTTCGTTTACATTAGCGAGTTCCTTAATTATCTCAGACTGCACTACAAAAAGTTTGTCGTTAATCGGAACATTGACCTGCTGAATACCGTGATTGTAGATTGACGAACCAAGTGCGAGGGTATACAAAAGACTGTTCGCTGCTTTCTCGTCAACATTATTGAGTGCATCTGTACTGAGTCCACTCTTCTGTGCTGCAAGCGTGATAAGATTATTATCGTAGAATTTATAGCCCGCTAATTCTGCGAGCTTCTGCCCTACTGCTCTACCTCCGCTTCCATACTGACGTGCAATTGTTACGATGTAATTTTTCATAGTGTATACCTCCGTTAAATTCTAGGTTGTATATCTATTTTAACACAATATCCTCAAATTTTAAGTATTTTTTTGTAAACTTTTATTAAATTTATCTCACATTTGTTTTGAAAAAGTAAATGTGCATAGAAAACGGAATCAATTCTCGTTCCTATGCACATCAGCTTTGCATTATTTATTTTCAAGTTCAGTGATCATTGCAACACGTCTTGCGTGCTTACCACCTTCGTAGCCTGTTTCGGTGAACACCTTTGCAAGTTCCCATGCCAAGCCTTCACCAACAACTCTTGCACCGAGGCAGAGAACATTTGCATCATTGTGAAGTCTTGTGTACTTTGCAGAGAAGATATCTGAACAGCAAGCAGCACGAATGCCCTTAATCTTGTTTGCCGCCATACTCATGCCTATACCTGTACCGCAGCAAAGAATACCCAGTGGAGCACCACCTTCTACAACGACATTGCAAAGTTTTTCAGCGTATATCGGATAATCGCAGCTTTCAGTGGAATCTGTACCACAATCGATTACCTCATAGCCCTCTTCAGCGAACAATTTGGCAAGCGACTGTTTCAGCGGATATCCTGCATGGTCGGATGCGATAACGATTTTCTTTTGATTCATGATTTTCTCCTTATATTTTCAGCTATTTTCTTTAGCTAAAGCTTCTTCTCTTTCGCGTTCTGCCTGAGATTTTTTCAAATAAACAGGAACAAGCGCAACATCTGTAAATACCGACTTATCCTCGGTGCAATTCCATTTTTTGTAACCTGCCATAGCAACGCCATAACCTGTGGGATAACGCAAATGTGCAGGAGTAGCTGCAACCTCAAGCGGATCGTCACGATTTATATCGTAAGCATCACCACAGCCATAGAACGGGATATCAGGGTAATTTTCAGCCACATTTCGCACTTCATTTGCAAAATCAGCCCATTCAAGCTGTGAATCCTCACTCAATCTTGTTATGTTGCCCTCTCCATCTGAGAGAAATATCGCACCATAGACAGTGTTTCGTCTTGCATCCATAGCAGAGGCAACTATCGACGGCAATTTTTCAAATCCCATCGCCATAGCTTCAAGAGCAGAAACTCCGACACATGGCGTACTGTTTAGGAAAGCAAGTCCTTTTACAGTTGATACACCTATACGAACGCCTGTAAACGAACCGGGACCCGTTGATACTGCGTAAAGGTCGATATCAGTCGTTTTCAGTCCGTGCAAAGACAGCATAGATTCTATCATAGGAAGCAGAGTTGTGCTATGACTGCCCGTTTTAAGTGAATATTCCGAAAGCAAAGTCAATCTGCCATCTTTTCCGGCTTCCACAAGAGCGACACCGGCAGTTTTCGCTGTTGTATCGAGTGCCAATATCTTCATTCGGCTGTCCTCCATTCAAAATCGAAACCATCTATCGCAATTCGCCGTTCTTCTTCGCCCAGCTTCTCTATCTTCACAGTAATGGCATCCGATGGCAAAAGATCACCTAAATTTTCGCTCCATTCTGCTATACAGTTGCCGTTTGCCACATATTCATCAAAGCCAAAGCCGTCAAGCTCTGAGGTATCAGAAATACGGTACAAATCGAAATGAAACAGTGGAACTTCCCCTTTACGATATTCATTGACAATCGTATAAGTGGGGCTTTTTACCCTACTTCCGGGTGACAGGACAGAGGAAAGACCGCGTACAAAGACAGTCTTCCCCGCACCGAGATCGCCATACATAGCTATAAAGAAATTTTTACCTGATTTAAGAATAGATTCAGCGAGAGCTTTACCGAGAGCTTCAGTCTCGATAGCACTGTGTGATATGATGGTCATAGTATTTCCTACAATAATTTATTTTAGAACAGTCCAATGATCTTGCCGTCTTCATCAACGTCAATTACATTTGCGGCAGGAACCTTCGGAAGTCCCGGCATAGTCATAATAGCACCGGTGAGAACTACAACGAATCCTGCGCCTGCTGAGAGCTTTACTTCTCTAACAGTGATACGGAAGCCGGTCGGTCTGCCAAGCTTTGTCTGGTCATCGGAAAGAGAATACTGTGTCTTTGCCATGCAAACGGGACAAAGCTTGTATTTCTCATCGAGAGCTTCGATTTCCTTGATTGATTTCAACGCAGCAGGTTCAAAGTTTACGCCGTCAGCGCCGTATATCTTCTTTGCGACTGTTTCGATTTTTTCCTTAATAGACATTTCGTCCGGATAAAGAACCTTGAAATCGGACGGCTTTTCGCAAGCTGCAACAACCTTTTCAGCAAGCTCTATACCGCCTTCACCGCCCTTTGCAAATACTTCGGAAAGTGCAAAGTCTGCACCGTTCTTTTCGCAAATTTCACGGAGAGCTTCGATTTCAGCATCAGTATCTGTACCGAAGCGGTTAATAGCAACTACTACGGGAACACCGTACTGAGAAAGATTTTCGATATGCTTTTCGAGGTTTACACTACCCTTAACAAGAGCATCTACATTTTCAGCCTGAAGCTCGGTCTTAGCAACGCCACCGTTATACTTGAGAGCACGAATAGTAGCAACAAGTACGATAGCAGCGGGCTTCAAACCGGCAAAACGACATTTGATATCGAGGAACTTTTCGGCACCAAGGTCTGCGCCAAATCCCGCTTCAGTGATAGTATAATCAGCAAGCTTAAGTGCAAGCTTAGTAGCACGAACAGAGTTACAGCCATGCGCAATATTAGCGAAAGGACCGCCATGAATGATAGCAGGTGTATTTTCTACAGTCTGTACAAGGTTCGGCTTTATAGCATCCTTGAGAAGTGCAGTCATAGAGCCCTCAGCATGGAGATCACGAGCATAAACCGGTTCACCGTTGCGCTTATAAGCTACGAGAATATTGCCAAGTCTTTTCTTAAGATCCTGAATATCAGCCGCAAGACAGAGGATAGCCATAACCTCGGAAGCAACTGTTATCATAAAGTGATCTTCACGCGGAACACCGTCCATCTTGCCGCCCAAGCCTACTACAACATTGCGGAGCGCACGGTCATTTGTATCTGTAACACGTCCGAAAAGTATACGTCTTGTGTCTATATCAAGCTCATTGCCCTGCTGGATGTGGTTGTCGATCATAGCACAAAGAAGGTTGTTTGCAGCTGTGATTGCATGGAAGTCACCGGTAAAATGGAGGTTTATATCTTCCATCGGAAGAACCTGAGCATAGCCACCGCCTGCTGCACCGCCCTTGATACCAAATACAGGTCCAAGTGATGGTTCACGCAATGCAATAATAGCATTTTTGCCGATTTTTTCCATAGCCATACCAAGACCTACAGTAGTTGTAGTCTTGCCTTCACCTGCGGGAGTAGGGTTGATAGCGGTAACGAGGATAAGCTTGCCATCGGGCTTGTTCTCGAGTCTCTTCAGGCAATCGTCTGTGATCTTCGCCTTTACCTTACCGTACTGTTCGAGTTCGTCAGGAAGAATACCCAACTTATCTGCAATTTCGGTAATTGGTTTGAGTTCGGTCTGCTGTGCGATCTGAATGTCTGTGAGCATGATTTTACCTCTCTACGATTATTTTATTTGGTAAGATAGCTTTATTATACCATAAGTTAACCAAGTTTTCAAACATATTTATGCCATAAAGAATAAAATTTACTATATAGTTTCGCTATTATAGCTGTATATTTTGACGTTATTGTATGAATTTGAGCAAAAGCTTGTATTTTGTATCTGATTATGGTATACTATACAAGATATGGACAAAACAGCAAATCGAGGTACACATGAACAGACTACTTCTCGTTGACGGACACAATCTGCTTTTCAGAATGTTTTACGGTATTCCCGACAATTTTTATACGCCTATGGGTATAAAATACAACGCGGTATACGGTTTTGCATCAGCGATAGGCAAGGTCATTGGAATGTTGCACCCCACTCACGCAATAGTTGTTTTTGATTCTAAAGATAACGGTGACAGGCGTTCGCTTGACGGTGACTATAAATCAAATCGCCCGGATTTTTCTGATTCAGAGCCAAATGATTGCCCATTCTCACAGCTTCCTGCAATATATGCAATTCTTGATGAAATGGGAATACCTCACCGTGAAATACATGGTTGCGAGGCTGACGACGTTATTGCCTCATACGCTATGAATTACGGCAAGGATTATCAAACGATCATCTTCTCAACTGACAAGGATTACTGGCAGCTTATTACAGAACAGGTATCGATACTTGATTACCACGGATTTGACAGCACATTGATCACGCCAACGGTAGTGGAGCGCAAATTTGGTGTAAAGCCATCGCAATTTGCAGACCTCAAATGCCTTATCGGAGATAAATCCGACAATATTGTAGGTGTAAGCGGTGTAGGGCCAAAAAGAGCGGCAGAGCTTTTGAACAAATACGGCACACTTTCAGAAATTTTTGAACACACCGCTGAAATAGAACGTCCATCGATAAGAAAAGCACTTGAAGAATCACGAGAACGCATAGCACTGAACGAACAGCTGATAAAGCTGACAGGAGAAGCGGAAATCCCAATAGATGCTGAATATTTGATATTTACATACAAGCCACCGAGAAATTTACTGGTTCTTGCAATGGATCTTGCAGACAAGTATATTGAAACAACTGTAGTATAACAGAATAAAGCAAAAGAGGCTGTTTGCATTTCGGAATTTTACTTTCCTAATGCTACAGCCTCTTTTTTACCCGCCCTGAGGGATTTGAACCCACGACCATCGGAATCGGAATCCGGTACTCTATCCAGGCTGAGCTAAGGGCGGTCATTCAGCCAACGGAAATTATTATATCATATAAGAGTAAAAAAGTAAATACATTTCAAAAAAGTTTCCACATAGAGGAAAATCTCACATTTTATCACTTTTTGATGGCACATATTTACTTTTTCAGAAACCTATACGATCATAGAAATACCATAAAGTATTACCAGATGCAGTGGATAAAAAATATAGAAAAAATATTTCAAACGGTACTTACCGGGTTTTCCGTTATATGCGGCAATTAACGGTATTGTGAGCAGTGACCAGTATTGAATAGACGAACTGCTTGTCATATCTATACACAACGCCAAAAGGCTCGCTGAAAACATAACGAATCGGCGTGTCTTGTCGGGAAACAAGTTTGTAAACACCGGCAACATTACGCCAAAAAAGCCATAATCAACATTGACGGACATACACAGCGAAAATACAGCTAAAATAACAACTGCTGTGCAAACCAAAGATACAATTCTGTCACTGCTATTCGATATAGTCTTGCCGGATATCTTTTCGATAACATTCGCAACCGCACTCTTTTCGCCATTTGAGGCTGAGCGCACACATTCAAGACACGCCATGACTACAATCGACATCGAAAAAGTCAATAAAATTCCGATATACAGCTGTCGATCTACAATAGTGTAAACTATTTGACACAACGCACCCAGCACGAATATTCGCAGAAAATAATTCAAGCGATTTTTAGTATAACGGAAACCTTCAGCAATACAGTATGCGTATAACGGAAATGCTATACGTCCTATAATACGAAACACACGATACTGCGGAAACAATATTAGACCTGCATGGTCGATAAGCATTGTTACGGCAGCTATTATTTTAAGTACAAATGATGTCATATCGGCATTTTATTTTTCGGGATGACGTGAGCGTACAACTTCAAAGGCATCTCTTGCAATATCGACTGTTTCAGCGATATCAGCATCAGTAAGAGAAGCATTGATAAAATGATTATGATGATTTGTAAAGAATACTCCGCGACGTACACATTCGGCTATCCATTCCTGGTGAAGCATAAGGTTGTCATCATCAGCTATACGCATATAGAACAGTGATGGGATACCGGAAATTTTGAGATTGAAGCCATAATCGGTAGCTGCCTTAATAAGCTCTCGTCTGAGCTTTGAGCCTTTTTCGATAAGAAGATCAGGGCAGCCAAGTCGCTTCATCTTTTCAATGCAGGCAATTCCGGCAGCAAACGGAACAGCAGACATCCAATAGCTTCCGGTATATGACATTGATGAAATAGTATTTTTCATGAAATCCTTACCGCAAAGCGCAGAAACATTATATCCATTTGCAATAGCTTTACAGAAACAGATCATATCAGCCTCAAAGCCAAAATAATGGTCACTGCCGGCTATATCCAGTCTGAAACCTGCACGAACGTCATCGACGATAAGCACAGTGCCGTTTTCTGTACACAGCTTACGAACCTTTTTCCAGAAGCCGTCGGCAGGAAGCTCGTTATCCTTGAAATTACCGTGCATATATGGCTGACCGATAACTGCGGCAATCTCACCCTTATTTTCTGCAAATGTGCGTTCAAGTGCAACAGGATCGTTCCAATCGATATAGATATTGTTTACAACATCCTCCTCGATAATGCCGGCATAGTCAATCTTTTGAGTCCATGCGGCAATACCATGATAATATCCCTTAAAGAACACTATCTTCTTGCGATGAGTAAATGCTCGTGCTGCCATAACAGCGAGTGTTGTGACATCATTTCCGTTTTTAGCGAAAAAAGCCCAGTCTGCGGATGCAACTGTTTCAACAAGAAGCTCTGCAAAATCAATCATGGTGATTGAGGGAGAAGTTGTGCAGTCGCCTTTTTCACGCTGTTTTGCCGCCGCTTCTTCGATATCTGGATCATTATAGCCGAGAATATTCGGGCCATATGCACACATATAGTCAATAAATCTGTGTCCGTCAACGTCCCAGAAGTAGCTTCCCTGCGCTCTGGATGAGAACAGCGGGAACGCTTCCACAGGAACAAAGCATCCCTCAGCCGGTCCAAGATGGCCGTAAACACCTGACGGAATTACTTTTGCGGCACGCTTGAACTGCTCTCTCGAATTTGGATATGTAAAGGGTTCTCTCATATTTTCCTCCGTGAAGTTATAAATATGGTGACACTTAAAAACAAGCATCACACGCTCGTAATTTTGTGTTTATGCGAGATACAGCTCAACTCTGGAGAGTATTCTGTTCACGTTATCTATCTGCGAGATCATTCCGCCAATTCTTACAACGCCATCACCAACCGCAACTACGCTGTTTATCTTTCCGTCGAACAAATCACGCGCTGTCTTGATATCGGAGAACTGCATATATGACATTACATTCTTCGGTACTTTTTCCGAGAAGGTAAGCTTACCGTCCTTTGCAATCAAAGCTGCCTTACATTCATCAACTATCTCAAGCTTGATAACGCCGTCAACTATAT
This sequence comes from uncultured Ruminococcus sp., assembly GCA_964430105.1. GTDB lineage: Bacteria > Bacillota > Clostridia > Oscillospirales > CAG-272 > UMGS1696. The sequence continues at coordinate 13,830 of CAYSEF010000007.1, read as the reverse complement.
TGGAAGCGCTGAACTGACCAACCTTATCATGATTTGCAATCTGTACAACACTGTTTGCGATAACACGGAACATTACCTTTGTACTGGTACGCATGAAATTCTCATTTTCAAGCATTTCAGGTGTAGGACGAAGATATTTTTCAAGCATCTTTGTAAGCTTCATAAACTTTCCGAGAAGGAACGCTACTTTTGTAAGACCCTTTGTGGGAATAGGTGTAACTGTACCGTTTACCATACCGTTGAATTTTTCGGGAGAATTAAACGGTATTTTTATAACACAGTCTTCGACACCGTCTTTTACTACACATTTTCCGTCTGAAAAGCTGAGAGTAGCCTGCGGGCCATCCTTTACAGCAAATCCGATGGAACAGCTCGATTTTCCTAAAATTTTTCGTGCCTCAGGAACAAGCTCACATAACGCAGCTATCCCACCGAGGACACCGTACATATTGATATATGCTAGTGTTTTCTGATCGATATTAGCCATAATTTTGCCTCTGTTTAATAAATTTAATCTTTTATGTTCTGATTCTCAAATGTATCTCACCGCTGTCCAGGGTAATTTTACATCCACTGCAATCGACTGTAAGTGCACCGTTTTCTGTTATATGTATCGCTTTTCCGTTATATTTTTCGCCATTTTGTGTGAATATTACGTCATTCCCAAGCACTATCGATCTGCTGCGGTATTCATTGACATATTTTTTGAAATCAAATGAATCCTTCTGCATAGCAATGATATTTTTGACGATCTGAACACACAGCTCATCTCTGTCACAGGAAATTCCAAAACCTTTAAGCGATACAGCTTTTACCTCTGAATCAGTAATATTCGGAGCTTCGATAAGATTTACGCCAATACCTATAAGCAGTACCTCCGACGTCATTTTGCTGTAATCATTTATCGATTCAACCAAAATACCACACAGCTTGCCGCCATTCAGATAGATATCGTTTACCCATTTTATACCACAGACCGCACCGCAGACCTTCTCTATAGCCTGTGAAACTGCCACAGCTGTACATGATGTCACGCCAATTATTTCAGATAACGGTAGCCCACAAGGAAGTGCCAATGTCATATATAGCCCACCCTTCGGTGAGTAAAAGGCTTTACCCTGTCTTCCTCTGCCACCTGACTGTCTGTCAGCTAAAACGAGAAGCGGTCGTGACAAGCCTGACGACATCTCCCTTGCATCATAATTTGTAGATACTGTTTCTGATTTGACAACAACATCCACATTCGAGAGCATAAGCGCAAGTTTGGTTTGTGTTTTTTCAAATTTATTCATGAGTTTATTGTAGCAGATTACAGGAATTTTGTCAATATTCGTACTATTTTTGCAAAACATATCAGTTCACGATCTCTATAGTGCTTTCTCCGTTACGCTTTTTAACTACGATCTTACGGGAAATACGCTCACGCAGGCTCTCAACGTGCGATATAATACCAACAGAACGTCCGCCTGACGACTGTGATTCAAGAACCTGCATAGCCTGGTCAAGAGATTCCTCATCAAGTGAGCCAAAGCCTTCATCGATAAACATTGCATCTATACGAACACCTCCGGCTTCGCTTTCCGTTTCATCAGAAAGTGCCAATGCAAGTGCAAGTGATGCCGTAAAAGCTTCACCGCCGGAGAGTGTTTTTACGTTTCGCATACTTCCGTTCCAGTGATCGAGTATATCAAGGTCAAGACCGCTTTTCAAACGCTGATTCGTCGCAGTTTTTCGTCTGGACAGCTCATATCTGCCATCTGTCATCTGCATAAGTCGAATATTTGCACGTCTTATTATCCTTTCAAACAGTCGCATCTGCCAGAATGTTTCAAGCATTATCTTCTCTTTTCCGGAAACAGTTCCGTTTGCTGTATTAGATATCACTGCATACTGCGTAACAATTTTCTCTGCTTCCTCAAGACTGTGCAGTGTTTGTATCAGGTATTTTCCGATTTGACTGTTACGCTCGAGAATCGTCGAAGAACGCAGTTTTTCCGAGGCGAGAGTGCTTATCTCTACATCAAGCTTTTCGCATTGTTCAAGTATATCTTCGTATTTATCCGCAATACTGTCTTTAAGCTGTTCCGATAATGTTTCAGTGGTGCTTCGACACGCTTCAAGCTCCAATTTTGCATTTGTAAGCTGTGTTTTAGCCATTTCTTCTTCTGCAATCAGCTTGTCCGCTTCTTTGGTAATTTTTGCAATCTCACGTTCAAGCTCAGCACTTCCCTCAAATGGCAAACGTGTACGAAGATTTTCAAGTCTTGTACTTTTTTCCTGTACCACAGCAGTCAGTTCGGCTATCCTTTCACGAAGCTTCACTTCATTTGCACGTTCGCTTTCGAGTAGCTTTGCATATTTCGCTTGCATTTCAGTTGCCTCAGTACCATATTCAATCATTTTCTTGCAATGATTTAATGATTTTGTACAGCTGTCAAATTCGGTTTTCAGTCTTTCAAGCCTTGCAAAAAGTTTTTCGGGACTTCTGTCATTTTCAGGGAAAACGCTTGTTTCCTCGAGAATCATAGCGTTAAGCTGGCGTACTACACCTTCAAATCCGCTTACAACACCTGCTGATTTTTCGCTTTCATTCGCTGCGTCCTCGCTTATCCTGCGAAGTTCATCAAGTTTTTCTCGTGTGATTGCAGTTTTGTCATGTACTGCCGGTGAAGGATGCTCAAGTGATCCACACACAGGGCAAGGCTCACCATCGACAAGCTCTGACGCAAGAATTCCTGCTATACCATCAAAATAAGCCTTCATAGCAGATGTATGCTCGGCACGCGCATTTGTCAGTTTTTTTATCGAAACTGCGTATATTTTTTTAGCCTTAGCTAAATCCTCCATCGCACTGTTTCGCTCGTCTATATGACGAATTATCTCGGTAAGCTGTTTTCGCTGTGTCTGAATGTTTTCAAGCTTCGCATTAAGCAAGCGTTCTTTCTCTGCGTATTCTCTCGCTTCTTCTATATTTTTTTCGAGTTCAGAAAGTGCAAGCTCTATCTGTGAAATATTAGACTCGGTGATTTCTTTGCTTTTTTTTGCTTCTTCAAGTGCTTTTCCTGATTCTGCCAACGCAAGCTTCACGTTATCCATCTCGTGGTATTCATCAAGCAAGCTTTTATATGCTACAGCCTTTTCCCTTAGTGCAGTTGCTTTTTCGCCAAATCCGCTTGTTTCCTCTACTTTGCTTAACGCAAGCTCGTGCTTTTTTTCAGCCTTTTCGTAAGCCAAACGTGCAATTTTTTCTTCGCTTTCACGTTTTTTGTCGTTTTCTGCACGGCTTAGTAAATATCTTGCTTTTTTTGCTGATTCCGACAAGGCAGCTTCTCTTTCGGCTATATCCTTGATACGCTTTTTTGTGTTGTCATGCTCCTGCGACACAAGCGACTCAAGCTCCAATACAGGTGAATACGGTACGTTATCAAGCATACTCTGCAAGGCTTCATCATTTGTCTGATACATGGCAGCATAATTTTTTACGCTTGAACGCAGAGTTTCTGCTTCTGTTTCAGCTTTTCTGTATTCGATTTTTGCATTTGCCGCAAATTTCTCAAAAAGCTCAGTTTTGAATATTCGGCGCAAAACTATCATTCTGTCTTCCGTTTTTGCGTACAGCAGTTCACGAAATTCGCCTTGTGCTATCATTACCGTTCTGCGAAATCTTTCTCTGTCAAGTCCAATCAGCTCGGTTACAGCAGAGGTAACATCCTTGTGCTTAGATACAGTCCTGCCATCCGGATACAAAAGCCATGCTTCACTTGATTTTTCCTCGGTCAGCACACCTTTTTTAAGCTTTTCACGTCCCCATTCTCGATAGACTGTATATTCCTTACCGGCATTTTCAAATCTAAGCTTAACATACGTCATTGCGTCGGAAGGTGCGTATTTACTTCTCAGCATCGAAGATTCACGGGAATTTCCACTTGCCTCACCGTACAAGGCATAGGTTATGGCATCAAACAGCATTGTTTTTCCGGCACCTGTATCACCACATATAAGGTAAAGTCCACCGTTTGTGATATCCGCAAGTTGTAGCGTAACTTCGTTTGCGTAAGGGCCGAACGCTTGCATAGTAAGTTCTATCGGTCTCATATTTCCTCCTCGGTGAGCTTAAATATTTTTTCGACGATTTCCATTGTCTTTTCGTCCGGCGGTATATTATTTTGAAGCTCAAACAATTCTGCGAATACAGATTCCGGTGTTAATGCAGATATTTCGCCATTAGAATCACTGCTGAAAATATCGTCCGCTATGATCTGATTTTCTCTTGTACGTCTGTTATCGTACGAAAGTCTAAGCAAATTAGGATAAATGAACCTTAGCTTTGCCATAACATCAGGAATATCTTCTTCATCAGTGAGTATAATTCGCAAATAATCATCTGTATTTCCAATCGAACGTGCTTCAAGAGAAGTCATTTCCGCATATGAGCCACGCATTTCACGAAGATCATGTAATGGATGAAGTGGAATTTTTGTAAGACTTATCTGCCCCTTTTCGCCAAGCTCAACCAAAGTGACAGTTTTTTCATCCTTTGCCTCACTGAACGAGCATTTTATCGGTGAACCACTGTACCTGACCATATCTCTGCCGGCTGAATGTGCTGAATGAAGATGTCCAAGTGCTACATAATCGAATTTATCAAACAATTTATATGATACAAGCTCAGTTCCGCCAATCTCAGCATCACAAGCCTCATCTGAACTATCTCCGGTTTTTCCGACAAATTGATGTGAAACAAGAACATGGCGTTCACTGTCACATGCAAGCTCCCGCACAGCAAAATCAACAGCATCCTCTGTTGAATTTCCGCTGAATTCATCACATATCAAGCGAACTATCGATGGTCTTAAAAATGGCAATAGATGAAAATGCACATCTCCGAATTCATCAGTCAGTACCACATCTCGCATATTACCGTCGTAAAGTGGTGAAAAATAAACATCAGACTTTTCAAGCAGTGAAGAAAGATATGCTACCCTCTCAGGTGAATCGTGATTACCTGCAATCGCAAGAACAGTTATACCTTTTTCTGCAAGAGAGGTTACAAATTCATCAAAAATCGTAATTGAATCTGATGACGGATTCGAGCGATCGTAAATGTCCCCTGCAACTATAACAGCAGAGCATTTTTCTCGACAGGCTATCTCGACTATTTCATTAAGAATATGAGCGATATCATCATTAAGGCGTGTTTCGCAAAGGCGCAGACCTATGTGTAAATCAGATGTATGCAGAAATTTCATGTGTTTCTCCATTTTGTTACATTATTATATATAGTATAACGCTCTTAACTAAAAATGGCAAGAGGATAAATCAATTTTTATAATTACACAAGTCTGCCGTCGCAGAATAACATCACACTTGATTTTTGACGAAAAATACAATATAATGTAATCGTTACAAAACGCACACTATAATCTAAGGAGTAAACTATGTTGAAATATATTTTTTTCGATCTTGACGGTACTCTCACCGATCCCGGACTCGGAATTACAAACTCCATACTATATGCACTGGAAAAGATGGGACTTGAGCTTCCGAAACGTGAATCGCTATATAAATTTATCGGCCCACCGCTTATGGTAAGCTTCACTGAATTTATGGGAATGACTGAAGATGATGCAAAACGTGCTACAAAGCTCTACCGTGAATATTTTGCAGAAAAGGGACTTCTCGAAAACAGACCATATGATGGAATAGCTGAAATGCTGTCTACGCTTTGCGATAACGGATATACTCTATGCGTTGCTACCTCAAAGCCGGAGCCATTTGCAGTTCAGATAATGGAGCATTTTGAGCTTGCAAAATACTTCACTCACATCTGTGGTTCAACTTTGGGAAATGAGCGTGGCACAAAAACCGAGGTTCTTGAATATCTTATCTCAAAGCTGGACAACTGCAGTGCCGAAAACACCGTAATGATCGGTGACAGGCATCACGATATTGACGGAGCAAAAAATGTCGGTATTCCGTCGATAGGTGTACTGTGGGGATACGGCTCTGTCGAAGAATTTCAAAAAGCCGGAGCAGACTATATCGCAAAGGATCAATCGGAGCTTGTCGAAATTTTAAGAAAATTATAAAAATTTCGCAAATGTAACATCTTTTTTGGGAACTTTTTTGCTTTTTCAACGTCTTATATACAAATCAATCGTATTTTCGGAGGAAGCATCATGCAAAAAATCACACGACTCGCAGTGCTTATGACTGCCGTTTTATCTGCACTCACCCTATTTTCCTGTCAAAAAAACGAGCCTGCTGAAGCTTCCAACGCAGGTATAAGCCGTTTCACTGAATTTGAAGTTGAGTCGGAAGCTGTTGACATAACATTCAATGCCACATATTCACGCACTGACGGTTATATTCCCAAAAAGACTTATCCTTATGTAACAGTCATAAATACACGTGCAGATCTCGAAAAATATACAGCGGAGCATGAAGGTCAGTACAATTTCTACGAAACCACATCATCAGCAGGTTTTTATGATATTGTTACGAGTTACGACACAGAATTTTTTACGAACTATTCTCTGATTATGATTATGCTCGAAGAAAGCAGTGGTTCTATCACGCATGAGGTAGAAAGCATAACCTGTGAAGACGGTGCATCTGTTATCACCATCAAACGCTATATCAAAGAAGTCATGACAGATGACTTAGCAGAATGGCACGTTATTGTAGAGCTTCCAAAGGATAGTCCTGTTCTGGAAAATCCCGATAAGATATCTGTCGTATTGAATGATACAAAAAAATAAGTAAAAAAGCCGAGTCCCAAATCGTAAAACGATAGGGAAACGGCTTTTTTTAATTCAAATTTTTTCAAATACACGCACAGTGCAACCGTCAAAGCCTGCATTATCTGCACCAAGCACATTCACTTCGACTTTATTCTCACCATCGTGCAGGAATTTTGTAATATCACATTCGTTAGGCATGAACATAAGTGAAGTAACTTCTTCATCATTGACCTTTATCTCAGCTACATCTCGTATTGCTGTAAATCTAAGCTTAGCTACTTTATTTTCAGCTGTATAATAATCGAATTCCATTCTGCCTTCGGTCAGTGCAACTATCTCGCACAGCTTGTATTCATCGTTTTTTCCAAGCTTTGGCAGTGATTTTGGATTCATGCCGATAACCTTTACAGAGTGTGCGGGAATATTCACATCATATGCAAAGCCACCATCGATCATTTCAGCAAGCATTTCCGCAGTTTTTCCCGTGAATGGATCAAAATCTGCCGCAGCGCATGAAATATCTGTAACAAATCTACCGACGATCTCTTCTGTACCTTCATTGACGAACAGGAAGAAATCACATCCGCTCTTGTTATAGTGCGTAAATCTCAGCTTACCATGTGTTTCGCCATCAAAATATGACGTTTTCTTCGCATTTTTTCTCATAAACTCGCCAAATGCAGAGCCACGGTACATTTTACCGCCTTCGGTAACAAAATATCCGAGCTTTTTCACTATTTCCGCACTCAATCTCAAGCGTCCGTCAATCAGCACTATATCGTACAAATATCTGTCTATATGTATCTGACCGTCGTGAACGTGTGCCTTATTCATGAAATCATCTATCGACAAATAGTTAAATGAATAGCCATTTTCATACAAAGCCCTTACCGGAGCTGTTGGAACGTGTTCGGAGGAGCAAAGCACTGCACAATTTGCATTATTTGTACCTGTCGCACCAAGCCATGACATTCTCTTGATATAATCCGAAACCTTGCGGTAATTCTTCCACCAAACAGTATTCGGGCCTGCATCGCTCTTTACTGAATATGAAAATTCGCTTGGAATTATCATACTGCATCCACGTGCAAACAGAAAATTCAGCTGACGCATCATTACATCTGGTGTGAGAGAATACTGCCCCTCTTTCTCATCAAAGCAAGTGCATGAGCTTCTCGAAACTCCTGCATGACGTGCACAATCAGCCGCCAACTTAGGTATCATCGAATCACGAGAAGTCAATTCTTCATCCTGTGCTATCAAATTGTTTGTCATCTGCTGTCCCGGGATGTGGAACGAATTCAACAGCTCACATTCACGAGCGGTTATTGCGTATCCCATCAGTGTAACACCATGATCTCTGCACCAATTTGACAGTGGTATATAATACGCCAAGTTCAGGTTCTTTCGCAGCGCAGTATGGTAAATGTGTTCAGCTTCGCGTGAAAGCTTTTTCTCCTTCGTTGCAAACAAAAGATGTGCAAGTGCGGTAATTTCTCCACCGGCTTCAAAAAATTCTTCCGTCATAGAATATGACCACAGCACACTGTTTACACCTGTTTCATCAAACTTAAATGATGAGTTATAGAAGCCTATTATGGTTTTACCAAAATATTCCTTCAAATTCTCATAATATACTTCGTGCGTATATTTTATGTAACTATCTGTTGCATAGGAATTCAATGGATCGACAATTTCGGTATCTGCATATCCGAGAATGAAATTATATCCTGTATAACCCTCGTCACAAGCAAGCTTTGTATCTACAAGCTTATCTTCATCAAATTTCAAGTACAGTCTGTAGAGCGTTTCTTCATCGGGATGAACTTCCTCATTTACAGGTCGTGCATACAATCTTCTGCACATGAAACGTCTGTCTTCCGCAATGATTCTGCTATGAACAGAATCACACGGGCAGTCATCCTCGATTGCCACAAGCATAAATCTACGCTTTGCCTCATCACAAACAGCCTTTACGATATCAAAATATTCGTCAGACAGGTATTCAACTCCCATATTTGTGCCGGGTTTAATAATAACGCTATCTACTCCCTTTCGATGGAAATCGTCGAGCTGTTTTACAAGTTTATCTTTATCAAGCGTGTCATTCCACAGCCATATTGGCATAGCAGAATAAGCTGCGCCAGGATTTTTCCATATGTCGGTGATTATATCGTACATTTTTGATTCCCTTACTTTCATGTGATTCTTAATTCTTACAATATTATATCTAATCGCCAAGGATATTGCAAGGGATTTCGGTTAAATCGCATTATTTGATACATCTGCGTTTTGTGAATTTCGGCAAAAGCTACCGCTGTTCGCTTAAATAAGAAGTGGTGTCGAGAACAAAACCTCTCTGAAAGCTGCATATATCCTCAAATATTCATCTACAAGCGATTCTGTTTCAAGCCCTTCGCTCAGGCATCCGCAAGAAAAAGCAGGTCGTCCTATCTGCCGTAGGAAAAAATCGGTCAAACCACATTCCACTTCGCTATGTTTATTAACCGAACAGCCGGTCATTCTCGACAGCAAACGTGCAAGCGTTTTTGATCTCGCAACAGATACCTCTCCCGAAGTGCATCGAATATAATTATTATCGGAATTTAGCTCAAGTGCAAGCTCTATCCGTCCGATAACGCCATTTTCCGCCATTTTTATATATTTGCACAGTGCTGAAGTTTCAGGCTCGCTTTCCGAGGATAGTCCGCTTGTCTCAGGCAATTCTTTTTTACAGTGGATAAAATTCTGTCTTAGATCAACTCCTCTTGCGTTGTATTGCCATTTTGTAAAATCACTGCTGTTATCATTTATCTTTATCAGCCTGTCCGCTATGGGGATATTCGACACACCTGTTTTCCGTATCGCATAACCATCAGGATTTAGCATAGGTACTATATGTATAGTCCTGCTTGAATATAGATATGGCATACTTACACCGTACATACGCTTTCCTGCCTCAAGAAATTCTGCATAATCCTTGATAAATCTCATCAGCACAGCCGGTGTATACAAGTCTGTTCCGTGCATCCCACCTACATACAGCACTCCTCGGCTTTCACGATTCTTTCCCAAGGTGATTACCGGTATCGAGCGTCCCATCACTGTTTCGCCAAGCACAGCCACCTTGACCGTCGAATATTTTGCTTCTATTTTATTCACTGCGTCAAAAAATACAGATATATCCGCTGCTCTTTCAAATTGTATACGCTCATCTGCGCCGAATGTACGTCTTGCCTCAGTTTTTTCCGTTGTGTTCATAAAATGTTCCTCCACTGCTTACTTTTTAGTTTTTATTTAATTTTATGCTGTATTCCATACATTATTCGTAAAATTTACAAAAGCCTATGGAAATATCTTCGACTCTGTGGTATGATAAAGCATATTATATAAAGGAATTTTTTATATGTATCTGAAACAAAATGCAAACAGGAATTTTTATCTTACCGCTTCACTGCTTTTGATGTTGACGGTAGTCCTCGGGCGATTAACCTCCTACTTCAACACAATATTTGCGACTGACATAGCTGTTGCTGATTGGGTAACAACATTACTTACATACCTTTCGGAAATTATTACGTCATGTCGAACTGTAGTGTCTTTCTCGACGGTTGCTGTCGCATTCTATATTTTCAAACGCAAAACTGTAGTTTTAAGCACAATCCTTGTATTCGGCGCTGCTATATTGGATTATGCAGGAAGATTTTTCATAGACCTGTCTACCGGAGCTATAGTAGGTGTAGAGGTTCTTGCGTTAGTTTGGCTCTTGCTACAGCTTGCGTATGAGGCAATATTCATCACTCTCGCAGTGCTGATTATTTATCTGGTGAGAAAGCAGTTTGAAACCTCTGACCATCCTCGCAGTTCCGTCAAATATTCCTGCATAAGAAGTGTTCGCTATGCACTACTTTTGGTCCTTCTTTCTAATATTGCGTCGGAAACTGTCTATCTGATCGATTTTCTCAACAGCTACACTAACATCACCAACACTGAAATTGCATCAATTATCGGTTCTTTTCTGAAAATCATCGTAATATACGGTGGATTTCCGTATCTTTTAGCCGAGGCTATGCAATCGCTTTATGCAAAGCTAATATTTGAACATAAAAAATAAGCTTAATCTCAGTTTTATACTAACGTAATTTATGCAACTTTCCGATTTTACAGCGCAATTTCTGTATAAATCTACTGAAAATACCTCTATCCACTTGAAATTTCGAACGATTTGTGGTATCATAATAAACTGAATCAAACTAAAATCAAGAAGGAATTTATCATGAAAAAAGGAATCGCACTTCTCACAGCGGCACTTACAATAGGTACTTCTTTCCTATCATGCTCCGCTGAGGAAGACCTCCTCACACATAAATACAACTACGATTTGTCTGAATACATCGAGCTTGGCAATTACAAAGGGTTGCCTGCTGAAGGTTACGAATTTTCTATAACCGATGAGCAGATCGAACAGCAAATCCTCTCAACACGTGCGTACTATTCCCGCAGCACAGCTATCACTGACCGCGGTGCTGAAAACGGAGATATTTTGATAATCGACTATGTTTCAACCGATGCTCAGGGCAATGAACTTGAAGGTGGTTCTGAAACCGAGTGTGAGCTTTACCTTGGCTATGGCACATTCATCGACGAGGTTGAAACCGCTTGTGTTGGTGCTTATGCAGGAGATCATATTTCGGTCGATGGTGTTTTCCCTGAATCATATCCCGATTATCCCGATATGGCAGGTCAGGCTGTACATTTTGAAATAGATGTTCGTGAAGTCCGTGAACAGGAGCTTCCCGAATATACTGAAGATTTTGTACGCGCATATCTCGGCTACGATTCTATCGAAGAATACGAATCTAACCTCCGTGTATTGATGGAGGAGCATTATAAAGATATTTTCTACGAATTCGTTATTACTCAGGTATGGGAAACAGTTGTTGAATCCACAAATGTGATCAAGTATCCCGAAAAAGAACTTAAGCAGATGTATGACGATATGGTCACATCCAACGAAGCTTTGTCAAAGGCACAGGGAATTAATTTCCCGGACTTTATCAAATTAGTATTTGGTATGACAGAAGAAGAATTCTACGAATATGCACAGTCAGAAGCTGAAGCACGAATCAAGGAAGAAATGATCTGCTATGCTATTGCACGAGAAGAAAATATTACTCTCACAGATGAGGAATATATCGAACGTGCAACAGAATATGCAACCGATATATACGGTCTTGCCTCACTTGAAGCGTTTGAAGCAATATACGACAAGAGTACCATCAAACAGACATTGATGATCGAAAAGGTTAAGGAAGCTGTTGCTGATTACGCCGATATAACATATCTCACTCCTATTAAAGCTGACTAAGATTTATTACACACCCGACAAAATTGTTGGGTGTGTTTTTTTCTTAATTTGCTTACTCACAGCGGTAAAAATCCTCGACAAACAGCCGAAGTATTTTTAGTTATTTTTTCTTATATTAACTAATAAATAGAGTGCATTTTTTGTTGAGATTTTACTGACTATTTTATCGTTAGTTTTGGTGTAATAGTACACTTTCACTTTGTTTGAAATAATGTATAAATAGTTCTCTATTTATTAATTCGGTAATTATCACTAAATTTATATCGCATTTTGAGTATCTTAATAATGCATCATTTGTAGATTATTCACGAAAATCAATTTGTTGGTCAATTTTTGTAAAAAACATAGAAAAATTTCGTTTATTTGTGGTATAATGATTACACACACGATACTTCGTGCAGACTATTTTACCTTAAGAAAGGAAAAATCTTATGAAGAAAATTCTTACTGCTCTTCTCGCTGGTCTTGTAGCTGCCGGTTCTTTTGCAACCGTATCAAATGCAGCTATCGCTACCATTGATGAAGTACCCGACGGCGCGCTCACAGCTTACGAAAACGGAGTAGTTATTTGGGAAGGCGTAGACGGTTTCTCTAACGAAAGCTACGACAAGCTCTTCGACTACGACGAAACCACAAAATGGTGCCACCAGTCTCCTTGGTCCTATGTAATTTGGGAAGTTCCGGAAGCTGTTGAAATCACCGCTTACCAGATCATCACAGCAAACGACAACGCGGAATATCCCGGTCGTAACCCCGGTTCTTGGATCGTTTACGGTTGTAACGACTACAACATGAACGATGGTACAGGTTCTTGGGAAGTAATCCACGAAGTTGAAGATGGTACCGAATTCCTCGAAGATACCAACTACACTCCTTACACAATCGAACTCGACGCTAAGGCTCCCGCATACAAGTATTATCAGTGGGAAATCGCCTCTGTTGTAGGCGGCGGTGTATTCCAGATCTCTGGTTTCAACCTCATTTATGATGGTCAGGCTGCTCAGGAAGTTAAGTCCGAAGAACAGATCGCTGCTGAAAAGGCTGCTGCTAACTACATGAGTTACTATGAAAACGCACAGTCTGCTTACGACGCTGCTATGGCAGGCGACTACACTGATTATGAAGCAGATTACGCTAACCACGCATATCCTGCATCCGGTATGACTGCTGCTGAAGGTTCCGTTCTCATCAACGGTGAACGTCTTGGTACTCCTATCGGTTGGAGCAACACCACCTCCAGCTCCCGTTATGCTGCATTCGACGGTAACGGCGCTACTTACTTCGACCCGCTTACTACCGGTGTTGACTGGTGTGGTATTGATGCAGGCGAAGAAATGATTATCACAAACTTCTTCATTTGCCCCAGAGAAGACCAGCTCGGTCGTTTCAGCGGTATCGAACTCCAGGCTTCTAACGATCCTTGCTTCTCCCTCGAAAACACTGTTACACTCGTAACTATTCCCGAAGCTGCTACTGAATTCGTTTACCACGATATGAGCGCTTCTATCGTTGCTGATAACAACACAGGTTATCGTTACTTCCGTATCTTCAACGCTGGCCAGGCTCTTAACCTTGCTGAAGCTGAAATCTACGGTTATGCTAAGGATGGTTCCAACCCTGAATATGGCACATTCGTATTCAACCAGGAAGAATTCAAGGCTAACCTCACAGTTGATACATACGTTCCTTTCGCAGGCGAAGCTGTAGTTGAAGAAACTG
>CAYSEF010000006.1:11797-63259 GCA_964430105.1 uncultured Ruminococcus sp. | reverse complement strand
ACATCGAACTTCGTTTGTCAAGTGGTTTTCTTGATTTTTTTGAAGTTTTTTGTGACCGTCTCAATCAAGTTGTTCACTCGCTTGCGACTACATAATTATAACATCCCACGTTCAATTTGTCAACACATTTACGTCATTTTTTTGCCATTTTTACACGTTTCGTCCATAAGTACAAAAACTCGGCAATCTCACACGCATTTAGCAAGCAAAATTACCGAGTTCAATATTCAGATAAGCATATCAGTTATGATCATGTGTATCTTCTTTAACTTCATTTGCATTTTCTTTGAAATCACTGGGATATATTTTAGTCTCTATCGGAACATATACACTGTTATCTTTATCCTTATATATAATGTTCACAATGTAATATCCGGCATCCATACCTTCGACTTCAAATTCAAAGTCAGTTACCTGTACATCTCTACTGTCATCATACAGCGCAAGGACGTAGAAATCCTCTTTTGAGAATTCGTGATGGGTAGATGTCACCGTATCGCCTATATAAACAGGCATAATTGACAGAAGCTCAGGGCCACCGCACGATGACAAAGCAAGCACCACGAGAATCGCTGAAATGATTCTTGAAAATTTCTTCATTATTATATCGAAATTATACACCGGAGTAAGCAGCGAAACCGCCGTCAACGGGAACTACAACACCATTTACAAATGCAGAGAAGTTTTCATCAGCAAGCCACAGGAGAGTACCGTCAAGGTCTTCGGGTGTGCCGAATCTCTTCATAGGTGTGTGAGTGAGAATCTTATCGGAACGAGGTGTGAGAGAACCGTCGGGATTGGTAAGAAGTGTACGGTTCTGTTCTGTAAGGAAGAATCCGGGAGCGATAGCATTTACACGGATACCTACAGGAGCAAAATGTACAGCGAGCCACTGAGTAAAGTTAGAAACAGCAGCCTTAGCACCGGAGTAAGCAGGAATCTTGGTAAGAGGACGGAAAGCATTCATCGAAGAAACATTGATGATATTACCACCGGTCTTAGCCATATCACGAGCAAACACCTGAGTAGGAATAAGAGTGCCAAGGAAATTGAGGTTGAAAACGAAAGAAATACCATCGGGATCGAGATCAAAGAAGGTCTGAACACCCTCGATAGTGCCGTTTTCGTCAAGAGCCTTGATATCTTCGGGAGTGCAGTATTCGTTAGAGGTCTGACCCTTCGGATTATTTCCGCCCGCACCGTTGAGAAGTATATCAACCTTACCGAGCTTATCGTAAATAACATCACGTGCAGCTTCAACAGATGCCTTGTTAAGCACGTTCATTTCAACGCCAATAGCAGTACCGCCGGCAGCATTGATTTCATCAGCAACCTTCTGAGCCGCTTCTGCTCTGAGGTCACAAATCGCAACCTTAGCACCTGCCTGAGCAAGAGTTTTTGAAAATCCGGAGCAAAGAACTCCACCACCGCCTGTAACGACAGCAACCTTGCCGCCAAGATCAAAATTCAACTTAGCCATAATATTTTTCTCCTTATATATAATGAAATAAGAAATGCGAAAAATGTTTCGAGGATAAGAAATCCACCTGCACTACGGCAGAACAGCTTCTATCCACTTATACCGTATTATATCAAAACACTCGCATTATTTCAACATCAACGCATAAAAAATCATGTAATTTAATAAAATATTCGCCAAAAAACAGCAAAAGCCCCATCGCCAACCAAAAATGTCAGCAAATGAAGCATTTGGCAGATGTGTAAGCCGGGTTCTGTACTCATAATGCAAAGCAATATGAGCAGCCGTCATCTATCTGGTCTGTATGTCGCCATACAGTTCAAGCCACCTTCGCGGTTCTATCGGGCAAATATTGCTGATTTCATAAGAAACCAAGCACCCGCGCATAAGGTGTTGCATCGGATAGGGTTTACATTTGCACACAGTTACCTGTCATGCCGGTGAGCTTTTACCTCGCCTTTCCACCTGTGCCGCAACGAATCACGGCAGTCTATTTCTGTTGCACTTTCCCGGAGGTCACCCTCGGCGGACGTTATCCGTTACCCTGCCCTGCGATGCCCGGACTTTCCTCACACCAATACCTTTCGGCAACATGGCACGCGACGGCCCGATCTGCGAATCCTATTATACAACATTTTACGTTTTTTGTCAACGATATATCCAACGCAAAAATCAAATCACAGCATCATACTAAACCGTCTAACCATTCGGTAAGTGGCTGACATTCCACGACAAAACGATATTCGAGATTACCTCTGCGATAGTCTACATAATAAATATCGCCGTTTTTGAACATAACGACCTCATCCGTATATCTTCCGTAGACCTCTCTTGTATCTGTCGTTTCGTATATGTTTTCGTAGTCATATGTGCGAAGTAAAAATTTCACTGTATGAGAATACTGTATTTCATCCTCAAGATATCCGTCACCTACAATAACCATACTGTTCAGCCAATTTTCGTCAAAGTCTTGGTATTTGTCCTGTGTATCGAACTTTCCCCGTCTTGCTATTCTCGGATGACCGACATTATCGAGATCAGAAACACGCTCCATCAGATTGACAAAGCCCTCCTCGGCACGTCCCGCTATTCTTTCACCGGACGATTTGATTCTAAAGGAAGTAAGCATTATAACCCCAACAACTGCCGACATAACCAAAACAAGCGACGCTACAGTAAACACCGCAAGCCGTCTATCCCAACGCATACAGCACCTCCGTTCCTATCATATTACAGCCATTATACCGTGTGCCATTACTTTTGTCAATATACGGGAGCAATTCACCCTAACATTCACCTATCCCTTGACTTTCACAAATAGCTATGGTAAAATCATAATAAGTATAATTAAAGCTAAGGTGTAAATAATACAATGAAATATAAGTCAGCAAACCTCCGTAGGATAGCCACTCTCCTTGCGATATTGTCAATGCTTTCGACAACATCGTGCCTTAGAGAAAGTGGTAAAGTTTCGGAAACAGCAGGCATCGGACGTGAAACAGAACCGAGTGTTACCGTCAACGATCCGTCAATATCCTCTGATAAGCTCACCTCCGAAAGTGATACCTCCTCCGGCTATACTCCACCACCGCTCGACGGAAACGAAACCTCCGACAGCAATGAAACCCCCGATGAAACCGACAATTCAGCCGAAAGCGAATCATCGGATACTCTCCCAGGCACAAACACCTCAGGTGACAAAATATGGGAATTTGTCGATGGAAAATATATTTACAATTTCCCCTCTCGTGATAAAAGCGCACAAAATAACCTCTCCGACATGGCAAGCTTCAGTACAGCCCCCTTTGAAGATCAGCCTGACGACTGGTACGCAGGAAAAAGCACCTATAATGAAGCAACAGGCGAAGTTACCTACGTTTGGGATCGTTATCAGTCAACTATCGATAAGCTTACGCAATATAAAACCATATATCGTGGCGATACATCACGCAAGGTCTGCTATTTCACCTTCGACTGTGGCTACGAATTTGGCACAACAGCAACTATTCTTGACACCTTGAAGGAGAAGCAGGTGCCGGGAATATTCTTCCTGACAGGTCAATATGTAAAGGAAGAAAAAGAGCTTATCCAGCGTATGCTCGATGAAGGTCACATGGTCGGAAATCACACCGTCGGTCATTATCGCGGAACTACACTTACAGCACAGCAATTTGTAGATGAGCTTCAAGGACTTGAGGATTTATTCTACGCACAATTCCCCGATGCACAGCCAATGGTTTATTACCGTCCGCCATACGGAAACTGTAACGAATTCACCTTGAAGCTGGCGTCCGAAAAAATGGGATATCAAACTGTAATGTGGTCATATACATATAAGGATTACGATACAGATAATCAGCCATCCTATTCCGAAGCAATGGAAAAAGTAAAATCCGGACTTCATCCCGGTGCAGTTTATCTGTTCCACACCGAATCCGAAACCAATGCAGCGATTCTCGGCGACTTCATCGACTGGATCCGTGCAGAGGGCTACGAAATACTGCCTATCTGCGACATTACATTTGACTGAGCAACACTGCATTAGTATTTTTAAAAGGAGTTCATATGAAACAACTCATTGCACTCAGCGGCGGAGTGGATTCCAGCGTCGCACTGTTTCTTGCACGCCGAAAATACGGTACAAACATACTTGGAGTGACACTGTCACTTTCATTTGAATGTTCGCAGGAATATCAAAACGATCTCAGAAACATTGCCGATGCATACGCAGTCTGCATGAATCAGGGTGTGGTTCATCGTGCTATAAATGCACAATGCGAGTTTTCTTCCATTGTTATAGACTATTTTACAAAAGAATATTTGGCAGGCCGTACACCGAATCCCTGTGTCATCTGCAATCGTGAAATAAAATTCGGACTTCTTGCAAAATATGCCGATGAGCAGAACTGCGATAAGATCATCACAGGACATTACGCACGACTCAGCGAAATAGATGGTTATACCTATATCCGTAAGGCTGCCGACCTTTCAAAGGATCAAAGCTACGTTCTTGCACAGCTCTCTCAGGAACAGCTCAAACGTGCTGAATTCCCTCTTGGTGACTACACAAAAAATGAAGTCCGTGCTATGGCTGAAAGACAGGGCTTCCAAAATGCACATAGACAGGACAGCCAGGATATCTGCTTTATTCCCGATGGCGATTACGTTGAGTTTATTAAAAGACGCACCTGCACATCTCCCGAACCGGGCGAATATGTTGACGAGCAAGGCACAGTTCTCGGCACACACAAGGGTCAATGGTGCTATACTGTCGGTCAGCGCAAGGGCCTTGGCATATCAATGGGAAAATATGTGTATGTACTCTCCAAGGATGCAAAAAACAATCGTGTAGTCCTCGGTGACGAAGATGCACTGTTCAAAAAGTGTGTTAAAATAACAGACCTGCACTTCCCGTCATCACCGAACGTATTTGACCATAACGAATACTGCACAGCAAAGCTACGCTACGGCGCTCGTGATGCACAGGCACAATTCCATAGAACAGGCGAAACAGAAGGAATACTGGAATTTGCAACACCACAGCGCGCACCCTCTCCCGGACAGTTTGCTGTAATGTACAAGCATGACCTTGTAATAGCCTCCGGTGTTATAGCGCAGGATTAAAAAACGTAAAAAAATACCGCCCGATCCTAATTGGAACGAGCGGTTTTTTTATTGCAATTTGAAGCTTAACGATTATTCTTCGTCAGACTCAGGAGCTTCGTCACAGCAGTCGCAGTCGATATCTTCGTCTTCTTCGCAGCAGCAGATAGGTTCGTAAACTTCTTCATCTTCGAAGCAGTCATCGCAGTCACAGCAATCTCCGTCACATTCAAATGTTACTCTGAAATACTTCTTGAATACATTGTATGCAACAGCAACAAGTGCGCCTATACTAACAACAGCACCGATGACAATAAGAATCACCTTCAGAAGTTCGCCTGTGCTTCTTTCTTTTTTCATGATACTATACCTCCATGACAAGAATATTGTTTCTACAGTAAAAGTATATCACAAAATAGAAAAAATTCAATAGCCAAATAATTAAAAGTTTATTAAATCAGCAATATTTCGCATATATTATACACATTAAATCTAAATTTATGCAGTAAATTATTAAAACCGTAGCATTACATCGACTTTTTTATAACAAATCTATCAATAACCATGACAAGCGGTGGGATAACTATAAACTGTACAATAATTCCTGCCCATGTGCCTGTAACAGTGTCGGCAAAGATAAGCCACGGTGTAAAAGCCTCACCGCTAAGTCCAAGCATTGCCATTTTAACGACCGAATATATCACTCTGCCACCGAGCATTGATGTACCGAGCGACGAATACAGCCAAATAGCCTTTTTTGGTAAAATTTTGTAAAGCACACCTGCAATAGCACCGTAAGCCGCAAGCTCAACAGCCATAGGCAAAGCAACCATGACAGGTGGCATATGGAAGATAACACATCTCATCAGTGGCGAAACCAATCCGACAACAGCCCCCCATATCGGCCCGCAAACATAACCGCAAAGGAAAGCCGGAATGTGCATAGGCGAAAGAAGTGCGCCAATCTGTGGAATTTGCCCTGTCAGGAACGGAAGGAGCAACGCCAGCGCAAGAAATAAGGCTGAAAACGTAATATTTCGTATTTGTATGCGATATTTTGTAAGTACGCTTCTTGAATTTTTTGTTTCTGTCATAAAGACCTCCGTAATAAATTGCGAAAAACTTGCTTGAACGCAAAAAAAGCGTCCAAAAACAGACGATAGCTTTTCCACCGTCAATTTGGCGCCTTCATGACACATATTCCGTATTATACAAGTTCAAACCACAGCTTCATGCTGTCAGTGGGTATATTTTACCACATATCCATGCTTTTGTCAAGTACAGCGATACGTCTATGCATAACTTACTCAAAGCACTCGTCCAATATTCACACAATTTCATATTTTTAGCATTGATAATCAAAGCGAGTTTTGTTATAATAAATATGTAGGCGAACTACACTTTTGCGCCAAAGGATTTGTGCCAAAAGAAAAGAAAGGAACGAAAAAACGTGGATAAAAATATCATAAAATCGACCACGCACTCCGTCTTCTCAGCCTATGACCGATTCAAGCATGACAATCCACTTATGATTCGCAAAAAATTCGAGATGAAGGACGTAATGTTCCGACACGATCAGCCTGATGTCGAAGTTTTTCGCACAGAAATAGCATTCGATGTACAGCTGTATTTCATTCTTATCGCACTGCTCTGCACTGCAGTCTGCATTTTTCTGAAAATTACACACTATCTCGAGAAAAAGCACCTGCAATCACTGCAAAAACGATGCCATAAATCAAAAAAAGCTTGACACCCCCCTATGGGGTACATAAATTAAGGAAATTCTCCATTAAATCACATATGAAACATACAATCAGCCTTACAAGACTTGTTGCGATAGGCGCACTTTATATAGTCATCGCAGTCGTTTATATTTGCAGACTTCTTTATCTGCAAGTTTCCGGACAGGATTATTATACCATGTCCACACCAAGCGTATCTTATTCTCGTACTGTTACAATACAGGCACAGCGTGGGGAGATATTTGACCGCAACGGAATACCTCTTGTCACAAACGAATATACCTACGATCTTTATCTTGATTACGCAACAAAGCCATCTTCTTCCGCAGAGCTTAACGAAATGCTTCTCGATATCGTAACTATCGCCGCTCGTTCAAATGAAGCAGATAAGCTTTCCCAGCCGAGAACTTCACTTGATATCACCGTCACCGGAAACGGACTTTTGTTCGATTATCCCGAAGGCTTTCTCGACACAGCTCGTGGCAAACGATATAAAAAGCTCGTCAGTGAACTCGGAATTGCAGAGGATGCCTCACCAAACGAAGAAGCCACTGCACTCATGCTGTACTTCAATATACTTACCTCGGAAAAAATTGATAACGATACCTACGATACATATTATAACTATACCTACGATACAGCAAAATCTCTTTTTCTCATACGTCTTGATATGCAGCTCTCGAATTTTTCTGCCGTTGAGCCTTATCTCGTTGCAGAGGATGTGTCAATCGCATTTATAACAGGCATAGAAGAAAAAATCACACGAGGCATAAACGTCACAACAGAAGCTTCGCGCGTATATAATTACCCCGGCTACGCATCGCATATTCTCGGCTCAGTCGGAACAATACTCGATACAAAGGTTGATTATTATACAGAAAAAGGCTACCCTCTCGACGCAATAGTCGGACGTGACGGTTGCGAAGCCGCATTTGAAGATTATCTCCGTGGAACAGACGGTACTATGAAGATAATCGAGGACGAATATGGCAATATCATCTCCACAGAAATAATAAAAGAGCCTGTTTCCGGCAAGGATGTGTACCTGACGATAGATATGGAAATGCAGGTAGTCGCAGAAAAAGCTCTTGCTGAAAATATCTTTAAGATTCGAGAAGAAGCAAAAGCCTCCGGTAAACCCCTCTCAGGTGAGGATGCTTCGTCAGGCGCACTTACTGCTATCGACCGTGACACAGGTGAAGTGCTTGCTATGGCCTCCTACCCCACCTTCAACCTTGCAACCTTCAACCGTGACTTTTCAATTTTGAATACCGATGAAAATTTCCCGCTTCTCAACAGAGCAATCAACGGTGCCTACGCTCCCGGTTCTACATTTAAGGTAGGTGTAGCAGTCGCAGCTCTCACAGAAGGCACTATCACAAAGGATACAATAATCGATGCTCAAGGTATCTATATGTACTATGCAGCCTCGAATTATACTCCCCGTTGCTGGCTCTACCTTCTTTCAAACGGTACTCGAATACACGGCCCAATCGGCGTTGTCGAAGCTATCCAGGAATCGTGCAACTATTTCTTTTATGATGTAGGCAGACAGCTCACCATCGAAAAAATGAACGAATATTGCCGACATTTCGGACTTGGCGAACCTACAGGTATAGAGCTTCCCGAACGTACCGGTATTCTCGCAGGCCCCGACTACAGAAACGATAACGGACTCGGAAAATGGTCGCCCGGTGACACGCTACAGGCAGCTATCGGTCAGTCAGATAACCTTTTCAGCCCACTTCAAATAAGCTCCTATACCGCAACCATATTGAATGGTGGTACTCGATATAGCTGTCACCTTCTCTATGAGGTTCGAGAATTCGGTACGGGAGAGCTTATCTATAAAAATACTCCTACTATCGCAGATGAAAATAAAATCGACCCCGAAATTCTCGCCACCGTCAAGGAAGGCATGAAGGGCGTTATGGATAACGGTTCTGCGGCTTCCGTTTTCTCAGGCTATGAAATATCAGTAGGTGGTAAGACCGGTACTGCACAGGTATCCGAAACAAAATCCGATAACGGTATCATGACTGCATTTGCACCATTTGAAGACCCCGAAATCGTCATCACCTGCGTTATCGAACAAGGCTCGGGTGGTACTGATGCCGGCTATGCTGTGCGTGATGTTTTCGATTATTACTTCAAAGTAGATGAAATTCGTGCTGCAAAAGCCGAAGCTCAAACCGCTAATACAGATAATATTGAATAATTCATACAACAATGCCAAACATTAAAAATATCACAAATATCCTTGAAAAAATCTATCCTGAAGCCGTTTGCTCGCTTGAATACGAAAACCCCTGGCAACTCCTTGTAGCGGCACGACTTTCAGCACAATGCACCGATGAAAGAGTTAATATCGTGTGTCGCCCACTTTTTGAGAAATTCCCCACAGTAAACGATATGGCGGCAGCGAACCTCAGCGAAATCGAGGAAATAATACGTCCGTGCGGATTGTATCATACAAAAGCCGAAAGTATTTCTGCCTCAGCTAAAATAATATGCGAAAAATTCGGTGGAAATGTGCCGGATACAATGGAGGAATTGCTATCTCTGCCCGGAGTAGGCCGAAAAATAGCAAATCTCGTGCTGGGTGACGTTTTCGGAAAACCCGGAATAGTCGCCGATACACACTGCATACGCATAAACGGAAAGCTGGGATTTTATCCCACTTCACTTAAAGACCCCGCAAAGGTCGAAAAAATACTCGATGAAATAGTACCAAAGGAAATTCAAGCGGACTATTGCCACAGAATGGTACTGTTCGGTCGAGAATACTGCTCTGCAAGATCACCAAGATGTACAGAATGTCCGCTTAGAGAAGAATGTGAATACAATGATAAATAATGAACCTGAATTTATAATCCCCACCCCTGTAAAATTTGTAATAGATCGCCTCGAAAGTTGCGGATATCATGCATATTGCGTCGGAGGCTGTGTGCGAGATCATCTAATGGGACGTATTCCCGGCGATTATGACGTTACTACCTCTGCAAAGCCCGATGAAATGCTCGATATATTCTCCGATTGCCGTCTTGTTGAAACAGGCTTAAAGCATGGTACGGTAACTATCGTTCGAGATAAAATGAATATCGAAGTAACTACCTACCGTATCGACGGAACCTATGACGATGGCAGACATCCCGATTCCGTCACGTTTACAGACAAGCTTTCCGATGATCTTTGTCGGCGTGATTTCACAATAAACGCAATGGCATATTCACCGGAAAGAGGAATAGTCGATCTTTTCGGTGGTGCAGAGGACTTAATGTCAAAAAAAATCCACTGCGTCGGCTGTGCAAGAGAACGCTTCACCGAGGATGGACTCAGAATAATGCGTGCCTTGCGATTTGCCTCCGTACTTGACTTTACCCCCGACGAAGAATGTTCCGAAGCAATATTCGCACTTACATCGCTTCTCGATAAAATTTCACGAGAGAGAATTTACGTTGAGCTGACAAAACTGCTCTGCGGTGTAGGAGCTGCAAGAATAATGCGTGAATTTCCGTCCGTTATAGCTCATGTACTTCCAAATGTCACCGAAAACGACGTTATCTGCGCCTGCGATGCCATAGATAAGGATAACGATATTTTCTCGGATAAGCCACATGATGCAATGATGCGCTATGCGACAATATTTGAAAAGCTGTCCGAGAGTGAGGCAAAGGAAGCGATAAATTCACTAAAGCCTTCCCGTGCAGAAAAATACGCAATGTTGAGCTACCGCACACCATGTCCGAACGCTGATGAATTTGATATAAAAAAGCTCATGAGTCGCAGTGATGATGAAACGCCTTCCTCTCTTGCAAGATTCTCCTGCATAACAGGCAAAATTTCTGTCGATAAAGCAAGAGAAATCGAAAATATCGCAAAAGCTATCGTTGAAAAAGATCTCCCCCGTCGCCTGTCAATGCTGTCCGTATCAGGCAATGACCTGAGCAAGCACGGCTACAGTGGACGTAAAATAGGCGAAAAGCTTAACGAAATACTCGATATGGTAATGCGTGGAGAAATAGAAAATACAAAGGAAGCTATAGAAAAATATTTATGACAAAAGATAAGAAAAGTAAAAAACAAAACATAACTCCCTGTGAATCCTGCGCTTATTATGACGTAATCTACGATGACGGAACAATGGGATGCACAATAGATATAGACGAAGACGATGCATACCGTGAACGTGAAGATCATAGAACAGGCTGTCCTTACTATAAGTTCTACGACGAATACAAATCCGTACAAAAGCAGAACTGATATCAGCTTAATTTTATCATCCCATATTCACTATATTATTTACTCATCTTAATATTCACTATGGAAGGAATAAAAAATGAAAGCTGCTGTTCAAAAAGCAAAACGCCTGTCGCTGCCAAATGTGAGTGAACGTCGCATAGTGCATATAGTAAATCCCATTTCGGGAGGCAGCCGGTTTTATGAAGCCGCCAAGCGAAGTATTGAAAAAACAGGTGGAGAAATGCTTACGAGCGAATATCCCGGACATATCGTTTCGCTTGTAGCAGAGCTTTTCGCCAAGGATAAATTCGCCCATGCGGTAGTATATGGCGGAGACGGTACAATACATGAGGCAGTTAACGGTATAATGCAGTCGGGAGCTAACGCAACAGCCTCTTTCTCGGTAATACCCTCGGGAAGCGGAAATGATTTCTCGAATTACGCAAATGACCACAGTGGTTTCACAAAAAACGAGCTTGTTCCGCTTGACCTTATCCGAGTAAAAGCAAACAATGAGGTGCGTTGGTGTGCCAATGTAATGAACATGGGCTTTGACAGCGATGTTGTGCGTGAAACATATACGCTGAAAAAATTCCCGCTGTTCCGTGGTTCGATTTCGTATATTATCGGAGTTGCAAAAGTATTGCTCACAAAAAAGACTATCCCTGCAAAGATAAAGCTTGAAGGATGCGTGGATAACGAAAATAACGAAATTCCCGATATTGAACTGGATCAGCGTGTTCTTCTGACAGCCTGCGCCAATGCACAATACTACGGCGGAGGATTTCGTGCCGCACCACTGGCTTCCTTGAATGACGGATTTGCCGATGTGCTGACAGTCAACGATATCAGCAGAACAAGCTTTGTATCACTGGTAGGTGACTACAAAAACGGCACCTTCATCAGCGAATCAGGCGAATTAAAGGAAAAATTCAAGAAATACCTGCGCTATCAGAAGTGCCGTAAAATCAGTATAGAAGGGCCGGAATGGTTCTGCATCGACGGTGAAGTCCTTCCGACAGGAGAATCACGCACGATAGAAGCCGAAGTAATGCAAAATGCAGTGTGGTTTGCCGCACTCTAAATTTTCCAAATCAATTCGAGCGTTTTTTCGGAACGAGCATCACCACAATAACGATCAGTGCAGCCGCTATAATCAACGCTATCAGTATTCCACCAAGGCTTGCACCACCTTCATTTGAGTCTGCCGTTTCATCAGCCATACCTGTCACATCATCAATAGCTGATTCCGCACCTTCAATAGCCTCGCCTGCATATCCTGCTGTTTCACCGTTTCCAATATCGGTATCATCAGTAACACCGTTCGTATTCCCCATCAGTCCGTTGTCACCTCCTTCACCGATAATCGCATCATCAGTGACCACGTCAGCATTATTTCCGGCATTTTTGTCAGTGATATTTTCGGCAGCAATAACGAACGATGACAGCATCATAACCACAGCAAGAGCTAAAGTAAGGATAACATAACAGATTTTTTTCATACAAAGTACCTCCGTTGAGTAAATAAGTGGTGTACATGGCTATTTTCCCCATGAATTACAGCGATATTCACCTTCGGAGCAAATATTAACAAACTATCGAGGAAATTTATGAATAACACACCCGATTCCAAGCTTGAAACAAAGCGATTCACAAAAAATGACGACGGATTTATCTGCGCTAATTGTGGAAAAGAAGTACCTCCACTCAAATACACATCACGCAACCATTGTCCGCACTGTCTTTCCAGTCTGCATCTCGACATCAACCCCGGCGATCGTGCCTCCGACTGCAAAGGAATAATGGATGCAGTCACTGCCGAGCCTGACCCCAAAAAAGGCTTTATAATCACACATAAATGCAGAAAATGTGGTGCACTCAAGAGAAATAAAGCAGCAGATGATGACGATAGAAAGAAAATCATCAAGCTGACTGCGTGTCATATATGAGGTTGAAATATGAATACAAATACCGGTGAGGCTTTTGTTCGCACTGCAATGTTGCTTGGCGAAGAAGCTGTCGATAAACTTAAAAATTCTCATGTTGCCATATTCGGAATAGGAGGTGTCGGAGGTCATGCCTGTGAAGCACTCGTGCGTTCCGGAATCGGTGAGCTTACCCTTATCGATGGCGATGATGTTGCAGAATCTAACCTGAATCGTCAAATATTCGCAACACGCTCTACTATTGGAATGCCGAAAACAGAAGCTGCAGCAATTCGACTGCGTGATATCTCTCCCGATTGTAAATTAAATCTGATTCAGTCCTTTGTTCTTCCCGAAAATGTCGAAGAAATGGATTTTACCAAGTTTGATTATATTATCGATGCAATAGATACCGTTTCGGCAAAGCTTGCAATAATAAAAAAATGCGATGCACTCGGAATACCCATGATATCTGCAATGGGAGCAGGAAATAAGCTCGATCCCACACGCTTTGAGGTAGCGGATATCTATGAAACCTCTACCTGCCCTCTCGCAGCAGTGATACGCCGTGAATGCAGAAAATCAGGTGTAAAAGCTCTGAAGGTCGTATATTCCCGTGAGCCTGCAATAACGCCACATTTTCAACCGCCTGCCGAGCCTGATGCAAAAAGAAGGCTCACCCCTGCCTCCTCTGCTTTTGTACCGTCAGTAAGCGGACTTATAATCGCAAGCGAAGTAATTCGTGACCTTGTGCATGACGTTCTCGCATTCCCCACACCTCGATGACCTAAAAAAAGACTGTTCGCAATTTCGGAAATTTCTTCCTTAATGCGACAGTCTTTTTTTTATTTATCGTATCCGTCCAAAAAGCTTCTCATCTCACCGTTCAGCTTATAGCTGACAAGTGTATCCACGTTCGCACGATGAATAGAGTTAAAAATATTCTTTTCTATATCAGGATTGGTCTTTTTAAGCTCTCGTATCAAATTTTTTGTTTCTCGTCTTTTGGATGCATTTTCGTCAAATCGTGCCATTTCTGTCATTTTGCAAGCACACGCAAGAAATTCCAGCTCATTATACCTCGCCCACGCAATTATTGCATCCTCGTGTATCTTGTACAACGGACGTATCAGCTCCATACCGGCATAATTCGTCGAATGTAGCTTCGGAAGCATTCCCTGTATCTGCGAACCCCAAAGCATACCCATAAGAGTTGTTTCGATAACGTCGGAAAAATGATGTCCCAGAGCAATTTTGTTGCACCCCAGCGACTGTGCAAAGCTGTAAAGATGCCCACGTCGCATTCTCGCACAAAGATAGCATGGATTCTTCTCGGTTTTTTCCGCAACAGAAAAAATATTTGTGTCAAACATTTTTACCGGAAGCTCAAGAAGCTCACAATTCGCACGAAGTCTTGCAAGATTTGCGTCACTGTAGCCCGGATTCATAGAGATATATTCAAGCTCAAACGGAACGTCTGAATGTCGCTGTAATTGCCTGAGAAGTACCGCAAGAATAGCCGAATCCTTGCCCCCCGACATACATACCGCAATTTTATCGTTTTCCTTAATAAGCTCGTAATCACGCACAGCCGAGATAAACGGCGCCCATATCTGCTTGCGATATTTTTTTAAGATAGAATTTATATATTGTTCGTTCATTTTATTCCACGCAGCTTAAATTCAGCTTAAACTGTAGCCTTTTGCTCATCATCCTCGAGAACAGCTACGACCTTTTTGCCGATACGGCGAATTTCCTCGTTCTGTTCAGCAAGATTTTGACGTGCACTTGCCAGCATGAGCTTCAGTCTGTTTTCCTGATTTACAGCAGAAGTACCTGCATCATAGTCGATGGCAACAATATTTGCACCTTTTATCGAATCCTTTATCGGCTTCATCATACCTTTACCGCAAATATGGTTTGGCAGACATCCGAAGGGCTGTGTACATACGATATTAAGCACACCGGAATCGGCAAGCTCCAGCATTTCAGCCGAAAGAAGCCAGCCTTCACCCATTTTTGTACCATAGCCTATGTAATCCTTAGTCAGCTCAAGAGTATGCTTAAACGGAGTCATAGGACGGAAGGTGCCTTCTTTTTTGATAGCATTTATCATGTCAAGCTGTTTACTGCACAAAAATTCAAATGCAACCTTCCAAATCGGATAAGCTTTTTTACCCTTACCATAGATTTTGTAGTCCATGATACCGTTGTAAACGCAATAATTAAAGAAATCCATAAGTCCGGGAACGACAACCTCTGCCCCTTCCGAAACGAGGAATTTTTCAAGATTATTGTTTCCGAGAGGCGAGAATTTAACATATATCTCACCAACTATGCCGACACGAACTGCCTCGGTCTTTTTTCTCGGAATAGCTGCAAAATCACGGATTATCTCATCATAGTTTTTCTTTATCTTGCGATAATCTATGCGTTTTTCAAGCTCACCGACCAGTCTTTCAGTCCATTTGTCGCAAACAGCCTGAGTATCGCCCTTGTTTACCTCGTAGGTTCTGACCTGATTCGAGAGCCACATAATGAGGTCACCGTAGAATGCACCGTAAGCAAGCTTGTGATACAGACCGATAGAACCTTCAAAGCCGGAATGATGCTCGATAGCAGACAAAGCAAGCGGAAGTACCGGAACATACTCCATTCCCGCATTTTTGAGAGCCTTACGCAGAAGTGAAACATAATTAGAAGCTCTGCATCCACCGCCTGTCTGGAAAAGCATAAGCGCAGTGGTATGTGGGTCATATTTTCCCGAAAAAAGTGCATCGAGAAGCTGACCGATAACAACGACAGCAGGATAGCAGGTATCGTTATGGACATATTTCAGACCTGTTTCAGCGATATGCGGCCCTGTTGTTTCAAGAAGCTCTATCTTATATCCATCATTTTCGAGAATACGCTTGATAAGCTTAAAGTGAATAGGTAACATATTGGGGATGAGGATAGTATGAGTTTTCTTCATCTCCTGAGTAAATTCAATATACTGCTGCATTTCTATATATACCCTTAAAATTTAATATAAACTTTGAAATTCACGACGCTCTCACCGAAACTGCTTTAGAGCACCGCTGCAAGACTGCGAAGTCTTATCTTGACCGCACCGAGATTAGCGATCTCATCTATCTTGATCTGAGTGTAATACTTGCCGTTTTCTTCAAGAATACGCTTTACTTCATCCGTCGTTATAGCATCTACACCACAACCGAACGATACAAGCTGCACAAGCTGTACATCCTTGTTTTCACCGGCAAATTGTGCTGCCTGATACAGTCTGCTGTGATATGTCCACTGATTCAAAACATGAACGTCGGGAAGCTTTGCCATGTGACATACGCTGTCCTCAGAAACTACTGCAAAGCCGAGAGATACTGCCAGCTTGTCAATACCGTGACCTATTTCAGCATCTGCATGGTAAGGTCTGCCCGCAAGTATCATTATAGGCATATTGTTTTCTCTTGCCCATTTTATTGCACGTTCGCCCTCTTTGCGGATTGTATCCATATATTCATGAAGCTTCGCAAAGCCTTTTTCAGCCGCACGCTTCACTTCCGATTTTTTCAGATCCGGGTACAGTGGCTTAAATTCCTTCCAAAGTCCGTTCGCCAATATCTTTGCGTCCTCTACTGCCAAATACGGATACAAAAATCTCTTGCCGTTCAAGGAATCCATATTTGCTCTCAGCAATTCACTGTAATATGCAACTACAGGACAGTTGTAGTGATTAAAGCTTACTTCTTCATCCACATTCCATGTGAGTCGTGGATAGAATATCGTATCACATCCCATTTCGACAAGATTTTCGATATGACCGTGCATTATCTTTGCAGGATAGCAGGCTGTATCGGATGGGATAGAGAACTGCCCCTTTTCGTAAACCTTCTTATTTGACATACCTGACAAAACAGGTGTAAAGCCAAGCTCCTCGAATACTCCAACCCAAAGAGGCAGAAGCTCATACATACCGAGAGAAAGAGGAAGTCCTATAACACCGCGCTTGCCGACCTTTTCGGGAATTTCCGACGGTGCCATCGAAAGAAGCAGATTTCGCTTAAATTCATGCAAATTCGGCACATCCTTGCGTGATTCAGCCATTCCGGCACCTTTTTCGCATTTGTTACCGGAAATAAAACGCTTTCCACCGGGGAATGTGTTGACAGTCAGCAGACAATTATTTGTACATCCCTTGCAGTTCATCGTTCTCGATTCGTGTACAAAGGAATTCAGTGCCTCGGCAGTTATCAAGGTAGTGCTGATGCTTTCTTTTTCAGCCTTTTCCTTAGCATAAAGAGCCGCACCGTATGCACCCATAAGACCGGCAATAGTCGGACGAATTACATTTCTGCCAATCTCACGCTCAAAAGCTCTGAGAACAGCATCGTTATAGAAAGTACCGCCCTGAACAACGATATTCTGACCAAGTTCATCGGGAGAATGTGCACGGATTACCTTGTAAATAGCGTTTTTAACTACAGATATGGAAAGACCTGCTGAAATTTCCTCAACAGTTGCGCCATCCTTCTGTGACTGCTTAACCTGAGAATTCATGAATACAGTACAGCGACTTCCGAGGTTTACGGGAGCCTTTGCAAACAGTGCCTTCTGTGCAAATTCAGCGGCAGTATAGTGCATTGAATGTGCAAAGGTTTCGATAAACGAGCCACATCCTGAGGAACACGCTTCGTTGAGCATTATGGAATCAACTGCGCCATCCTTAATCTTGAAGCATTTTATATCCTGACCGCCGATATCCAAAATAAAATCCACATCCGGCTTAAAGAATTTTGCCGCTGTGTAATGTGCAACGGTTTCAACTATACCGTAATCCAAACCGAACGCATGACGAATGATATCTTCACCATAACCGGTTACGGCAGAGGCTGTTATCTGCACACGATCACCGCATTTTTCGTAGATAT
This sequence comes from uncultured Ruminococcus sp., assembly GCA_964430105.1. Classification (GTDB taxonomy): domain Bacteria; phylum Bacillota; class Clostridia; order Oscillospirales; family CAG-272; genus UMGS1696. The sequence goes on along the minus strand of CAYSEF010000006.1, from coordinate 45,339 downwards.
TTTTCAGCTCTGCACGAACAACCTCAACAGGATCGCCTTTGTTTGAATTATAGTAGGTGTAAAGCAGTTCGTTATTTTCACCTATCACTGCAAGCTTTGTGGTAGTTGAACCACAGTCGATACCGAGAGTAGCCTTACCCGAATATTTTTCAAGATCGAGAACCTCTACATTAGCCTTCGCATGACGAGAAGCAAATTCGTCATATTCTGCCTGAGAAGCAAAAAGTGGTGCTGTTCTGGTAGATGTAGATTGTATTTTTGCATTTTTAATCAGCTCAAGAAGCTCATCAAGTGTGTACGCTTTGTCGCAGGCAGATTCAGAATACAGTGCCGCACCAAAGGAAACTGCATTTCTTGCATATTCCGGGAATATTGCATTTTCAGGAGTGAGCTTTAAGGTTTCTACAAATCTTTCACCCAGTCCCTTACAGAAATACAAAGGCCCACCAAGGAACATTACTCTGCCCTCAATTTTGCGACCCTGTGCAAGTCCGGCGATAGTCTGGTTTACTACTGCCTGATAAATACTTGCCGCAATATCTTCTTTTGCCGCACCCTGATTGAGAAGTGGCTGAACGTCTGATTTTGCAAAAACGCCACATCTTGATGCAATGGGATAGATTTTCTTGTGCTTCAATGCAAGCTCGTCAAGCTCATCCGGCGTAATGTTAAGCAAAGATGCCATCTGATCGATAAATGCACCCGTACCACCGGCACAAGTACCGTTCATTCTTTCATCGGTACCGCCATCAAAGAATATTATTTTGGCATCCTCACCGCCAAGTTCAATTACAGCGGATGTTTCCGGAGCCATCTTACGAACTACCTCAGCAGTTGCCCAGACCTCCTGAACAAACGGAACGCCTATTGCCTGTGCAAGTCCAAGTCCGGCTGAACCTGAAATAGAAACGGTAAATTCTTCATTTCCAAGAGTATCCTTCGCCTCCTCAAGCATACGGCAAACGGTCTCACGGATCTGAGAATAATGTCGTTCATACGTCGTGAGGACAGTTTTTCCGTCACGCACCGCCGCCAGCTTAGCCGTAGTAGAACCAACATCCACACCAAGCGAAAGTGTAGTATTATTATTTTTCTGATATTTCAACAGACTGCCCGTCCTTTATTAAATATTATCAACTCGCAATTATTCGAACTATTAAGCAAATAAGTTCGATTATACGTCATGGCAATATAATATCGTATATTATCGTCGAATTCAACGGTATTTTGTTAATATAGATAAAAATTGTGTATAAAAATTTGGTATTCTGACGATGGCGATAGGTGCAATATGCTCCTTACATTTGTAAAAATATCTCTTGTATTACCGTGAATTTCCACAGTAAAATACGATATTTCAGAAGTGCTGTATCTCGCTAAAATTAAATCGCACATGATTTGATTTAATAATTGACATACCGAGCATAATGTGCTATTATATATATTGAATAATAATAACTCTAATTTCAGCAGTCGGAGGTATCATGTCAAACAATTTTCCTTCAAATCCTCCTATTTTAAAAATAGAAAATATATCAAAATCCTTCGGTCAAACGGAAGTCATTCGTGATCTTTCCTTTGATGTTGCCGCCGGTGAATTTCTTACTATCCTCGGCTCATCCGGATGTGGTAAAACCACTCTCCTTCGTATGATCTGCGGTCTTGAAGATGTCGGTGGCGGTAAAATCATCCTCGACGGCAAGGATGTTACCAATGCAGAACCAAATCATCGTGCAGTCAACACCGTTTTTCAAAGCTACGCTCTCTTTCCTCATATGAATGTCTATGACAATATTGCGTATCCTCTGAGAATAGCACGAGTACCTAAGAATGAAATCAAAAAGCGTGTTACAGATGCTCTTGCACTTGTGCAAATGGATGGCTACGAAAAGCGTTATCCGTCAGAAATGTCGGGTGGTCAAAAACAGCGTATCGCAATCGCCAGATCTGTTATTGCTCAACCGAAAATACTCCTGCTCGATGAACCTCTCGGTGCACTTGACTTAAATCTTCGTCGTGCCATGCAGGGAGAACTGAAAAAGCTACAGGAAGCTCTCGGTATAACCTTCATCTATATCACCCACGACCAGGAAGAAGCTCTGAATATGTCCGATCGCATCGCAGTAATGCAGGGTGGTGGATTTTTACAGATAGGTTCGCCTTCTGAAATTTACGATTCTCCGAAAAACGTCTATGTTGCACGTTTCATAGGTGAAGCAAATATCCTGCCATGTACATACGACAGTGGTGATAAGGACTCATGTAAGGTGAAATTCGGTGAAAATTCACTGATTTTGCGTAACAACAACGTAAATCACACCTCCGGTGACCTCGTTAATGTGGCAATTCGCGGTGAAAAAATCGGCGTTTCCACAGAATTGGCAGAAAGCTCCATCCCTGCAACAGTGACAGCATTAAATTTCGCAGGTGGTGTTATGCGTATCACTGCTGAGGCAAACGGAACAAAAATCACTGCAATGCGCTACGGTCTTGACAGATCCATTGAGCTTGGACAAAAGGTCGGACTCGATATTCCCAACCTCGCAGGTATCGTGGTTGAAGAATGAGCCTTCTAAAATCAAATTATAAATCAGGTTTAATATTATGATCAGAAAAACTAAAGGCGCGACCCTCGCATTTCTGCCTTTATATTTGTTCACACTAATATTCGTGATCGGTCCGCTGATACTTATGCTCGTGCTGTCGTTCTCACCTCGTGATGGTTGGGGCTATGGTACGGGATTCACACTTGAAAATTACGTAGCAGTTTTTTCGGGTACATATCTGAATACATTCGTAACATCACTTAAGCTTGCCTTGATCTCGACAATTGCTGTCGTCCTGATCGGCTACCCCTTCGGTCTTTGCACTGCTCTCCTTCCACCAAAATACGCACAATTTTTCGTTACAACGCAAATGATACCGTACTGGGTAAATTCACTTCTTCGTCTTTACGGCTGGATAATCATTTTCCGTTCAAACGGTCTTCTCGACAAACTGCTTATGGCACTGAAAATCACCGAAGAACCGCTTAAACTGCTGTACACATACCCCGCTGTAGTAGTCGGCATGATATACGTTCTTCTGCCGTTTATGTTTACCTCTGTCTATCAAGTAGCTGAAAAGCTGGATATGTCACTTGTTGAAGCCTCCCGTGACCTCGGCGCAGGAAAGGTTCGTGCATTTTTATCCGTAATACTTCCCCTGACTCTGCCCGGACTTAAAACAGGGATAATTCTCACCTTTATACCGTCAATGGGACTTTTCTTCATTGCACAAATACTCGGTGGCAACAAAGTCGTGCTTGTCGGCTCGCTTATAGAAGAACTCCTTATGAAAGCACATAATCAGCCCGGTGCCGCCGCTTTATCAGCAATACTGATGCTCCTTACAGGACTTGTATGCGGTGTTCTGATGAAAAAGTCGAAATGGCAGAAATAAACCCACCGGTGTAAATACGCATTCTCATAATTATAAGTGATCGGTACATACTATGACAAAAAAGACAACCTTCTTTCGTATCGCATACCCAATTTTTATGACAGTTCTGACGTACCTGCCAATCATTATTGTTGTGATATATTCGTTTAACGAAAGCAAATTATCGTCAACATGGGGCGGATTCTCGCTGAAATGGTATAAAGAGCTGTTCCGTGACAAGGCTATGTTTGAGGCACTTCTGAATTCTGTTATCCTCGCACTTACTTCATCTGTCCTTGCCGCAATACTCGCAACCTCAGCCGCTCTCGGAATCAAAAACGCAAAGCTCCCCGGAAAAAATCTTATCCGTCAGTCTGCGCTTCTTCCGCTTATCATTCCGGAAATCGTTCTCGGTATGATTTTCCTCGCATTTTTCTCTATGCTTGGTATGAAGTTCGGTATGCTCACTTTGATAATCAGCCACACTGCATTCTGCGTACCATATATTTATACGCAGGTCAGCGCACGCCTGGAAGTTCTTGATACCTCGTCGATAGAAGCAGCCCGTGACCTCGGTGCATCCGGCTGGGTAGCATTTTTCACGGTAACTCTCCCGCTTATTGCTCCGGCTATCCTTTCGGGTATGTTCCTGTCGTTCGCAATGAGCTTTGATGACGTTATAATCTCTGTATTATGTACAGGCGTTTCGGTAAATACTCTGCCGATAAAGATATACACACAGCTTAAAACAGGCGTAACGCCAAAGGTCAATGCTATGTGTACCCTTATGCTGGCTGTAACCTTAATATGCTACATATCAGCTGCACTCATCAAAAAAACAAAGAAGCATTAACCGGCATAAGCAACTGTATCAATCAAACAGACCCTCAATTTTACAAAGCTATATAAAAATTATGGAGGAAACCACAATGAAAAAAGTCATCTCTATTCTCGCAGCGCTTTCTATGCTTGTGACACCGTTTGCGCTCACATCTTGCTCCGATAGCGAGAGTGATCGCACACTGAACCTTTATACATGGGCAGGAATGTTCCCTGACGAGGTTCTCGAAGGCTTTGAAGATGAAACAGGCATCAAGATCAACTATGTCAACTTCGACTATGATGAAACAATGCTTGCAAAGCTTCAGGCAGCGGAAGGTGGAGATTACGACCTGGTAATCGCTGACGACTACATTATCGAAGTTGCAATAGCAGAAGGACTTGTACAGAAGCTCGACAAATCTAAAATCCCCTCTGCCGACAATGTAAATCCTCTCTACAAGGGACAGTTCTACGATCCAACAGACGAATACACCATCCCCTTTGGTGCAGGCGTTCAGACTATAGTTTATAACCCAGCTAATATTGATATCGACATCAAGGGCTACGGCGATCTTTGGGACAGCTCACTTGAAAACAAGCTTGGCATAATCTCAAACTATCGTGTTATCAACGGTATGGCTCTCAAGACTATGGGTGAAAGCTACAACATCACAGATACTGCAAAGATTAAAGAAGCCGGCGAAAAGCTTAAGGAGCTTGCACCGAACATTCGCCTTATCAAGGATGACAACATCCAGGACGACCTCATTTCAGGTGAAATCGATGCTGCTATCATGTACACCTCTCAGGTAACTCTCGCAAAAATGACAAATCCCGAGCTTGAAGTAGTATTCCCCTCCGAAGGTATCGGCTTTGGTATCATGGGTATGTTCATCCCCTCTCAGGCACCGGATTCTGATGCAGCTCACGAGTTCATCGAATATATTCTTAACCCCGAAACAAGCGCAAAGTGCTTTGAACACCTTGGCTACTACTGCACAAACAGCGCAGCTGATGCTTACATCAACGAAGATTACCGTTCATTCCTTACTCTCCCGTCAGACTTCTCTGCAGATGATATGGAAATGATCGGCAACATCACGCCCGAAGCAGATGAAGCTCACCTCGCAGCATTTACAGCATTCCGTGAAGCTTGCGAATAATGCATAGTAAATCATAAACTGCATAAGCTTATTAAAATTGTATAACAAAGGACTGCTAACAGCAGAGAAGAAATTTTCTAACTGTCAGCAGTCCTTTTTTTATATTAAGTTTACACGAGAAGCATACACAATCCGAGAAGTATCGCAAGAAATGCAAAATTTATCACAGAGAACAGCTTAACATATCTGCTCGCAGCGCCATCCACGCCTTTGTTGTGGCTCATGAATGTACGGAAGGTTATAAGGCTGGCAAGTGATGATATAAGAGTACCACATCCCCCGATATTTACACCGTAAAGCAATGCCTTCCAATTTTCGGTAAACTTCGACAGCAATATCGCAGATGGAACATTTGAAATGACCTGACACGACATAGCGGACGAGAACAATGTCAGCTTTGGTGAATGACCTACAAGCAAAGACATAAGAGATGATATAGCAGGTATACGCGCCATATTTCCGGAGAAAATGAAGAAGCATACAAATGTCAAAAGAAGTCCGTAATCGACCCTTCCAAGAGCATCTCTGTCAAGCAGAAGAAGCGCAGGAATTATGATAACAAGCCCAAGCCAATACGGAATACCTCTGAATACTACAAGTATAGATACTGCAAATAACGCAAGGTAAAGTGCAAGTCTGAGTGGTGGAAGCTTTGTTTTTTCACCGGAATAAGCGACAGGAGTAGTCGGAACTGCGAAACAGCAAATCGTGATAAGCGTAACAGCAAGGAGAAACGGCGCAAGCATGGTAGTAACAAATTCTCCGGCAGGTATAGAAAATGCTGAATAAAGATACAAATTCTGCGGATTTCCAAACGGTGTCAGCATACCTCCGAGATTCGCTGCAATGTTTTGCAGGATGAATACATACGCCATATGCTTTTCGTTTCCCGTACAGCTCAAAACAAGATATCCAAGCGGAAGAAAGGTTATAAGTGCCATATCGTTCGCTATAAGCATCGAGCCGATAAACGTGATATAGACAAGTGCAATAGTCGCAAGGCGGAGATTTTTCATTGTAACAATGATTCTTTCGGCACAGACATAGAAGAAGCGTATCTTTCCAAGCGCACATATAACAGCAAGTGTGCAGAAAAGGCAGGTCAGCGTTCTGAAATCGAAGTAACCGATATATTCACTGTCAGGTGGAACGATAAAGGAAGTAGCAACAGCCAAAATTGCCGCAATGCTGAGTACAGTATTTTTACGGATAAACAATAAAACACTGTGCAGTATGTCTGACAAAAAGCCTTCATGCCAACTCAAAGGTCTGCGTACCGAGCGTTCGGTCTTATTCATAAATCCTCCGCACATTTTTCAAAAAATTAGAACGAGGATATTATACGATAACTGCCCACCTTCGTCAAGTGAAATGATGATGAATTTGCACAAATATTATACCTGCGTTTTAGTTGAATTGACAACGCCACAAAGCCATTGCATATTTGAAATTTACGCTGTAATATGCTAAAATATAATAAAAAAATACGGAGAAGCTCAAATGCAAGTCATACATCTAACAGATGATTACATAGTCATAAATAAATCATACGGTATGCTGTCCGAAAAGCCAACAAACGGTGCTTCACGCGAAAATGCACCGGAAGCTATCGAAAAATACCTCATCGAAAACGGAATAAAATTTGAATCGGTCTATACTGTACACCGACTTGACGCAACAACAGCCGGAATTATGGTATACGCACTGACAAAAAAAGCTGCCGCCCTGCTATCAAAGGAAATAACAGACGGAAGCTTTCATAAAAGCTACATCGCATGGATAAGTGCCGATGATGCTCTGCCAAAAAGCGGTGAAATGTGCGACTATATCTTCTTCGACCGTCGTGCAGATAAATCATTCATCGTTAAACCCGAAAAAAAGAACGCAAAAAAAGCTATACTTACCTATAAACTGAACGAGCCGTTTGAGCTTGACGGAAATATCGTAACTCCTGCCGAAATAGAGCTTGAAACAGGTCGCACACACCAGATAAGAGTGCAATTCGCCTCAAGAAAATCACCACTCATAGGAGATGGAAAATACGGTAGTCGAATCAAGCGAAAGGGCCCGTCGCTGTGGTCATCGAAAGTCAGCTTTCGCTTTATGGGAAAGGATGTCGTGTATTCCCTCGACTCATGTGATATTAAATAATCATTAAACTTCACAAAATACTATTGACTAACTCATTTCGGCATATTATAATAAAAACAGAACATATCGATGCGTTATATCGCCGATTTAGATAAAATTGATTCACGAAAGAGAGATAAAAGATGCTTAATATCGGTATCACAACGAAATGCTTTGCCGGCAAAACTGTACGCGAGGTTGCGGATATACTCATGATGAACGGATTCCGTTGCGTGGAGCTTGTTTTCACAATGGCTGACCTCGGAGGCTGGAAATACAACGGCATAGGCTCACTCGATGGAATTACATCTGCAAAGGTAAAAGAAGCCGCAGACGAATTCAGAAGCCGTGGCATCGAAGTAACATCTCTCGGACTTTATACAGATCTTCGTTCGCCCGACCCTTCCACACGCTCTGCTGTGCTTGATTATTGCAAGAGATATATCGAATTTGCCGCAGAATCAAGAATACACTATATTGCAAGCGACTGTGGCTTTACTCCCGGACACCGTGGTATAAATGCCGACTCATACGAATCAGATTACGCCTCACTCAGAGATATGCTTCAAACTGTGTGCCTTGAGGCTGAAAAATCCGATATTCAGCTTTCGCTTGAGGGATGTGTACTCGATATAATCCCTTCACCTCGCAGAATGAAAACCTTGATAGAGGAGCTTGAAGCTGATTCACACGTCAGACTTTCCGCACTTATAAATCCCTCGAAATACATAGCAAATTCAGATGAAGAAGGAATGTTCTGCTATCTGAAGCACGATATCGGCTACTTCATTGGAAAAGACCGCAAGCTTAATTCACTTCCCGGCTACGTTCTTGGCGATGGCGATATCGATTGGCAAAAATTTATGGAATGTTATATCCGTTTCGCTGACAAAAAGCCGTTTATCCTCGATTATTGCACAGTGGAAAATTGCTCCGATATCAAACGCCGTGCTGAGGATTACTATGACTCCGCATTCCGTTCGATAATCAGCAGAATACAGTAAATTTGTGCGTTTATTTCACTATCGCCAGATAGGAATTATCGGATAAGAATTCACTTGAAATTATAATATAATAAAAACAGGAGGTTTCCCCATGGCAAAGCTATTATTCGCATCCAAGACTATTGAGTACGAAGGCCCGTACGGCACGACAACAAAAAAATACGAGATAAAGCTGAGCAATATCGAATCGGTTTCAGTAGGTACACGAGAGAAAAAAGTCCTGTTCGGTATTATCAAAAAGCAGGAACGCTGTTTTGAAATCGTCACAAAGGGCATAATGGGTATCGATGCTCCTATAGTTTACTCAGAATCCGATGAAGATGCACACGAATACAATATCCAGCTCGAAAAGCTGAAGCAGTTCTGTGGCAACAACGATATTGCAATAAGCCACAAGTAAGCTTAAAATAAAAGAGGCTGTCGTATCAGGAAATAATTTTCCAAAATACGACAGCCTTTGTTTTTCTGTCAAATTATGTCAATTACCACTTGTAGCCGTAATGGTGGTGACCCTTGCCAATGAAGCCGGACTGACGGAAATCTTCGGGATTGTTGCGAATGATGTAGTCCATGTAAGACATTACCATATGTGCAGTCATGAGATATCCGCCTACTGTAAGGTGTCCTGCAAGATAGAAATTCTTCTTGAATTCATCATCATAGATAGGACCGTACTTGAACAGGTCGATAACATAGGTGTATTCAAACAGCTCTGCAAGCTCGTGCATAACTCTGCTGTGGCCTTCCCACTTAGCCCAATCTTCAGGCTTTGCAGATTCCTTGTCAGCTTCTCTGGGCATAGTGATAAGGAAAACTCTCGCCTTAGGGCTGATCTGCTTGTATTTCGCAATAAGTCTGCCCATTGAGCCGGCAAATGTCTTTGCACTGTTTTCGGGATTTTCCAAATCAACGTCAGCTCCGGAACCAAGCTCATGCTTGCACCAGGATAAATCGTTGCATCCGAGAGCAATTATGTATGCCTGTGAAGCCTTGGATTCGTCCCATGCACCGTTAGCTTCACCCCATCTGTCAACATATTCCATCGCACTCATGCCGCCGCGTGCAAACAAATTTACCTGTGCACCGGTAGTACGCGCAATGAATTCACCCCATGAATATTCAAAATAGTCGTAAACCTCACGCTTTCCATCTTCGCTGGTACCTTCAAGCTCACCTGCTGATAAGCTGTCACCAACGATAGTGATAGTACGGAAAATACCTGCAAAACCACCGTCCGGCTTTATAACGTCAAGTGGCTTTTCATTTGGATTTGCAATATACGGTGTGATATCCATCATGATGTTTGTTCTCCTGTCGTTTTTGTCAAAATTTGTTATCTATTTTCAGCCTAAGCCTAATTTCAAAAAAATAGCCCCATAGTGCCGTTTCAAAATGAGTGTATAGAAACCCTGCTCTCGCAAGGATGGTGCCCTCTCCAACGGTTTGTGCTCCCAGCTTCCAATTCGCTACGGCGGCGCAGAATGCGTCTCACGGTAACGGAGGGAGGTCTGCATACCCCGCGTCAGAAGTCCGGGCTCCTTTTTACTCTTTGTGGGTTTTTACACTCAAATCTATCTCGAACACCACAGGACATTTGCCTTATTAAATTTTAATCCACTCAATTCGGCAATCAAAAACCTGAATTAGTCCTCGTCGTAGAATATATCAGAGAACTCGTCGTCGAATATATCTGCAATGCGGTCGAATTCTTCGTCATCTTCGATCGTTTCGAGAACATCCTCGCCATCCTCGTCAACAGCGCACTTGAGAATAACGTATTCGTTGCTCTCCTCTTCGCCATCTTCGTTTACGGGAATGAGTGCCTTGTATACTTCGCCTTCATGCTCAAGTGTGCCGAGAAGTGCAAAGTGAAGCTCGTTTCCGTCTTCATCGGTCAGAGTGTATATCTCTGGATCGTACTCTTCGGTCGATTCGATCTCGTTCTTCTTGTCGAAGAGTCCGTCGTTGTTGTTCATAATCTTTCTGCCTTTCAATTATCGTTGTAACGATTGTTATCCTATGACAACATTGTATCACGATTTTTCCGTTTTGTCAATCACATTGTATAGGAAATTTTAAGTTTTATGCCAACAAATTATATAATTTCCCACAAGTACTCTCGTTTTCCTGCGATTATTTTTCAGTAGCCGTCAGCCAATCCTGTACAAGTGCGTCCTGTAACGCTTTCAGTATGCTTCCGCCTCGTCCGCCGACACTCTTTCCGTCTATCTCCTTTACGGGAATACAGAACGATCCACTCGAGGAAATCATAACCTCATCGGCAGTGAACAAATCAGCTCGTGAGAACGGTACCTCGGAAAAAGGTATTCCAAGCTTTTTGCACATCGCAAGAATATTCTGTCGTCCGATTCCGGGAAGTATCAGATTGTCAGTTGCATGAGTGCGGAATACTCCGTCGATTATCGCATGAACATTGCTGTGTGCACATTCAGTTACAATACCGTCAGACGCACCCTCGTTAAACGGTCGGAAGAATATCGCTTCGTGACAGCCCTTGCTGTGAGCCTTCTCCGATGCCATTACGTTCGGAAGCAGATTTAATGTCTTTATATTGCAATGATAAAATCTTGTGTCCGGTACAGTAATGCACGAAATAGGCTCGTATGTATCTCGAACCTGCTCCGGTGTCATGGTTATCCATAAATTAGATTTCAGCTTTCCGCCGTGAGAATGTTCTCTCGGTGCAGTTCCGCGAGAAAACTGGATATATATGAACAGATCCCCCGTGTCGCAACGATTTATAAGATCTCGAATGAGAAGCGCAAGCTCAGCCTTTGGCATTGGCGGTTCAATACCGAGAAGTGCCGCTGAATTGTATAATCTATCAAGATGAGCTCCCGCACAATATGCACGATAGTTCCTTGAATACAGCGCATCATAGCATCCGTCTCCAAAGTAGTTTGCACGGTCGTTTAGTGGCACCCGTATATTCTCAATAAGATCGACAGTGCCATTGTAATATCCTAAGTTTTCCATTTTTCCAGAAATATCTCCGTATGTATTGAAGTATAGCATTATTATAGTATTTTCATTCGCAGTTCGCAAGAGGAAAAGAAGGTTTTTTACAAAAAAGTGCAATTTATTCTGTAGTATAGCGTGAAAAGCTCCGTTGGGGCATATTAACAATTTTCAAACACACCCCGACTCATCGCATAGCCCAAAGTCGGTATACAAGCTTGACATACCTCGACGTATCTGTTATAATATAATGAAGTATTTTTTCACACGGAAAGCTGTATTTTTACTATGAAGACGCTATCAAAAGCTTTGCTTGTCATACTCTCCGTAATTCTTGCGATTTTGCTGGCTGTAACTTCACTTTGCGCTGCCACAATCTATACCGTTCGCTCGAATTATACGCCGGAGTATGTCTATAATTTTATGAATTCTCTGGATTACGCTAATCTGGAAATACCTGACGGAAACGGTGGTTTCGGCACTGTCTGTGAGCTTGCAAATTCTTCCGTCGCTGATCTTGGTATAAAATTCACCGACCGTGACATTGATTCGCTCATTCATTCCTTCTCGATAGATGCAATATTGACATCGTTCGTGCAGGAGCTTCGTAGCTGGGCACTTGACAATGGCGCAGTTCCCACGCTTGACGGTGCTGAAATGGCTGAAACCATTCTCTCCGGTGCAGATCAAAATATGCTCATGTTTCTGTCAATGTTCGGTGACGTAGAGGGTATGCTGACAAATGCACTGTCGAATATCAGCGAATCCTCCAACCTTACCGAAACTCTCGAAAAAGCCGAGCCTGTGCGTGAGCTTCTATCTCAAGGTACGCTTATGTTCGTTTTATCGATTTGCGGTACACTGATACTGCTGATTTTCGTAACACGACAGCTAAAGCTCACTGCTTCTGCCGTATTCTGCGGTTCTGCTTGGATCGTTTCAGGATGTGTAATGCTGTTCTGCGATAAAATTCTCGCACCTGTCAAGGCCGTAATCATCGCACAATTCCCCGAAACCACCCTCGACCTCGTATATCGTCCTCTTATCGAAATGCTCCATCAAACAGGCACATTTCTCTCGCTTGGCGGACTTGCAATCGTTGTGGTTTTTGCAGTTATCGGTGCTCTTTTCGGAATGGTGAAACGTGAAAAAGAGCGCGCAGCAATTCCTAAGGCTTAATTCAAGCTTTCAGTAAATCAAATCTGCAATTATATTTAATTAAAATATATTATCTGTACATACAGAAAGGACTATCCTATGACTATCTCCGAACTCAAAAAAACAATCGCTGACGGTGGTATCGACACTGTCCTTGTGAACGGACTCTCTGTTCGTGAAGAAAATATCCCCTCTCAGCGTGAACGCTATTCAAAAGCAGCAGACGAATTCAACGCCCTCTACGGTGACGGTGATGTTTCACTTTACTCCGTTGGTGGAAGAAGCGAAATTTCCGGTAACCATACAGACCACAACTACGGTCGTGTTATTGCAGCTTCCGTAAACCTTGATATCCTCGCTGTTGTTAAAAAGACCGACGATGGCATTGTTCGTATCAAGTCTGAAGGCTTCCCGGAAGATGTTGTAGAACCCTCCGCTATCCCCACTCCCGATGAATCAAAGTTCTTCACCTCTGCAGCTATTATCGCAGGTATGGAAAAAGCATTCCTTGATGCAGGCTACAATATCGGTGGCTTTGATGCATATACCACTTCAAACGTACTCAAAGGCTCCGGTATCAGCTCCTCTGCCGCTTTTGAAGTAATGGTTGGTAACATTCTCAACTATCTCTACAACGATGGTAAGGTTTCTAATGTAGAAATCGCAAAAATGGCTCAGTTCGCTGAAAACAAATACTTCGGTAAGCCTTGCGGACTCATGGATCAGACTGCTTGTGCTGTCGGTGGCTTCATTACTATCGACTTCGCAGACCCCACCTCTCCTGTTATCGAAAAAATGGACTTCGATCTCACTGCAGCAGGCTATGCTCTCTGCATCGTAAATACAGGTGGAAACCATGCCGACCTCAACGACGATTACGCTTCCGTTCCTGCTGAAATGAAGAAGGTTGCGGCTAAGCTTGGTGTTCCCGTACTCCGTCAGACCTCCAGAGAAGCTCTTGATGAACTTCTTGCAAAGGGTGGTTCTGCAATTCGTGAAGAGCTTGGTGACCGTGCTATCATGCGTGCATATCACTTCTTCGCCGAAAACGAAAGAGTTGCAGCACAGGTAGAAGCTCTCCGTGCAGGTGATATTGACGGCTTTAAGGCAGGTGTTGTAGCCTCCGGTAACTCCAGCTTCAAGTTCCTTCAGAATGTTTATACCACAAAAAATGTTGACGAACAGGGACTTTCTCTCGCACTTTGCGTAACAGAAGAATTCCTCAAGGGAACAGCAGGCGTATGCAGAGTTCACGGTGGTGGATTTGCAGGAACTATCCAGGCCTTCGTACCCGTAGAGCTTACCTCCGCTTATGCCGCAAAGATGAACTCCATCTTCGGTGAAAACGCTTGCCACATTTTGAGTGTTCGCAAGAACGGTGCTTGCAAGATTATCTAATCTAAACACATTTATAATATGAAAAAAAGAAAGAAAACCAATGAACCGGTCCCATCCGACGACCGTATTTCACAGGGACATCGAAATCTGAAACGACTGGGTATTCTGTTCATCAATTTTGCACTGTTTTATGCCCTGTTCCAGATACTTGTAGCTCTCGGTGAACAACTGCGTGCTGTTTGGATATTCTATTCTGTATCCATCGTATATTCCGCAATAGCCGGTGGGCTGTTTATCGCATATTTCATCCTGAACGGTTGCTCCTTTGATAAGGAACCACGCAAATGGGATGATCTTCCCGAAAAATGGTCTGATGAGCAAAAAAAGGACTTCATGGCAAAGCAACCCGAACGCAAAGAAAAGGCAAAAAATCTGCTTTATATCCTCATGCCTGTGGTTCTTACCCTGCTCATAAGCTATATTGGACTGAATTTCTTCAACTGATAATGTTAAAAATAAAAGTAATCGCCATGGGCAAGCTGACAGAGAAAAACTATCGCGATGCCTGTGCTGAATTTATCAAACGTCTTTCCCGTACCTATCCCGTCACTGTAGTCGAGCCTAAGGTAGAAAATCTTCCCTCCTTTCCGACTCAGGGCGAAATAGACCGTGCCCTCGAAAAGGAAAGCGAACGTATTCTTGACGAGATATCCCCACGCTCTGCATTAGTCGCATTATGCGTTGAGGGAAAACAGCTTTCGTCAGAGGAATTCGCTTCCTTTATCGATAAGCAGGCTATAAGCGGGATATCGGAAATATGCTTCGTGATAGGCTCATCCTTTGGATTGTCGGAAACTGTTAAGAAAAAAGCAGTATTGCGACTATCACTATCAAAAATGACCTTTCCTCATGAGCTTTTCCGTGTAATGTTGCTTGAACAGATATATCGTGCCGGCGAAATATCTGCGGGAACACGATATCATAAGTAAAGCAATACAAAAATCAAAAATTTATCTAAAAAGAAAGTCTGCATATGAAATACCTGTTCGTGAAAATCAAAAAACACCTGAAAATGCTGGTGCAGATCGTCATCGTATTCGGCGCGGCGTTTCTTGTGCTACTGTATTTTCTCGGATATTATGACTTCTCCTTCCTCGACCGCTATGCTATTTTCGATGATCTCGATAAAGGCAGTCAGGAAACCATCGCACAAACACCTTTCCCTTCGGTGGATATGAGCGATATCAAAAACGATACAGAGGTCGGCTCATCAGCAGTACCGGAAGTAAGCTCACCAAATAACACTGCTCAACCCGAATCACCTGAGGAGCAAGCCCCGACAAATGTATCTACAGTTTATTCACCTGATGAGCTTGAGGATCGCTTAAGCACAATACCGACAATTTCGCAGAGCATTGAAAACGGCTGTACAGAAGCCCCGAGCAATGGCTATTACACCTACGACAGCAGCAGCTCAAGCCTTGCAAAATTGACCTTCGATTTTAAGCTTCCAACATCCTTCTCAACTGCCACACGAGTAGTTGAAACAGAAAAAGTGATAACTCCCGGTGAAAACGGTGAAGATACCGATGCTCTTATATCTGACGAAAAATATGTCCTTATCGAAGAAAAAACCGAGGATAGACCCTCAGTTGAGCTTTATATGGGATATATTCTTCTCGATAACGGTACGGATAATTTCATCCTATCTTCAAACGGTGCTCCGCTTTGCCGTTACGATGCAGACAGATATATGCCGGCATATACAAGAGATCGCAATGATAAGCCACTGTTCATCCGCAAGGACGACGGTGCTGTGCATTATTTCTACCTTTCTGTATCTCCATCGGGCGAATTTTACCAGTCATATATCGACTCACTTGAATCAACTGACAACGATGGCGAAATTATTGTCACCGAACCTGTCACAAGCTTCGTTTTGAGCGATTATGACCCTGTCACAGACAACCGCGGACTGAATTTTGACTATCCTTCAAGCTTTGGTAAGTCGGATTCAACATCGGTTTTCGTGATATCCGAAAGCTTCGTGCGTACTGCCGAAAACAAGCTCACCCCGCTTGATGAATATATCGCAGATATGCTCAAGGCTAACGCAAGCACTCTTGAAGAAGCCGAAAAATCCGCAGAAAACGACGAAATAAACATAGTTGATGCATTTATCGAAAGCATAACAGCTATGGTTAAGGATGAAACGGAAACTCTTTTCGGCTACGAGGTTCGCAATGCAGAGGGTTATGTAACCGGTCGTTTGAGTGAAATTAAATTCTCGACTGCGTTCCCGTTCATGCAGAATCGTGCAGCAGTAACGACTGACAAGGATCGTGGAAGCATATATTTCATCACCGAAAACGGTTATCGTGCCTTTGCAAATGTCCAAACCATCCTCAATGAGCATAACAGATATGTAACAGAATACCTGCTTCCGCCACTTACACACGGTCTCGAAAGCATGGGTTCGTTCTATTACGATGACGGCCTTGTTATGGTTCGCAGACAGGTAATCGACTACTGGAACTACGAAATGCGTGGTCTGACGAGAGTTGTAAATGAGAAAAACTGTCTGCTAAGACTTGACGGAACCGAATATACCCTTCCGGCAGGCTTCGAGCTTGAAAGCTACTCTGACAGTATGGCTATTCTCTCGAAAAACGGAAAATATGGCGTATTTGATGTGGCAGGCGAATGGATCGCACAGCCTATTTACGCCTCGGCAACACCGTTTATCAGTGGACTTAGCGTTCTCACTCTCCCCGATGGACGATGTGGTATGATTGATAAGCAAGGCAATATCGTACTCCCCTTCACCTATGACTCAATATCCACTATCTCAGGTAATCTCATCGCCACCTACCGTACTGAAAACGGTTGGGCAATGTATAAGGTAATGGATCACCAAACAAACGATTAAATCAAACATTCACAAAATATAAATTAACGGAGAAAATTATCATGGCATTATTTGGTAAAAAGAACGAAAAAAACAACGATAAAGAAAAGAACCTTCCTATCGAAAACGAAGCTCCCGCAGCTGCAAACGAAGCTCCTGAAGCTCCTGTAGCACCCGCTGCACCTGTTGAAGAAGCTCCTGCACAGGAACCCACACTCGCTGAAAACGTAACAATGGCATCTGTTCCCACCCAGCCTAAATATCAGACTCCCGAAGGCTTCGATTTCAATCGCTACTTCCTCGCAGAACGTCGTATCGCACTTGAAAACGTAAGCTACGAAACACAGCGTCCGGCTCAGGTTCAGGGTCAGTTAAAGCTTGGCGTAAAGGATACTATTCTCGCTCAGGTAGTTGGTCAGGCAGGCGTAAAAATCACCTACAACCGCACACTTCGCTTTGATCCCGAAGGCCCCTTCACCCTTTCCGTTTCCTTTGGCGTAATGCTCGTATTCAATCCCGGCACACGCGGAGAAATCGACTGGAAAACTATCGATGTAGCTGAAGAATTCAAGAAAAACTGCCCTGCTCTCGTACAGACTATGATGGCAAAGGCTGCACTTCTTGTAGCAGAAATCACTTCAGCAAACGGTGGCGCACCTATCATTCCGCTTAAATAAGCTTTAAGCATCCACCGAAGTTCAGAAAGGAATTTTTGATTCTTTTTAATGAGAAAGAAAACCACAAATACACCACAGTATAACAATCAATCTATAACTTCACTCAAGGGCGCAGACCGTGTCCGCAAACGTCCTGCTGTTATTTTCGGCTCAGACGGTCTTGAAGGCTGTGAACATTCTGTATTTGAAATCGTTTCAAATGCAGTCGATGAAGCACGAGAAGGCTTTGGCTCTGTCGTAAATATCACTTCCTTTGCTGATAAATCCATTGAAGTAGAGGACTTCGGCAGAGGCGTACCGCTTGGCTGGAACGAAGGTGAACAACGCTGGAACTGGGAGCTTGTCTACTGCGAGCTTTATGCAGGCGGTAAGTACGATAATAACTCCGAGGGTGCGGCGTACGAATATTCACTCGGCTTGAACGGTCTTGGTGCCTGCGCTACACAGTATTCCAGTGAATTTTTCAATGTAAAATCATACGATGGCTCAAATCTATCTGAGGTTTCCTTTGAAAAAGGCGAGGCTATAACAGAGCTTAATGTACGTCCGCTTGAAAGAAAAGAACGTCGCACAGGTACTGTCATTCGCTGGCGTCCCGATTTGCAGGTATTTACCGATATCGATATTCCTCGAGAATATTTTTCAGGTATGCTGAAGCGTCAGGCCGTCGTAAATCCCGGTCTGAGATTCGTATTCAAGTGGGAAGATCGTGCAAATCATGGCGTGTTCGAAACGGAAGAATTCTACTATGAAAACGGAATTGCAGACTATATTGCCGAAATAGCCGGTGAAACTGCCGAAACTAAAATAGCTCAGTTCCATCTTGAAACAAAGGGCCGTGACCGAGATGACATGAAGGATTACAAGCTGATTGCCGATGTTGCCTTCACTGTATCAAAAAGCATACACACTCTCGAGTATTACCATAACTCCTCATGGCTTGAGCATGGTGGCTCTCCTGAAAAGGCTGTACGTCTTGCATTTACCTCCGCTGTTGATAAACGTCTTAAAGCAACCGGAAAATATAACAAAAACGAAGCGAAAATCACGTTTGCCGACATCGAAGACTGCCTTATCCTTGTGACAAACAGCTTCTCAACACAGACCTCCTACGCAAACCAGACTAAAAAAGCTATCACAAATACGTTTATTGCAGAGGCGATGAACGAGTTTTTGAAGAATCAGCTTGAATATTTCTTTGCGGAAAATCCGGTCGATGCCGACAGACTTTGTGCACAGGTACTTGTAAATAAACGCTCTCGTGAACAGGCTGAATCAACAAGACTTGACCTCAAAAAGAAGCTGTCCTCCAGCATGGATGTGGCTCACCGAGTTGAAAAATTCGTTGCCTGCCGTTCAAAGGACCCTGAGCTTCGTGAGGTTTACATCGTGGAGGGCGACTCTGCTCTTACATCTGTAAAATTAGCAAGAAATTCTGAATTCCAGGCGGTTATTCCGGTTCGAGGAAAAACACTCAACTGTATTAAAGCCTCCTACGACAGAATTTTCAAAAGCGATATCATTCTCGACCTGCTGCGAGTAATCGGATGCGGAGTTGAAATCAAAACAAAGCATAAATCCGATATGGTACCGTTCGATATCAACAATCTGCGCTGGTCAAAGATTATCATTTGTACCGATGCGGACGAGGACGGCTTCCAGATCAGAACACTGCTTTTGACGCTGTTCTATCGCCTGCTTCCTACTTTGCTCAAGGAAGGCAAGGTCTATATTGCAGAATCTCCGCTCTACGAAATCACCCCAACCAAGGGCGAAACAGAATACGCCTACAGCGAGCCTGATAAAGCGGAAATTCTTGCACGTTTAGATAAAGAGGGAATAAAATACACTCTCCAGCGTTCTAAAGGTCTTGGCGAAAACGCACCCGATATGATGGCAAAAACCACCATGAATCCTGCAACACGCCGACTTATCCGTGTTACACCGTCAGATGCTGAAGCTACAGCGCGAATATTCGATATCATGCTTGGCGATGACCTTGCAGGACGAAAGAAATTTATAGCCGAACATGGCGCAGAATATCTGAAGGATGCAGATATTTAAGTCTGTAAAAAAATTACAAATCACACATTTATCTATAGAAAAAGGAGCACACCATGCTTGACGTTTGTCTTCCCGGAACAGGCGGGACCGTACCTCAGCTTGACAGATTTCTCAGCTGCTGTTATCTTCGATACAACGGAGTCGGTCTGCTTATCGATTGTGGCGAAGGAACACAGCTTGCTATAAAAAAAGCCGGTTTTTCGCTTGGCAAGATCGGCACTATCCTTCTGACACATTTTCATGCCGATCATTGCAGTGGACTTCCGGGGCTTCTTCTCTCAATGGGAAACGAAGGTCACACTGAACCGCTCCTTATCTGCGGGCCAAAGGGTGTTGACGAGGTCGTAAAAAATCTCACAACTATCGCACCGGAGCTTCCCTTCCGTATAAAAACGCAGGTGCTAAGTGATTTTTCATCCATCGAACGTCATGGCTTCTCGATAACATCGTTTGAAGTTCAACATTCGTCGCTTTGCCTTGGCTATGACATACGCATAAATCGTGTCGGTAAGTTTGACAAGGACAAAGCCGAACGCAATGGTGTACCGATGAAGCTGTGGTCTAAGCTGCAAAAAGGAGAGTCCACCGATGGATATACTCCCGATATGGTGCTTGGCGAATCACGTCGTGGACTTCATGTTACATTTGCAACCGACACTCGCCCATGTGAAATCATTTCGACAATGGCATATGATGCTGACTTGCTTATATGCGAAGGAATGTTTGAACGTGAAAAAAATGACCGTGCAAAAGAGTCTTCACATATGACTATGTACGATGCTGCAAGGCTTGCTAAGGAAAGTGAATGTGCAGAGCTTTGGCTTACACACTACAGTCCAGCACTGCCCGACCCGACAATATGCTATCACGAAGCTAAATCGGTCTTTGCAAACACCGTACTCTCAACTGACGGTCAAACTAAAACGATAAGATTTATCGATGAATAAAAAAATAAGGCTGTTCGCATATCGGAAACTTTCCAAAAGTTGCTCCGATCGAACAGCCTGTTTTTTTATTTTACTTCTTTTCCGACTCCCGTAACAGAATATATAACCCATTCAGCTATGTTTGTCGCATGGTCACCGATTCTCTCAAAATATTTCGCTATCATCAGCAAATCTATAGCAAATTCACCGTCAGTGGGATTTTTCGCTATCATTTCTATAAGACTGCGCTTTATTCTGTCAAAGTATTCGTCAACTACATCGTCGCGCGCTATTACTGCTTCAGCAAGTGCTGTATTCTGCTCGACATATGCCGCAACACTGTCGTTTACCATGGTGATCGTTTCTCGTGCCATTCCTGCAATAAGCGGTGCATCATCTATCGTTCTGTCGCCAAGATATGTCACGATTTCTGCGATATCCTCAGCCTGATCTCCAATACGCTCCATGTCCGTTATCATTTTCAGTGCAGCAGATATAATTCTCAAATCTGTCGCAACCGGTTGCTGTTTCAGCAGAAGCTTGAAGCAGGAGGACTGAATATCACGCTCCTTTTGGTCTATCTCATGCGAAATTTCGATAACACGCTCTGCTGACTGCTTAGTTTTTTCAGCATCCTTGCGATCACTTTCCAAGGTTTCAACCGCAAGATTCAATGCATCCTCGCACATTTCGCCCATCAGTGTCATTTCGTTCTTCAAAAATTCAAGCTGCTCGTTGAAATTTGTTCTCAAATATTTCATCACCCAAATCTCCCTGTAATGTAATCCTCTGTTCTTTTGTCGGAGGGCTGTGAAAACATCGTTTCTGTGTCACAATATTCCACAAGCTCGCCAAGAAGGAAGAACGCTGTGTTGTCGGAAATTCTCACTGCCTGCTGCATATTGTGAGTGACAATTACAATAGTGTATTTTTCTTTAAGCTCCATTGCAAGATCTTCAATTCTTGAAGTGGATATCGGGTCAAGCGCAGATGTAGGCTCATCCATGAGAAGTACCTTCGGCTCAACTGCCAACGCTCGTGCAATGCAAAGTCTTTGTTGCTGACCGCCCGATAATCCAAGCGCATTTTTCTTGAGTCTATCCTTAACTTCATCCCATATAGCCGCTCCGCGAAGTGCGTTTTCTACTATTTCATCAAGCATTGACTTATTCGTAATGCCATGGGTGCGTGGGCCATAGGCTATGTTATCGTAAATCGACATCGGGAACGGATTCGGCTTCTGGAATACCATGCCAACTTCCTTACGAAGATTATTTACATCGACGCATTTCGCAAAAATATTCTCTCCGTCATATTTCACCTCGCCCGTGATTCTTACTCCGGGTACAAGATCGTTCATTCTGTTCAGCGTCTTCAAAAATGTAGATTTTCCACATCCGGATGGGCCGATAAGTGCTGTAATTGCGTGTTCGGGAATGCTTATATTTATGTTTTTAAGTGCCTGAGTCTGAGTGTACCATAAGCACAGGTCTTTTGCTGTAATTATATCTCGATTCACAACAGAATTCATTACATTTTTCTCCTTTTATTGAAAGCCTTACCTACAAGAGCCGCCGCACCATTTATAATCAATGTAAGTACCATAAGTATCGCTGCTATTGCAAATGCTACTTCAAATTCACCCTGTTCCTTTGCATAAACATAAAGTGCAACCGTAAGAGTAGCTCCGGGGCTGAAAAGTCCTTCTATAAATCCGTTCAGCGAATGTGCAAAGCCTGCTGTAAATAACAGCGCCGCTGATTCACCCAAAATTCTGCCTATCGACAAAATACATCCTGTTATAACTCCGTCTACGCAATTCGGAAGAACTACCGTCCTGATAACACGCCATTTTCCTGCGCCAAGACCAAATGCACCTTCACGATAGCTCTGCGGAACGGTTTTAAGGCTCTCCTGTGTTGTACGCATAATAGTTGGAAGATTCATTATAACAAGCGTAAGTGCACCGGCAATTATTGTTTTTTTCATGCCTAAAAATCGACAGAAGAACAGCATACCGACAAGGCCGTAGATTATTGATGGTATGCCTGACAGAGTTTCAGCGGCATATTCGATGACACCGACGAGCTTTTTATTGGTAGCATACTCAGTCAAGTATATCGCCGCACCTACTCCAATCGGAATTACTATAACAAGCGTCGCAATTACTATATAAACAGTGTTCAAAATATCCGGCAAAATTCCGATTCGATCAGTAAGATAGCTTGGTTCTGTTGACAATAATTCCCATGTGATATTCGGGATTCCCTTTATCAGAACATATCCGAACAGGAACAAAACAAGTGCAGTAGTCAATCCGACCGACAGCCACATGAGCAATTTCATTGTGCCGATATACAATTTGCGTTTTGGAGAAAGCTTATTTTTGTTCGACTGCATAGATCATTCTCCTTTCTCTCTCTTTAGGAAGAAGTTCAAAGTTGCATTGATAAGCATAATGAACAAAAACAGTACAAGTGCGATTGAAAACAGTGCCTGCTGTTGAAGTCCGCTTGAATATGACATTTCACTTGCAACCGCTGTTGTGAGAAATCTAACGCTTTGGAACAGCGACGGCATATTCGGTACGTTACCTGAAACCATCATTACAGCCATTGCTTCACCGATAGCTCTGCCTACGCCAAGCACAACAGCAGAGGCAATACCACTTTTTGCAGCCGGTACAGATACCTTAAAATACGTTTCTATAGGAGTTGCTCCCAGTGCGAGTGACGCATCCTCATACTCCTTCGGAACAGCTTCAAGTGACGTTATCGATACGTTAATAATAGATGGAAGAATCATTATCGCAAGTACAATCATAGCGGCAAGCAAGCTGGCACCATCGGGTATATTAAACAGCTTTCTGATACCCGGAACAAGAACAAGCATACCGACAAGGCCATATACAACCGACGGAATTCCCGCAAGGAGTGAAACAGCAGCAGAAATTACAGCCTTTATTCTCGGATTTGCTATTTTCGCCAGGTAAACTGCTGCAAAAAATCCGATAGGCACACCGACAACGACAGCTCCGGCAGTACCGTAAATACTCGTTAAAATAAACGGAAGTATTCCGAACTGCGGATCAGCGGCAGTAGATGCCCACGTTTTTCCGAAAAGGAAGTTTATCGGGCCTATTTCGATTATTGCAGGCAGTCCGGAAATCACAAGATATACCGTAATGAGAAGCACACATCCGACTGTCAACAGTCCTAAGATAAGGAATATTCCATGGATAATGCGTTCCATGAATCGACCATTGTTTGCATCGGGATTCCTACGAACATTATGGGTGAACCTGTACAGCGTATCGGATGGAAAACGCTTTTTATTTTTCATAATGATTACCTTTCGTTTACAATACCACTTGAAAGCGACGACTTGACCGTTAGTAAGATCAAGCCGTCATTTGAGGAGGTTTTAGTAATAATGTTTGTTGAAGAAAATTCGCTGAATTTGTTTTTGAATCCCTTATCAGTGAGCAGAAACTACACCTGCTGATGTGATAATGCTGTTTGCCTGACCTGAGGTCATGTAGTCGAAGAATTTCTGTGCGGAATCGGAGAGCTTTTCGCCTGTCTTTGTTACAAGAACGAACGGTCTTTGTACAACATAGCTTCCATCCTTAACTGTTGCTTCGGAAGGAGTTACACCGCCTACCGAAACAGCCTTTACGCTATCCTTAACAGAGGCAAGAGAAGCATATCCGATTGCACCGGGGTTCTGAGAAACTGTTGTGATAACGTCACCTGTTGAGGTAAGCTCCTGACGATATTTGCAAGCTTCCTTAGTATCTGTGATAGATTCAAAGCCATCTCTTGTACCTGAACCTGCTTCACGACCGATGAGTACGATTTCTGCATCGTCACCACCAACCTCTGACCAGTTTGTGATTTCACCTGTGTAAATCTTTGCGATATCTTCAAGGCTGAGGTCATCTACAGAATTTTCGTTGTTTACGATAATTGCAATTCCGTCGTATGCAAGAACAGTACCTGTGAGTCCCTGAGATACTTCGGAATCCTTGAGGTCACGGCTGGAAAGTCCGATATCGCAAACACCGTCGATAACTGCCTGAATACCTGCACCTGAGCCTGTTGGGTTATAGGAAACTGTGATACCGTTTTCTTTTTCAAAGGCTTCACCGAGTGCGCCGATAACTTTTTCCATTGAGGTTGAACCGTCTGTAGATACACCGTTTGCTGCACCCTTATCAGAGCAACTTGTGAGTGCGAATACTGACATAATTGCAGCGAGTGCAAAGCTGATAATTTTGTTCATCTTTTTCATTTGAAGATTTCCTTTCTTCTCTTTTGTTTTCTTTTGGGTACACCATTATTCTATATTTTCCATGTAAAGTTGAAAATCATTCTAAGGTAAATCCTTTGAAAAATTTGTAAAATCGGCGTAAAAAAGGGATACCTTTCATCAACAAAAGTATCCCCATATAAAAGCAGTGATTATTCTTTTTTCCTTTAATTATATCTCTATGCACCTTCCGAGTGGTGTTGAATAGATATACACTTTTTCAATATTTTCTTCAAACATCGCCGAGCATATTCTTTGGTAATAGAGAAGCTGGTTTTTATGTCTTTCTCTAAGCCTGCTTTCTGCTTTTTTCTGATTTTTCCACTCGTCCGGCAAAATCGAGTCGGTTTTGTAATCGATCAGCACTAATTTACCGCTGTCAGGATCTCTAAATACGCAGTCAACAACGCCTTGTACAGTGATTTTGACGTTGTTTTCGTGAAGTTCTTCCTTTAATATATCATTTTCGGTAAATTCATCAGCGTTCATCAGCACATTGAAACGAAATTCTCGCTTTACAAAATCCGATCTTGTCAGTGCTTCAAACAGCGAGCTTTGCATAAATCTTCGCAATTCTCGTATATTTATTATTTCTGCATCATTTTCCGAGATAAATTTATTTTCTCTCAAACGGTGCATTTCTGCTTCAAGCCCATTTTTGTGAAGCAAACGATAATCAACGAACTGCAAAAATCTGTGTGTCGCATTTCCGATTTCGTTTGCAGCCACGTTCTTCTTTTCGAGCATAAACGACGGCCTTTTCAGCGTTTTTTTCAAATTTACATCTTCATCAAAGCTGACAAAATCCTTTGGCTGATCGTCAAATGTAAGCTGGATAGATTTGCTTTCAGCTTCACTTTCATCATCAAGAATCTCAGGCGAAAGTCGAGAAACAACCAATTTTGACGGAATTTTTTCAAGAAAATCGTATTTGTACTTAAAATCGAAGCGTTTTTTGATTTCTTCAGCGATTTCTAAAATCTGTGTATTTTCAATTTCTACAGGCTCTGCTTCTTCTTCAAAAATTTCGTTGTTTTCGACATTTTCAGCTTCAACAGAAAGTATTCTCCAATCCTCTGAATGTTTATTTTTTTTAATTCCTCCGAGAATCCAGTCAATGTATGAATTAGCTTTTTTTACCGAATATCCGTCAGAAAATTCAGCTTTAAGTTGTGCATTTGCGAGAGCTTCCTCAGCAGATTTTGTCTTAGCAGTAACGATTAGCTTTCCCCTTGCTCTGGTAAGTGCAACGTAAAGCATTCGCATTTCTTCTTCGATAGAATCGTTTGCAATTTTCTTGGAAATCGTCCTTCTTATAAGATTATCACATCTAATAAGTCCTGTTGAATCTGGCAAAAACATACCAAATCCAAGCTTATCGTCAAATAACACAGTTCGTGTTTCGTCAGCTTTATTGCGCTTTTTTGCAGTTTCGCACAGAAAACAGACAGGAAATTCGAGTCCTTTTGAGGCGTGAATGCTCATTATGGATACAGCATCACTTTGAGATTCATTATCAACTTCAATTCCTTCATCCAAAAATTCGTCTAAATATTCAATGAATCCGCAAAGGTTTCGGTTTCCATTAATTGCCTTGTTCTTACTTTCAAATTCCTTCGCTAATGCGAGAATTCTTCTTATCGCATCAGTTTCAGAAGCATTATTTTTGATTTCTTTGATTTGGTAAATTTCGGTTTTCTCAATCAAATTCTCGATATACTTTTCAGGAGAAACAGAATTACGAAGCAGTCTTTCTTCATCAATGAATTTTGTTAATTTTACGCACTTTGTATGCAGTTCGTCAACCTCACAAAATTCGTTTTGCGATACTTCAATCACGCCTGTGTACAAAGGAAGATCACCGGAAAAATTTCGTAATTCAATTACATCTTCAACTGTGAAGCCGAAAATTGGCGAAATCATAGCACCTGCAGCGAACACATCTCGAAGTGGATTGTCGATAAATTTTATCAGCGAAACCAGAAGCAAAACGGATTTGTACTGATTTAATGATTTCACTGTCTTTGTGGCCGCTTTAACGCCCATTCTTTCCAGTTCTTTCCTGTATTCAGCACCATTTGAAGAAGGCGAACGAAGCAAAATCGCTATGTCTGAAGGCTCAATAATTTTTGAACCGTCTTCAGAATATCGACCGATCATTGATTTGATTCGTCTTGCGACATAAACCGCCTCAGGATTTGATTCACTCTTTTCATCTTCATCTTCGTCATCGCTGTTTGCTTTTTCAATTAAGACGACTTCAACCGGAACTTTTGCTCCTTCTTCAGCTTTTGCAAATATCAATTCGTCCTCTTTTTCGTAAGGAATTCCTCCATATGGCAAAATTGAGGCCGAAACTGCGTTAATAAATTTTATTATCTCTTGACTGCAACGAAAATTTTCACTCATAAATATAGATTTTCCTATATTTATACGTTTTTCTGTATATTCTTCCGTTTCATCCTTATCCCAAATTTCACGATACTCAGTAAATACCGACGGATCTGCACCTCTGAATCTATAGATCGACTGCTTTATATCGCCAACCATGAATCTAACAGAATTTTTTCCGATTGCACGAAATATGTTGTCCTGAATTCTATTTGTGTCCTGGTATTCGTCAACAAAAATGTACTTAAATTTTCTTCCAACATCGTTTGCTTCTTCTGTCGGATTTCCATTTTTATCTATAAAAAGCTCTGTTGCGTATCTCTCTAAGTCACCGTATTCGATGATCGACATTGAGTTTTTCTTTTTATTAAGTTCGCTTTCATATTTTTCAAGTACAGCTCCGGCTATTGCCAGTATCTGGGATGTTGAATTTGCTGAAAGATAAAATTCTTCTTTATCCGCAGCAAAATAGTACTTTAAATAATTTCCATTTTCTTTCTTGATTTCATCACGAAAAATCTTGAAAATATCTGCGATTTCTGCAGAATCTTTCTTACTCAGCCTACCTAATTTTTCCGGCTTATATAACTCAAAATGATTTTTTAACAGATCGTAAGAAAAATTTTCTTCACTTAAAATTCCGCCTAAACCATCGAGCCAATCTATTATACTGCGAAGTGCAGGGCCATATTTTTCGCAAATAATCGGTTCACTTTCAAATTCAAATTCTATTTCATGGAAAATTTCAGAATAGTGTATTTGGTATTTTCTTATATCTTCAATTACCATTTTTCCTAATTCTGTTTCCAGTATTTCGATCCTCTCATCAGCTATATTTTTAAGTTCTCTCGCAAATTTTAGCAGTAAATTGTGGTCAGCTCCGCAATTCTCAAGCTTTTTTGAAAGCCACAAAATTTCTGAATCAAGTGCATCCGTATCTCGTGCTTGTCCGATTACATCAGCAAGTTTCAAAAATTCAATATTAGCGCTATTTTCTGCTGTTTTTGCTTCTATTTTGAAGATTTCGTCAACAATATCACGCATTACAGAAGCTTTCAAATCGTCAATTTCCTTGGGATCTGCTATTCTTGTGTCCTGCGAAAGACCAATTTTAGGAAACAACGGAGTTAGCGTAGAATACAAAAATGAGTGAATTGTTGAAATTTGTGCAGAGGAAATTTGAGTTAATGCACTCGATAATCTTGACATTATTTGAGCATTTTCTTTACCCTCTATTTCCATTTTTTCTCGCAGTAATTTGGTAATTCTTCCTCGCATTTCTCCGGCTGCCGCCTTAGTAAATGTCACAATCAACATTTCGGAAAGTTCAGCACGGCCTTCTATTATCAGTTGAACAATTCTTCCGGTTAATGCTGCTGTTTTTCCACTTCCGGCAGCCGCTGATAACAACAGATCTCCGTCAGGATAATAAACAGCTCTCCTTTGTGCTTGAGTGTAATTTACTTTCGCCATTTTTTGCCTTTCTTTCCATTTTTAATTCTTCTACTGCAACTAAATTCTTAAAAATTAACATTCTTACAAATATATCTGTTTTCACAATATTCACACGGCTTCTTTCCATTTAATGTCATTGGTATAGCGTTTGCTTCGCCGTTTATAATCCTGTCTCCTATCTTACCGATTACTTCTTCCAGCTCAGCTTCGAGTTTACCAAATTCCTCAAGTGATAATAGCGATGTACTCTTTTGCATTTCCTTCAAATTACCAGTTGAATCCAGTTTCGCTTTGATGATTTTACCATCCATTTCCTTATCCATCGCTTTGATTACATCTTCATCAGCCAAAATTGCACCGCTTCTCTCGATTTTCGATATTACAATTTCGACAGCTTCATCATCAATCGGTAATTTTTCTTTTGAAATTACCGAAGGTTTTGCCTGAAAATATACAGCTCCGGCAGGTAAAATTTCTGTATTTTTATTCAATTCATTTTGCTGAATTCCACATACCGAAAACAAATATATCAGAAGCTGAACATTGATTCCGCGCTTGATATCGTCAATAGAAAACGTCTTTGATCCTGTTTTGTAATCAACAATTCTCACAAACTTTCGTCCTTCTTGGTCTGTATATTCGTCAATTCTGTCAGCCACACCACGCAAAACGATTTCTACGCCTGATTCTGTGAGAATTTTTAGCGGTTCAATGCCACTTTTGATTCCGATTGGCTTCTCAAATGCGACCGGTTTGAATTCGCTTTGTGCAAATTCTCTCATTATCGCTTTCAAAAATACCATTATATGCCTTTTTAATCGCAAAAACAGGTATGCCAAACGCCCATCCAAAGCGATTTTTCCATTTATATCCTCTACACCGAGTCCTTGAGTCGCCAATCGATTTACATATTTTTCTATTATTTCATCTGCAATTTTCTCGGTTTCGTCATCCGAAAGTGGTAAATTTTGCATTTGTTCCTGTGTCAATCCCGAGAAAAATTTTTCCAAAACCTCGTGAATGAATGTGCCAATATCGGGATTTTTGATTTCCGCCTTCGGAACCTTGCTTAATTTCATTTGATATTTGCACCAATATCTGAACGGACAACTCACGAATGTTTCGATTTTTGTCTGCGACAGTGTCATTCTGCTGTTTTTGAAAGCTGTTTTTTGTAAATCTTTGCTTTCTGCTTCGCTATTTTGCACATTTTCAAGCACTTGTTTTTGTGCTTTTTTCAATTTTACTTTTTCAGCTGACAAATCAAAATCTTTGATTTTAACTTCATTCGATTTATTAAGCTCATTTATTAATAAAAGATCATCAGATTTCGAGCGTCTGTTAATTAGATATTCCGCTGTTTCTTCGGCATAAATTACATCTTCAACATATTTCTCTGCAAATTTATTTGTACATTTTCTACCAATTTTATCAAGAATTTGTTCGATTCTCTTTGCTCCCTCAGATAGATTCTGTGAATCTGAGGACGGCGCAAGCACATACAGCGCATCGGTTGCCGCTGAAACAGTGCGATAGAACATAAAATGTTCCCTTGCAGTCTGCTCCGTTCTGTTGATTCCATCCAAATCTAACCCAACTGATTCAAGCAATATTTTGTCATTTTCACCAAAGAAAGCGTTTGTTTCAGCCACGCTAGCAGGAAATTCTCCGTCAAGTGCGCCAAGAATTATCACGCATTTTACGTCGTCAAATCTCACTCCCGACGAGCTTCCCAAGATGATTTCGTCAACTCCTGTCGGTATCGTTCCGACGTCCATCGAGTTGGCTACTCGCGCGAATAGGCCCGCAAATCTTCCCGCATCAAGCTTCGTTTCGCCCAAGGTTTCTACTATTTTATCCAAAATTTCGCAAACTTTGTCCCAGCTTTCAACTGTTTTTTGCGCATCTGCAAGCAAACCAAGCTCTTTATACGCCTCCGAATATTCATTAAGTCTATTTAATATATCGCAATCTTCGGCATATTGCACTATACTTTCAGCAATTTCACGAACCTCAGCCGAGCCATTTTCAAACACTGACAAGAATTTTTCGAGTGGTTTCACAAGTTTTTCTCTCGCTGAATTCGCCAAACGGAGCATTTCTTCGCCAACCTCGGTACGTTCAGTCTTGTATCCGGCAGGATTCATCGACCATGCGCCACTTGTGTATGCTTTCTTTCCGCGAATGTTCCAGGTTTCTGTGTAAAGCTCGAAAATATCTCCTTCAAGCTCAGTATTTATACTGCATTTTGAGCTGTCGTCTTCCTCTAAAGTTCCATTTATAGGTATTTCGTCTTGTTCAGAATAACCATCTATTTCCTCATTGATACCAGCTATTTCCTTCCCAACAAGAGTTAAGCCACTTTTCAGCAAAGCAATAATATCCTTTCTTTGCCATCCGTAGGTTTCAACTGCAAGTGCCGACAATATAAATCTGACCGCCGGCAAATTCGAGGCATCACTTGTTTCTGATATGAAATATCGGACTCCATGCTTACGCAAAACCGAATCGACAACGCCTTCACGAGTTTTGATATTTCGTGCTACTACTGCGATTTCGGAGTATTTGTAGCCATCTCTGATTAGCTTATCCACTATCGATGCACAGGCTTCTGCTTCATCATATAAATCAGTGCAGGTTAATATTTCGATATTTTTCGCTTTATTTAACCCATTTTCGCCAGAATCAGGTTCATTTTCATCTCCATCATTGTTTTTCTCTATAAAATTCGCAATTTCTTCGTCAGGTATATCGCTGCTGTAATTGAACAAATATTTTTCGACCAACGCAAGCTCCGGTGAATTTTTGTGTCGCAGATTTTCGTTAAGCTCTATCTTTTTAATTTCCTGTCCTGCTCGAATCGCAAGCGACGTCGCTGTTCTCAGATAGCTCTTGATTTCCTTAAACTGGATTTCTTCGTTTTCGTAAAATTCAGCTTCACCGTCATCCGTATTGCCATTTTCTGCATTTGCATTTTTTATCTCATCATTACCACTGAATTTATTGCTTATCTGGCAGGTGAATGTTATCGTCACATCCTCCGCCTGCTTCATTATTTGACTGAGGATCCGTTCTTCTGCTGAAGTAAGCGAAAAAAATGAATCAATATAGACAGCTTTGTTATGAAAATAATCGTTTTTCGAGAGAGTTTTCGCAAGATTATCGAGAAGATCGCCACGGTCAATGTACTCCTCGTGGAGCATTGAATTATAAGCCGAGTAAACCAGAACTGCATCCGACAAGCGTGATATCAAATCTCCCCCAACCGATTTTTTTGCGAAATTTTCACCACTATTTTCGGCATTTTTACGGGATTTTTCGTTTTGCTCCTGCTCTGTAATGAGTGCATCAAGAGCTTTTTCGGCCATTTCGGGCGTTATACCACTGTTTTTCAGCTCATCTACCGCCGACATCAGATACGGAATATTTCTGTCTTCCCTTCCCGATGCGCAATGATTATACACTCGCAGTTGTTCCCAAACCGACACCATTGCACGCCAAATCAACAGCGAACGTGTGCCTTCATCGACAACTTTATCAGCAAGACCACCAAATTCACGAAATACGGAATTGGCAAGTCTTGTGAAATTTGTTATCTCAAGTCTGAAATTGGCTGACGGTGGCAAAAGGCGAGCCATTCTTGTTTCCCAAACTACCGTCTGCTGTTCGGGAACAATCAAAACTATTTCTCTCTCACCCTCACGAATTTCTCGGACAATTTCATCGCAAACAAAGGTGCTTTTCCCCGTTCCGCTTCTGCCTATAACAAAATTTACCATATTTTAGAATCCTCTGTGAAAAAAACGCACGTCAAATCAAGGCAAGCTTTAGCCACGATCAGAACGTGCGGTTTCGTTTATTTTTTTGTGATCTCAGCGTGTGCAAAGGCGCATTTTCAAATCAAACGCAGTCGTCACTCGTCGATTTTTGCAATAACGACCTTACCTGCAACGCTTGAATCTGCCCATGTATCATAAGGAGATACGAAGCTCTGACCGACTGACATTGCGATATGTGCACCAAGCGAGCCGGTAAAGCCTGTCTGACCTGCTGTACCTATCGTTGCGCCACGTTCAACTATATCGCCAACCGAAACTGTATATGAGCCAAGGTTGTAATACCAGGTTTTCAGTCCATAGCCGTGTTCAATAACGACCATATTTCCGGTATAATCAAGCACACCGGCGAAAACGACTTCACCACCGTTGCAAGCCACAACCTCTGTACCTGCTGTCGCTTCATAGTCAACACCGTTGTTGCGATATGTCGGAGTAGGTGAACCGTTCAGATAAACATCTCTGCCAAAGCCACGGAGAATTCTTCCGTTGATTCCTTCAAGGAACGAACCGGAGAATCTGCGTTCGGAGGAGCCCTTCGACATAAGCTCTTTTGCAGTGAGTTCAAAATTATCAAGTGCCGAATTGTTGCGTGTAGTCTGAACTACAGTTTCGTTAACGGTATAATTCGAGGTTTTAACTCCCTCGTTTTCTACTGTCAGAAGAGTTTCCTGAGTTGTACCGCCGTATGTCATAGTCAATGTATATATGCCGGCAGGAGTATCGTTTGGAATAGCTAACATACCGACTGCTGTGCTTTCACCTGCTTCATAGAATACAGGAGAAACTGCGCCATCAATAGTTGAGCTGAACACGATATTTTCAGGCTTAGTAACATTCAGAGCTGTAATAGCTGTAAATCTACCGGAATCAACTGTTGTAAGTCCGAGATAGAATTCAGCAGGAGCAGTAACGAGAGATTTGAAGGTATATTCCAGCTTACCGCAGAACGATCTTGCC
>CAYSEF010000006.1:0-11697 GCA_964430105.1 uncultured Ruminococcus sp. | reverse complement strand
AGCAGTAACGAGAGATTTGAAGGTATATTCCAGCTTACCGCAGAACGATCTTGCCCTTCGACATAAGCTCTTTTGCAGTGAGTTCAAAATTATCAAGTGCCGAATTGTTGCGTGTAGTCTGAACTACAGTTTCGTTAACGGTATAATTCGAGGTTTTAACTCCCTCGTTTTCTACTGTCAGAAGAGTTTCCTGAGTTGTACCGCCGTATGTCATAGTCAATGTATATATGCCGGCAGGAGTATCGTTTGGAATAGCTAACATACCGACTGCTGTGCTTTCACCTGCTTCATAGAATACAGGAGAAACTGCGCCATCAATAGTTGAGCTGAACACGATATTTTCAGGCTTAGTAACATTCAGAGCTGTAATAGCTGTAAATCTACCGGAATCAACTGTTGTAAGTCCGAGATAGAATTCAGCAGGAGCAGTAACGAGAGATTTGAAGGTATATTCCAGCTTACCGCAGAACGATCTTGCCGGATCTTCATACCATGTAGCCTCAACGTCAACTGTAAGCTGTTCGGTAACAGACAATGTAAACTGTGAAAGCTCATCCATAGAGCCATCAAAAACGACATTTCCTTCTAAATCCGAAACTACGATATTGCAGTTATCCGGTGCTATATCGAAGGAAAGATCGATACCGCCCTCAACGTCATACGCCTCAACGGAAGAGGAAACAAGCTCCGATACATCTGAATCGACGTACTCACCCGTGAAGTTTTTATACTGCCAAACAGCAGAATCCGGTGTGACATCGTATGTATGAGAAAGAGTCAAGCTTGGCATAGCGGACTGTTCATAAAGGCTTTCCGCATATTCACTTGTGATAAACTGAGCCGCATCTGCTTCAGCAATCTTGTAGGTCATACCGTTCTGAGCACGGAAGTAATTTGCAGTAGTATCAGTCGAGAAATAATATTCGTAGGTTTCCGACTTAACGGAAGTAGCGATAGTGACCTTAAAGAAATCCGCACCCATAAGCGAATCAGGCAATGCAACAATCTGCTGAGCATTCTTCTTCATTGAAAGGAAAAATCTTATAAGGTTATCAGCGGCATCACCATCGGAATTCTTGGTAAGCGTATAATTTTTCTGATTTACGTCGTCGATTGAGATCGTAACAGCGTTGTTTTCATCCACGGGAGCATTTTGCGTTTGATGATAACTGGCGTAAGCAGCCGCCGAAGGGATGAAGCAAAGGAGCAATACGATCAGGAAAACAAGTTTATTTTTCACGGCGCACGTCCTCTCTATCGAAATTTAAGGCAATCCAGCCGAAATAGACTTTATACCATAATACATTATACAAGATATCACTCAAAAAATCAAGAGTTTTCGCAATACTTACGGCGTATCAGTCGTTCAGCACACCTTCTATCAAGCGTGAAACAAGCTCACTGTAGCTTATTCCTTCGTTGACCATCATCTTCGGGTACATTGAAATAGGCGTAAATCCGGGGAGAGTGTTTATTTCATTGAACACAAATTCACCCTCAGGTGTATAGAAGAAGTCAACTCGTGAATATCCACTGCAATCAAGTGCTTTGAAAATCGCTTCTGCATAGCCACGGACTTCATTCTGCTTTTCCTCAGTCAATCTTGCAGGCAGATAGAACGATGACGCATCGCTTATATATTTTGTTTCATAATCATAAAATTCAGCAGAGCCACTGTCTATTTCAGCAGGGTGAGCTACTGTGTATTTTCCATGCTCCTCAAGGACTGCAACCTCTACTTCAACACCTTTTATGCACTCCTCGATAAGCACCTTTGAATCTTCAGCGAGAGCAACACGAAGTGCTTCTGCGAATTTTTCTGCCGATTTCACCTTGCTTACGCCAACAGATGAGCCTGCTCGTGACGGCTTAATAAACATAGGATATCCGAACTTTGATTCGCATTTTTCACGAATTCCTTCGATATCGCAATCGCTTTTAACATCTGCCACACGAACCACGACTGCCTTTGCCTGACGTACCCTTGTTTCAGCCGCTACTATCATTTTTGTTACAGCCTTATCCATACATACAGCAGAGGACTGACAATCACAGCCGACCACAGGAATATCAGCGACTGCAAAAAGTCCCTGCAACGTACCGTCCTCGCAGTATTTTCCGTGTATCATAGGCATTACTGCATCGACGTGCAGATGTACGGTTTCGCCATTTTTGATATAAGATACACATCCATCGGAAAGATCGAGTGAAAGCGGATACTTTTCGTCGTTCTGCCACTCGTCCTTTGCTATCTTATCTGCATCTCCGGCATAATAGAAAAATCTTCCTTCACGGGTGATACCTACAAGGTGGACATTGTATTTTGATTTATCGATATTGTTATATGCTCCTGTAGCGGAGGAAAGTGAAACCTCATATTCAGAGGAACGACCGCCAAAGAGAAGAATAATGTTTTTCATATGTGACCTTCTTATTTGTTATTTATCGCAAATTTGCAAGATTTTGTTGCATCAATTCAGCTTCAGGACTGCGCCACGGGTATTTCCGCCATAGTCCGTCAGCTTAGTATATGTCAGACCGTTTTCGTGTGCTATGCTTTCCATTTGTTCACCCTGTCGCCATCCATGCTCGATTATCATGCATCCACATGGTGTAAGGTGATTTTTATAGACTCTAACTATATCTCTTATCAGCGAAAGACCATCTCCGCCGTCTGTTAGTGCGTGTCTTGGTTCATGTGCCAGCTCAGGCTCAAGCTCCGACATTTCTTCTATTGTCACATATGGCGGATTAGCAGTTATCACATCGAATTTGACATCGTGGGAAAACAGCTCCTTTGTTGCATCGCCTGTTATGACCTTGCATCTGTCGGAAAGTCCGAGATTTTTTATGTTTTCTTCAGCCAAAGCCGAGGTTTTCGGATAAAGCTCGACCGCCACACCGTCTGTATTTTCTGTGAGCGACAGTACAGCCGCCACGATACATCCGGAGCCTGTACACAAATCGAGTATTTTACCACCGTTATGCAGGTTTTTCACAGCCTGCTCAACGATTATTTCCGTATCAGGACGAGGGATAAGGCAATTTTCGTTGACCTTAAAGCGAAGTCCGCAAAATTCCCATTCACCGAGAATATATTGCAGAGGCACACGTTCGATACGTTTTTGCACAGCCTCATCAAGCCGCACATCGGAATAATCAGTATTTTTATCAGAAGCCAAAAGTCGGGCGCGTGAGATCCCGAAGTACGTTTCGATGAGGATCTCAGCCTCCATCGCCGCGTTTTCGATCCCTGCGTCCGACAAGGCCTTGCGTATTTCAAGCAGTGTCATATTATATTGCCTTAAATCAATTTTCAGAGCAGTTTTTTTCTTCAAACGGAACTGTCTTACCGTCGATTTTTCCATCCTCTACTCTGCCGGAATCCTGAACGATACCACCGAATTCCTCAGGAATAGCGTTTTTAAGAGCTGTCAAAGCAATTTCAAGCTGTGTATCATCGGGTTCACGAGTAGTGATTCTCTGCATCCACAAGCCGGGTGCAGAAACGATTCTTGTAAAGACGTTATCATGAGCACCTGCGTAACGGATGAACTCAAAGCCAAGACCGACGATAAGTGGCAGTGTGAGTATTTTTGAAGCAACTCTAATGAGGATATTATCCCATACAAGGAAGGAATTTACCACGATAGAGATAATGAGCATCACAAAAATGAAGCTTGTACCGCAACGAGGGTGGAAGCGTGTGCAGTTACGAGCATTTGCAGGTGTAAGCTCAAGTCCTTTTTCAAAGCAAGCGACTGATTTATGCTCTGCACCGTGGTATTCGTATGTACGTCGAATATCGGGCATAAGAGATACCAGCCACATATATGCGACAAATATAGCCATACGAATTATACCCTCAACACCGGAACGAAGCACGGCAAATCTGCCAATAAAGCCACCGCTCAGCCAATCAAAGCCCTTTGCAGTGAGTGTTGGCAGGAAGAAAAACAGACCTATACCAAGTGCAAATCCAAGCACCATACCGATAGCAGTAACGATTTTCATAAGATTATCGCCAAGCTTTTCGGTAAGCCATTTTTCAAACTTTGATTCAGGCTCATCAAGGTCAACGCCCTGCATTTCAGCGGAGCGAGTGAGCATATCCATAGACAATTTAAGCTGTTCGACCATTGAAACACAGCCTCTGATAAGAGGAAGTCTGCAAATCTTATACTTTGAACGCAAAGAGGTAAAGGTCGAATTATCAAGTGAGACACCGCCATCAGGGGTACGCACAGCAAGTGAGCAGCGATCTCCGGACTTCATCATAACGCCCTCGAGTACTGCCTGACCGCCGACTATACCGATTTTCGGGTCTATTGGAGTTTTATCTTTCTTCATTCGTTTTATCCTTTTATGTGATATGAGCGACAAAAAATCGCCATGTACCATTATAGCACAGGAGAATATATTTTTCAAGTGTTTGCCTGCATTGGATTCGGTGACGCAAATGTGAGCCTATGCATGGCAAATTTCGGTTGACATACATTGACACAAAGGGTATAATATTATTGAGATTTTTTATTGAAGCCGGCTTCTGCAAGTCTGCGAACAAGGTGTACCAGGTGTTCCTTTGTATCCTTATCAAGTTCAGAATATGCTCTGATAGCTGCGCTGATTTTTTCTCTTTTATCAACCGTCAGGTCTGACAAGGTTTTAGCACCTGTCGAATCAAGCACTCCGAACAGTGTTTTTGTCAATTCACGGCGATCATTTACTGTCATTCCCCTTATCCATTCACTAAGCACTCTGTCGTGTCGTTTGCCTTTTTTTGACAATTCCTCAAGATGCACGAAGCTGTTTCCGACAACGCTCCAGGAAAACGGATCATGCTGAAACAGTCCGTTGCTTATCGTACTTTCGATAACGCAATAGTCCTCCATATGCTCAAGAAGCATACCGATGACCGAGCTTTGCGGAACTATCGTGCATATACGGCTTGACATTTCCTTAAATTCTGCACTTTCTATGACCTCCTCGACAAATCCGGGGCCGTCGTTGCTGTATGCTGTTATAATGCGTTTTTTTATATCAGCAGGTGCAAAAACTGCCGAATATACCGAAAGATTACCACCTTTCGAGTGGCCACCGATACGGATATCACCTCTGTGAACCGAAGCAACCTCGGTAAGATAATCGACAGCCTTGGCCTGAGCGACAGCAGGGTGCATAAAGCTGAGGTTAAAATCCTCTCTCCAGCCGACAAGGGTATCATCTGTTCCGCGAAAAGCGACAAATATAGAATTATCTGGTAAAACGAAGGTTACAGCCGCAAACTGGCTTACAGCATCCTCATCCGTTTCCGAACGATAAGCTGTGATATACGAATCATGGAAGCGATTGCTGTTTGCTGCAAGCTTAAAGATATCACCGGTTGCCTGAGGAATGATCTGACCGAAGCGTTCGCCATCGGGAAATTTCTTTGAATATTTTTCAAAAGCATCTGATAATTTAACAGGCATACCGATTATAGAATCGGAAACGATACCGGAGAGATTCATGAATGAAAGCATAGAAAAAATAAGATTATCTACCTCGCAGAACGGAGAGGCATTAAACGAAAGATCACCTCGCCAGGCAAAATAATCGAACAAATTAGGCATATAGGCTCCTTTCCTTTGAAAATCACCCGTAAGTCGATTCACGGGCTGAGTAACATGAAGTAAGTACAGCAAATGTTTTACTGATTTTTTTATTTTTCCAATAATTTTCTTTTTATAAATTTTATCATATCATCCGAATATTAACAATTCCACCCTATTCGATAAAGGACGCATGAACATGAACGAAAACGAGCTTTCTACCGAAATAAAAACCTCCTCTCTCAGTGGTATCTATTTTTTCTATGGCGATGAAGATTATATGAAAAATCATCGTGCTGCAGAAATTCGTCGCTGTATTACAGATGCCTCACCCGATTTTGCCGAATTTAACTCTATCGAGCTTCATTTCGGTGATGGTGAGATAGATCATGGTGCAATTTTCGATTCTCTCAGCACTCCCCCTCTCATGGCAATGCAAAAGGTTGTCGTTATTTCCTTTGCTTCTCTCGATTCACTAAAGGAAAAAGAGCGTACTGCACTTCTCGATACACTTGAGGAATTTCAGTCCACCGATGACGGAAGCACTGTTGTTATTCTAAAAATTTCAGCCGACGGCTTTGATGCCGGACAACCAAGAAAGCCCTCAGCTTTTCTTGCAAAGGCTCAAAAATTCATGAAATGCGTCAATTTTGAATATCAGTCCGATGCACGTCTTGCACGTTGGATTGAACGTCATTTTGCAGAATACGGACTGACTGCCTCCCCTGCTGTCATATTATCAATCCTCAACACCTGTGGTCGATCAATGTTCCGTCTTTCGGGTGAAATAGCGAAAACCGCAGCTTATGTTGCAGGAGCCGGCAGACGTGAGGTTTCTTTCGAGGATGTTGCGGCCTGTGTCACAAGAACTGACGAGGATGACGCATTCAAGCTTGCAAACTGTATTCTTGAAGGAAACACCCCCGCTGCACTGGAAGAGCTTGGTGTAAAAATTCGCAAGCGTGAAGAACCTATTTTTCTTCTCAGCCAAATCACGAGAGTTTTTTCCGATTTAAGCTGTGCCGCCGCATTTATTTTTGACGGTCGTGAAAAATCGGAATTTGCAAAGGAAACAAAAATGCACGAATACAAGAGTGGTTTATACTATCGTGCCGCAAAAATGAAGCCGATAGAATACTTCATGCACGCAAGTGAGCTTTGCACAGATGCAGACCGTCAAATGAAGCTTGGTGGCGGTTACGGAGTTCTTGAACAGCTTATATGTACACTTGCAGACAACTGATTTCTGCAATAACACAGAACGGAGATAATTTATGCTTCACTTAAAGCTTCCACTGATAGTAGAAGGACGATATGACAAATCGCATCTTTCTTCTATCGTATCTGCAACTATTTTGACAACAGACGGATTTCGCATATTCAAAAATCCCGAAAAGCGAGCACTTATACGAAAGCTTGGAAAAAACGGACTTATCATACTTTGCGACAGCGACGGTGGTGGAAAAATCATACGTTCACACCTGAAAGGTCAGCTTGGTGGAATCAAGGTTTATGACCTTTATATACCACAGATTGAAGGAAAGGAACGTCGTAAATCAGCCCCTTCAAAGGCAGGCTATCTGGGAGTCGAAGGAGTTCCGGCAGAGGTACTGAGAAAAATTTTCGATGATTTTGCCGCAGCACATCCCGAGCTTGTTGAAGAAGATGTAGTCGGCACAAAAATCACACCTATCTCACGTTCGCTGATGTTTGAGCTTGGCTTATCCGGCGGAAGTGGTGCACAGGAAAAACGTGACAAAATCTGCGAGAAGCTCGGCCTTCCCAAAGGAATGAACGCAAACGCAATGTTTTCTGCTGTAAATCTTGTTTCAAGCGAAACGGAATTAACAAAGCTGGCAAATGAATAAAAAGATCCGGTTTTACGCATTGGCTCTCAGTCTGCGTCAGCCGGATCTTTTTTCATGCGTATGATGTTCAGCAAATTCTCACTGCGAATATGCACAAAGCCTCATCACACCACACGTTATATCGTCACGTCCTCCCCTCAGTGCAGCTTCACTTACTATCGTTATAGCCGCATTTCTTTCGTCACCGTGAAGCACTGTTTCGTCATCCGTCATAAGATCGAGCAGCCACGGAGCTTCATCGTACGACCTTGCAACACCGTCAGACAGCATTACCACAGTATCTCCCTCTCGCACATCAAACTTTATCATTTCGGCATCAAGTGCCCGTATTATTCCTATCGGAACAGTCTTTGATTGCAGTCGGAATATACTTCCGTCACGAAGTACAAACGATGGCGCAGCTCCGCTTTTGATAAATCTCGCCTCCCCCGTCATAAGATCTATCTCAGCTATATCCACCGTCGCAGAACATTCCCTCTCCGTATGTCGAACTACTCTGTTCAGCATTTTCAGTGCAGTTTCAGGCTCTGCTCCGCTTCTTATCAGCCTTTCAAGAAGTGACACTACCACCCCCGAAGTAAGTGCCGCCTCTTTTCCGCTTCCCATTCCGTCGGACAGGAGCATATAATACTTTCCGTTCACTTCAAATGCCGTTATTCCATCACCGCATATACCATCAGGCTCGCTGTCTGATACTGTAATATAAGGAGCTGTTTCTCCTTCAAATGCATTTTCGGCTGTTTCGCCATTTTCATCTTCGTCATGTGAGTATGCGCCACAGCTTTCGACCTCTTGTCTGTACTTCTGTACCTGCGACGCCGCGCATGAATACATTCCCGATGTGCATTTATATGAGTTTATCGAATTCATCCTCATAGACAGCACAGCTCCGTCAAGCTCGAATTCCGGTGAAGAAAGCTTACTTCCTACAAAGGATTCAAACAAACGTCTGATATCGTCCGCACCCATTTTTGTTGCTGTAAGGTCAATATCTCCGACAAAAATATGCTTTCGTCTGTTTCCGTAAACCGTAACCGATGCTGCACCAAAATTGTGATACGAAAGAAGTCGCCTTAGCTTTGCAGAAAGCTTGTCATCCACCTCTCCTTCGACAGCTTCAGCTTTCGTTGCCTGCCTCATCAGCTCTCCTGCAAGTGAAAGATCCTCAGCAGAAACTGACAGCTTATCCCCCCTTCTTTTTTCTGCTGTTTTTTTGCCTACAGTAAGATTTATTTCGTCAAGTATCCTCCCAATATTCCAGCATGACGATGCAAGAGATGACGGTACAGAGCCTGCTGTTGCTACTCCGCCTCTCATAAGCTCGTCTGTCATTTTTCGTATCACAGGCCCTGTTTTGGAATTTTTCGCTTCATGGCACTTCTCACGCAGTTTGCAGGTGTGGCAATATGTATCAAACGCAGTTTCTGTTATCTCCTCGTAATCGGCAAAGGATGGTTTTACAAGCTTCTCAGCCATTCCCCCCAGCACAGCAGAAACCGACATCATCCCTTCAGACAGCGAATTTAAGCGTTTTTTCATATTCTTAGCCGAAATATCAGCCATAATAAGATTGGAATTTCTAACAGAAGGCTTGTGACCGTATCGATAAAGCTCTGCTCCGAACAATGAATCCGGCAGATTTATGATATTGTATCTGTAGCATGGTATAAGTATAGCACAGGCTGCTACTATCGGTGGAAAAACATCCGTCATTCCGTCAAAGCCTGCGACATAAATTGCCCAAGCCGAACCTATCGCACCTGCACCCACTATCGCAAATGCAGTTGAATACGAGTAAAAGGTACCGGCTATCATCGCAGAAACAGCGTAAAGTGGTGCATACGACGGCTGCATGACTATTCCACAGGCAAGTCCGAGAAGCGCACCCCTATGCACACCGAACTCAAGTGACGTGATGACCGATGCCATGAATGCAAACAGCACTCCCAAATCAAAAACAGGCCCATGCCCTTCACCGAGCAAGGCTTCATGAAGTCCGTCAAGTCCTCCGTGCGCCATGCTTGTGAACGATAATGTAATAACTGTCGCTGTGAAATAAACAGCTATCTCACGAATTGGCGAATAACGCATTTTTCTTTCACGAGCGACATAAAACAGATATGTAACAAGCGGTGTTATCAATAGCGAAAAAACAGCACCGAAAAGGTCGTAATAATCAAACCCTCCCTGAACCACGGACCATGCCCCGACGAAAAGTGCTGCACACGCTGACAATGCGACTCTGATGCGGATATTTTCTCTGAGCATGGCCCCACCCTCTGTCACAGACTTAAGCATAGCGATCACACTTCCCGGACTTTCTCTGACACGTCGTATTATACCTGCAAGTGAATGTGCTGTAGCCTTCTTCCCACTTGAAGCCTCGCTATCTGCCAGCCAATTTGACAAAAGCAATCGACTTATCGCAAGCAGTCCTATTATAACAGCGTATGCTCCACCAATTTTTGGTATTCTGACCGAGCCTGTAAGTGCGCCTGCCATAGCGGATAGAACAGCCACAGCTCCTGATGCAGAGGACACCATCGCTATACCAAACGGATAAGTATTCGGAAATACAGCTGTAGCAGTGGTGAGCAGTGCAAGAGCGAAGCTTAAAAGCAAGGCAGTGATACGCTTTATTCGCACCTCAGAGAAATAATGCCTCTCACCACGTCTTTCTTTTGCGATAACATTTGATTTCAAGCTTGTTTTGTCCTTCATATTGTGCCTCTCAAACATGGAATATTTTTGTAATATGAGCATATTCTGAAACATCGGGGGAGAAAAGCATGACCGGCTGAAATACAGCTATTGTTTTGCTTTTACAATGTTTCGTTGGCGATATTATATCCCTGCACCGATGCAAAATCGGTCGTGATCTGCGTGACGAATACACGAGCATGAATACGATTTGAGAGGGGAAAGCTTGTTTGTTGCCTGTGAATAATATTTCCGTATCGGGTGATTGGTGAGAGGGACGAAAAATACCGACAGCTACCTTCGGAAATAAAAAAATCCCACGCAGAAGCCATATCGTGTAATACAATATCGTATCAGGCGATTGCCCTGCGTGGGATATTTAGTTATCAGAATTTTACATAGGTTCTTGCGCCAAGAAATTTTTCGTTTTTGATTTGCGCTTTATTTCTTTTTCTTCTTTTTGTTTACGCCAAG
The DNA here is from genome assembly GCA_964430105.1 of uncultured Ruminococcus sp. GTDB lineage: Bacteria > Bacillota > Clostridia > Oscillospirales > CAG-272 > UMGS1696. The sequence goes on along the minus strand of CAYSEF010000006.1, from coordinate 1,064 downwards.
CAGCACAAGTATCACCGACAATACAGCTCCAGCACCGCCTGCCGCAGCCGCTTTTTTAAGATTTGCCGATTTTTGTGCTTTCTTACGTCTTTCTTCCCTCGACTGTGAATACAGCCAATCTATATTATCTCTGTCGCTGTAGACCATATCCCATATCGGGTGTCCGCATCCGTCAAATTCCGTATAGTCGATAAGCTCACCGCCTGCACGACGAATTGCCGCATACATTTGACGAGTACCCGACACCGGAACAGCCTCATCCTCTGAGCCGTGGAAGGTGCGTATTGGTATACGCTTCAAAAGCTTAGCATACTCAGTATCGCCGCCACCGCAAACAGGCATTCCTGCGGCAAATCTTGCGCCATGTCTTGCGAGAAGATCCCATGTACCAAATCCGCCCATAGAGATACCTGTTACATAAACTCTGTCGTCATCTACGTTATAAAAACCGCGAATTTCGTCCATTACAGCGCAAACACATTCAAGCTCTCTTGACTCCGGTGTATCGTATATGGAATAGTTTCCTTTACCCCAGTTAGTCAGCACCCACTGCGATGTAGTCGGGCATTGCGGAACCATAATAATCGAATCATATACGGGAGAGGTGGGATCGTCAAACATCTTCTGCAAGCAGTTGTCAAGCTGACGTTCGTTATCATCCCCTCTTTCACCGGCACCGTGCAGGAATACAAGAAGCGGATATCTCTCACCGCAGTCATACGCCTTGGGGATATAGAGTCGATAAGGCAATGTATACCCGTCACTCACATATGTACGCTTTTGGAATACCACCTTAACATCGTAAGCGTGTGTTCTTTTAACCATATATCCTCCGAAAAATTGTAATATTATATCAAAAATATTGTACAACATTTTCTAATGTATGTCAATAGTTACTTTGCTTATGCACTTGACAAATCCAAAAAAATGTGATATAATACTCTCGTTAGCGGACCATTAGCTCAGTTGGTTAGAGCTCCCGGCTCATAACCGGTCGGTCCTGGGTTCGAGTCCCCGATGGTCCATAAAAAAAAGCTTATACCCTTGTGGTATGAGCTTTTTTT
>CAYSEF010000005.1:0-64383 GCA_964430105.1 uncultured Ruminococcus sp. | reverse complement strand
TCGCTACCAACGGATTTTGAGTCCGCCTCGTCTGCCAATTCCAACATACCGGCATCAGTGTTATTATACCACAAATTTTCACCGAATGCAATAGCAATACGAAATTTATTTGAATTCTATTTTCAAACATTTTTCCTCAAATTCACATTTTTTTTCGTGAAACCATTGATTATCATGCGAAAATGTGGTATATTAGATACGTATGAAAATCTTTTTTACTAAGGAAAGGTATCATTATGACTTACAACAAGAAATCCGTTGAAGATATCGACGTAAAGGGCAAAAAAGTCCTCGTCCGTTGCGACTTTAATGTTCCGCTCAAGGACGGCGTTATCACTGATGAAAACAGAATCACCGGCGCACTTCCGACAATTCAGTACCTCATGGGTCAGGGCGCTAAGGTTATCCTTTGCTCTCACATGGGCAGACCGAAGGGCGAATTCAATATGAAGTACTCCCTCGCTCCCGTTGCTAAGAGACTTTCCGAAAGACTTGGCGTTGAAGTTGCTCTCGCTGCTGACGTTATCGGTCCTGATGCTCAGGCTAAGGCTGCTGCACTTAAGGACGGAGAAGTTATGCTTCTCGAAAACGTTCGTTTCCACAAGGAAGAAGAAAAGAACGATCCCGAATTCTCCAAGGCACTCGCTTCTCTTGCAGAAATCTATGTAAATGATGCTTTCGGTACAGCTCACCGTGCACATTCTTCTACTGCAGGCGTTGCTGATTACCTCCCTGCTGTTTGCGGTTACCTCATTCAGAAGGAAATCGACATCATGGGTGGCGCTCTCAGCGATCCTAAGAGACCTTTCGTTGCTATCCTCGGTGGTGCTAAGGTTTCCGATAAGATCGGTGTTATCAACAACCTCATTGAAAAGGTTGATACACTTATCATCGGTGGTGGTATGGCTTATACCTTCTTCCGTGCTCTCGGCAATACTACAGGTACTTCCATCTGCGAAGAAGACAAGCTTGACCTCGCTCGTGACCTCCTTGCTAAGGCTCGTGCAAAGGGTGTTAACTTCCTTCTCCCCGTTGACAACGTAATCGGTCGTGAATATAAGGAAGATACTACATTCATGCGTATTTACTCCGACTCTATTCCGGATGGCTGGATGGGTCTTGATATCGGTGAAAAGACTCAGGAACTCTACTCCAAGACTATCGCAGGCGCAGGCACTGTAATTTGGAATGGTCCTATGGGCGTTTCCGAATGGGAAAACTTTGCTTCCGGTACAAAGGCAGTTGCTAAGGCAGTTGCTGATTCCGGTGCTATCTCCATTATCGGTGGTGGTGACTCCGCAGCAGCAGTTGAAAATCTCGGCTATGCTGACAAGATGACTCACATCTCCACAGGTGGCGGCGCATCCCTCGAATTCCTCGAAGGTCTTGAGCTTCCCGGTATTGCTTGCCTCCAGGACAAGGAATAATTCGTTTTGATATTTTTGGGGGACGGCTATCTGCTTTCCCCCTTTTTTATGACAGGTGAAAAATGAAAATGCTTCTTTTTTTACCGTTATTCTTCAACAAAATACAATGAATTGAGGTATATAAAAATGAAAAAGGATTCTCGTAAGGTTATTATTGCCGGCAACTGGAAGATGAATATGACTCCTTCCGCAGCTAAGGTTGCTGTTGAAAAAACTGCTGAACTCGTTGCAGGTAAGAATGGTTGCGAAGTTGTACTTTGCGTTCCGTTCGTTGATATCGCTACTGCTGTTGAAGCTGCAAAGGGTACAAATGTTAAGATCGGTGCTCAGAATGTTCACTTTGAAGCTAAGGGTGCGTTCACAGGCGAAATTTCTGCTGATATGCTTCTTGAATGTGGCGTTGAATACGTTATTATCGGTCACTCCGAAAGAAGACAGTACTTTGGCGAAACTGATGAAACTGTTAATAAGAGAACCCGTGCAGCTCTTGATGCAGGTCTGAAGGTTATCCTCTGCCTCGGTGAAGTTCTTGAAGAACGTCAGGCAGGTATCACCGAAGAAATCGTTTCTATGCAGACAAAGCTCGACCTTGCAGGTATTCCCGCTGAACAGATGAAGAATGTTATCATCGCATACGAACCTGTTTGGGCTATCGGTACAGGTCTTACCGCTACACCGGATCAGGCTGAAGAAGTTTGCGGAATTATCAGAAATGTTGTTGCAGGTCTTTATAACAATGACGTTGCAGAAGCTCTTACAATTCAGTACGGTGGCTCCATGAACGATGGCAATGCGGCTGAACTTCTTTCTAAGGTTGACGTTGATGGCGGTCTTATCGGCGGCGCATCTCTCGTTCCTGAAAAATTTGCAAAGATCGTAGACGCAGCTCAGGCGTAAGGTAGAGCAAATATTGCTTTTATTGGGAAAATATCAATATTTTTTCAAAAAATCTTCCTTTACCTCTTGAAATATGCGCTGAAATGTTATACAATAGAGTGTAATTATATTGTAACTCTTATAACACGAAAGGAGCTTATCCCAAAGAAGGGATAAACACAAATATGGTTGTAGCAGGCGATTTTAAGAATGGCGTAACTTTTGATATGGACGGTCAGGTAATGCAGGTTATCGAATTCCAGCACGTTAAACCCGGTAAGGGCGCGGCTTTCGTTCGTACCAAGCTGAGAAATGTTATCACCGGCGCTGTCGTTGAAAAAACATTCTCTCCTACCGACAAATATAACGATGCAAGAATCGAACGCAAGGAAATGCAGTATCTCTACAATGATGGCGATCTGTATTACTTCATGGATATGGAATCCTACGAGCAGGTGCCGATCGGACAGGATCTCATCGGTGATAACTTCAAGTTCGTTAAGGAAGAAATGATCTGTAAGATTCACTCCTACCAGGACAAGCCTTTTGCAGTTGAACCTCCGATGTTCGTTGAACTCGAGATCACTGATTGCGAACCCGGTGTTCGTGGCGATACAGCTACAGGTGCATCTAAGACCGCTACAGTTGAAACAGGCGCTACCATTCGCGTACCGCTCTTTATCAATACCGGCGACAAGATCAAGATCGATACTCGTACCTCCGAATATCTCGAAAGAGCATAAGTGGAGACGTTCCCACAGGTGTTTTTCAGCATCAGTGGCGTAGACAAAGTTAATATGACAACAATGTTAAGGCTGCCCAGTTTTTGAGTAGCCTTAATTGATATCTTATTAAATTGAAAAGGAGTACAAACATGAAAACAAAGGAATACAGCGCATATATCAAGGGTCTTATGGACGGTGTTGAGCTCGATAAGACTACTCCGGAAGGAAAGATCATTTCAGCTCTTGTAGAACTCTGCTCTCAGATGGCTGACGAAATTGAAGACCTCACCGACGAGCTTGATATTGCAAACGAATATCTCGAAGAACTCGATGAAGATCTCGGCAGCATTGAAGAAATCATTTATGATGAATGTGATTGCGACGATGAAGATGATGATGACTGTGATTGCGGTTGTCACTGCCACGACGATGACGAAGATGAAGACGACGAGGAATTCTATGTTGCAGAATGCCCGAACTGCGGTGGTAAGGTTTACTTCGATGATACTGTAAATCCCGAAGATGTTATCTGCCCTGCTTGCCAGAAGCCTCTTCTTGATGATGAAGACGAAGACGTTGATTTTTAATTAAATTAAACAAATAAACACCGCCAATGGTTGCACATCAGTGTAGTGAACGTTGGCGGTGTTTTGTTATTTTATTTCACTGACGCACACAGGCGAGGGAATATCATACGATCTGATAAATTCAAGTTCATGCTCGTTGTTTATTCTGAATAGTGCAATGTTGTTTGAAAATCTGTTACAGCACACGCCATATTTTCCGTTTGATATAAGCGTGAAATCCCTGGGATGTATACCACCGCACTGAGTCTGCGAGATCAGCTTTAAGCCTTCGCTTGTCGTAAGGTGTGCTATCATATTTTCTCCCCTGTCTGTACAGTATAAATGTTCGCCATCGCTTGAAAGACGTATTGCCGCTGCACCGTCGGCTGTGATTTTATCTTGTACTCTAATGCTTACTGTGTTTTTTGGTGTAAGATATCCGTTATCCCATAAAAATTCAGTAACGGATGTACCCATTTCACCGAGAATGTAGACTTTTTTGCCATCCTTTGAAAAAACAGAATGTCTTGCTCCGTGACTGCATGGGATTTTAGCGTATGATATTAGCTTCAAATCAAGGTCATATACAAATACACAGTCAAGCCCAAGGTCACATACCAACAGAAATTTTCCATCCGGTGAAAGCAGGCAATGGTGTGCATGAGGTCTTTCCTGACGTTCGATATTTTTCCCGAGCGGAATTGCTTCGCTTGCCTTATGAGTTAGCTTTTGCAGTGTGCCATCAGGCATTTTGGTGATAATACTTCCGTCACCATAGCTTGCCAGATACACTTTATCATTCGTTATGCATAAATGACAAACTTCATTGCTGTCAAGCGGAGTAATATCACCGATCAACTCACCTGATGCAAGGGAAAATTCTGCATAGCCTTCGCTGTTGTCAGTTTTGCCACTTTCCCAATTTTTGCCTAATGCGCATACGCAAAGCTTTTCTTCCGTTACTTCAGCCCAAAGCGGATTTGGAATGTCGATTTTTTGTGTACAAATAAGATTTTCGTCATCTGTAAAAACAAAGCGATACATACCGCCATCGTTTTCGCACGAACAAATATAGAATTCAGATAAAATTTCGTTCATCGAATATACCTCGATATAATGTAATCTTCTGTGTTAATTATAGCAGGAATTTTGCTGTTTAACAATGAGTAAACAGAATTTGCAGAATAAACTGTAAAAAAATGCTTCTGAACAGTAAAGCGTTATATGATTTCATAGTTCACATGAAGTTTATTGACTTTATCTTCAAGCTGTGATAAAATGAAAGCGTTATTATTTTACTGCAAGGAAGGTCTTACTTACGAAAAACACTTCATCAAAAGGCGCGTTTCTGCATGGCGCGTTTATTCTTACGATTTCAACAGCACTTGTAAAGCTTGCTGGACTCCTGTTCACTCTCCCTATTGCAAATATGCTTGGTGGGGAAGGAATGGGTTATTTCTATACTGCCTACGATATTTACAATATGTTTGCCGTTCTCGCTTCAGCCGGTCTTCCGGTAGCTGTTTCTCGAATGGTAAGCGAAACTCTTGTATCAGGTAATACTGATGAAGCGGAACGAATATATAAGGTTTCCGTTCGTGTATTTACGCTCATCGGTGCTGTCATTGCCGCAGTTATGTTTATAGGAGCCGATTGGCTTGCGGCATTTATAAAAAGCCCAAATACAAGTTTGTCAATCAGAGTGCTTGCAATTACCGCATTTTGTGCTTTTATTATGTCAGCTTTGCGTGGTTATTTCCAGGGCTACTCCATAATGACACATACCGCAGTGTCACAGGTCATTGAAGCAGTTGCAAAGCTGGGACTTGGATGTGCGCTTGCGTTTGTTCTTATGAAAACTGAGCTTTCGTATGTCGGAGGTTCGGCAGGTGCTATAGCCGGCGTTTCTGTCGGAGCTGTTTTGTCGGTTGTGTATCTTCTGTTCAATAAAAAACGTCACGATGCCAATATAGAGAAGTCAGGTATGCCCGTTCGTTCCGATAAGGCTATATTAAAGGAACTGTTCCGTATAGCAATACCGGTATCTCTCGGAGCTTCCGTAATGAGTCTTGTAAACCTCATTGATACAACAGTTATAATGCGTGTTTTGCAGGATGGTCTTGGCTACACTTACGAAGATGCAAACTGGCTGTATGGCGTATTCGGCAATGCAAAGAAAATATTCAATTTCCCCTCTGCCTTTATCGTACCGTTCTCGGTAAGTATCTTGCCTGTTCTTACAGCAGCATTTACTGCGAAGGATAAAGAAGGTGTTGCGAAGAATATGACGACCTGCTTCAAGTATGCGCTTATGCTTGCTCTTCCTGCCGGTGTTGGAATTTCAGTTCTCGCTGACCCTATCATGAATATTATTTATTTCAATACACCCGATGAAGCTTCAGCCGGTGCACCGCTTCTTGCTGTTTTTGGTATTGCGGTCATCCTTTATGCGGTAGTTTCTATATCCGGAGCGATTTTACAGGCATTCGGTCAAGTAAACAAACCGCTTATAGCATTGTGTGTCGGTGGTGGCGTTAAATGTGCGTTGAACGCTGTGCTTGTCGGAGTGGAGAATATAAACATTCTCGGTGCTCCTATTGCTACCTGCGTTTGCTACGTTGTTATGATTGCACTCGATCTGTTCTTCTTACGTCAATATTTGGAAGGCTGTGGTGCGATTATCACAACTACAATTAAAACTGTCGTGGCATCACTCATAATGGGTGCGGCTGCATATTTTGCTTATCAACCATTGTCCTCACTTGCGGGAGTCAGAATGGGTGGACTTCTCGCTATATGTGTGGCTGTAGTTGTTTATGCTGTACTCGTGCTTCTCTTTAAAATTGTAACCATGCAGGAGCTGAAATCAATGCTCAAGCGTGGATAAGCATTACGAACACATAAGAAAAACCAGAAAGGAAATAATTATGAAAAACAGAAACGATATCCCCGCTTCTTATAAATGGGACTTCACACATCTTTTCGCAACACAGGATGATTGGGAAACTGCTTATGCTGAATGCGATGCTATGATAGCCTCCCTCGCTGAACTTAAAGGAACTCTCGGAACATCTGCTGAGGCTCTCTTTAATGCGTATGAAGAAATGGATAAGTTTGAGCAGAAATTTACGCTCGTTATCGAATATGCAATGCTTCAAAAGGTAATCGACGGTGGCGATACAAATGCACAGAACCTTATGAACCGTTCAATGATGCTCGCTGTTAAGGCTAATACCGCTACTTCTTTTTCCGGCCCTGAGCTTATGGCAATTCCTACTGAAACTCTCGCTGAATTCATGAAGTATGAGCCTCTTGCAAAGTATGCACATATAATTGAGAATGCAACAAGACTTCGTGACCATGTTCTCGATGAAAAGAGCGAAGCAATTCTGGCAAAAATCGGAAATATCACCAATACCCCGTCAGATACATATGATATGCTCACAAATGTTGAAATGGAGCTTCCCATGGTCGTTGGTGACAGCGGTGAGGAAGAACAGCTTACAGCAGGTAATTTCAGTGTTTTCCGTGAATCTAAGAACAGAGCTGTCCGTGAAGCTGCATTTGAAGCAATGTTTGGCACCTATGGTAAGTTTATCAACACCTTCGCAAGCCTTTATGCCGGCAATGTAAAGCAGAACAATACATTCTCCGAACTGAGAGGTTATTCCTCCGCAAGAGCTTCTTCACTCTCATATTCAAATGTTCCCGAAGAAGTTTATGATGCACTTATCGAAGCTGTTCATGAGGCTATTCCGTCTATGAGCAAGTACTTAAAGCTTCGTGAAAAGGTACTCGGTGTAGAAAAGCTTGATGTTTACGATCTCTATACTCCTATGGTTGGCGATGTAGAATATCCAATGCCTTATGAAACCGGTTGCGAGCTTGTTTTGAAGGCTGTTGCACCGCTTGGCGAAGAATATCAGAATGTTATTCGTCGTGCATATAAGGATAATTGGATCGATGTATATGAAACTCCCGGTAAGGAATCAGGAGCATTTTCAGCAGGTGTTTATGGCGTTCATCCGTTCGTAAAATTGAACTATACCGATACACTTGACGATGCATTTACTCTCGCACATGAGCTTGGCCATGCAATGCATTCATATCTTTCTGCTGAAGCGCAGGATCACGCAAACCATGATTACAAGATCCTCGTAGCAGAGGTTGCTTCTACTGTAAATGAGGTTCTTCTTACAAAATATCTCCTTTCGGTTGAAACTGACAGCAGAAGACGCGCTTATATTCTCAATCACTTCCTTGAAGGCTTTAGAACTACTGTGTTCCGTCAGACATTGTTCGCTGAATTTGAACATAAGGCACATACCTTCGATGCACAGGGTACACCTATTACAGCTGAAGCGATGAATGAGCTGTATGCCGACCTCGTTAAGCAGTATTATCCCGATGCGGAATTCCGTGATCCTGTGAAGTATGAATGGGCATATATCCCACATTTCTACAACGCATATTATGTATATCAGTATGCGACCGGCTTCTCCTCTGCTGTAGCTATAGCTTCAAATATCCTTGAAACAGGAGATGCTTCAAATTATCTCAAGTTCCTTTCAACAGGTGGCTCCGATTACCCGATCAATGAGCTGAAAATTGCGGGAATCGACCTTACTTCGCCCGATGTTGTGAAGAACGCCATGAAGGTATTCGATGAAACCATCGATGAACTTGCAGCTATTATCGGCTGATCGCTTATGTAAATAATATTTGTGCTGTCGCATTTAGGAAATCAATTCCTTTGTGTGACAGCACTTTTTTATTAACCTTACTAACACAAAAGCTCAGTTGCTTCAATTATTAAAAGTTGTGACAGTCAATAAAAAAATAATACATATATTACAAAATTGTCTTGACAATGCCGAAGGCTTATGTTATTATTAGCTTGTATAAATTGGCTATATCTATCGGTGCAAAGATAGATTAAACTATAGATTATAAATAATGCTACATCCGGTAAATCAAAGGAGGACTACATAATGAGCGCAAAGAAGACTTTTCCGACAGTAAAACTCACTCAGCAGGACTTCGTTTCAACATTTCCGTGGGGTGTAAGGGGTGACAGAGTTCGTATAATGCAACAGGAAGTCGAGAATAAACTGCTTGATGCTGAAACAACGGCAGCTATGGCAGTAATGCTTGGCGCTGACAGCTATTCCGATAGACTTGATGAAGCATGGAAAACACTGCTTAATAGCCAAAACCATGACGTTCATGTTTGTATGCAGGATGAAGCGGGTATTGCATGGTGTGAAGAAGCAGGCCCTATGGCAGATTCAATTAAGGCTGATGCAGGAAAGTATATCGCCGAAAAGCTTGGCGGTGACGTAGAGATAAACGCACTTTCATGGAGCAGATGCAATGCTAACGGAGAACCTGTGCCGGCGTTTGGTTATATCGGAAAGACAAAAAAGTCTGCGGGAGTAGCGAATAACAGCTGTAAATCATATTCGGCAGAGCTTATGCCCGATGGTACTTTTGAGATAACTGTAGGTGGTAAAAAAGCGTTCCTCGGTAATCTTACGGTTGAAGTAGATAATAAATTGCTCGATTCAAGAAATGCTCCTCCTGCTGTAAAGGATACATATGTTGATGATTTAGGAAATCGTCATGCTATTCTCGAAGGTAAGCTTGGCGATGTAAGCTATACACATCATTTTACACTGACTTCCGGTTATATCGATGTAACTACCGAGTTTGATTATGGTGATGGCTGTAATTTTGGTCCGGATATCAAGGATTTTGAACCCGAACCTCGTCGTACACATTATTTCCAGCATGAAAAAAAGCTTTGTATGAATTATTCTCTTGAGGAGAAAAACGCACAGCTTCTTTATGTGTCGCCTTTCCTTACATGGCACGCAGATCCTAAAGCACGTTCACTTGAAAGCTTGCATTATACTGCATTGCAGGGAAGCGGATATGGTCTTGCACACATGAATATCGGTCAATGTGCATACGGTCACGAGTATGAAGAATCCTCTTGCCGTCATGTACTTTCATTCTCACCACATGACTATATTTACGGCAGACCACAGCAGCTGTTACTCACCGGTAAGCACGTTCATCACTATCGTTTCTTGCCGTATACAGGAGATTGGCGTATAGCAGAGCTTACTCAAAGATCACATGAATTTAATCGTCCGATATTTGCGACAGATACAGGTATTGATGACGGTACAAATACTATTGAAGCAACCTCTTTGCTTAGAATTAAAGCAAATTCTACTATTGCAACAGCACTGTTTGAGAGAGAGGGCAAAATTTATCTTCGTATAGCTGAATGGGCAGGTCAGGCTGATGAAGTAGAGCTTACATTCGGTGGCGAAGATACGGTTTATACAGAATGCAAGCATAATCTTGAAGCTGTCAGCGTTATCGGAAAAGCTTTCAAAATGCGTCCGTGGGAAATCAAGACTATTCTTATTCAAGGTAAGGCTGAACCCGTACAAGGCCCTGAAACGCTTCAGGCTAAGGTGTTTGCCGATACTCCAAGCGGATGGGAGCTTAAGAGCCAGTTTGAATGTGATGGTTCGTGCGGAGCTTCACCTATTACAAATACAGATGGAAAGTACCTCTATTTTGTATCCGGCTATCATGATGGATTTGTTCGTCCGCTTGAAAAGCATACTCCTACAATGGAAATCGAAATGGAACGTACCAAAAAATATCCGGGATATACCAATGCGTGGGAAGTTGGCGGAAGTTGCTGGGTAAGAATGGGTATTAACGAGCCTGAATATCTCGAGGAGCTGAAAAAATATCTCAAGGATGGCACAGTCGAAATAACAGGTGGTACATGGTGTGAACCGTTTGCGCTTATTGTCAGCGGTGAATCCAATATTCGTCAGATGTACTATGGTATGAAGGCGATCAAGGAAAACTGCGACTATGATGTAAAGGTGTTCAATAACCAGGAACACGGAACCTACGCTCAGATGCCACAGATACTTCGTTCGTTTGGCTTGTATGCAGTTTCAAACAGAACTCAGTGGGCACCGTATGGCTATGAATCTGCGATAGATGCTGAGGTTGCCGATTGGGTAGGGCCTGATGGAACAGGAATTTGGGTAATTCCGAGATATCATTCTATGGATTACAATAACTGCCCATGGGATGACAGAAATCTCCAAAACGGAAGCGTGACAGGTCACAACAGAGTTTGGAGAACAGAAGAAAAATTTGAACAAATGCTCAGAGAAGCACTTGAACATGGCGTTGAGTATCCGCTTATGACGATGCTTGAGGATATTTGGGATAAGGCACTGCGTACACAGGATGATGAGCTGGAAATGTATGCGTCTGTACCTTTCGTAAAGTTTATCAGCTTTGCAAGATATCTTGAAATGCTCGGTATCACTGAGTAAATTAAAATGATTCAAACAGATATATAATTCAAGGAGATAGAATAAATGGCATATACAAAAGAGTTAAAGGATCTTCTGGCACAAAGCCAAAATGCATACCGTGCAATGAAGCCGGATCTTTCAAAGGCACATGCAACGCGTATCTATTCAAAGCCTGCTAAGGAAAGCAGACTGCTTCATGCTATGGATTCGCTTGATAATCTAAGACTCAGCGGAATAGGTACACTTGAAATGAGCAGTGACGTGCTGTATGACGGAAAACCTACCGTATTAATGTCCCCGCCTGCACAGTTCACTATTGAAAGACTTGCAATGTCACGAATGAAGGTGTACGGTGATACACATACTCTGGTTCAGTTCCCATGTGAGGATTGGCGAGAATATAACAGGCTTACATTTGAAATATATCCTGATCTTCCTACTTATGATAATGTGTATTTCCTTATTACACTTGTAAATGACAGAGAAGAAGATCTTCATCGTTCAGGCTTGCTTGCTGATACACTGATCCTACAGCTCAATTCCGGTGAATGGAACCATATCGTATGGGAAATTCCAAACACTCACCGTGATCGTATTATAGGTATTCAGCTTCGTTGTACAGTAGACGGAAGACAGCAGGGAAGCGATCTTTGGAAGAAATTCCACTTTGGCCCTATCCATCTTGAAAAGGTCGATGAGGATTTCTATGAAGGCTGGGAGCTTAACGACAGAATAGCGTTCTGCCATGTCGGTTATGAGCCCGGTATGCCTAAGTTTGCATATACTCAGGACACAACCGCTGATACATTCGAGCTTCTTGATGCTAAAACAGGTGAAGTGGAATATACTGCTCCTGTAACAAAAATGGAAACGAATTTCGGCACTTATGTCGCAATGGATTTCACAGGCTTCGATAAAGTTGGCGAATATGTGCTTAAGTTAGGCGAACAAAAAACTGGAAAATTCCAAATAGATAACGAGGCATATGCATCACCTATTTGGAAGGCGATGAATTTCTTCTATCAGGAACGCTGTGGCTGTGAGGTTGAAGGAGTTCACCGTGTATGTCACCTCGATACATACGCACAGCATCCCGACGGAAGACTTGTTTCCTCAGGTGGCGGTTGGCACGATGCCGGTGATATGTCGCAGGGACTTTGCAATACCTCAGAATCCGCTCATGCCATGATTGATCTTGCAATGCGTGTAAAGAATTCCGATCCTGCAATGTATAACAGACTTCTTGACGAAGCACGTTGGGGACTTGATTGGTGCCTTAAAACAAGATTTGGTGACGGTTATCGTGCTCGCTGGACTCGTGTAGGTACATGGACAAACAATATTCTCGGCGATATGGACGATCTTGTTCTTCCGGCTGAATATGATCCATTTGAGAATTTCTGTGGTGCCGGTGCTGAAGCGGCAGGGTATGAAGCGTTCCGTGAATCTGATCCGGCATTTGCTGAATATTGCTTGAAGTGTGCTATTGAAGACTTCAATTTTGCATATCTCAGAGCGTTCCAGCGTGGTATCAATACTCAAACAATAGGTCAGGGCGCAGTTGCAGCCGGAACTATCTATAAAGTGTGTGGTGACGAAGAAATACTGAAAAAAGGCGCTATCCTTGCAAATATCGTGCTTGAATGCCAGCAGCAGGAAATGCCGAACTGGGATGTGCCGATAAGAGGCTTCTTCTATAATTCAAACAGTAAAAATGCTGAACCAATGGCATATAATCACCGTGCACACGAACAGGCTCCGGTTATGGGTCTTGCACGTATGTACGAAGCTGCACCGAATCATCCCGATGCACACAAATGGAAGGAAGGTCTTGCACTTTACGGAGAATATATTAAGACTATAGCTGAATTTACAAAGCCGTATGGACTCCTTCCGAATGCAATTTATCGTCTTGGCGGCGGAAGAGGCAGAGAAGATTTTGATGGTCAGATAAGAAGTGGTATACGCCTTTCTGATGAATATTACCTCAGAATTTTCCCCGTTGCATCTGATTTCCGTGGATATAACGGAACCTGCCTTACAAAAGCAAAATGTGTAACTCAGGCTGCAAGAGTTCTCGAGGACGAGGAGCTTAATAAGATAGCTCAAAGACAGGTTGAGTGGATACTCGGTATGAACCCGTTCTCGCAGTGCACAATGTATGGTGAAGGCTATAATTATCCCGATCTGTTCGTAATGTTCTCGCATCAGCTTGTTGGTGGTGTTCCCGTAGGTATTTGGACTGATGGTGACCACGACTGTCCGAATTTCCCGCAAATGAATAACGCGGTTTATAAGGAAGTTTGGGTACACACTACATCAAGACTTTTGTGGGTTCTCGCTGACCTTTACGGTGATGGTGAAAAGAGGCTTGAAGCCTCAAAGATAGCGGAAATATGCGACGATAATTGCTGCGTATCGAAGGATTCAGCCGAAAAGAAGGTTATTTGTGCTCTTGATTCCTATGATGGCTTCACCTTTAGAGGCCCCGGCTATGCAGAAGCTGTCAATGATAAAGAATATGGAAGCGTTATTAAGGTAACAGCTCCTAATACTATTGTAAAATCGGTTGAGGCTCCTCGTGGCCCGAGAATTCCGATTCAGACAAGACTTGATCACGGTACAGCAGAGCTTTGTGTCGCACAGGATAAGGCAGATTTAACTGAATGGAATAAGCTTACAGTGTGGGCTTGCGCTGATTGTGAGGGATATCAGGGCGTTAATATCGAGCTTGCGCTTACAAATGTGGATGAAATAGACGGTGAAAAGAAGGCTGACACATATACAAAGAGATTCAAGATAGCAAATGGCAAGTGGAAAAAGCTTGTTTGGGATATTAACGATATTCCTCGTGACTGTGTGATTTCAGTCAATGTTGTGCATCCGCTTACAGGTGCACAGGCGAATATGTCTGCTTACTCTGTGCTTAATTTCAGAGAATTGGCACTTGAAAAAGGCGAGTCTGAAACTGCTTGCGATTGCTGTGGTGAAAAAACATGGCAGGATACAGCTTGGGAAAAGATAGTTGAATTGCGTTTAAGAAGATGTGGATATGATGTTCCCGGTGTTCATATCCCTTGCCATGAGGACTGCTTTGCTGTTCATCCCGACGGAAGACTTGCACCGATTGGTGGAGGTTGGCATGATGTTGACGATTATTCGCATGATTTGTGTAAATCTGTCGAAACAGTAACTGAGCTTCTTGATTTTGCTGAAAAAGCAAAGGAAAGCAACTCTGAGCTGTATTACGCTTTGATAGACGAAGCAAGACATGGTATCGAATGGATGCTCCGTACAAGATTTGAGGATGGATATCGTTGCGTTTCAGCACCTATTGCGGTTTGGACAAAGGGCATTATCGGTGACGGGGATGATATCAAGATTCCTGCAAACAACGATCCTTATGCAAACTTTATGGCTGCGACTGTCGAGGCAAGAGCGTCGTTGCTTTACGCTGAGCATGATTTGACATTCGCAAGATATGCTCGTAAATGCGCAGAAGAAGATTTCCGTTTCGCGTACGAAAGAATAGGTCTTGACAGAGCACAATATGGTATGAAATATCAGCCAAACGATGTTGATATCTATGGTGTTGCTGTAAAGGCTGCTGAACTTTTGTATGATGCAACGTGCAATGAATATTACAAAGAAAGACTTGCTGCTTTTGAAAAGATGAGCAAGTGATAATAGAATAACTGAGAGACGTTTTTCGGACGAGATTTCGAAGAACGTCTCTTTTTTTGAAATATTGTTAATTAAAATGTGGAAAAAGCAAAATTACCAAAATGAATAGCTGGAAATTGTGTAATTGGTCGAAAAACCTCAAAATAATTATTAAACTCTTGACGAAATGTGCATATAATTATATAATATATACATAGAATAAATGTGCAGGAGGCAGTATGAAGAGATTCTACCCGTTGATAATGGTACTCGTGATACTTATCTCCTGTTTTTCTTATGTTTCGGCAATGGATGCTGAACGTGTGGTTGGTGATGTGCTGTATCATCAGGATTTCAGCGCAGTTTCAGATATACTTGAAAGCGGTTTGAGTATCGGTTCTGCTACTTCATACAATTCAATGATAGGATGCCCGAATGAGTCGCTTAAAGTAGAAACTTATGACACGGGAAGGGTTTATGTTATATTTCCTGAAGTCGAAAGAAACGATGAAGGATCATATACCATTGAATTTACGTTTAGATTTACCGATATCCATACTGAAAACGGTTATTTAGCACCGATTCTTACTTGTCGTGGCGATGAACCTTCAAATATCAGCGCACTTGTTATCCGTGCTAACGGAACTGTTGACAACTTTGATGAGCCTGATGCTGTTTTGAGGGAAGCTATCGCAGGTGGAGAATATGTAAACGTAAAGATTCCGATTCGTTCATGGGTGCTGAATGAAATTATTTTTACATATAATGATGTAGAATATAAAATAAAGCGCAACAATGTTCTTCTGGTGAATGAAGGCGGTATGGGATTTGTTGTTCGCAATGCCAACATAGCGGTTGACGAGATTTACGTCGTTCACGGAACAGATTATGTTGAGAAAACGGGATATTACGCTGAACATTCTTATGCAGCTGACGAATCACCTGTTAGAGTGCCAGACAATGTTTCTGAAAGCGTGGAATATTCACCTGCTACGGCGGATAAAACCTGTATGTGGCTTTGTTTTGCTGTAATAGGCGCATTCGGAGCTTGTTTGTGTTCTTCTGTGAGCGTTAAGAAGCGAATCTGACTTGTACCGAAAGCATACAATTTAACTAAACTAAACGGTGGAATGCTAACTGAATTCCACCGTTTTTTTGAATTTGCAGGTGAATTCACAAATAATTAACAAATAATATTAAGATTGTACTTGAATGAATGAGTGCAAAATGGTAAAGTATTATCAGAATTTAGCACTCGATATATTTAAGTGCTAAATCCAATAACGAAACGCTCGAATAATTTACTGATTCGACCGATTTCAGGAAGGTGATGAGGTTGAGTAACGGAAAAGACGAGCTCAGCGATAGAAAAAAACTGATTCTGAAATCAATCGTGGATGTGCATATCAGACACGGCGAACCTGTTGGAAGCAAACTTCTGACACAGAATAAGCAGATATCGTGTTCGTCTGCTACGATACGAAATGAGATGGCAGAGCTTGAGGAGCTTGGCTATCTTGAACAGCCACATACATCAGCAGGCAGAATTCCATCTGAGGCAGGTTACAGATTCTACGTTGACTGGCTGATAGACCAATATAACTTCACTCAAAGCGAGATAACAGAACTGCAAAATTCGCTTCATCAAAAGCAAAATGAGCTTGACTCGATAATGCAGACTGCGGTTACATTGGCATCAAAGCTTACGAATTATACTGCACTTTCGCTTAAACCACGACAGCAGAGGATCACGGTTACTCGTTATGAGCTGATGCGACTTGACGAAACAACGCTGGTGCTGATAATGGTCATTGGCAGTATAGTGAAAACAAAGTATATTCGCTCAAATCGTTCTATCCCAACAGAAGCGGCAATGCTTCTTGCAAGTGTTCTGAACGAGAAGGCTACGGGTATTACAGCATCTGAAATCACTTTGCCGATGATGATGGAAATGGAACGCATGATGGGCGAATTTGATTACCTTGTATCGCCTGTAGTCAAGGCTGTTTGCGAGACTATTTCAGTTTTTGACGGTGGCGAGATTCGCTTTGAAGGTATAAATCGATTGCTGTCGTATCCTGAATTTTATGATATGGACAGACTTCGCGATATGCTTGCTCTGTTTGAAAAGAAAGAGGCTTTGCTCGAAGTTCTTTCTGATGAAGCACAGCATGGTGACGGAGTTCAGGTATTCATAGGCAGAGAAAATCTTGTCAAGGTCATGGATAACTCGACACTTGTGTTCAAAGCAATAGTCGATCATGGACAGACGGTAGGTGCGATAGGAATAATCGGTCCGACACGAATGGATTATGGCAGAGTAATTGCAACTATAGATAGACTTTCGCGTGGCGTTGCAGAAGCTCTTGATTCGCCGAAAAAACAGTCGGACGAAAACGAATAAGTTAAAATATATCCAAAATAGAGGAAGCAAATGACAGAAGAAAAGAAAGTGCCGGATACACCGGAAACAGAAACAGCTGCGGAAACAAAAGAAAATAAAGAAGCTGCTGTAGCTGAAGAAACAAAAGAATCCAAAAAAGATAAGAAGGCTGATAAAAAGCTCAAGGCTGAAGTCGAGGAACTGAAAAAGAAGCTCGACGAAGAAACCAAACGTGCAAATGAAGCGTCTGAGCAGGTGCTGAGAATCGCGGCAGAATACGATAACTTCCGTAAGAGAACTCAGAACGAACGCAAAAATATCTATAGCGATGCGGTTTCTGATACTCTCTCGGGTCTTCTCCCAATCATCGATAATCTCCAGTATGCCGCAAAATATTCCTCAGATGATGCGGAAAAAGTTGCGGAAGGTCTTACGATGATACTTTCAAAGCTCCCTGAAACGCTTGAAAAAATGAACATTAAAGCATTTGGTGTGGCCGGTGAGGTATTTGATCCGGAACTCCATAATGCAGTGCTCCATGTTGAAGATGAAGCGTATAAAGAAGGTGAGATCGTCGAAGTCCTTCAGCAGGGATATATGTATGGCGATAAGGTTTTGCGTTACGCTATGGTAAAAACCGCAAACTAACAATAATAAATAACAAACTAACAATAATAAACAACAATAAATAATAGAAATAGAGGTATTACAAAAATGGCTAAGATCATTGGTATAGATTTAGGTACTACAAACTCTTGCGTTGCTGTATTTGAAGGTGGCGAACCTACAGTTATCCCTAATCCGGAAGGCGCAAGAACAACTCCTTCTGTTGTAGCATTCTCTAAGACAGGTGAAAGACTTGTTGGTCAGGTTGCTAAGCGTCAGGCTATCACTAACCCCGATAGAACAGTTGCTTCAATCAAGCGTCATATGGGTTCTGACTATAAGGTAGCTATCGATGACAAGAAGTATGCTCCTCAGGAAATTTCCGCTATGGTTCTCCAGAAGCTCAAGTCTGATGCAGAAGCTTACCTTGGCACAACAGTAAATCAGGCTGTTATCACTGTTCCTGCTTACTTCACCGATGCTCAGCGTCAGGCTACTAAGGATGCAGGTAAGATTGCCGGTCTTGAAGTTCTCCGTATCATCAACGAACCTACAGCAGCAGCTCTTGCTTATGGCGTTGATAAGGATGCAACCGAACAGAAGGTAATGGTATTCGACCTTGGTGGTGGTACATTCGACGTTTCCATTCTCGAAATTTCCGATGGCGTGTTTGAAGTTCTCGCTACTAACGGCGATACAAAGCTCGGTGGTGACGACTTCGACGAAAGAATCATCGATTGGATCGCTACTGAATTTATGAAGGAAAACAGCGGTATCGACCTCAGAAAAGATAAGATGGCTCTCCAGAGACTCAAGGAAGCTGCTGAAAAGGCAAAGATCGAGCTTTCCGGCGTTACTTCTTCCAACATCAACCTTCCCTTTATCACAGCTGATGCTACAGGTCCTAAGCACTTCGATGGTACTCTTACAAGAGCAAAGTTCAATGAACTTACTGCAGACCTCGTTGAACGTAGCATGATCCCCACAAAGAAGGCTCTCGCTGATGCAGGTCTTTCTATCTCTCAGATCGATAAGGTTCTTCTCGTAGGTGGTTCCACAAGAATTCCTGCTGTTCAGGATGCTGTAAAGTCATTCATTGGTAAGGATCCTTTCAAGGGTATCAACCCTGACGAATGCGTTGCTATCGGTGCTGCTATTCAGGCGGGCGTTCTTGGTGGCGATGTTAAGGACCTTCTCCTCCTTGACGTAACTCCTCTGTCCCTTGGTATCGAAACTCTTGGTGGTGTGTTCAACAGAATTATCGATAGAAACACTACAATTCCTGTAAAGAAGTCTCAGGTTTACTCCACCGCTGCTGATGGTCAGACTTCCGTTGAAATTCATGTTCTCCAGGGTGAACGTGATATGGCTGCAGGTAATACTACACTTGGTAGATTCATCCTCGATGGTATTACTCCCGCTCCGAGAGGTATTCCTCAGATCGAAGTTACCTTCGATATCGACGCTAACGGTATCGTAAACGTATATGCAACTGATAAGGGCACAGGTAAGGAACAGCACATCACTATCACATCCTCTACCAATATGTCTCAGGAAGATATCGATAAGGCAGTTCGTGATGCAGAAAAGTTTGCTGAAGCTGATAAGAAGCAGAAGGAAGCTATCGAAATCAAGAACCGTGCTGAACAGACAATTTATCAGAGCGAAAAGTCTCTCTCCGATATGGGCGATAAGGTATCTGACAGCGAAAAGGAACCTGTACGTGCTGCTATCGAAAAGCTGAAGGAAACAGTTAAGGGTGAAGATCTCGAAGCGATTAAGGCTGATACAGAAGCTCTCGAAAAGGCATTCTACCCGATCGCTGAAAAGATGTACGCTCAGTCTCAGCAGAACGGTCAGGCTGGTCCGGATATGGGCGGTGCTGATATGGGTGGTCAGAATGGTAACACTTACTATTCCGCTGACTTTGAAGATAAGAGCGACAAATAAGCAAGCATAGTATCGCTTAGATTGTTTGTGCTATCGAATCGCTCCGAAGAATACAAGCGATGACAGGTGCAGATTTAATAAAATTTTGATATACCACAAGGGCAGGGATTTTCTCTGCCCTATACGTGGTGAAGGGGGAAATCCCCATATACTTAGAGATTATTGGAGATTGATTCCATGGCAGATACAAAAAGAGATTATTATGAAGTGCTGGGCGTTGAGAAGGGCGCAGATGACGCAGCGATAAAAAAAGCGTATAGATCACTCGCTAAGAAGTATCACCCCGACCTCAATCCCGGCGATAAAGAAGCAGAAGCAAACTTTAAGGAAGTCAATGAAGCTTATGATGTCCTTTCTGACCCTGATAAGCGTCAAAAATATGATCAGTACGGTCATGCCGCATTTGATCCTTCGTCAGGTATGGGAGGTTCAGGCTTTGGTGGCTTCGGTGATTTTGGCGGATTCGATATAAATGATATATTCTCGTCATTCTTTGGAGGAAGCTCCGGTGCTTCAAGAAGAAATGGCCCGATTCGTGGCGATAATATCAATGTTCGTCTTACATTGACATTTGAAGAAGCGGTATTTGGCTGCAAAAAAGAAATCACATACAATAAAGTTCAGCAATGTGAAGAATGCTCAGGTTCAGGTGCTGCAAAGGGTACATCGCCTAAAACCTGTCCTACCTGTAGAGGTACAGGTCAGGTTCGAGTTCAGCAACGTACAGCATTCGGCGTAATGCAGACCTCGAAGGCTTGTGATGCGTGTCGTGGTACAGGTAAGCTGATCGAAAAGAAGTGTGATCACTGTAAGGGTACGGGATTTGTTCGTGTTTCCAAAAAGCTCGAAGTTAATATTCCCGCAGGTATCGATGATGGTCAGCAGATCGGACTTAGATATCAGGGCTCTGACGGCATGAATGGCGGTATGGCGGGCGACCTTAATATTATAATCAGTGTTCGTCCTCATTCTGTATTTGAGCGTGACGGTGATGATCTTTACTGCGAAGTGCCGATAACCTATACAGAAGCTACATTGGGTGCAGAAATCGATATCCCCACACTCGAAGGTTCACAGAAATTTACAATTCCCGAAGGTACACAGACAGGTACTGTATTTACACTGAGAAATAAAGGCGTAACAAGAGTTAATTCAAAGATTCGTGGTAATTTGTATATCACCGTTAACGTGGAAGTACCGAAGAATTTGAATGGCGAACAGAAGGAACTGTTGCGTAAATTTGCAGAATCCTGTGGTGAAAAGAATTATCAGAAGAGATCAAGCTTCTCTAAACTGTTCAGAAAGAAAGACTGACGGTTTGCGAAAATATTAAGC
The DNA here is from genome assembly GCA_964430105.1 of uncultured Ruminococcus sp. GTDB lineage: Bacteria > Bacillota > Clostridia > Oscillospirales > CAG-272 > UMGS1696. The sequence continues at coordinate 43,491 of CAYSEF010000005.1, read as the reverse complement.
TATAATAATTGAAATGTTAAATAAGCTGCATTAAGCAGTGGAACGGAGTAATGATGGACGATAACAAGAGCTGGGTACAGATCAAGGTAAAATGCAATTCAAGAGATGTCGACACGGTATCGAGCGTGATGTCCATGGTCGACAACGGACTGATGATCGAGGATTTTTCTGACGTAGATACAATCCTTGACGGGGTATATGGAGACCTTATTGATGAATCTATCCTTGAAGCTGACAGAACAAAAGCTGCGGTTTCTGTATTCATACCTACAATAAAATCTCCTGCTGAAAGTGAACTGTTTATTAAGCAGAGACTCGATGATATCGGTATTGAATATGAACTTGTTCACGAAGGCGTGAGAGAAGAAGACTGGGCAGATTCTTGGAAGCAGTATTATAAGCCAATAAAAACGGGTAAAAAACTCGTTATTGTTCCTGTTTGGGAAACATATGAACCCTCAGACGAAGAAATCGTCGTGCTTATGGATCCCGGTATGGCATTTGGTACCGGTACACATGAGACAACACGTCTTTGTGCAGGCTTTGTAGAAACCTATACGACAGACGGATGTACTGTTCTCGACGTAGGATGTGGCTCTGGTATTCTTGCAATAGCTGCCGCAAAGCTTGGCGCAGGTGATTGCTTTGCCTGTGATATCGACCCTGTGGCGGTTCGTGTTGCAAAAGAAAATACAGAACTTAATGATACTCCGAACGTAACTTGTGCTGTTTCCGATCTTCTGAAGCAGACTCCGAAGGTTGATGGCGGATATCAGGTAGTTGTTGCCAATATCGTTGCTGATATTATCATCCGTCTTGCTCCTGATGTAGGTGAATATTTGGCTGAAAATGGCGTATTCATCGTTTCAGGCATTATTGCTGAAAGGGCAAATGAAGTTCTCGAGGCACTTGACAAAGCCGGATATAAGGTTGAGGACGAGAGATACGAAAATGGCTGGTACGCTGCTGCGGTAAAGAGAAAATAAAAACAGCTTTGCTTGCTGAAAATTAAACAAAAGGCTACTCGCATTTTTGGAAATTACTTCCTTAGTGCGGGTAGCCTTTTTCTATTAAATCAGTAAAATTCACTTACAAAAATCGTATTTACAGCCGGCAGAAATTTCATTCGGTAGATTTTCGTCGATTTTCAGTGTTTCTTCTGCTCGGGCTTTGGTTTCTTCAAGAATGGCTTGTGTTTCGTTCTGCATATTGTTTATGGCGCTTGTGACATCCGCAGTCATGCACCCTGCAAGGAGGAGCAGAGACAGTGCAGCGGTTAAAATGAGTTTTTTCATGTTGCACCTCCGAATTGGTTTGTATATTAGACGACGAAAAATGGGAAAAAGTTCCGCTGAGTTATGAATTTTCTAAAAAAGTTATAAGAAAGCTTGAGTAATAAAAAAAGCATCGTTCGATTTTTACGTCGAATGATGCTTTTTTCGATTTAATTTTCGCTATCGTTAGTGTCGTTAGTGTCGTTAGTATCGTTTGTATCGTCGTCGTCAACGGAATCGCTTGAATTTGGATTTTCGTCCGGCATATCGTCGTGCGAATCTTCATTCTTCATCGGTGAAAAATCAGGCATCATGATCTGTGTGAAGCTGTTTTCATCTTTTTTTGCTTCACGAGCACGTTCTTCTTCACGCTGTCTTTCAAGTTCTGCAACGTGACGTGCATGAGCTTCATTTTCTTCACGAGATTTACGACGCTTTTCAGCAACCATTTCTTCGAGATCCTCGATGGTGATATCGGGTTCGCTCATTGCGCGTACAAACTGTTCTTCTTCCATAATCTCATTCTTCATGAGGTAAGCTGCAACGAAATGCAATCTGTCAACGTTTTCACGAAGGATATCCATTGCTTCGCTGTATGCTTTTTCAACGATAGATTTAACTTCGCTGTCGATAATAGATGCAGTTTCTTCGGAATAGTTTTTAGTCTGATTAAAATCACGACCGAGGAATACTTCATCGCTTGAGGATTCGCTGCCGTAGAGAATAGGACCGAGCTTTTCGGACATACCGTATTTTGTGACCATCTGACGGGCGATTGAGGAAGCACGCTGAATATCGTTGGATGCACCTGTTGAAATATCGCCAAGGATGAGTGCTTCTGCCACACGACCGCCGAGAAGTGTTACAATCTCAGATTCCATCATACTGCGTGACATATATGACTTATCTTCCTTCGGGAATGATAGAGTGTAGCCACCTGCACGACCGCTGGGGATTATAGATATCTGGTGAACAGGGTCATCGGGCTGACGTACCCAAGTAGTTATAGCATGACCTGCTTCATGATATGCTGTAAGCTTCTTTTCGGCTTCACTGATAACTCTGGATTTCTTTGCAGGACCTACGATAACCTTGATCATAGCTTCTTCGAGATCGTTCATGCCGATAAGGTGCTTGCCTTTTCGTGCCGCAAGAAGTGCAGCTTCGTTAAGAAGATTAGCAAGCTCTGCACCTGTAAATCCGACTGTGGTTTTTGCAATCACAGAAAGGTCAACATCAGCCTCAAAGGGTTTGTTCTTTGCGTGAACCTTGAGAATATCTTCACGTCCCTTGACATCGGGAGCGTTCATTGTGATTTGACGGTCGAATCTACCCGGACGGAGAAGTGCGGGGTCGAGAATATCGGGACGGTTTGTTGCAGCCATAACAATAATACCGTCAGATGAGCCGAAACCATCCATTTCAACGAGGATCTGGTTAAGTGTCTGTTCACGTTCATCGTGTCCACCGCCAAGACCTGCACCTCTGTGACGACCTACAGCATCAATTTCGTCTATGAAAATGATAGCAGCGGGATTTTTCTTTGCGGTATCAAAAAGGTCACGAACTCTCGAGGCACCGACACCGACGTACATTTCGACGAAATCGGAACCGGAGATAGAGTAGAAAGGAACACCTGCTTCGCCTGCAACAGCTTTAGCAATGAGTGTTTTACCTGTTCCGGGAGGGCCTACAAGAAGAACACCGTGAGGAATTTTTGCACCAAGCTTAGTGAAATATTCCGGGTTACGCAGGAATTCTACGATTTCTTCGAGTTCAGCCTTTTCTTCGTCAGCTCCGGCAACATCCTTGAAGAAAACCTTTGCTTTGTCGGCTGTGACGAGTTTTGCTTTTGAACGTCCTACAGAGTTGATTTTTGAACCCTTACCGCCTGTAGCCTGATTCATTACGAACATCCACATAGCGATAAGAAGAACTATCACGACAACATAAGGTATAAGCGATACCCACCATGGTATATTGTACGGCGGTGGATAATCGTATGCCGTGATGATTCCGCTTGAGTGCTGTGCTTCGATAAGCTCGCCAAGGTCGCTTATAAACAGATCAAGACTTCGTAGCTGATATGTTACCAGCGTTTCGCCTTCAGTGCCGTCTTGTAGCGTGACTCTGACGATCATTGTAAGGTTGTTTTCCTCATCGACTTCAAACTGCTTGACATCTTCATTTTTGAAAAGGTCAACAATGTCGCTGTAAACGAGAGTTTCCTGAGGGAGAGAATCCCAAAGAGAAGCCGTTGCGATCAGGATGATGCCTATGAGAACGATATAGAAAATCGCTATTTTAAAACCGTTCTTCATTATTTCCTCCAAAAGATATGGTAGTAAGTAGTAAAAAAAGCAGATGTAGCCAATAAAGCTTAAATGCTTCGTTGTTGTGCTGCAATAATGCTTAAATTTACTTTAATATACTTTCGTTTGTCGAAAAGGTGATGTACAGTGCGTTACCGTTTTCGGAAAAATCCATCCCGTCACGCGGAGGATAGCCCGGAACCCAGATCACGCCGTCATCATCGTAAAGTATCGGATAAAGCTCTTTTTCACGCTCAGTCAGCTTTTTATCGCTGAACATTCGCTTTAATTTATGAGTGTGTCCGCTATAGAAGCAAACATCCCCATTATTTTTATACCTTATCCGCAGTACACCCTTTATTTTATCAAATCTCAACGTCGTGAGTATTGATAATTTGTAAATATTTTCATCTATATTATAGTTTGTGATGTGATGATTGTGTTTTGTGTGTGAAAAATGTATCGAATACAGATCATTGTGAAAAAAATCACCATCTAAAGGATAGCTGAACAAAGCTTTTGTTGACTTGATTTTCTCCGTCTTGGTGATTCCACGACGCACTTCATCAAATTCAAACCACGCATTATATCTGTCCTGCTTGTAACGCATTTTTCCGGGAAGTGACAGCTCTGCTGATGTTTTGTTCTCACCGATAAGTCGCAGTATTTCACGAATATGTTTTTCTTCGATAGTTGCAGTTGAATCCTTAGCATTATCATATAGCTTACGCAGAACTCGTGAAGATATCGCAGTATGCAGTGAATTAAGCTTTTTCAGCGAAATAGAAGTGTCCCCACTTTGTATTTGTTGCTCTGCTATGTTTGATATATAGTCGTCATCAGTGCGCACAAGTGCAGTCATTCGTGATATAGATGCAGTAGGGTCATCGCAGATTTTCGCAAGTTCAGGTACAATATTGTGTCTGATGTGATTTCTGGTGTAGTTTGTATCTGAGTTTGTCGAATCTATGCGATATTCAACACCGTTTTCGTTACACCAATTTCGTATATCTGTACCGCTTACATAAAGTAAAGGTCTGAAATAGCGTCCGTCACGCAAAGGATCGATCCCGCCAAGACCGTGAAGCCCGCTACCTCGAAGGAGATTGAAAATTACAGTTTCAAGATTGTCGTCTGCGTTATGTGCGGTGCAAATAATTGCATTATACGCTGAACCGGTTGCTTCCTCCGAAATTTTATCGAAAAAGGCATATCTTACACGACGTGCGGCATCTTCTAAACCGATTTTTTCACTTTCAGCCAGAGCAGGAACATCGATTTTAATTGATCTGAATTCTACCCCAAGTGAATCGCAGACGTTTCTGCAGAAATTCTCGTCAGCGTCAGCTTCATCTCCGCGTATTCCGTGATTAACATGAGCGGCGATCAAACGTATGCTGTACTTTTGGCAAAAATCGTACATCAAACGGAGCAGACATGACGAATCTGCACCACCGGAATATCCGACGATAACACAGCCACGCTCTAAGAGAAGCTTGCGGTATTTTTCTGTCGTTTCTACGAAGGTTTCTATGAGTTCGGTCATATTCAGTCTCCGTTTATTTTTTGCAGGATTAACTTCTATCATGCAATTTTGATAGGTGAATTTTTATGATGATGAGAGAAAATGCGAGATAAAGCACTAATCCGACAAGAATATGCTCAAGCATATATGGAAATGAATGATATGTATGTAGTGCTTCTGACGCTGTTATATTAGAAATTTTATAAAACAGTGCAATGCTCACGCCGAGTAGGAGCGTCAAAACTCCCTGTGAGACTTGCCTGAAAAAATAAGCAAATTTTTTATCGGACATTATTTGTTCTGCCTTTCGGTGGTATAAAAAAATTATACTTCACAAAGGTACAAATGTCAATCGGTAATGAAAGGCAAAAAACATATCATTATATTATACCACGGACGGCAAGCTTTTTCAAGTGAAAAAAGTATTTTATAGATATAAATAAAGAGGATATTTTTCACAAAATCGCCTTGACAAACACACTGTTTTACTGTAAAATTACGATAGATATATGGACTATTTTATGAAAGGCAGGCAATATATATGAAATTTTCGGCAGCAGGCGGATGGTTCGCAGGTGATTGGTACGAGAGAAATATAGCCGGCGCAAAGAACGGTTTCAAAGGTGTTGAACAGCTCGGTTTCCTCGGACTCGATTTTGATAAAGCAAAAGCAACACTCGATGAGTATGGAGTTACCTCTACAGCTATCGTTATTGAATCATCAAATGATGAAAATAAGAAGCTCATATCCTGGGGACACGGAATGGTTTGGGAAGACTCACGAAAAGCGTTCGTTGAATCATTCAGAGAAGCTGTAGCGGCCGCAAAGGCTCTTGGAGTTCCAAATATTATCGCAACAACAGGAAATGAAAGAGCTGATATTTCAAGAGAAAAACAGTTCGATATCTGTATAGGAACGCTGAAGGAGCTTTCAAATATCGCAGAGAACGAGGGTGTAATGATAGTTGTTGAACCACTCAATGTTCTTGTTGACCATAAGGGCCATTTCCTCAGAACAACAGAGGATGCCGCAAAAATCATAAAGGCAGTTGACAGTCCGAATTGTAAAATATTGTTTGATATCTATCATCAGCAGATAACAGAGGGTAATGTTATTCGCAATATTAAGGAAAATATCGATCTTATCGGACATTTCCATATTGCCGATAATCCGGGAAGAAAGCAGCCTGGCACAGGAGAGCTGAATTACAGCAATATTTTCAGCGCAATTCAGGAAACAGGCTATAATGGTTGGCTTGCATTTGAATGTGGAAGTACAGTCGGACTTGAACAGCTTATGAAGGATATGCACTCGCTGATAGATAAATTTATCTAATAAAAAATATAACCTTAGCCGAGCTTTTATGTTCGGCTATTCGACTTTTTTATCCGTTTATTCAAATTTGATAAATATAAAATCCATATATAATTCACTACTTTCGCGTATTAAAGTGAAAATGTCGTACTAAAATAAATGTATCAGCTCAACTGCTGTGAATTATAATTAAATTGATGAAAAAAATATATTTGATAATACTAACCGTTGTAATTGCAGTTATGATGGCAACATCAGTGTCTGCGATAACATATACAGCATCTCCGTATCGTGATTCGATAAGTCACTACGACGAAGCGTTCAATGCCATGTATGAAGCTATCGCAAGGGGCGACGACAGTGTCGAAATGCTTGAATATGGTATCAGAACAGATGATATTTTGAATATTTTCAGTGATATTCTAACGTCAGTGCCTGAATTTTTCTATCTTGAAAACAAAATAACATATTACTATCGAGATGAAGCATTTACAAAAATCGTTACTGAAGTGCGCTTTAACTATAAATTGAGCGGTGAACAGCTGGAAAATGCTAAGATAAACTATGAAAATGAGCTTGCATATATAGTTTCACTGGTAGACTCAAAAATGTCAGAGGTTGAAAAAGCACTGTGGGTACATGACTATATGATAGATGCGTTTGAGTATGATAACGATGGACGTTTTTTTGATGCGTATTCGCTATTTACAGAGCGTAAGGGTGTTTGTCAGGCGTATTCTCTTGCATATATCGCAGTATTGCGTGAGCTTGGCATAAACGCTGTTATGGTCACGTCAGAGGAAATGAACCATGCATGGAATCTTGTTGAGATAAATGGAAATTGGTACCATGTTGATCTGGTTTACGATGACCCTTCTCCGGATAGAATGGGACGTGTCATGCACGAGAATTTTTTGCTTGACGATAGAATGATTACAAAGACCGGTGAACCTCACTATGGTTGGGAAAGCTCGATAAAGTGCTCATCTTCAACATATACCGATACTATATGGAGTAATGTGTCATCGAGAATGGTGTATGTGAATGGTTCTTGGTACTACATAGACAGCGTAAAAAATACGTTGGCTGTATCTGATATATCAGGTGGATATAGGTCAAATGTGTTTATTTTTGATGATAAATGGTATGTTGAAGGTGAAAAAGAGAGATATTGGGTAGGGATTTTTTCAGGTGTTTCGCAAATGCTTGAGCATATACTGATAAATACTCCGTTTGAAGTCATTATTTATTCTCCGAGAACAGGTAACATGAACACTTATCTTACATCTGAGCAAGGTGAACGAATATTTGGCTCACGAGTTTACAAAAATACTCTCGAATATTTGATTGCAGATGCACCGGATCTTACGCAGGACAGTGATAAACGTAGGATCGACACATTTGCGATAACTGATTTCACTTTCGATAACCTCAGCAGAGTATTTCCGTTTAATGACGTATCACGTTTGTCAAGCTATTATACATCGGTCAGATTTGTATATGATAAAGGATTGTTCAACGGCGTGTCTTCAACCAAATTTGCACCAAACGCACCTCTTACAAGAGCAATGTTCGTAACGGTTTTGGGACGTTTGTGTAATGTGAAGAGCGAAAATTATACAGAAGTTATGTTTGATGATGTAGACGAGGGACAGTGGTATACTCCGTATGTAGAATGGGCAGCTGAGGAAGGGCTGGTCAACGGTGTTGGTGCAAATCGCTTTGATCCTCTTGGTGAGATAACGCATGAACAAATGATAAAAATAGTTGCTCAGCTTGGAAAAAGTCAAAATTACGGTGATGGCGATTCTTCTGATACATTTGTGTTGTTTGAAGATCGTGCATATATTTCAGCATGGGCAGTTGACAGCGTAGCGTATTGCGTTGACAATAAATTGATAGATAATGTCGGACTGCTTTTCCCGAGAGAAGCATCGTCAAGAGCTGATGCGGCTGAAATCATTGCAAGATTCGCAAGACTAAGCGGAAAAGCGTAATATGACAGAATGTCGGAATTGTAAAGTATACGGATTCAATACTTGAAGGGAGAAAAATATTGAAAAAAATATTGCTGATAGTATTAGCGGCTTTGTTGCTTACAGGATGTAATAATACTTCCACTGAAACAGAGGAATCAAAAGCTTCCGTTCAAGTTGAAGTAGCGAAGGGGAGAGAAGACCGTGAAATATTGCAGGATTACATGACAATTCAACCGTCAGGAGAGCATGATGTACAGATACTGTTTACAAATGCAGGTAAAGCTGACTGTATTCTTGTCATGGTGGATAGCTATACTGCACTTATTGATACAGGAACTTCCGCTTCTCCTGCTACTGTTCTGCCGGCTCTTGAGATGATGGCTGTGGAAAAGCTTGATGCAGTATACTTTACTCATTCAGATAAAGACCATGTTGGCGGATATGAAACTATAGCACAGGAATATCCTGTCGAAACTGTATATACGTCGTCAATATCAGCAGAATGGGAAACTGTTGACAGTATTATCGGTGAAACCGAGAGAATTGCACTCGACCCTGGGGCAGTTGTGGAGATTTCTGACGGTGTTTGGTTTGAGGTTATGGGGCCTATTCGTTATAATCCCGATGATAACGAAAATTCTCTTGTGCTTAGGTTAAATGTCAACGGAATCACAGCGTTATTTACAGGCGATATGAAATATAATGAGGAAACCTCGCTTATCTATAATGAAATGCCACTTGATTGCGATATTCTGAAGGTTGGATATCACGGGAGAAAAGATGCAACTTCGGTAAAATTTATAGAAGCGACAACTCCGCAGGTAGCAGTAATATCGACAGACAGAGATGAGGATGCTGACAGTGCACATGACAGTATCATTGATGGGCTTGGCGAGCATGGTGCAAAGGTTTATGTGACAGATGAATCTGAGCTTGGAATATTAGTCAAGGTCAAAAACACCGGCAAAATAGAAGTGAATGAACTTAAAACAGCGGAAAATCCAAAGGATGTGCGTATTTTGTCTGTTTCAAAGGAAGATCAAACTGTTGAAATCAAAAATGAAGAAAAAACAGACGTTGATATTTCCGGATGGTACATTACTTCGGAAACAGGAAAAGAATTGTTTAGATTTCCCGATGGAGCTGTTATATCGGCAGGTGACTCGATTGTAGTGGCTTGTGCAGGATATAACGGTGAATGTGATTTTATCTGGGAGGACAGCAGAGTTTGGCATAAGTCAAAAGATGATCGTGCATTTCTTACGGATAAATGGGGAAATCGTGTTTCATCAGCTGAAAGCGAATAAAATCTAAAAGCAATGTGAATAGATGTTGAAATGTAAATAATTCAAGATTATTATCGCAAATTTTATTTTAGTAGTTGAAATATTTAAGTTTTTGTGCTATAATGTACCCACCATATTTTTAGTCATTAAATAAATTGGAGGCAAAAATGAAAAAGGTAATTTCCCTTCTTTTGCTCTGTGCAATGCTTGCACCGTCTATAGTTGCTTGCTCCGAATCCGGAGTCAATGAAGACGAAACAAAAAACACTCCTACAGAAACAAATGGTTCTGTAGCTGACGAATCTGTTGTTGATGTTGATGCATCCGCAGATACCGTAGAGAAAATTGATGATGGTCTTCCCGAAGTTAAATACAACGGAGCTGACTATAATATTTTCAGCCGTACCAACACAACTCACTATCAGTTCCTTGTTGAAGAACTGAACGCAGAAGCACTCAATGACGCTATTTACTACAGAAATTCAATGATCGAAGAACGCTTCGATGTAAATCTCACAGAACAGGTTTACTCTAACGAAGGTGATCCTACTACTCTTGTTACTGCCGGTGACCAGACTTATTCTCTCATGAATGTTCGTTGTACTCAGGCGAACAACATGGCTCAGAGAAATTATTGTATTGATATCGACACTCTCGAACATATCAAGCTCGATATGCCTTATTGGGATGCAGATCTGACTCATTCTATCGCATTCGGTGATCGTAACTATGTAGCTATCGGTTCAGCTAACCTTGTTGTTATCGACTACCTCAACGTACTTCTTTTCAATAAGGAGCTTCTTAAGAATAACGGCCTTGAAGATCCATATACTCTCGTAAGAGAAGGCAAGTGGACATTCGATAAGTTCGGCGAAATGGCAGGCCAGGTTACCAATGATGCAAACGGTGACGGTGTGTACGATGCAAGCGATACATGGGGTCTTCTCGGTTCCTCTAAGTATACTCATTGCTCATTTATCCAGGCAGGTGGCGCACTTTACGTTCAGAAGGATGAAAATAACTATCCTGTAGTAAAGATATCCAAAGATGAACACTTTGTTGACGTATTTACAAAGATCTTTGCAATTTGTAACGACAATAACGCATGGTATTTGACAAACGACGAATCCAACGAAGGTACTACATATCACAATATGTTCCGTAATAACCAGGGTCTGTTCCTCGGTACTATTTTCTATTGGATCGACACTATGCGTGATATGGAAAGCGAATTCGGTATTCTTCCTTTCCCGAAGTGGGATGAAAACCAGGCAGAATATATCAGCCGTGTTTCTATGTTTGATACTTCTGTTGTTCCTACATCTACTCCTGATGTTGAGCGTTCTTCCATTATTCTCGAAGCAATTACCTGCGAATCCTTCAATTCCGTACTTCCTACATACAAGGATATTGCGCTCAAGGGTAAGTATGCTCGTGACGAAGAATCTGCTGATATGGTTGACCTTATTTTCGATACCGCACTTCTCGACCTTGGTGACTCCTACTTCTGCGGTGATATCCGTGACGGTTTCATCACTAAGATGTTCTATAACGATACTCGTGATATCGTTTCTGAAGCAAAAAGAAGAGAAAAGGTTCTTAATAAGACAATCGAAGTTATTAATAAGAACTACGAATCTCACAACTGATAAAAAACAGTAATAAAAAAGAGGCTGCTCGCATTCATTAGGAAATTTCCGAAATGCGGGCAGCCTTTTTTGAATTTTACATCACGCTTACTTCATGCGCAAGGACTTTTTGATAATCTTCGTAATTCTTTTTGAGTAATGCAGGCGTGTTAAGCTCATATGGACATTTTTTCATACACGCACCGCAGTTCATACATTCTGTTGTACGTTGCATTTCAGCCTGCCAATAATCCGAGAGCCAGCTTTGGGACGGTGCACGTCTGAGCATGAGAGACATTCTTGCACATTGGTTTATGATGATGTTCTTAGGACATGGCATACAATATCCGCAGCCTCTACAGAAGTCAATTCCAAGCTCATTCTTGTCCTGTTCGATCAGAGAAAGCATCTCAGCGTCAAGCTCAGGAGTTTCATTCATGTAAGAGAGCCACTCATCGAGTTCATTTTCACGCTGAATTCCCCAAATCGGCACAACATTGTCGAATTGAGTCATAAAAGCCATTGCAGTGCGAGAATTTGTTATAAGACCACCTGCAAGTCCTTTCATTGCGATAAATCCCATGTTGTTTTCACGACAGAGATTTACAAGAGCGATTTCGCGATTTCCGGAAATGTAACTGAAAGGGAACTGCATTGTTTCATATAATCCGGACTTAACACAATCCTCGGCAACACCGATTTTATGGCAGGTAATACCAATGTGACGAATCAGCCCCTGTCGCTTGAAATCGAGCATTGTTTCATACATTCCTGTTCCGTCATCGGGTGCGTAGCATTGATTTGCACAGTGGAACTGATATATATCGATATAGTCAGTCTTAAGAAGAGATAGCGAGGTTTCGATATGCTTCTTCATTTCATCCGGAGTTTGAGCACCGGTTTTTGTGGCTATAAAAATATTTTTTCTTACATCCGAGAGGGCAATTCCGATTTTTTCTTCACTGTCAGAGTAAGCTCGTGCTGTGTCGAAAAATGTCATGCCTCCATCATAAGCTTTTCTAAGTAGCTTTACAGCTGTAGCGGTGTCATCTCGCTGAATCGGAAGTGCACCGAAAGCATTTTGATGAACAGTAATTCCCGTGCTACCTAATGTGATTTGTTTCATAATATTCTCCTGTTGCGTGGGATTGATAATGGCTTGTGATAAATTATAATTCGCTGTTTCCCTTACCGAAGGTGAAATCTCTGTAAAGCTCGTATTCACCGGACTTGAGAATATTTACAAACTGCTCAACGCTGGTTATCGGTACATCGGTAATAATACCACCGTCGGGAATGTGATGTGGGTCGTGGTGATCGGTGCCGGAAGTAATAATCTTGCCGTATTTCTTTGCCCATGCTTCAGCAATGTCGTTGTTAGAATTATGTCCCGGATGACCATTGAAAATTTCGATACCGTCTACATGATCCGGCGGTGTTGTAGTCATACCATAGCGGAACGGGTGCGCTTGAATCGTTATGATACCGTCTTGACGTGCCATTTCGGTGAATCTGTGAACTCCCATTTTCAGAATATCACAACCATGATTTATGAGATAATCTTTGTCAAATCCGAAAACAAGATAGTCGTTTGAATTCTGTACGAATCTGAATTCAAGTCCGAAAAGTATATTCAGATCATCTCCCGCAAGAGCTTTGAGCTTTTCGTAAGCTGCATACTTGTGCTCAACATTAGCAGCCCATTTTTCAGGATTCTCCATGTCCGGGAATGGAGTGAAGTGGTTCGTCAGACAAATAGTGGTGTAGCCGTATTTTTTATACTTCTCGACGATACCTTCAGCAGATTCATGTGCACATCCGCTGGCATCTTTGCTGTGACAATGCAATTCGGTTTTGTATTTCATGTGATCTTCTCCTGTGATTTGTGAATATTAACTTGTAGTCAGTATAGCACAAATATACAGTTATTTCAATAATAATTGAAAAATTTGCATAAAATTCAGCACAAAAATGGGTAAGTTTTGAATTTTATGCAGATTTTTGAGAAAATATTCTTGACAAACGACTGCTAACTGTGGTATAATAACGAAAATTAAACAACCTATACGGTAACTAAAGACTGTGACGAAGACGGATTTCGGTCATGCACCGCTACAGAGAGTTCGCGCGGGTGGAATGCGAGCACGGTAGACAGATATCCAATCACTTCCGAGTCGGGAAAGGAAAAGTGTGTTTTGTCTGTAAATTCACGCTGAGTAATGGTTCCCCGCTGGTGCTGCGTGATGGCACAGGACTTGCTTGAGTCCGCAGAGTGGCATAGTAATATGCAATTTGAGTGGTACCGCGAATTTGAAAATCACAAGTTCGTCTCAAAATGAGACGGACTTTTTTGTTTTTTTACATATCAAAACACGAAAAATATATCAGAAAGGCTATACATTATGGAAAAAATCCTTAAAGAAGTTGCGGACAGAATTCGTGAATCTCGTTTGATTTGCGAAATTTCCGAAGAAGAAATGGCATCTTGTACAGGTGTTACCCTGGAAGCTTATCGTGAGCTTGAAGCAGGTGAAGCCGACTTTTCTTTCAGTTTTATTTATAAGTGCGCGGCTCGTCTTGGCGTTGACACCACTGACCTTCTCAAAGGTTCCAGCCCAACTCTTGCTGAATACGGTATTGTAAGAGCCGGAGGCGGTCTTCCTATTGCGCGTCGTAAAGGCTTCCGCTACAATAACCTTGCACCGCTTTTCAAAAATAAGATCGCTGAACCGTTCCATGTAACTGTAAAGTATTCCGAAGAAGAACAGAATCAGCCTATCAAGCTCAGCAGACATGAAGGTCAGGAATACGACTATATCCTATCAGGTAAGCTTAAAGTAGTTATTGATGGACATACAGAAATTCTTGAACCCGGTGACTCGATTTATTATGACAGCTCAAAGCCACACGGTATGATCGCATACGACGGTGCAGACTGTGATATTCTCGCTATCGTAATTTCAGCAGGCGGAGCAGCTTATGATTATCCCGAACAGGAAGAAGAAAAAGTTGAGCCGACTGTTCAAGACAAGCTTGCACCGCTTCCCGAGGATCCGGTTGCTATGCGATTCATCGAATGTATCGAGGAAAACGGCAAGCTTAAGGAAATCAAATTCCATAACGAAGACAAATATAATTTTGCATTCGATACAGTAGATGCTATTGCCGCTAAAACTCCTGATAAGACTGCACTTCTTCATCTTGATGTTAATAAGAAAGAAACTCGCTTATCATTTAAGGATATCTCCGAATTGTCAAGCCGTGCCGCTAACTATTTTGAATCTCTCGGAATCAGTACAGGCGATAAGGTAATGATCGTTCTCAAAAGACATTGGCAGTTCTGGGTAGCTATGATGGGTCTGCATAAGCTTGGTGCGGTTGCTATTCCTGCAACACATATGCTCGTTGAACATGATTTTGAATATCGCTATAAAGCAGCAAATGTAACCGCTATCATTTGTACAGCGGATGGAGATACAGCTCATCAGGCTGAACTTGCAGAAAAGCTCGTTCCGCAGGATATCACAAAGATCATTGTCAATGGTCATAAGGATAACTGGCATTCGTTCAATGACGAATTTATGAGCTTCTCTCCTGTATTTGAACGTCGTGAAAATACTCCATGTGGTGAAGATATCATGTATATGATGTTCACAAGTGGTACAACAGGCTATCCTAAGCTCGCTACTCAGAGCTACAGATATGCGCTCGGTCACTATATCACTGCCAGATATTGGCACAATGCTGATCCGAACGGTATCCATTTTACAATTTCCGATACAGGCTGGGGAAAAGCTCTTTGGGGTAAGCTCTATGGTCAGTGGCTGTGCGAAGGATGTGTTTTTGCATATGATTTTGAAAAATTCGATGCGGCTGATCTCCTTCCGCTGTTCGCTAAATATCAGATTACAACATTCTGTGCACCGCCTACAATGTTCCGTTTCTTCATAAAGGCCGGTATCGAAAATTACGATCTCTCATCTCTTAAGCACGCTACAATAGCAGGTGAAGCACTCAACCCTGAGGTATTCTACAAGTTTAAGGAGTACACAGGCTTGTCGCTTATGGAAGGCTTTGGTCAGACAGAAACAACACTTGTAATAGGTAACTTTGTCGGTGATACACCTAAGCCGGGCTCCATGGGACATCCATCACCACTTTACGATGTAGATATTCTTACACCTGACGGAAAATCCTGCGAAGTCGGTGAAACAGGTGAAATCGTTATCAGCACTAAAAACGGTGTTCCTGCCGGTTTGTTCAGTGGTTATTATGGTAATGAAGAAGCTACAAAAGAGGCTTGGCATGACGGTTACTATCATACCTGCGATACCGCATGGCGTGATGAAGATGGATATTTCTGGTATGTCGGACGAGTTGATGATGTTATTAAGTCATCGGGCTATCGCATAGGTCCCTTTGAAATCGAATCTGTTATCATGGAACTTCCGTATGTTTTGGAATGTGCTATTACAGCTGCACCTGATGAAATCCGCGGACAGGTCGTAAAGGCATCTATTGTGCTTGTTCCCGGTAAGGAAGGCTCACCCGAATTGGTCAAGGAGATACAGAATTACGTTAAGGAGCATACCGCACCGTATAAGTATCCCAGAATCGTTGAATTTTTGCCCGAACTTCCTAAGACTATCAGCGGTAAGATAAGACGAGTTGAATTGCGCAAAAACTCAAAGTAATTCAGTATACTTTGCTTAATAGAAGTTTCACAAATTTCTCGAAAATCAGGTTGAATTTCCTGCATCCATATAGTATAATAAATGCGTTATCTTATTTTTAAGGAGTATATTATGGATATGGTGTGGATTTCCAGCTTTGTGAACGCTTATGTTGTTCCGTTTGTGCTGAACCTGATTTTGGCATTGCTGATAATTGCAGTTGGTTTTGCTGTTGTTAAAGCATTGACAAAGGCTGTTACCAAAACTAAGTTATTTCAGAAGGCAGACATAAATGTACAAAATTTTGTAACTAATTTTGTCGGAATCGGATTGAAGCTTATTGTTGTATTGACAGCTGTGATTGTACTTGGTGTACCTGAATCTTCTGTTGTAGCTGTACTTGGCTCGTGTGGCTTGGCAATAGGTCTTGCACTTCAAGGCGGACTTTCAAATATCGCAAGTGGTATTATCATTATGTTCTGCAAGCCGTTCCATGTAGGAGACTTTATCATTGCCGGCGATGTCAGCGGAGTTGTCACTGAAATTGGAATTTACTACACAAGAATCACAACAGGCGATAATCAGGATATTGCAGTACCTAATTCTACTCTTGCAAATTCCACTATCAATAACCTTTCTACTGAAAAAACTCGTCGTATCGATTTCGATTTCAATGTGGCTTATGACACCGATATTGATCTCGTTCGTAAGGTTCTTCTTGCAACCTCCTCTATGAACGACCTTATCTTAAAAGAGCCTGCACCGGAGGTTTTTGTAGCTGCTCATGGTGAATCCGCTGTTACAATCAAGCTTCGTATTTGGTGTGAATCTGCGAACTATTGGACTGTGTATTTCGATATGTGGGAGGATGTAAAGAAAGCCTTCGACAAGTTCGAGATAGAAATACCGTACAACCACCTCAATGTCACAATCGACAACAAATAATAGAAAAAATAAAAAACGGAATGGGAAATACCCCTGTTCCGTTTTTGTTTTTTTGTAAATTAAAGTTTTGCGTTATGATTGCACGCTTTGTGAATATATGGTATAATTAGGTATATGCTCTGATGCTTACAGTCATCAGAATGGAGGAGAATCATGAGTAATATTAAACTTGGAGTTATAGGTACAAATTTCGTTTCGGATTGGCTCTGCGACAGTGTAAAGCTCTCGGATGGAATTGAAAATCATGCAGTATATTCCAGAACAGCGGAAAAAGGCACTGAATTTGCCGACAAACATGGAATCGACAAGATTTACACAGACATGGAAGAATTTTTGTCGTCAGATATTGATGCGGTTTATATTGCCAGCCCAAATTTTCTGCATTATGAATATGCAAAAAATGCCATTAACCATGGTAAGCACGTCCTTCTTGAAAAACCTGCGACATTGTGCAGAGATGAATTTGAAGAATTGACAAAGCTTGCAAAGGAAAAGAATGTTGTTATTATAGAGGCAATGCGTCCGGGACATGATCCTGCAATAGAAACAGCACGAGAAGCTATGGGTAAGATAGGAACTATCCGTCGTGCAGTTTTTGATTTTTGCCAGTATTCTTCAAGATACGACAAGTTCAAAGCAGGTGAAGTTCTCAATGCATTCAAGCCTGAATTGGGTAATGCTGCAATAATGGATATCGGCTGCTATGCTGTGCACGTTTGTGTAATGCTGTTTGGAAAGCCAAAATCTGTGTACGCAAGATCAATCAAGCTTCATAATGGCTTTGAAGGAATGGGCACGATATTTCTCGACTATGGTGATATGCAGGCTGAAGTTGTGTATTCAAAAATAACTGAATCCTACAATCCATCGGTCATTACCGGTGAAGACGGAGTCGTTTTGCTCGGAAAGCTCTCTGTAATGGATGGTGTTGAATTGTGCATGAGAGGTCAGGAAAAAATAACACTTGTACCAAACAGAGATGATTGCAACATGATCTATGAGGTTGCGGATTTCGTGAAAATTATAAACGGAGAAATGTCTGCGGATAAGTTCCACGAAAACACATATATTACACTTGATATTATGGACGAAGTAAGACGTCAGAATTGCGTGGAGTTTAAGTAAACCATTTGAATATATCTGAAATATATAATTATTTCACGACGATATTACTTTAATGTAAGCTTAAATTTAGTGTGGATTAGTTTTTTGAAATTATCTTATCACTAAGTGCGAGAATTTCGCTTGCGTAAGCATCTTTTCTCTTGCTGAGTATCATTTTGTAGAGTGGATAATTTGCAAGTGCCATAGCCAGACCGACTACTCCGACGATGATTCCGGGTACCATAGGATCAGCGATTCCTAAGGTTTCACTGATATCAGTCATAATAAGGCTCATGCCTGCACCCATGATAATTGCACCTATCGAGCCGAAAACGTAACCGAAAATATTTGCCGGTCGCTTTACCTGTGCATCAAGAGCACGGAGCTCGTCAAGCTCAGTGGTTTGCTTTTCCATATACTGTGTGCGGATCTTCTGTGCGATAAAGTTTTTGTCGTTGTTGTTCATTTTTTTACCTCTTTTGTAATCTGTATTTGATGACTGAATTATACCTTAGCAGTGTTTGCGATTTGATTACGAAATGTTTGAGTTTTGTTAAAATGCAAAAATTACGCACATAATTTGAAGTAAAAGAAAAAATTTAGTTGCCGATATAAAAAAATAAGAGGCTGATAGCACTAAGGAAGTAAAATTCCGAAATGCGATCAGCCTTTTGCTTTAGTAAATATTTTATTTTTGTTTGATTGCTTTATTCTTTCCGGAACGCCAGATATATACAAGTAAAAGTGTTCCGAGAAGCGGGAATATTGAGGCAAAGAGCATACCAATCTTCATTCCGATTTCCTCAGGTGTCATACCTGAACTAATGCTCATATTTGTTGCAAAGCTGCTTACAGAAACTTTATCGACGATTATTCCGAGAAGCTGTGGTGCAACTGATGCGCCAAAGTCACCGCCGGCAGCCATTAAAGCATATGCCGCAACTCCGGCATGAGGAACTTTTTCTTCCATCAATATCAAGGTTCCCGGCCAAAGCATTGCTGTAAACAAGCCGGTGAAAATGCACGCTAAAAATGCAATAATTACATTGCTTGAAAGTCCGGCAATAAGATAGCAGACTACAGCACCCATCATGCTGAACATTAAAGTTTTTGTAATGTTAGGTGTGTATTTCGAGTACAAAACTCGTGTCATTGCGAGAAGCAGTGCAAATACTGCCAATCCCAAGATATCGCCAACTGCCTTTGGAATTTGCAGAGCACTTTCCATATAGCTTGATATCCAGTTTGTCATAGAGTTTTCGGATGCACTTCCAAGGAAAATGCAGATTACACACAGTACAAGAAAACGATTTCGTGAGCCTGAACCTGTTTCGGATGAGTGGATATCCATATCGGGTATTGGTGATGTCCAGAACAAAAATGATGCGATAAGCGGGAGAAGTGCAAAGAAAAATGCAAGATACATCCAATTTTCAGTACCGAATATAGCGAAGAAAACGGAGCTGATAATAACGCTGCCAACAACGCCCCAACCGTAGAGAGCGTGCAGCATACTCATATCCTTGTCAGGATGTTCAGAGGGAAGAGCAGCTATCGTTGGACTGAGAAGAACCTCACAAAGTCCTGCTGCAATAGAGAAAATGAACGTACCTATCGCAAGTCCAAGATATGAGTGATTGGTGAAAATATTAGGAAGGATAGCGTAAAGGAGTATTCCGACACTTGTTAAAAGAGGCATTGTACGGACAGTATTTCGTATGTTGAAATACTTTGAAAAGAATGTGAATACAAGGTCGATTGCTAATTGTGTACAGAAATTGATGAGTACAAGCGTGCCGAGGAGCGTGTAAGAAATACCGTATGTTTCATGGAATGTCGTAAAAAGTATTGGCGGAAGGACGAATACCGATGACATTGAAAGATAGGCATAAAAACAGGCGAATTTTGTACGGCGATAATTCGGTGTTGCCATGTTGGCCTCCTTTGAGTTAGTTGATACACACTTCAAATTTATAGTGAAGAAAGTACCTTAATAAAGTCACGCACATTATAGCATATCTTTAAGTTAAAGTCAATCGTATGGTTACGCTTACGAAAGCATTTAATTCATAGCAGCTTTGTGTGGATTAAGCTTCGATATCTCTTGAAATGCGACAAAACTTGTGCTATAATATACTCAATCACCCAATATACGGGAGGCACAAATGGCACAAAAAAATAAAATAACCTTTTCGGTTCGTATCGATGAGGATATGTACAAAAAAATGCTCGCTGTAGCGCAGGCTGATGGTAGAGATGTTAATAATCACCTTCTGCACCTCATTCGCACAAATGTGGCATATCATGAACGAATTCATGGTAAGATAGATACCTCAAAGATCATTATCGAAAAGAACACAGACGAAGAAAATAAGACAGTTTAATTTTGGAGGAAATCATGGCAGACAAGAAGAAAAGCACGTTCTGGACGGAATTCAAGACCTTCATAGCACGTGGTAATGTTTTGGATATGGCAGTCGGTGTAGTTGTTGGTTCAGCATTTACTGCGATAGTCAATCAGCTCGTAAGTGGCATCATCAATCCGCTTATAGGTAAACTTTTTGGTGATATCAACCTCACTGACTATAAGATAGTGCTTACAGAAGCAACTGAAGAAACTGCTGAAGTAGCTATTATGTATGGTTCTTTTATTCAGGCAATAATCAATTTCCTGCTTATCGCATTCAGCGTTTTTGTAATGGTAAGAACACTGAATAAAGTTAAGGATGCTCTCAAGAAGAAGGAAGACGAAGAAAAGAAGGCTGAAGAAGAAGCTAAAAAAGCTGAAGAAGAAGCTAAAGCTGCCGAACCCAGCGAAGAAATCCTCCTCCTCAGAGAAATCCGTGATTCTCTTAAAAGGTAATTGTAGTTTTGTATAAAACTGAATAAAAAAGTTGGGCTGCTTGCACTAAGGAAGTAAAATTCCGAAATGCGAGCAGCCTCTTTTTGTTTTGTATTGATTATTTTAATATTCGTAGCATGAATCTATTTCGAGATATTCTTCCAAGCATAGACCACTGTCTGCTACAGCCTTTGCAATATCTGTGCCAAGGTAGCGTATGTGCCAAGGCTCATAAATATATCCTGTGAGATCCTCTTTATCTTTTGGATAGCGAATGATAAAACCGTATTCCATACAGTGTTCTGCAAGCCATATTCCTTCTTTTGTTTCGCCAAAGCTTTCATCAAGAGAATTCATATCAAACGCAAGACCTGTCTGATGCTCAGAATGTCCCGGTCGTGCAGAATATCTGTCAGCCGCCTCTTTACCATCGTTGGAAACATAGCGATTGTAGAGTTCGGTTTGAGTTTCAAACGAACGGAATCCCGATCTTACAAATAGCTCAATGCCTTCGAATGAAGCAGCGGCTATTAGTGCATCAAGTGCAGTTTGTGCGCTTTGATCAATGCCACTGTTGTAATTTGCCGGATAAGCGTATGTTTTATTTACAATGAGAATACCGTTTATATATGTTGGTTCGGTCACATCTTCACGAGGATGTACTGTGACTTCTATTTCTACCTTCAAATCAGGTCTTGCTCCGGCAGCTACTGTTACTGTACAAATTCCTGCTGATACGCCCATGATTCGACCGTATTTATCGACAGTCGCAATGCTTGTGTCGCTTGATGACCAAATTTCCGACTTGTCAGTTGCATTTGCAGGATACATAGTTACCCAAGGCATATCAGAAAGTCCTTCTGTAATGTGAATCGAACCTTTGTCAAGCTCAATGCCGTATACCTTTCCGGAACCGTCGTCGGGCAGAGTCATACTTGCGTTTGTTTCTGATTCGGTATCGACAGTTTCGATTTCCGGTTCAGTTTCGATTATCTCAGACTCAGGCTCGGTTTCTACGATTTCCGGTTCAGTTTCAGGTTCGGTTTCGGGAATTACGATTATTTCTGTTTCTGTGTCGGTCTGTTCGTCAATTTCATAATCGTCAACATAGCGTAAACACGATGTTGTCAACAGCGAGAGAACTAACAGCAGAGATGTTACTTTAATGCTTTTATTCATGTTGATGTCCTTATAAACTTTTGTTTAAGCCTTTACGCCGTACAGATCAACTCCGTCGTGCTCAACGCCAATGCAGTTTTCCTTGTGAGTAACTTCAAATCCGTTTTTCGAGGGTCTGATAGCTGTTGTGTATTCCTCGTACCAGATATTTTCGGATGAAGATAGATGTGCGATAACATCTGCCAGTTTAGGAGTGTTTTCGGGTGTGTGTGATCCAAAATATGAGTTCGGCATGAATGCATATTTTGCATCTATAAAGGGATATAATGTTGAAAGATAATTGAAGCAGTGGTGAGCTACTTGTACAACATCTGATTTCCACATTTCCTGTGGTATTGTCTTAGATACAAGCTGTTCGGTTTCAACATTTGTATCACCCAGCCACATGACAGTTTTTCCTGCGTTTGTCATTTTCAGAATTGAAGAAGTGCAGTTGAAGTCACGGAATGGGAATATCGTCGTGTCATCGGAATTAACAGCATCTTCATGAGTATAAAGAACATCAAATTCCGCATTCGCAAGAGTGAATTTCTGACCTGTGTGAAGCTTTAAGCATTTTACATTCGGACAGAATTCGCGTAGTGTATCTTTGAGTATGAATGTGTCGTGGTCGTAGCCCTGCGGTTTAACTGCAAACGATGGGAAATTAAACATTACACGTTCAATATCAAATATTCCGGGATAAGTTCTGAGAAGTCGTACACAGGCTGCAATATGATCACCGTGTGCGTGAGTGAAATACCAACCTGCTATGCGAATTTTTTCGTCAGAGCTTGTTTCTGTGAGCTGATGCATATATTTTGCCATACCTGCTACAGCTTCATCGGAGCATTGATATCTGTGACCGCCATCTATAATGAAGAGGCTGTTATCTGCGAGTCTAACAATATACATCATTCCGCAGTTTACAGTGGTGGCGGTACAATCATTGTTTTTATCGTAATAGAGTCCGTACTGTACGATATCCAGCGGTTTTTCGGTTTCGCAGGAATAAGAAAAATCGTCAACAGTTACACCGGCACGATCTTCGATAATTCGCACTTCACCTAATGCTCGTGTGTAATATGTATATACAGTTGTATCATCAGAAGAAAGCTGTGCTGCAATGTGAGAGGGAGTTGAATTGTAAAATTTGAGAGTAAATCCTGAATTTTTCAGATTTTCAATATATGATGCAAATTCGCTTTCGTTTGTTTCAGTGATAAGCTGCATTGGGCAATCTTCCGGTGTAGTACCGTTTCTGTCATCGGCAAGCATTCCACCTGCATTGTAAAGGCTGTTATTCAGCTTACCTCCACAGTATTCCGGAATAGATTTTGAAAATGTCATGCTCATGATATCTCCTAGCATATGGATTTTCTAATAGAGTTTTCTTTATGATACCTCATTTGATAGTTAAATGCAATGGTGTGAATGTAAATTTTGCTGTTAGTTGAAAAAATACTTGATAGGAGAAAAGCATTTAGCTTGCTTAAAATGGGAGTTTTGATATTAAATTGGATATTTTGAACAAAAAAAATGAATTTGGCATTGCTTTTTCTCTTTACAAAAACGAATCGATATGTTATAATAGGCACATAGAAAGCTCCTGACATTAAGAAGATTCTGCGTGAAAGGTGCGGTAAATATAGAATTTAGCCACAAATGTGGTTTTGTTGCCGTACCTGTCAAAATCTGTCGGGATGGCAATTTTTATTTTTTGTGGAGGAAACCATGAACACCAGAGTAGCTGTCATGAGTATCATTGTAGAAAACGGCGATACAGTCGAGGTGCTTAATCACATCTTGCATGAATACGGACAATACATCATAGGCAGAATGGGAATTCCGTATCGCGAAAAAAAGATCAACATAATAAGCATTGCTCTTGATGCTCCACAGGATATAATATCCGCACTTTCGGGGAAGATAGGCAAGCTTGACGGAATAAGCGTAAAAACAGCATATTCTACTGTTGGTTCACGAGATGAATAAATAATATCTCGGATAAAATTAAGCAAAATATTATTTTTAATAAAGAAGGAAAGAATTATGGCAATCTATGATCCTAAATCGCTCCGTGCGGAAGAGTTTATAAACGACGAGGAAATCCGTGCGACACTCGAATATGCCGAAGCAAATAAGCATAACGAAGCTCTTATAGATGAAATTCTTGAAAAGGCACGTCCTCAAAAGACTGCTACAGGATGTCATTGTCAGGGACTGACTCACCGTGAAGCTTCCGTATTGCTTGCGTGTGATATTCCCGAAAAAATTCAGAAGATATATGAGATCGCCGAGGAGATAAAGCTTGCATTCTATGGCAATAGAATAGTTATTTTTGCACCGCTCTATCTTTCCAATTATTGTGTAAATGGATGCGTTTACTGCCCATATCATCTTAAAAACAAGCATATCGCGCGTAAAAAGCTCACTCAAGAGGAAGTGCGAAACGAAGTTATCGCATTGCAGGATATGGGACACAAGCGTCTTGCCATCGAAGCAGGTGAGGACCCGGTAAATAACCCGATTGAATATATCCTCGAATGTATCAATACTATTTACTCAGTACATCATAAAAATGGCGATATCCGTCGTGTAAATGTAAATATTGCCGCAACTACAGTTGAAAATTACCGTAAACTCAAGGATGCCGGAATCGGAACCTATATTCTGTTCCAGGAAACATATCATAAGGAAAGCTACGAACAGCTCCATCCGACCGGCCCGAAGCATAATTATGCGTACCACACAGAGGCTATGGACAGAGCTATGGAGGGCGGTATTGATGACGTTGGACTTGGCGTTCTGTTCGGACTTGAATTGTACAGATACGAATTTGCAGGTCTTATAATGCACGCCGAACACCTTGAGGCAGTACATGGTGTTGGACCGCATACCATCAGCGTACCCAGACTGAAGCGTGCTGACGATATAGATCCCGATCAGTTTGATAATGGTATTGATGATGAAACCTTTGCAAAAATTACTGCTTGTATAAGACTTGCTGTTCCGTATACAGGTATTATTATTTCTACCCGTGAAACTGAACAGGTTCGCTCCAAGCTTCTCAAACTCGGTGTATCTCAGGTAAGTGGCGGTTCGAGAACATCCGTTGGTGGTTATGCGGGATATTCAGCAGATGAACGTCCGCATGATACCGAACAGTTCGATGTATCAGACCAGAGATCCCTTGACGAAGTAGTAAAATGGCTGATGGAAAACGGACATATTCCGTCATTCTGTACTGCTTGCTATCGTGAAGGAAGAACCGGTGATAGATTCATGAGCCTTTGTAAATCCGGACAGATACTCAACTGCTGTCACCCGAATGCTCTCATGACACTTACAGAATATCTTGTAGATTACGCCTCTGATGAAACCAAGGAGGTTGGATATCCTCTTGTCGAAGAAGAATTGAAGCGTATTCCAAAGGATAAGGTTCGTAAGATAGCAGAACAGAATATTGAAGATATAAAGAATTCCAACAGACGTGATTTCAGATTCTAAGAGCTATAATTTAAGAAAAAAACAGTATCCAACAGGAGGAGCATTATGTCACTTAATTCAATGACATCGGGCGAACGCTTGCATATTGCCTTTTTTGGCAAACGTAATGCAGGTAAGTCTTCTTTAGTTAATGCCATAACAGGTCAGGAGCTGTCCGTTGTCTCTGATGTAAAAGGCACAACTACAGACCCAGTAAAAAAAGCTATGGAGCTTCTCCCGCTTGGACCTGTCGTTATTATCGATACACCGGGATTTGACGATGAAGGTGAGCTTGGTGAGCTTCGTGTCAAAAAAACTCGTCAGATAATCGGTGAAACTGATATAGCAGTGCTTGCAGTCGATTCTACTATAGGATTGACGGATGACGAAAAAGATTTGCTGAAATTATTCAGTGAGAAAAAACTGCCGTACATCGTTGTATATACAAAATCTGATTTGGCTGACAGCAAAATAAACGTCGGTGAACGTGAAATTGTGGTAAGCTCTGTTACAGGTGATGGTGTTACCGAACTTAAAGAAATGCTTGGCAAGCTCGGTAAATCAGCGAAGGTTGAAAAATTCATTTTAGCTGATCTGGTTACTGAGGGTGATGCGGTTATACTTGTTATTCCGATAGATGAGGCTGCTCCTAAGGGTAGAATAATCCTTCCGCAGCAGATGGTACTTCGTGAATTGCTTGATTGCCACTGTACACCCATATGCTGTCAGGTTACTGAACTTGAACACACCTTAGAAATGCTGACCGTCAAGCCTAAGCTTGTGATAACAGATTCTCAAGCCTTTGGCGAGGTGTCAAAAATCGTTCCCGATGATGTGACACTGACATCGTTTTCAATACTGATGGCAAGGTACAAGGGAGAGCTTTCTACTCTTGTTGACGGTGCGGCTATGTTGGAAAATTTGCAGGATGGCGACAAGGTTTTGATTTCAGAGGGATGCACACATCACAGACAATGCGGAGATATCGGAACTGTGAAAATGCCTGCCTGGATTAGAAAATTCACAGGTAAATCACCGGATTTTTCGTTCACAAGTGGTGGTGAATTTCCGGAAAATCTGTCTGAATATAAGCTTATTGTTCATTGTGGCGGATGTATGCTGAATGAAGCCGAAATGAAGAACCGTATTGCAAGGGCTGAAAAAGCCGGTGTAGCAATTGTTAATTATGGTGTTGCAATAGCGCATATGCACGGTATTTTAAAGCAAAGCCTTAAACCGTTTCCGAATGTTTTAGAGATGCTGAATAAACGCAGTTAAACAAAAAAACTCCCGATTTTCGAGAAAAATCTCGGATTTCGGGAGTTTTTTTACAGATATTGGTTAAATTTCAAAGAAATTGCCCATCAAAGCTTCAGCGTGTGCAATAGGATTTCCGGCAACAGCAGGACAAGGCTTTTCGAAAGTCATAGGTGAGCCGTCCATTTTTGTTATAACACCACCGGCTTCTTCTATTATAAGTGAACCGGCAGCGAAATCCCACGGAGAAAGCTTGTATTCAAAAAACAGATCAAACGAGCCACACGCTACGTTGCACAAATCAAGTGCGGCTGAGCCTGAACGACGGAGATCGCGTGTGTACATGAACAGCTTATGAGCAGTACGGAAAGTCTTTTCTGAAAGCTCCGTTTTGTCGTATGGTGCTGTTCCGTAGCCTGTAAGAGAATCCTTTAATGAGCGATTTGAAACATGAATAGGGGTTTCGTTGTTTTTTGTTGTCACAAATGCACCTTTACCACGTTCTGCATGATAAAGTCTGTCGGAATATGGATCATAAACTGCACCATAAACCATAGTTCCGTGATCGCAAACACCTATTGAAATTGCACTGGTTCTATAGTTGTGTATGAAATTTGTTGTGCCATCGATAGGGTCTATGATAAGTGCGAGTGAGGATTGCAATAATTCTGTATGGTGTTCAGTTTCTTCTTCACCGATAATCACTGCGTCGGGTAGCTTTTCACGAAGCTTTTGGCAGAGAAATTCCTGTACAGCAACATCATAAGCTGTTACAAAATTTACATCACCTGGTTTTGCTGATATAACTGAATCAATATCGTGCGCTGAGAGCATAATTTTTGCAGCTTCACGCATTATTTGTGGGATAAAATCGTACATAATTTCCTCGAATTACAATATTTATACTAATATACTAATTATGGCAGAAATTTCAATCCACCGTAGTCGGTAAGCGGAGCATTGCTTAATTTGCATATGTCGAGCGAATGCTTCGCAGCGAATTCTCGAATAGCTGAAGCACATTCAAGCAGATCGAAATTGCCGAAAAAATATATGCTTCCGTCAAAATAACCACCACAACCACCAATGAAGCCAACGTCGTATCCGGGCAAAACGATTCCCGTATTGTCGCACAACTCCACGTCTATATTTTCACGCATTAGTATATTGAATATACCTTTGTCGGAGGTCAAAACAGAATTATTCGCAACGATACATGAGCATCCCGCATAGCCCTGACTTACGTTTAAGACATATTTTCCACTGTTGTTTGCGATTTCCAGCAGCTTGCTGTCAGTGGATTTTTTTCGACATATAATAAAATCGCATCCTATAGCTGAATTAAGTCCAACATCCAATGGATAAATTTCGCCACGTGGAGAATCTGTCAAAATTACGGAATATCCGCTGACAAGCTTAATTTCGTCGATAACATTAAGATTTTTTTCGGCATAATTTGTCGGAAAAATGATATTTTTATCAACTATCGAGCAAATCATGTCGGGATGACAGCGCACGGGCTTTGCAAGCATATTGTCCGGTGGAAGTGTGATAACATGAAATCTGTCAGAAAGCTTATCGTGTATCTCATTCGGAATTTCAGCGGAGCAAAGACAAACGGGATGCATAATTTCAGAAAAACTTCTCATAAAAAGTCAAAAACTCCATCTGAAAGAAGGAGTTTTAAGTGACATATAAAATTGCATTACGCGCGGTTGATTTTACCGGAACGCAGACAACGAGAGCATACGTTTACGGTTGTGTGAGTACCGTCAACAACAGCCTTTACCTTTCTGATGTTCGGTTTCCACGCTCTGTTGGTCTTACGATGTGAGTGAGATACGTTGCAACCAAATGTAACGCCCTTACCGCAGATGCAGCACTTTGCCATTTCAAATACCTCCATTTATGGAATTAAACAATAGTCAACAATAGTTATTATAGCACATCCAAATAAAAAATGCAATAGGATTTGAGTTTTTTATTTCACAAAAACAGTATTATTTTGAGGATTTTTTTGAATAATGTGCTAATTTTGATTTAATTACAGAGTTTTAATAAATTTTTCGATGCGTTCGAGAGCTTTTGCGATATGCTCTACAGAGTATGCATAGGAAATTCGTGCAAAGCCTTCTCCACATTCGCCAAAAGCTGTGCCGGGTACTATCGCAACATTTGCTTCATCGACAAGTCGCTGGCAGAATTCCTCGGATGAAAGCCCGAATTTTGAAATATTCGGATACACATAAAATGCGCCTTCGGGATCAAAGCAATCGATACCCATTCCACGAAGTCCACCGACAATGTATCTGCGACGACGATTATATTCGTTTCGCATCATTTCAACATCGCTATCTCCATTACGCATAGCCTCAACTGCTGCGAACTGCGACATTGTAGGAGCGCACATGATAGCGTATTGATGTATCTTCAGCATTTGCTTTGTTATTTCACGCGGAGCAAGCGTATAGCCCAAACGCCAGCCTGTCATAGCATAAGCTTTAGAGAAACCACTTGCGATGATAGTACGTTCACGCATACCGTCAATTGATGCGAAGGATGTGTGACTGTCGTTATATGTAAGCTCGCAATATATTTCATCAGACAGAACGATAATGTTAGTATCACGCAGAACATCTGCAATTGCCTCAAGATCCTCACGAGTCATTACTGCACCGGTCGGGTTGTTAGGATAGGGAAGCACAAGAAGCTTTGTTTTTGGTGTGATAGCAGCCTTAAGCTCATCCGCTGTGAGTTTGAAGCGGTTTTCTTCTTTTGTGTTGATGAAAACAGGAACGCCACCTGCAAGCTCAGCAATAGGGCCATAGCAAACAAACGCAGGCTGAGGGATGATTACCTCATCACCGGGATTGATACACGCACGCATTGCGAGGTCAATAGCTTCACTTCCGCCTACAGTTACGATAATTTCGTCCTTTGGCGCATATTTCAGCGAAAAACGACGTTCCATGTAATCGGAAATAGCTTCACGGAGTTCGACAGTACCGCTGTTTGATGTGTAATAGGTCTTGCCTTTTTGTAGGGATTCCATAGCAGCTACACGAATGTGCCATGGTGTTACAAAGTCGGGTTCGCCAACTGTGAGTGAGATAACATCCTTGCGGTCACTGAGCAGATCAAAAAATTTGCGTATGCCGGAAGGCTTTATATCCTGTGCAGTTTGTGAGAGGATATTTGAATAATCGAGCATTAGATAATATTTCCTCTCTCGTCAACCGGAACAGCGCCGTAGATAACGTTGTTATCCTTATATTTTCTGAGCATGAAGTGAGTTGAGGTGGAAATAACATCCTCAATTGTAGCGAGCTTTTCTGCAACGAAGAAAGCGACTTCACGCATTGTCTTGCCCTTGATAAATACAGCAAGGTCAAATCCACCGGACATAAGGTAGAGGGATTCAACTTCGGGATAGTTGTATATTTTTTCTGCCACATGATCGTAGCCATGATCGCGCTGTGGTGTTATCTTCAGCTCTATCATAGCAGTAACATATTCGGTATTAGTTTTATCCCAGTCGATAACTGTATGATATCCGAGAATAATGCCGTCATTTTCGCAATCCTCGATCATTTTTTTGATATCGCCTTCTTCTTTGTCGAGCATCAAAGCAAGTGCTTTCGGTGAAAGACGTGCATCATTTTCCAAGAGACGGAGTAATTCGGTCATTGTAGTTCTCCTTTATATATAGATGTAAGTGGTGTTTGCGGAGCTTTGAGCCAAAAACTCACTTTTGTATTTTCTCAATGATTTTATCAAGTGACAAACCATATTTATCCGCAATATCTCGTGCGTAGCTCTTTCCGTCAGGCTTTTCACGAAGTATCTTAAAGCTGCGAGAGCCTTCTTTTATAGCTGCTACAAGATTGTCTATCTTAACGCCGCCTTTGGGGAGAGATGCTGCATTGATTGAGTCAACTGAAGCCGCAAGATCATGCAGGTGAGTTGAGAAGATACCACGGCACTTAACGAGCGAGAAGCCTTGAAGTACCTCTGAAGCGATATATGCGCCCTCAAACGATCCTGTGGATGACAATGATTCGTCAAGAAGTACAAGGCTGTCCTCGGTAACATCTTCAAAAATCGTGCTAAGACGGGAGCATTCTTCACCCAGTCTGCCTTTGTCGATAGTATCTTCAGAGCCGGTTGGGAAGTGTGTGAATATTTCATCGACAGGGCTGATAATACAAGAATCCGCACATACGGGCAGACCAAGCTGAGCCATGACGAACGCAAGACCTACAGCACAGGTAATGACTGATTTACCACCGCGGTTAGGACCTGTTAAAACAAAGATCATACCGTCGTTATCGAAAACAAAATCGTTTGGAACAACGGGAGCGTCTAATTTTACAGAAACAATAGGATTGCAAAGTCCTTTTGCGGAGAATGCTTTTTCCGACATAGGACGAATTTCGGGGTGACACAGTGGGCATCCTTTAGCCTTCAGCTTTGTCAAAAGCTCAGTAGCCTTTGTAACAAATTCTATCTCAGGCATAAGACGAATGAGGAAGTCTGTGTTTTCAAGAACATAGTGCTGAATGACTTTTTTCCAGGAGCGTATAGACTGACGGAAAACATCTGTGATAGCAGAATTAAATGCGTTTGCAAGTGCCATCTGCTGGTTATCAGACTGACCTTTTTTGAATGCTACAAGAGGTGCAATACAGGTCATTTCGTCATTTTTGAAGTCAAGACGGAGCATTTTATCGAGAAGCTCACCTGACTTGAAATATTCGTTGTTTATAGAAAGCACACCTGCACGGTCAACACGAAGCTGTGAATCGAAGTTTACACCGATAGTCACACTTTTAATTTCACGAACACGAGATGTAAGCTCTTTAAGCTGATTATTGAGGTTTTTATAGTATTCACTTCCGGTGAGAGTGTTTATACGTTCTGCAAAACGACGGAATGCGGAGCTTTTCAGCTTTGGTGCAAGCGGAAGAAGATTGTCACGCAGGAGATCGAGAAGAGAAGTATAAAGTTCAACTTCGGTAATGCTGTATAGATAAGATTCTGTTGAAGCAGCTGAGTCGGCACCCATCTTACGAAGCTCGGTGATATCAGAGAGAAATGGTATCATTTTGAGAAGTATATGGGCAAGCTCGGGATTGTCTACCATATCCTCAAAGGTATCCTGACGATAGAGTATTACCTCAGGATCGCAGGTGTAAAAGCTGCCAAAATCACAGGTCTTGAGATCCATCAAAAAATAAAGCTCAAGCTGTTCTGCTGTGATTTGGGAAAGACGTGCATTTTCCTGCCCAAGCATATGACGACGAAGGCTATCCGCATCAGGATAAAGTAAACTGATATCGGAAGTATCAAGAATTTCGGTTTTTTCTGCCATTTATTAAAAGCTCCTTTGAAAGAGTTTACGTTTATGATAATAAAAAATACCAATTTACATTATACAATATTTTGAGTAGAAGCACAAGAGATAAATTACAAATTTCAGTAAAAAATCAAAATCGGAGATAAAACAAACGCTTTTTGTTGACAAAATCGTTTCCTTATAGTATTATATACGATAGAAAAATATCGAATAGATGAGGTTAAACAATGCAATCAGAGCGTGAAATGCGACAGCTGTATGTTTCTACCGGTACAATGGTAGGTCAATCCAACGGATTCGATTACAGACGTGCGCTTTCAGAGATCAAGAAACTTGCTGACAGAGGAATTTGCGACGGTATTGAGCTGATGATGTTAAAGTTCTACTATGACAAAGTGGACGACGTTGTTTCAGCTGTGCGAGAATCAGGCTTGTTTCCGGCAACGATACACTGCGAAAAGGATGTCGGCACAATGCTTTCGGAAGCTGCAACTCTTGATTTTGAAGGAAAAAAGCATGAGGCAGAGGAAGAATACAGTGAAGCTGTACGTCTTTTTCAATTAAACTGCACTGTAGCAGAGAAGCTTTCGATTGGTCGCATGGTTCTTCACCTTTGGGGTGGTATCGCATCTGACGGTCATATCGATTATAATATATCAAAGATATCGGAATTGAACGATATCGCAAGTCGGTATGGGGTTCGTATTTTATGCGAAAATATCCCGTCGAATCACACAGATCCTCGCACGAACTGGCATAAGCTTCTGCCATATTTAGGAAATGCAGGGCTGATTTTCGATACAAGATTCGGTAAATTGCATGAGCAGATAAGTGAAATTTTGTCCGATAAAGAGCTGACAGATAAGATAGAGCATATCCATATCAGCGATTTTGCAGGGAAATATCGTGAGTTTTCAGCATTGCGACCAATACTTCATCCCGGTGAAGGCTCTATAGATTTTCCGGAAGTTGCACGATTGCTTAATGCAATAGATTACAGAGGCACGATAACACTCGAATCTCCGATAATGGAGGGTGAGTGGCTGAATATAGAAAAAATCACCCGCACACTTGAATACTTAAGACATGATTTCTCATGATAAACGCAAGTGGAGAAGCACAAAATTTTTTTGAATAAAACAAATTAAAATAAAATTAATATTTGTAAGGAGAAGAAAAAATGAAAACATTTATGGGAAAGAACTTTCTTTTGAACAATGAAACAGCGAAGATACTTTACCATACTTACGCAGAAAATCTTCCGATCATCGACTATCACTGCCATGTTTCTCCAAAAGAAATCGCAGAAGATAAGCAGATTGCCAATATCACAGAGCTTTGGCTTGGTGGTGACCATTATAAGTGGCGTGCAATGAGAAGCTGTGGCGTTGATGAAAAATATATTACCGGTGATGCTTCCGATTACGAAAAGTTCTGCGCTTATGCAAAGTGTATGCCTTCTCTTATCGGAAATCCGTTATATCACTGGACTCATCTCGAGCTTCAGAGATTTTTCGACTGTGATCTCATTTTGTCCGAAAAGACAGCAGATGAAATATGGAATTTGACCTCTGAAAAGCTTGCTGATCCTAAAATGAGCGTTCGCGGACTTATTCGTATGTCAAATGTTGATCTTCTTTGTACAACTGATGACCCGTGTGATTCCCTTGAATATCACAAGGCTATTGCAGAAGATACTACATTTGAAACACAGGTTCTTCCTGCATTCCGTCCCGATAAGTGCTTCAATATAAACAAGCCCGGTCTTGCAGATTACTACAAGAAGCTCAGTGAGGTTTCCGGCGTTGAGGTTAAGGATGTTGCAAGCCTCAAGGAAGCTCTCGTTCGTCGTATCGATTTCTTTGATTCAATGGGATGCCGTACTGCTGACCACGGACTTGATGAATTCCCGATGTTCGTTAAGCCGAATGAATATGCCGCAAATAAGGCTATGGAAGCTGCACTTGCATCTGACGGTAAGGATGTTACTGCTGAAATGCTTTGCGTTCTCAAATGCGAAATGCTTAGATTCCTTGCATCAGAATATGCAAAGCGTGGTTGGGTAATGCAGCTCCACATGGGCGTATACCGCAATCCTAATGCAAAGATGTTTAAGAAGCTTGGTCCCGACACCGGCTTTGACATAATCGGTTATACCAATGTTACTGCTATAATCGAGCTTCTCAACTCTATGGAAGAAATCGACGGTCTGCCGAGAACTATTCTTTATTCTATCGACCCGACCTGTGATGCCGCTATTGGCTCTATGATAGGTGCATTCCAGACTGGTGCTGATGGCTATCCTAAGGTAATGCAGGGTTCAGCATGGTGGTTCAACGATAATATCGACGGTATGAAGGCTCAGATGAAGCAGCTTGCAAACCTTTCTTCATTTGGTAAGTTTAACGGTATGCTTACTGACAGCCGTAGCTTCACTTCTTATCCAAGACACGAATACTTCCGTCGTATTATGTGCAACCTCATCGGTGAATGGGTTGAAGATGGACTTTATCCCTTTGATCCCGAAGCACTTGCAACTATTGTAGCGGATATTTGCTATAATAACGCTAAGAATTTCTTTGGATTTAATCTGAAATAAGTTTGCATTTCATTGAGCTGCAGTAACAGTTCGGAAATCAGCAAATTTATCAAAAATCGGATAGATCTATTATAAAGGTTAACTTAAAAATCATGTCATTCAAACAAAAATACATCGGCGACCGTCAGTTTTATCGTACCCTTGTTGCGCTTGCCGTACCTCTTGTAATTCAGCAGGGAATTTCAAATTTTATTAACCTGCTCGATAACATCATGGTTGGTGCACTTGGAACTTACTCTATGAGCGCGGTGTCTGTCGTAAATCAGCTCATTTTTATCTTCAATCTTGCCATATTCGGCGGACTTTCAGGTGCTTCTATATTTGGAACGCAGTTTTTCGGAGTTCGTGATTGGCGGGGTATGCGAGATACATTCCGCTTTAAGATGATCTTCGCAGTCGTGACTGCTGTTGTGGCAATAGTTATTTTTGCTGTGTTCGGTGATGACCTTGTTATGCTGTTTTTGCAAAACGAGAACAATACTCCCGATGAGATAACAGCTACCATAACAGAGGCAAGAGCATATTTCAAAATTGCTCTTATCGGACTTGTACCGTTCGCAATAGTACAGGTTTATGCAGGAACCTTGCGTGAAACAGGCGAAACTGTTATTCCTATGGTCGGTGGTATCATCGCTATATTGGTCAATCTCATCTTCAATTATCTGCTTATCCATGGTAAGCTCGGCTTTCCGCGTCTTGGAGTATCCGGTGCGGCTGTAGCTACTGTGTTATCAAGATTTGTGGAATTAGCTCTTGTTTTGGTCGTTACACACCGTAAAAAGGATAAATTCCGCTTCGTTGAAGGTGCTTATAAAAGCTTGCATGTGCCTATGAATCTTGTAAAGAAGATCGCTATTACCGGTACTCCGCTTTTGATGAACGAGATTTTATGGTCACTCGGTCAAACCTTCATTAACAGTAACTATGCAAGCCGTGGTATAGTAGTTATCGCTGCAACAAATATTACGACTACAGCATGGAATCTTTTCTGTGTTATAATGTTCGCAATGGGTTCTGTAGTATCTATCATGGTTGGACAAAAGCTCGGTGCAGGTGATCGTGAGGGTGCGATAGATGTCGATAATAAGCTCATCTTCGTTACATTTGCTTCTCATGTGATTATCGCATTGCTGTTTGTAGTGGTTGCACCGTTCGTTCCGCTTCTCTATAACGTAGAACCTGAAGTTCGTGAGCTTGCAACTCAGTGCCTTACAGTGGCAGGTCTGTCATTACCGGTTCATGCAACAATACATGTTATTTATTTCACAATACGTTCGGGTGGAAAAACCGGTATTACCTTCCTGTTCGACTGTGTTTATACATGGATAGTTCCGGCGATGCTTTCGCTCATCTTTTGCAGATTTACCGGTCTTGGCATTTTATGGGTGTACTTGATCGTACAGTTCTCTGATATAATCAAATTATGCATTGGTGTGCCTATGTTAAAATCTGGTTTCTGGGCGAAATGTGTTATTTCTGATGTAAAATCGGATTGAATTTACTGACGGAGGCAAATGATCTATGAAACTGCTCCTCAAACAACGCTTATTTTCCTGGTTTGATTCATACGATATCTATGACGAAGAGGGAAATACGGTTTTTGTTGTAAAAGGTGAGCTGTCGCTTGGAAAAAGACTAAATGTCTATAGCGAAGATGGTATTCACATTGCGACTTTGCAACAGGAAATTCTCACCTTCCTGCCGAAATTTGAAATATACATAGGTGATAATTACGCAGGAGAGATATCGAAGGAATTTTCATTCTTCAAACCGTCGTTTAATATCGATTACCTTGGTTGGAATGTTAGCGGTGACTTTTTTGAATGGGATTATGAGATATTCGATAAGAATGATAAACTCGTTGCGACAGTGTCGAAGGAGCTGTTAAATTTCACAGATACATATTGTATCGATGTAGAATCTCCTACTGATTCTTTGCACGCCTTGATGCTTGTACTTGCGATAGACGCAGAGAAGGCAAATAGAAATTAAACCAACACACGATAGAGGTGCGATGATGGATTGGAACGAGCTTTACGAGAAATGTGCAGTTTGTCAGGGCTGTCAGCTGTACAAAACAAGAACAAATCTTGTGTTTGGCACAGGTGATCGTTCAGCTGATCTTATGTTTGTTGGAGAAGCCCCCGGTGAGAGGGAAGATGCTACCGGAATACCGTTTGTCGGTGCAGCAGGACAGCTTTTCGATAAATATTTGACAGCAGTAGGGATAGAGCGTGAGAGTGTCTATATTGCGAATATCCTCAAATGTCGTCCGCCACATAACCGTGATCCATTGCCGGAAGAAGGAGATGCTTGTATCGGATTTCTTCGTGAGCAGGTTAAGCTTATCCGTCCGAAAATCATCGTGTGCTTAGGCAGAATATCCGCAGCAAGGTTAATTAGACCTGACTATAAAATTACAAGAGAACATGGAAATATCGTGAAAAAAGGCGCATTTGCGATGACAGCAGTGTATCATCCTGCCGCACTTTTGAGAGATGCTTCCAAAAAAGAAGATATGCTGCGAGATATGAAACGTATAAAAGCGTACCTTGATGGCGTAATGTAAATAAAAAAATTGCGTGTTGCAAATTACATTCTTAAATGTAATGCGACACGCAATTTTTTGTTATAAATTAAGCTGTATTAAATTCATTCTTCGACAAGCGAAATTTGACCATCATCTCGTGTGTCAATTTTATTGGGATATGGTATACCAAGATGATCATATCCAAGCTTTGTTACCATGCGTCCACGCAGAGTGCGAGCCAAAAATCCTATCTGTAGAAGATAAGGTTCGCACACATCCTCAAGCGTAACAGCTTCTTCTCCGATAGTTGCTGCCAGTGCTTCAAGTCCGACAGGGCCTCCGTTGTAGAAGCGGATTATAGTTTCGAGCATTCGTCTGTCTGTATTGTCAAGTCCAAGCTCATCTATTTCAAGCATTTCAAGTGAGTCTTTAGCAATAGGCAGTGTTATCCGACCGTTTCCTTTGACTTGCGCATAATCTCGAACTCTTTTAAGAAGTCTGTTTGCAATTCTTGGAGTGCCACGTGAACGTGATGCTATCTCTATAGCCGCATCATCATCTATCGGAACATCCAAAATGGAGGCTGAACGGTGTACGATGGTTGCAAGCTCCTCAGGCGTGTACAGCTCGAGTCTCATCTGAACGCCAAAACGGTCACGCAATGGTTTTGAGAGCTGACCTGCACGAGTTGTTGCTCCTATTAGAGTGAAGTGTGCAAGCTGCATATGAATGCTTCGTGCTGCCGGCCCTTTACCAAGTATGAGGTCGAATGCAAAGTCCTCCATCGCAGGGTAGAGAATTTCTTCAAGTGTACGGGAAATGCGGTGTATCTCATCGATAAAAAGCACATCACCTTCACCGAGATTCGTGAGAAGTGCCGCAAGATCGCCTTTTTTTTCGATAGCCGGACCTGAGGTTATGTGCAGATTCACGCCCATTTCGTTTGCGAGAATTGCGGAAAGCGTAGTTTTACCAAGTCCGGGCGGGCCATAGAGAAGCACATGATCCATACATTCTCCACGAAGCTTGGCGGCCTCCAGGAGAATTTTCAGGTTTTCCTTGGCTTTTTCCTGACCTATGTACTCGTCGAGCGTATGCGGTCTAAGGGAATTTTCGTTTTCCTGATCCTCAGCAACATAACTTGACGACATTATTCTGTTTTCAAAATCAAATTCGTTAGAGTCCATAATTCTCCTACACATTAAACTAAATTTATCGAATTCTTTCTTTTTAGAAGAAACCTAATGCACTTTGATATAATGCAGTATCAGTTCTTCATTAGCACAGTGAGTGCGGATTTTATGATATCTTCAACTTCGCCATCAAGATCGACGTTTTTCATTACTGCTGCGATTTCAGATCTGGAGTAACCAAGCACAGTCAACGCATCACGCACATCTGAGAGCTTGTTTGAATTTTGGGCAGAGGGTGCTGTTTTCAAAATTTCATTTCCGTCATCGGATGTGCTTGTGAAATACGGGAATATCTTTGGAATCTTGTCCTTTAATTCAAGTGCAACTCTTGCGGCAGTCTTTGCACCGACACCGGGAGCACGAGATATTGATTTTACATCGCCTGCTTCAACAGCTGATGCCAGACCACGAGGTGTGAACAGTGACAATATGGACATAGCTGCCTTTGGACCAATGCCGGACACGCTGATGAGAAGCTTAAACATATTCAATTCCTCGCGTGAGTAAAATCCGAAAAGCTCAACAGCATCCTCTCTGACCGCCATATGAGTGTATATGCGTACAGGTTCGCTTAAAAGTGAAATTCCGTCCGGGGAGTGCTTGGGAGTTGGCAGGTGAGAGAAGGTATTTGCGGTCACAGTGACGTGATAACCTACTCCACAACATTCGAGAATGATAGTGCAGGTGGTTGCATCGGATTCAAAAATTTGTCCATATAATGTTTCAATCATCTGTTATTACCTCATCGTCTATGTGTTTTGTATTATCGTCAGCTACAATTTGATCAGGAATATCGATTTCTTCGTCTTCGTTATGAGAATCTTTGATTTCCGAAATATCAGCAACAGCCTGCTTTTTCTTTTTTGACATAACAGAATCAATGACCCATGCAGCAGCAAATATGAGTAGAC
Source organism: uncultured Ruminococcus sp. (assembly GCA_964430105.1). Classification (GTDB taxonomy): domain Bacteria; phylum Bacillota; class Clostridia; order Oscillospirales; family CAG-272; genus UMGS1696. Next base: position 4,115 of record CAYSEF010000005.1, on the reverse strand, counting down.
CGGCACCTGAGATAAGCAAGCCGTATTTTATGCAGTCAGGCTCATATTTGAATTCAAGCTCATGCTCGCCTTCGGTTATATTAAATGCAAGCAGTGTGTCATTCAGCACAGGAACAGTTTCAACTTCTATTCCATCAACTGTTACCTTCCAGCCTGCATCGTATGGAATAGTAGTGAATACAACGCTGTCGCCACTTGGAACATTGATAGTACCCCAAATGTGGTCGTCACTGTCGGAATGTGCATCCATTGTGCCATCCTTTAACATTGCAATAGCTTCAAGAAAAGCTGATTCATCGAAATACCAGAAGAAAGAACAGCCGGAGCGGATATATATCTTTTCTTCATCTAAGTAAAGGCTGACCTTGACTTTTTCGCCCTCCTCAAATGAGCCGATTTCACGGATAGAAAAATCTTCGCCGTCGAAATAGTCACCAATATCCTTGCCGTTTACGTTAAGCTCAGCTTTGCGTGGATATTTTGACGGGAAATAGACATATATCTTGTCGCTTGATTCAACATCGAGAGTCCACGACAGCTTTGCAGTAGCTGTATCGTTTTGTTCGTATGAACGGTGACCTGTTACATGGATCTCTTTAACGCCTTGTTCACTTGATTCTGCAACATCAACACGTTTCCAAACCTTGATTTTCTCACCGGTCATTGCCGAAAGAAGCTCGTTCATATATGTGAATGGATCGACATAATCCTTTTCCTGTGGCTTTTCTTCATCTTCCGAAATAGGCGCAGGCAGGTCGTATTTGAGAGTTTTTTCATTCACAGAATATGCGATAGAAAGAGAATACGGATTTTCATAAACATCGAGGTGCTTGTCGGTGGAGGCGTAAAGGTCGTACAGATCGTGGATATATTCCATTACATCCTTGTTATCGGTCTCATCTGCTATGACATATTTAATTCCAAACAGAGCATCGGTTACGGCAGTTGCACCTGCGTACATTGACCAATGTGACTGCGATGCGTAGCCGAATTGCTGAAGCAAAGCTATCGCACGAGCATTTAATGTGGAAGTCGAGTTTGTCATTCCGTTGAGATCGAGTGCAAAATTATCGTTTTTCTTGCGGTGTACAAGCTTTTCGGCACGATAAAAATCATCGCTGTCTTTGTCAAGAAATGTTTCTACTGCGGGGGTGTATGTATCGACCATTTGACGATATGAACTGCGTTTTGAGTAAGCCACATCATCATCAAGGCTATAGAGCATTACTACACCGTTGCCAACAGCTTCAAGGAAAATTACAAACAACAGCGCAGTAGCAGCCATTCTGCATGAATTGGGGTCTTTCATCGAGCGTATGCATGATGGAAGTATCGATGCTATGAGTACAAAGCAGAGGATTCCGGGCCATACAGACATGAAATCGTGCAGATGATCGTAGCCTATCTTCGAAAGAATAACAAGAAGTGCACACCACAAAACAGCGGAGCAGGTCACGGTTTTTCTTCCGATTTTTGGTAGATTTACAAATGCATCTGCTGCCATTATAAGCTCAAGTCCGACAAACATATATGCGAATCGTGCATTGAGCCAGTTAGGACGTTGCATACCGTGCCATACGATATCCGCAATACTGAAATTGAAGCTAATAATAAGAATAAGCATCATTACAGCCATACCAACTTTTTTTCTGGTGGGAATATCGTCTGCAAAGAAATAAAGCGGTGCCAAAACAAGTGCAAAAGTACCACAATAGATGAATGGCATACCTGACGGACGAACAGTGTCGTATGAGCCGAAGAAGGTTTTGGTCAGAAGATCAGCGAATTCGAAGAGCTGTTCGGGTTCGTATTTCGGATCGCTGAATTCAAGCTTACCAAAAGTAAGAGAATAATATGTTGGGAAAATTATAATCGCACAAATCAGAACTGCAAGAATAGACCATATAGCTATTCTGGTAAGTGCTTTTATAAAATGTTTACTTTCGCCATGAGGGTTTCTTTCTGTGGGTGAGAGCATAAAATATCGAACAAAAAACCAAATCAGAATGAAAAGACAGGTCATGTATCCGATATAGAAGTTTGAAAAAACGGAATAGACAAGTGCGAGAACGTACATTTTGAACTTGCCATGCTTGATAAGCTCATCCACTGCAAGAAGTATAAGCGGAAAAGCAATGACATTATCGATCCACATGACATTATGCTGCATTACTACAACATACGAACAAAGAGCGTATAATGTCGAAAAAATAACACGGTAAATCGGCTGAATATTGCGAGTTTTTGTTAGATAATATCCGAATGTCAGACCGCAAAAGCCGGTTTTCAGAATTAAAATGAAATAAAGGGCTTCTGTAATATTTTCTTTGGGAAATAGTGCGACGATAAGTGAAAACGGGCTGGAGAGATAATATGCGAAAATTCCCATAAATTCACCGCCCAGCGCACGTTCAAAGGAATATATGATTGATTCGCCTGTGGTTAAGATATCTCGGAGCTGTTCAAAGTAGTAGATATACTGTGCATTCAGGTCAAGCACAAGGACAGAATTTTCACCTGCCGGCCATACACGAAGAAAGTAGTATATCAGCACCATTCCGATAAATGGCAGTCCGAAGCACATAAGCAAGGTAGAGGCGTTGGCACTCAACTGAAATGAGTGTTTTTTTATAGGGGATAATGCTTTATTCATTGGTTTTTACTTCCTCATGATGAATTTTTTTAATAGAACGTTCAAGCTTCTCACGAGGAATTACCATATCGCGTCCACAGCCATCACAGACTATACGGATGTCACTGCCTATTCGAAGTACCGAGAATACTGAGGTACCGCAAGGATGCTTTTTCTTCAGTTCAAGCTTGTCACCGACTAGGATTTTTGGAATATTCATCATGTTCTCCTGTGATTTATGAATATTATCACAACTATTATATCATGATACTGCAATTTTGTAAAGGATTGGGTGGTATAAAAAAGAGGCTACTACACTAAGGAAAAAATTTCCGAAATGTGGACAGCCTCTTGAAATTTACGTTTTATTTGGAATTTATTCGAGCGTGTTTTTACTTGATTTCCCTATTTTGTCGCATTACTTCGTAGCCGAGCATTGTAGCGGCAGATGCAGCAGACAAGCTTCCGCCAAATTCACGTCCATAGTCGATACGAACGATTTCATCTGCCACATTAAGAAGTGCACCTGAAATTCCGCGCTTTTCTCCGCCAACGATGAGATAAACAGGATTGTGCATATCGCAATCAAACGAAGAAACGGAATCGCGTATTCCTGCGCAAAGAACCTTATAGCCCATTTTTTTGAAATACTCAACAGATACCAACGGTTCCGACTCATAAAGCGGAAGCATTTCAGAGGCTCCGGCAGAAGAACGGCAAACGACACCCGCAGCTGTCATCCAATTTCGAGGAGACAAAACAATACCATCGACTCCACAGGCATAAAGAGATCTCAGTGCATACCCGAAATTATAAGGATCCTCAATACCTTCGAGCATGACATAAAATCCATTGGACTTTAGCTCTGATGCGGAAAGGTTAGGAATAGTTCGAGCCGAGCATTCTGCAATGATTCCGCCGTGAGTATTGCCTGTTGTGAGCTTGTCTATTTCACCTGAGGTCAGAATTTCAATTACAAACCCGTATTCCTCAGATTTGTGTTTTAACCAACCGAGTTCTTTAGAGCGAGCCTTGAGCTTATCCTCGTCAACGAGTATTCGCAGAAGCTTTCTATCGCTGATTCCATTGTCCATTGCGTTCAGTACGGCACGGATAGAGGTCATTCCCTCGAATAATGTACTATTCGCAAATCTGGATTCTTCTTTTTTCATGATTAGTTATTCGCAGCATTCATTTTGAGATAAGCGTTGATGAATCCGTCAATCTCGCCATCCATGACTGCCTGAATATTACCGTCTTCGTAGCCTGTTCTTGTATCCTTAGCGAGTGTGTAGGGCATGAAAACGTAAGAACGTATCTGTGCGCCCCATTCGATATTTGTCTTAACACCCTTGATATCTTCGATTTTGTCAAGCTTTTCACGCTGCTTGATTTCCATAAGCTTGGATTTCAGCATTTTAAGTGCAGTTTCCTTGTTCTGGAGCTGGCTTCGTTCAGTCTGGCATCCAACAACGATACCTGT
>CAYSEF010000004.1:0-74669 GCA_964430105.1 uncultured Ruminococcus sp. | reverse complement strand
CCCTCGACCTACTGCTTAGAAGGCAGTTGCTCTATCCAACTGAGCTAAAGGCACATATCTCTGAAGTAGAGATGCTACTACAGAGTGAAGCGGGTGATGGGAATCGAACCCACATAACCAGCTTGGAAGGCTGGAATTCTACCACTGAACTACACCCGCAGGCTTGTTCATCGAACGCTCTAATATAATACCATACATTTCAGCCTTTGTCAATAGGTTTCCAAAAAATATTTTAATTTTTTTGATTTTTTTATTAGAGCATTCGATTTTATCATTTCAGCCTTATTTTACAGCGTTCATTTTCCTCTGCGATATCCTCAAGCATTGCAAAAAAAGCCTTTGCATATTCGCCCAAAGCATCGCACAGTTTATCTGCATCTATGATATCGACGCAAAGCTCATCCTTCGGAAGAATATCACAAGTCAGAGTATCATGAAGCGCATCGAGATTTTTGCCAAACCAATTCGGCAACGGAAGCTGTTTTGCTATAGAACTGTAAAGGTCTTCTCTCGTACATATTTCAGAGCAATTTATCTTTAACGTCAGCATTATTCTTCTCCAAACAGCAATTCAAAGGATTCGTAGTGATCATCGGTGTAATATATAAGTCCATCATTGGAATATACTATTCTCTTTGCACCGCGCGAATCCTTTCCCAGAGTATCTATATCACATTCGTAGTATTGACGACCTTCTTTTTTTGGTAAAAGTCCTTCATAATTTCCGAATTTAGCTCCGCCAATGCACTTTCCTTCTGCAAATTTTTCGACAGAGCCACCACTCCATCCAAGTTTTTCAGCCTCAGCCTTTGAAATATAGTTTTGAGGAAGCTTACCGTATGTATGAATATAAAGAGCGACGCTGTCTTTATCATCATACGAACCGTTTTCTTCTATTTCTTCTATTTCATCTATTTCTTCTATTTCGGATGTATCAGCTATATCGGTCGTATCAGCCGTAGCTGGGTCTGTCGTGTCATCAGACGTATCTATCGCAGATGAGGCAGGCGGGCCTGATTCATTTGTTACATCCGGTGCGACCGATTCTTGAGCCGTATTTGTATCATCGGGAATTGCTTCGATAATTTCGAGAGCTATATCCGCAACATCGCTGATAGTTTCCTCATCACACGACACAAGCGAAAACATTGACAGAAGGACTAAAGTGGCAAGAAGTAGCGATAATACTTTCTTCATAGCTTATATCGTCTCCAAGATTATTTCAGCTTCCACATTCACAGTACCATCCTCTTTGATAGTACGAACATATTGTACACCGTCACTCTGACCTGTATATATTTTCAAGGTTTCGCCAAGACGTGCCTCACTGTTAAAGGAAATTCCCATAGAGATCACACGCTGACCCATCATGCCTCCGTCCAAATGACCGCAGAGTAAATCGGGGTAGCGGGTATTATTCATGTGTCCATTCATATCGATATCTGCGTATTCGACAGTTCTTTCTCCGACAAGGCGCAGTTTAACATCCTCGGGAATTTTGAATCTCGCAGGCATATCAAGCTCAAGCATATCATCGATACGGTACTGAACAGGCATTTCATTAACACGATGAAGCTTTCTGTCATTCACACCGACCAAAGCCCAAACAGACACTGCCTCTGCAACGATTGCTCCATCACGCAGTATTCTGTAGCATCTGTTGAACTGCACACCTCTTGATTCACACGCCCACGACTGAACCTCAAGCATTTCATGGCTGTGTATCGGAGCATACGAGCTAAGACGAATTCTGCTAAGCACGAACGCATAGCCTCTTTTGAACAATTCGTCGTAGGATAATCCGTCATCCTCCATTGAGCAGTTAGCTGCATCCTGCATATATTTGAGCAAATTCGATGCAGATACGATATTACTGCAATCCACATCGTTTGCATTGACTTTATATTCGCCTGACCATTTCATTTGTATTACCTCGGTAAAAAAAATAAGTGAATAGGTAAGAGTGAATAGTGGGTAGAGCAGCCAAACAAGAAGGTTCAGCTTCTCTACACACGTTCTTACCTATTCACTTTTTGATGTTACGTTTTACTTCTGAAGATTAAAGAGTGTTAGCAGAGCCAAGAACGTCCTTGATCTTGTGTGCAACCATCTTCTTAACCTCATCACGAGCTACGCTGAGGTAGGTTCTGGGGTCGAATACTTCGGGCTGGTTGTACATTACACGACGGATACCTGCTGTCATTGCAAGACGGATATCGGAGTCGATATTGATCTTACAAACTGCGAGTTCAGCTGCATGACGGAGCTGTTCTTCCGGAATACCAACAGCATCAGGAAGTCTGCCACCGATTTCATTGATTTCCTTAACGTGTTCCTGAGAAACAGAGGATGCACCATGGAGAACGATCGGGAATCCGGGGATCTTAACCATGATTTCTTCGAGAATATCGAAACGGAGCGGCGGGGGAACGAGAATGCCTTCTTCGTTTCTTGTGCACTGTGCGGGAGTGAACTTATATGCACCGTGAGAAGTACCGATAGAAATAGCAAGTGAGTCAACGCCTGTACGAGCTACGAATTCTTCAACTTCTTCGGGCTTGGTGTAAGAGGAGTGTTCAGCAACAACGTCATCTTCAACGCCTGCAAGAACGCCAAGTTCACCTTCTACAACTACGCCACGTTCGTGAGCATATTCAACTACCTTCTTGGTAACTTCGATATTTTCTTCAAAGTTGTAGTGAGAACCGTCGATCATAACGGAGGTAAAGCCACCGTCGATGCAAGCCTTGCAAATTTCAAAGTCTGCACCATGGTCGAGGTGAAGTGCGAGGTCGATACCGGAATCAGCGATAGCGGCATTAGCAAGAGCAAGAAGATATTCCTGCTTAGCATACTTTCTCGCGCCTGCAGATACCTGAAGGATAACGGGAGACTTGAGTTCGCCCGCAGCTTCTGTGATAGCCTGGATGATTTCCATGTTGTTGATGTTGAAAGCACCGATAGCATACTTGCCTTCGTAAGCCTTCTTGAACATCTCTTTTGTTGTTACAAGTGCCATGATAATACTCCTATTTTTATATTAATGATTAAAGCGAGGTTATCTAACTGTATTATTATACCTCATATTCTTACATAAATCAAGAAGAAAATATGAAAATTTGTAATGTTATTCTGTTTTTCTTACATTTCAACAAACAAAAGGCCTTCTTTACCCATTTCAAAATACTCTCTGATCTCACCGCAATCGAACCAAGAAGAACCCCCAAACGTATCATTGGTATCAGATATCGAATTTACCAGAAGCACGTTATCAGCGGCAGCTACGGCTTGACAAGCGTATTCATAATGCTCTCCGCCCTTCCATTCAGCCGGAGTATAGCTAATATACACAGGCCACAAAAGGACATCTTCACCAAGTGCAAACCTATCCGGTGCTTCCCAAAGATCTCCACAAATAGCTATAGCACAATTAAGTCCGTGATATTCAAATGTTTCAACTATATCACCCTCACGGTAATGCTCATCGGTTTTTGAATATTCTTTCCATCCGCGTGATATTCTACGGTAGTTATACAGCATTTTTCCGTTACTCAAAAGTGCTGCGGATGAATATATCGCTTCTCCGTCAAGCTCGTTATATCCAAAAAACAAATCCACTCCAATCTCAGTTGTCGCAAGCTTAAGCTTATCAAACAGCTCTGAGTCGGTCGATACAGCGATATTTTTATCCTTATCAAAATCCCATGTCAGAGCATCAAAGCCATGCAGAAAGGCCTCACCAAAGCAAACAACATCAGCACCGGCTGACTTTGCTTCGAGCATATATTTTTTCATCTGCGATATATTGAACTCAATATCATTGTTACGGTTACGCACCGCCGCCAACGCTATTTTCATATTTTCCCCTTTATTTTTCTATTTTTCTCAGCTTTTCAAGAACAGTGACAAAATTATCGGGCAATTCCGATTCAAACCGCATTTTCTCACCCGTCACAGGATGCTCGAGTATCAGTGCAGTGGCATGAAGCATCTGTCCGTCAAGTAATTGTGCGTTGTGCTTCTCGAAGGCTGTATGACCGCCACCGTAAACCGTATCACCCATAAGCGGATGACCTATATATGCCATGTGTACTCTTATCTGGTGTGTTCTTCCGGTTTCCAGCACTGCCTGAGCGTATGTAAATCCGCTGAATCTCTCAAGCACTTGCCAATGTGTTATCGCATTTCTCGCTTTTTTGTCAGCCTGCTTTATAACTGCCATTTTTTTGCGGTCTACAGGATGTCTGCCGATAGGTGCATCGATAGTTCCGCTATCCTCACGAAATCCTCCGACTGTGATCATTCGATATTCTCTGTGCATTGAGTGATCCTGTAATTGTGCGGCAAGCGAAAGGTGTGCTTTATCATTTTTCGCAGCACATATAAGTCCTGAGGTATCACGGTCTATACGATGTACTATTCCGGGTCGATTTACACCGCCGATTCCCGAAAGCGAATCACCGCAATGATACATAAGCGCATTTACAAGTGTTCCGTGAGTATGTCCCGGCGCCGGATGAACCACCATACCGCATGGTTTATTTACGATTATTATATCGTCATCCTCATATCGTACATCAAGCGGAATATTTTCGGGCAACGCTTCGCAATCTTCGTTTTCAGGCAAGACTATCTCTACCATGTCACCACAGCGCAGCTTGCAGTTTTTAGCCGCAATTTTTCCGTCAACCGTAACAGAGCCTGCTTCGATAAGACGTTGTGCCTGCGAACGCGAAATTTCTGCCGACTGTGCAACAAATGCATCAAGACGTACACCGGCCTCTTCAGCCTTAAATGACAAAACATCCTCGACTTCACGCATGATATCATTATTCATTGCCGGTTTCTCCGTTATTATTCGATTCTGCTGTGTTTTCAGCGAGTTTTTTTGCTCTGCTTTCCTTAACTTCTTCCATAATTACAGCAAGCATAAACAGCGCACATCCAACGCAAACGCACGAATCAGCAATATTAAATACATAAAAATCAATAAATCTGCAATCAATAAAATCAATAACATACTCCAGACGTACTCTATCGATCATATTGCCTATTCCCCCACCGATAATAAGGGATATTGCACACTGAGTTATGCGTGATTCTGGTTTCTGAACTACGAGCCATACAGCCATTGCTAAAATACCTGCTATAGAAAGAAGCATAAACACCCATCTATGATCTGCAAGCATACCAAATGCAGCACCACGATTTTCAACATAGGTGAAGTGCAATATATTTTCAATTATCGGCAAAGAACCTATTTGAGGAAGATTTGCTGCCACAATGAGCTTTGAAGCCTGATCTATCACTATGGCAAGAACGGTTATTATTATACAAAATATCATTGGTAGTTACCTTTATACGAAAAGAAATTTTACAACAGAAATGTCCGTGAAGAGCTTTACTCACCACGGAATTCTCTGTATTATTATATCGTTTAGAATTTCTTCTGTTTTTTTCTGTCTTCTGAGGGTGTATTGGGCTTTACAATCGGCTGACGGCGTATTTCGTCGATATTCTTTTGGCTGTTTGAGTCTGCAAAAACTATGTCAAATTCATCTGTGAGAGATAAATCTCTGCCGGGCTTAAAAAATGAATCCATTTCTTTGAAATCATTTTCGACATCGTCATCCTGCTCCTCAAAATCACCCGAATCATCATAAAGAGAGCTTTCATTATCAGCTTCATCAGCGTATTCTTCGTCCTCGTTAATGAGCAAATTCAAATCGAGTACACGGGTTTCAGGCAGATTATCGTATTCGTGACTTGAATCGTCGGATTGCAATACACTTCGGTTTTTCCAATCAATATGAAGCTGTTCTTCATCGACAAGTGCATCCTCATCATCTTCGTGGGAAAATTCTTCGATATCATCATCTTCGATATCATCAGCATCTTCTGCGTCATGTGTTACGACTTCACCTGTAGCTGACGAATATGTGCCGTCAATTTTATCTATGTAAAGCTTTGCAGATTCAGCTATGCTTTCCACAGAAACGATATGATTATTGTAAAGCTCAAAGAGAGAATCACGGAAGGAAGATACTTCATCATACATATCGGAAGCAGCTCTGTAAATGCCTTCAGCTTCATTTTTTGCGGCACTCAGGATAGCCTCCGCCTGCAAAGTAGCTTCTGCAAGGATACTTTCAGCGGTATTTCTGGCGTTATTATTTTCGTTTTCAGCAGATTCACGTTCAGCTGAAAGCATTCTCATTTCGTCCAGCTTCTTTAGAGCAAGAGCCAATTTGCGTTCGGAATCGCTGTTTTTTCTTTCGAGCAGACGATATTCCTCATTGATTTTTGCAAGATACTCGTCAACCTCATCGGGCGAATATCCACGCAGGAGTTTTGTGAACGTCTTTTTTCTGAAATCCTTTGTCATGATTTTCCTCCGGGTGTGATGTAAGTGCCAACAAACGCTCCTTACAATTACTCATGCGGTATTGTCAATTATTTAAGATATTTACAAATATTTTTTCAGTCCGATTCTTACTCTTCCGCTTTTGGTTTGTCCTGTTGTTTTTCCTACAACATATTTACCAAAGCCACGGATAGACAGTATATCGCCCTCATTCACGGAATGTGACACGTTATCAGTCGCATTATAGGAAAGCTCAACAAGCCCTGCTCTAACCATATCTGCGGCTGTTTCTCGTGATTTTCCCGTTATCGCCTTGACTACTCCGTCCAGACGCGGTGATGACACAACTATAGAAATATCCTCATATCGTCTGGGAATAATGAAATCGGGTGAAATATCCGCTATTTCTGTTTTTACACCATCTCTGCCAATTTTAGTAAGTTCATCACAAATAAACGGTGCGATTTTCGATTTCACAAACACCAGTGCCTCAGATTCGGAAATAACTGCGATATCTCCGACAACGGAACGATCTATTCCAAGAGAAAGAAGGCCACCCATAAAATCTCTATGACCAAGTTCACGGAATCCGCTTCCTCTTATGCGCAGTGCAGTTATCTGCAATTCCTCCGCTATATCCGGAGTTTCGATAAGATGCTCGGCAAAGGCGGTCGTTCTATCTTCATCGATCGGCATTTTATGAAGCGGAGCATTTTCGGGAAGATACCATTCAGGCAAAAAAACCGCGGCACACCTTTCAGCACCACGGCATCCGCCCCAGAAAAAGCATCTGGAAATTCCGCTTCCGACACGGGCGATTAATTCGTTATATACATTTAGTTTTTCTCCCGGCGAGAGGAAATCGGTAACAGCAATAGCATATTCCGACTCATGAAACAGCTCTACTGCACGGGAGAGCAGCATATTGTCAGTGTTTTTCATAATTCTGTTGCAACAAATCAGCGATGCATAAGCTCAATTAAGCATGAGCAAGCAAAGCCACATATCAAAATACGGAGCTTACAAAAACATTTCGAGTATCGAAAGAAGCATGAAGGTTATCATAAACGACATATCTATCGGAAGTCCTTCAAACCAGCCAAATCTCTCGATCAATGTGCGTACGGGCGCAACAACGGGTTCAGTCACAGCGTACAAAAAAGAAACTATCGGGTTATCTTCATCTACCGGCAACCAGCTTATAATAGCACGAGCCAACATAAGAAACTGAATTACCACTATCAGGAATCTGACCGTTGTAGCGACAACATAAAGGATTTGGTACAAGGAAACAATCCTCCATAAGGATGTGGTTAGGTTTATAAAAAACCCGAGCTACACCGTACTGTTCAGCCAGGCATAGCTCAATTAATGATATATCGGATTTTAATAAAATATTCGACTGAATTTAATTTTGGGTATAGAAACAACACCCGAAGCCTTTACAGATTTCGAGAATCATTTCTATATTCACTTAGATATCAGTCTATCTCAGTTAAAATCGCTGAAATCGTCCGCTGTGGATTCCTTCTGTTCAGGCTGAGGTTCAGGACGGCGGTTCTGCTTGATCTGTGCATTTTCAACGTCAACATTAGAAGGAGTGATGACATAGTTGTTTGTGCCGATCTGCTTGAGGTTGCCACCGATAGAGTATGCAACACCTGTAAGGAAGTCGATAAGGCGACGAGAGGTTTCGCGGTTTGTATTCTCAAGGTTAAGAATAACAGTGCACTTATTCAGAAGGTGATTTGCGATCTGAGTAGTAGTATCGCTATCGTATGTACGGGGGCGAACTACCTGCATCTTGATATTTGAACCGGAAAGGCTGATACCACCGCCCATAGGAGCAGTATTCATGCCACCCATCTGTGTATTCATATTCTGTGTCTGACCTGCTGCTGCACCATAGGTGTTCATATCGCCTTCGTCAACAACACCATCGTCATAGCTGTCAAATCCATCATAGTAATCGTCTTCGTAAGCCTCGTCATAGCCTTCGTTAGTACCGGTTACTTTCTTGATTCGATCCATAAGTCCCATATAAATCCTCCATTCTGCCTTTTTGGGGGCAGGATAATTACTAATTTAGAATAAAATATAATATATTAAAGTTGAGTCTGTTTTTCTCGTCACTTGTAGATTCTTGAGCCAAATATTGCACTTCCGACGCGCACGATGTTCGAGCCTTCCTCGATAGCGCATTCGTAGCTGTCGCTCATACCCATAGACAAAACAGCCTCTCCTATATTATGCGTTTTTTTTGCGAAAAAGTCAAGGAATATTCTATAAGATTCTTTAAAATATTTGCGAAATTCGTCATTTTCTTCGCATTTTGGAGCCATAGTCATCATTCCACGCACATTGATTCGCTCAAATACGGAAATTTTCTCCAAAAATTCTTCGACTTCCGTAGGTGCAACACCTGTTTTTGACTCCTCGGAGCCGATATTTATCTCGACAAGAACATCCTGTTTCTTACCAAGCTTTGCGCACTGTTTATCAATTTCAGCCGCAAGTCTTACCGAATCGAGTGAATGAATAAGTCCTGCTCGACCTGCGATATACTTTACCTTATTTGTTTGAAGGTGGCCGATGAAATCCATTCTTGCACCTGCTTCTGTGATCTCATCAAATTTCGCAACAAATTCCTGTGCATGATTTTCACCGCAAAGCTTAAGTCCATAGTTTTCGACAAGGAATCTTACATCCTCTGCAGGAACTGTTTTAGTCGCCGCAAGCAACTGTACCTCACCGCCGAAACCACGTCTGGCCTTTGCAGCTTCTACATTTTCGAGAACCCTCAGATAGTTATCTCTAAGCTCGATTTTTCTTTCTTCAGTCATATCAGCTTATCACCTTTCCACTATAAAGTTCAGTACCGCTGACCACGATAACATCATTCTGCATTATCCACGGAAAAATCTCGTCATCAGAAGCACTTCCATCTATGGCTTCGCTGTCGGCAGATGTCGAAATATCTTTTCCGGTGCAGATAACAGTACCGTTGTTTTCGTAGATTATGTTTATTCTGCGGAATTCAAGCGTAACTTCATCGAGAACGTACACGCCCTCATATCCACCTACTACACGCACAGCAGAGAGAGGTATCTTATACCCTGTATATTCGACAGCAGAAATCTGTACCGGTTGCATACGGGTATAGTCAAAGCCCTGGGGCATTTTTTCGCACTTGAATATCACCACAGCATTATCTCCCGGAGTCTGTGCGATAACTCTGTAAAGCTTCATATCGAGATCGATACCACTATATTCAAACAGAACATTACAGTTATAAAGCTCGATAAGTGAAGCGGCTTCGGCTTTAGGCATAGGGCAAGCGATATACCAGTTAAAATCGTGCACCATTGTACCTATCGAAAGACCACGCGAATATGCAGGTTCACTTCCCGTCATAGAAATAAAATCATCATACGTCATCGTATCGATTTTATCTGAGGAAAAAATTTCTCCATATCCGTCGTATTCCGAAAAATAATAACCGGACGACGGCGAATATACTGTTTCAAGATTTGTACCGAGAGTCGAGCGGAGTTCATTTTTTTCATTCCGCAGTAAATTAATCTGAGCGCTGTAGTCTGTAATTTCGCCTGTAAGTATCGCACGTTTCTTGATATCAACAAGAAGGCTTGTACGCAGTGAAAGTGCATCTGCATAATCACCCGCAGCACAATGCGAACGTATTGAAAATACCATATCGTATATTTCAGCATCAATACCGGCGGTAGACTGAACAGAACGGTTATCTGAGCGATTTTTTTCAAGGAGAGTGATCTGCTCATCTATTTCCGCCATACGCTTTTCCACGTCAGGTGACGCATTTGAATAAACATCGACGATTTTTGAATAAGCAGAAACACGTTCACCATCAGACACAGCAGGAGCAACGCTTCCGGAAGAAGTATTGACAGTATATAGCGGTTCTTCGTTGCGCAGTATATACGCATCGGCAGTAATAGTTTTTGTCACTGTAGTAGGGATAGCATCGATAAGCTCAAGACCGGGCGAAAAACGATCTACCACATGATACGCAACATAAACTATCGAACCAAGGGCAAGAAGTGCCGACAAAGCATACAATCCAACTCTGGTAAGATAGCGTTTATCAAAGGTTTCGGATAATTTCATAATTTCCCATCACTGATTCTGTGATTTTATTATTATATCATAATTCCGCAGTCTTTTGGGAAAATCGCGGGAATATTTACAATTCGTTAACGTGCAAAACGCAACTCACGATATTGAGTGAAACGGCATAAAATCAGCTTTATTCACTCTGTTTCTGTGGTTCTATCACAAAGAGCTTTTCCTGTCTTATCACCGGAACATCGTTCACTGTATAAGCACGTCCGAGAGCAATAAACTCACCTCTATGATATATTTTCACAAGTGTTCCGTCATCAAAGGAGCATTTGAGCTTTTTCTGATAAAGATCGCATCCGCCACGAAGGAGCTTAGCATAATAATCGGGAAGAATCACAGAAGGAAGCTCCTCAAACAGTGATTCAACCGGCTTTGGAAGCTTTAGTCTTTCTTCAAATGTCATATTATCAAGCTGTTCCACTGTTACGGAATCATCAAGAGTGAACTGACCTGTTTTTGTACGCACGAGAGATGACATTACAGCACCGCATCCGAGTTTTTTACCAATATCGGAGCAAAGTGTACGGATATATGTACCCTTTGAGCAAGCCACACGCATTTTGTAAGTATCCTCTGATATTTTCTCAGGCTCAAGCTCATATATCTCGACTTCTCGAGGCTTTCTCTCGACCTCTCCGCCCTCTCTCGCAATATCGACAAGCTTACGTCCGCCTATCTTAATTGCAGAATACATAGGTGGGATCTGTGAAATCTTTCCTACAAACGAACGACAAGCCGCAAGAACTGTTTCTTCATCGGGAATATCGCTTGATTCTGTAAGCACTTCGCCCGTTATATCCTCTGTATCTGTGGTAAGCCCGAGCTTCATTTCACAGACATATTCCTTATCGTGCATCATAAGATAATCAGACGCTTTTGCAGCACGTCCGATCAGCACAGGCAGAACTCCCGTCGCCATAGGATCGAGAGTGCCTGTATGACCAACCTTACTTGTGTCGTAAAGCTTTCGACAAGCGGAGATAATACGATGTGATGTAACTCCGGCGTGTTTGTTAATTATAAGAACGCCCGAAACTGTATCGGGTTTATTTTTTGCCATAATTATACCCTTTGTTTATATTGTCTTACTGCTTCACCGAATGCTTCTGCCATCATATTCAGTGCTTCGTCAGGAGTTTCTGCAGTGATTGTACATCCGGCAGCACGAATGTGTCCACCACCACCGAAAGACGCACATACAGCCGAGCAATCGATTTCAGCGTTAGCTCTTGATGATACTTTATACTGAGTCGGGTCAGAAGCAAGCTGTCTTAAAGATATACCGACAAGCACACCCTCCACTCCTCTGGGAGTATCTACAACATTGCCTATTTCATCCTCAGTAAGTCCCGCATCCGCAAGCATCTGTTGAGTGAAAATAACTGCACCGAGTGAGCCTTCTTCATAGAAACGCAGATTCTGTATAGCAAGCATCTGTGCAGTCAATTCCTTCAATGTACGCTGGCCGAAAAGTGAACGGCAAACGTCAGCTGTATCCATTCCGCCATCGTCAGCCGTATTTATCTCATCAAGCAGTTCAGAAGCGATAATATGAGTTGTCGGTGTTGTATTCGAGAACTTAAAGCTTCCCGTATCTGAAACTATCGCAGCGTACATTCTTCTGGCAGCTTCAGGACACTTCTCGAGCTTTCCCATATTTTTCAGCTCTTTATACAGGGAATAAACGATTTCTCCTGCAGCAGAAGCCACAGGATCTATATAATTCTCTGCAAACGGTTCACCCATTCCGTGGTGGTCTATCATGAGGGCTATCTTAGGAATAAGGTATTCGTTATCACCAAGCTGCATAGGAGATGCTACGTCAATCGAAAGGATAAGATCAAACGAATCAAGCTCACCTTCGGCAAGTGCAAGAGTATCGCAGTCATCCGAAAGCTGATCTCCGCAAAGGAAACGAAGTCTTTTCGGCAAAACGCTGGGATTTATTACCTTCGCAGACTTACCCATAGCTTTTATAAGCTCTCTTAACGCAAAAGCTGAGCCAATGCAGTCGCCGTCAGGATTCACATGAGTCAGAATGAGAGTGTTATCAGCCTCGCAGATACGTTTTGCGACAGATGCTATATCAGTTGTCGAATATTCGACTGCACGGCACTCAACTTCCGAACATTCAACAGCTTCTGTGGCTTCGATATTTTGCTCGTTATTCATCGTCATCCTCCTCGTCGCTTTCATCGGTCAAATCGGATTCGATTGTTTTAAGAATAGCAGATATCTTAGCTCCATGTTCAACGCCATCATCACGAATGAATGTAAGCTCAGGAGTAATGCGCATATTAAGTCTTTGTGCAAGCTGTGAACGTACAAACGGTGCCGCTGATCTCAAGCCTCTTGCAAGCTCTTTTTCATCACATTCTCCGAAAACGGAATAGTAGATTTTTGCAAATTTCAAATCTGCTGAAACATCAGCGTTCATTACAGTAAGCATTACGCTTGAAACACGAGGGTCTTTTACCTCGCGAATGATCTGTGCACATTCTTCAACGAATGCACCATCTATCTTATTTTTACGATATTTAGCCATGATCGGTCCTTTCGTTAATTTCGTCTGTTTAATTTATTGCATAGGTGATGCTTAGCCATATCACCATTTTACTTTTCTGTTTTAAGTTTAAGGTTTCAAATATTCCGGAAGAAATTCCGCTGAAATCGTGCCCGTCACAAATTCCTTTGCTTTTTCGGGAGTCAGAGTATAACCGGATATCTGAACGCCATGTGTAGAAGCTATATCTGACGTATAGTCCTTGAGATAGTAGAGCTTTGTAGAATACCAATCCATACCATAATAAAATACAGTAGGTGTAAACAGCACATCCTCCACTTTCAATCCACCCTCGCCATCACTCTCAATATCGAAGGTCAAAAATCCACCCACCTGATTGACAGGAGCCGCCATTCCAGACACAAGGTTTCCGAGAGAGTATATGCAAAGAACCTCACGTCCATCCTCAGCAGTTACCCATTCTATCGGCTGTATGGTGTGTGAGTGATGTCCAAGGATAATATCAGCGCCATTATCAGCTATAAGCTTTGCAAGGCGATACTGTTCATCACTGGGAGTTTGTGTATTCTCTATACCCCAGTGAATCGAAACTATAGTAAAATCCGCAATTTCCTCTGCCACAGCAAGGTCGGAAACTATCAGCGAATCATCAATATACGGAATAACTATAGGTGATGAGGCAGGCTTAACAATACCATTCGTGCCATAGGTATATGACAGAAGCGCTATTTTCACGCCTTCTTCTTCGATAACACGAATATTTTTGGCATCCTCCTCATCACGATATGCACCGATAGTAGTTACAGGCTGTTGATCCCAAAAATCCATTGTTTGCGACAAGCCCTTCACGCCCATATCGAGCATATGATTATTTGCCATTCCTATGACATCAAAGCCAAGCTCAACAAGGTCCACTCCAAGCTGTTGTGGTGAGTTGAAGCATGGATAGCCGGAATTGTAGTAGCCCTCACCCGCCATAACAGTTTCTTGATTGATAAAAGCTATATCGGCTTCTCTGACAGCATCTGCGACATTTTCGTACATCGGAAGAAAATCGTACTCTTTTTCATCCGTTCTTCTGTAATAGGCATCGGTGTAAATATTCGGATGAATAAGGTTATCTCCTGTTGCAAGAAACGATATTTCCACTCCTGCATACGGATCGCTCAGCTCTACCGACTCGATGGGCGACATTGTTTCGTCAACCACAGCCTTATCGGATGTTTTTCTCTCGAATTCGGAAGCCTTTGCGTAATTTCCATGAGGCATATCGGTTTCCGTTTTGTCAGCAGTGTTATTCTGTAAAGTATCAGCAGATTCGCGCAGTGCTACACATGACGTTAGCATAAGCATCATTGCCATTAGAAGTATCATTTTCGATTTCTTCAATTATTATCACCACCAACAATAAGGATATGAATCCAAGGTATATTATAACATATTCCGCACGGGTTTTGCAATATCTAATAAAAAGAAATGGTCGATTTACTTCTGCTTAAAAAAGCTTGTTTCAACGAAAAATGCACCCTGCTCAGTTTTCGTAAATCTTATTGCACACTTCGTCGCTTTATGATATAATGTGATAAAATCAATAAAATGGAGTATTTTTGCCCAAATGATCAAGATCCTGCACACAGCGGACGTGCATCTCGATTCACCGTTTTCGTCACTTGATTCACGTCATGCGGAGATTCGCCGAAATGAGCTTCGTGCCGCTTTTACTTCAATGATGACATATGCAAAAATGAATTCTGCCGACCTAATTCTGATTGCAGGTGACCTGTTTGACGATGAAAATGTAACACGCGAAACTATCTTGATGCTATGTCGAGAATTTGAAAATTTCGGCAAGCCTGTTTTCATCGCTCCCGGAAATCACGACCCTGCAACTCAAAAAAGCGTTTGGCGAAAGAATATCTTCCCCAAAAATGTACACATCTTTACTGACGATAAATTAACATCAGTCGATATTGATGAGCTTAATTTAACAGTCTATGGATTTGGCTTTACTTCTTCAAATATGACCGAGGTTCCTATAGACGGATTGGAAATTTCAGACAAAAATCGTTTGAATCTTCTGGTTTGTCACAGTGATATGCTCGGAGTTAAAGCATATAACACCGACTGTCCTATCACAGCCGAACAGCTTATATCCTTCGGCGCTGATTACACTGCACTCGGACATATACATAATCCTCCCGCCCCCGGTCCTGATGGCAGATGGTGTTATTCGGGATGCCTTGAGCCTCGTGGTTTTGACGAATGTGGCCCAAAGGGTGCTTGCATGGTAGAAATTGACAAGAATAACGGTCGTTCCGACATAACCATAAAGCGAGTTCGATTCTCAAAGCGACGTTACGAGAAGGGTGAGCTTGCACTGCACGATATTTACTCGATGAACGATATTTCCGAGGCGATTTCTGCTTATATCCGCGAAAACAAGCTTGGAGAGGACACTTTATTATCGCTTAAGCTGACAGGCTTTGTCGATCCGTCACTGTTTATCGACACAGAAGCACTGGAAGCTGACAGCGATGGACTGTTTTTGCTGAAAATAACCGACGCAACAAAACCGGAGCTTGATCTCGCTTCACTTGAAACTGATGTAACTATTCGTGGCGAAGTGTACAGACAGCTTAAGGCTTCTCTCGAATCCGACGATGAAAGAACCCGTGAGATCGGTCTTCGTGCACTGCGATATGCCTTCTCAGCTCTTTCAGGCGAAAACTCATTCTAAAGTGGAGGAAACGATATGATACTGAAATCGCTACATATAGTATCCTTTGGCGGACTGCGTGATCGTGATATTGAGCTTTCAAACGGCGTGAATGTCATCGAAGGTGTCAATGAATCCGGTAAGTCATCTATGGCGATGTTCATCAAATTTATCTTTTACGGACTTTCATCCAAAACAACGAAAAATTTACCTTCAGAACGACAGCGCTACATAAATACTACGACAGGACAAGCCGCCGGATACATCATGGTCGAAGCAGAAGACGGAACTCTCTACAGACTTGAACGTGCTCTTATTACATCTGACGGTTCATCTCCTCGAGAAAGGATTCGCATAATCAATCAAGCCACGGGGGATGTTATAACCGGTCAGGAGCCCGGCGAATATTTCTTTGGCGTACCGGTTGATGTTTTTGTGAATACCTGCTTTTTATCTCAAGCCTCTGTAGCAAAGCCGGAGCTTTCAGCTGTTGGTCAGGCGAAATCAGGCAGTGCTGTAGAAAATCTGCTTACTTCAGCTGACGAAAATGTGGATATAAAACGTGCACTTGCCAAGCTTGACAATACACGTCGTGAACTGCTTCACAAAAACAAAAACGGCGGTGAGATAAGCGAACTCAAAGCGAAAAGAGCTTCTCTTTCAGCAGAAATACGTCCGGCATCTGAAAAAACAGCAGAAATTCTATCCGTCAGCACATCACTTGATGACATAAAAAAGCGAATTGCCGAGCTTGAAGAAGCAAGCGAGCGTTACGATGGAATTTTCTCGGCACTCGACAAAATAGTGATAGGTCGCAGGATATCTTCGGCGGAGCATACAAAAGCTCAGATTGAAAAGCTGGAAAAATCCTTATCAGACTTAAATAATTCTCCTCTCGGTGAGGGCTTTGAAGAATCGCTTCTCGAATCGGAGCGTGATATTCGTGCCTACGATGAGGAATGTGCCCTCTATGATGAAAAAATCACAGATTTTGACGGAGCAACCGACGATCTTCCTGATCCTGACAGCATAATCGAGGAAATACAACACATAAATTCTTCCTCAAAAACACAATTTTCTGTCGCTATCGCACTTCTCGTATCGGGACTTATCGGTATGTGCGCTTCGTTCATGCTGTACCTTTTCAACACTGATACATACATTTTCCCGCTGATGATGACATTGATTCTTGTGACTATCGGCGTTATATTCATGATCAAGCATACAAAAACACAGAAAACTCTCGATTCTATGCTTGATGAATGGGATGCTGAATCAGCTGACGACATCGAAGATGCAGTGCAGGAGAAAATGAGTATTCTCGACCATAGCAGAACAATGGCACTCGAACGTGAGCAGATGATCGCTTCACTTGAAACAGCCAAGCTTCGATTTGATGCGGCAGAACAACGCATAGCTGAGCTTGCCGAATCCGCACATCTTACTAAAACAGGCGATATTTACCGAACCATCAAACAGCTCCATGCAATTTCCGACGGCATTGCAGACAAGCGACAGTCAATGAAATCGCAAATCATACACTATCGAGGACGACTTGAAGCACTCGAAGAACAGCTTGACGGAATAGATATAAAACAGGCTGAGCTTGAAGCATATTCTGCGGCTGAAAAGCCTTATGGAAAAATCGCCCTCTCACTCGATTCGGAAGGCGTAAAAAAAGCCATACAAGAACGTGACTTCACAGAAAATGCACTGAAATCTGCACTGAAAAGAAAAAGCGTGCTTGAAGAAAAGCTTATGGAGCTGGGCAAACTCAACCGAACTCCGGCAGAGCTTTCAACGATGGTTTCCGCACTTGACGAAAGAATAGATGAGCTGACATTGCGCCATGATGCACTGGAGCTTGCCGGAAAAGCACTCGAAAAAGCCGGAGAATCAATGAGGTCAAATGTTATCCCGAGAATTTCAAGCAAGGCCTCTGCTATGCTTTCTGAAGTGTTCACGAATCCTAACTCGAATGGAGCTTCTCATGACCGTCTGATAATTGATGGCAACTGGAATGCAAGTCTTGCGTCCGGTAATGACATACTAAATTCAGAGCATTTGTCACGAGGTACTGCCGATATTGTATATATTGCGCTGAGAATTTCGCTGGCAAATGAAGTATTCCGCAATGAATCACCTACTATCATACTCGATGAAAGCTTTGCTCACATTGACGGAACAAGAATACAAAATATTTTCAGACAGCTTGACAACGGACAGTATCTTATCTTCACTTGCAGACGTGATGAAGCCGATGCAGCAAAAGCACTTGGCTGTACTGTAACGAAGCTTTAATAAAAAAAGTAGCTGTCGCAAGTATAAAAGCTTTGATAGGTTTTTCTAAAAGTTGGTAGAGTTCAAAACGCTCAGGACATCGAAAAAGTTACTCTTTTTGGCATTTTTTCTCCTCGCTAAAGGAGAAAAAGTACAGCTATACTCATGCTATAAAAAAAGGACGTGTTTCAAATTACATTCTTAAATGTAATGCAACACGCCCTTTATTTTTTATTATATCTATAGTATCACTTTGCAATTTACGAAAATTACATAACGCAATACTGCTTCATGTATGCTTCCATCTTTTCACGAATTTCGTCAGTCAGAAGCACCTGTCCGTCGATCTCACGACCATGCATATGCTCGATAATATCGCGTACTGTTACGATAGCATGAACTGTTATACCAAATTCATCCTTGATATCATCAATAGCAGTCTTACCTGACGGGCCAACCTCCATACGGTTTACGGAAATAATCATGTCCTTGACCTCAACCTTTGCTGCGCCAAGAAGCTTCGGAAGGGTTTCACGTACAGCTGTACCGGCTGTGATAACATCTTCAATAATGAGAACTTTATTTCCGTCTTCGAGCTTTGCACCAACGAAAACGCCACCCTCGCCATGATCCTTTGCTTCTTTTCTGTCAAAGCAGTACGGCTTATCAACACCGTATTTTGTGTAAAGAGTAGCGGCAGCTGTTGCGGCAAGCGGAATTCCCTTGTATGCAGGGCCAAACATTACATCAAAATCTCCACCTGTTGCATCCATAATGCAATCAGAATAATATTCGCCAAGCTTTGAAAGCTGTGCACCGGTACGATAATTACCTGTGTTTACAAAATAAGGGGAGAGTCGTCCGCTTTTTGTCTTGAATTCTCCAAAGCGAAGTACGCCGGAACGTACCATAAATTCAATAAATTCAGCCTTGTATGCTTCCATGATGATGCTCCTTTTATAATAATATTATTTTACACAATGATTATAGCATATTCGAGTTAGATTGACAAGCGGTGAATATCGTTTTTTCGATAATAAAATATTATGTTTTTCTGCGATTCCTTCAAATTACAGCAGTTTCAGAAAATATCGCATTGGCAATAATTCAAAGGTATCATATTCAACAACAAAAAACGGGTGGTATCCGATTTTTCCGGATATTCACCCATTTTGTTTGCATTATACTTATTTTATCTCTACAAGATTATCGAACATATCCTTATTTTCGGTAAGCTTTGTTTCATTACCTACTGTACAGATATATCCCTGCGCACAGATTTTATCGAATGTGTCAGCTGTCGCACGGAACTGTTCTTCTGTGATATCAAGCATTTCAGCACGTTCCTTCAGCACATCCTCATATGTTCTTCCGGTGATATATGCGTCAAACGAACGGCTTGCTTTTCCGTAGTTCGATATAGGTCTTTCGTATGCTGAGAATGTACCGACAATATACTTTGTGAGTTCAGCCTCGTCAAACTTTACGTTACGAACGAAATCGCCTGTTCCCTTATAAACTTCGTCGGTTTCTGCCAGCTTAGGGTCACGATACGATGTGAACTGTACATTTCCGGACACATTACCAAAGCCACAGCCTACACCGTAAGCACCGCCCTTAACTCTTACCTGCTGATAGAGGTAGTCGGTATTAACGGCAGTCTTTACTACCTGATATACACCGGAATAGGTGAGATCATCAAATGCGAGATTACCTACTCTTGCAACATACTGTACCTGTGAAGGGATAAGTACACCCTCATTCTTCTTAACGGGAACATATTCCTCTGCTTCGCCAAGAGATTCGTGTGTCAGCTTATCAAGCTCTGCTGTAAGCTTCGGGAGAGCAAGCTCAAATGCCTTATAGCCTGCTTCATCTGCCGCCAAGCTTACAATGATATTTGCGGGATTGAATATATAATTTGTAACCTTCTTAAGATTTTCGGTAACCTCGGTTGCCTTTTCATCCCAATTATCAAGCAGATCACACAGCCAGAGATAGAAGTCGATTCCGCCCATATGCTGATTATAAACTTCATGCTTTGAGAAATACGAACGTGCTCTGGATGCAGCCCATGAATTACCGTTGTTTATAATACCCTGCTTCTTGCCGTTTCTTACTTCGGTAAGGATAGTGCGAATACGTGCTGTATCTTCAAGCTTTGTTGCAGTGAGTATTTCAGCAACAGTTGTCATAGCATAATCAAGCTGATTTGAAAGTGCACGTACTCCTGCCGCAAACATCGGTCTATAATCATCAAATGTACCCGGCTTAACGAAGCTTGTATACCAGAAGCCCAAAGAACCAACATTCAGCTTCATATCGATATCAAGCTCTTCAAATGTATGTGCCTTAGTATCTACTCTGCCAACTATATCGCTAAGAATTGAAACATAAGGATCATATTCATGCGGAAGCTTGCCGTAATCGAAGTAAATATTTGCATATGTGATACCATTTGTTTCGATATCGTGATATACAGTCTTTACGCCGCCAACAGTTCTTTCTTCATTATAGAACGGAACTGTTTCACGAGGAATATCTGTACGCTTCAAGGACGGGATGCAGTTCAGCTCCTCGGGAGTAGGCTCATGGCTCTGATATTCACGCAATGCTTTTGTATCAGCGATGATCTTTTCGATTTCTTCAGCAGAAAGAGATGCCTTATAATCAGCGAGCTTCTTCTTGAGTGCCTCGTTATTTTTATCGATAAGACCGGGTTCGGGAAGCATTGTAATCAGAACAGAGTGATCTGTTTCAAAAATATACTTCTTGATGAGGTTTTCGTAGTAGCCTGTGCCGATACGCTTCTTGAGTTCAGCATAATCTTCAAGCACGTGCATATATGAGAAAGCAGCACTATCGTCATAGAGCCATGACTGGAGCATATCAGCCGCATAGTCAAGTCCTCTCGGTTCTCCGCCGTAATCAGCCTCACGATAGCTGAATTCACGTCTGTTGATGCAGGCAAGCAAAGCTTTTTCGCTTATTCCTTCCTCAACCTGCTTTTTAAGTGTGTCCATGATAATGTTATAGAACTTATCGATATCTTCTGCTTTCGCATTTTTAGCGACAATGGAGAAGGAATCCTCGATAGCGTGAGAATCATATCCACCATAGATATTTTCGCCTATTCCTGCATCACGGAGAGCTTTCTTAATAGGTGCGGAATCGGAATTGAGAAGCACACTTGACAGCACAGACCATGCTCTGCATTCAAGAACATCAAGGTTAGAACCACCCAGAACGGAGAATGCGAGATATGCCTTGCCTTCTGTTTCATCATTTATGCCAACAGAATATTTATCTGTAATGCGAACGGGTTCAGCCTTTCCGATATGCTTCTGACGTGAAATATCGGACTTAGGCTCGATTACATCGAAGTTAGAGAGATAATTCTTATCCATCCAATCAAGGCGTTCATCCATGTCACAGTCGCCGTAAATAAAGATATATGAGTTCGACGGATGATACAGTCTGGAATGGAAGTCGATAAACTGCTCATATGTAAGCTCAGGGATAACCGCCGGATCACCACCGGAATTTACGCCATATGTAGTATCGGGGAACATATATTTTCCTATCGCGTGCCAAATAGCACTGTCGGGAGAGGACATAGCACCCTTCATTTCAGAATATACAACGCCATTGATAATAAGCTCATCGTCAGCGTTTTCAAGCTCGTAATGCCAACCTTCCTGACTGAATATCTGTGGATACTTATAGATATTCGGATAGAACACAGCGTCCATATATACATTCATAAGGTTCATAAAATCCTTATCATTGCAGGAAGCTACGGGGTACAGTGTTTTATCAGGATATGTCATTGCGTTAAGGAACGTATTGAGTGAGCCTTTGATAAGCTGCATAAACGGATCACGAGAAGGGAAATTCTTAGAACCGTTGAGAACAGAGTGCTCTATGATATGCGGAACACCTGTCGAATTTTCCGGAGGAGTACGGAATGCAGCACAGAACATTTTGTTCTGATCGTCATTTGAAATAACACAAACTCTCGCTCCCGACTTCTTATGACGGTACACGATACCTGCGGATTTTATATCATCGAGGTATTCCTCATACATAAGCTCATATGCAGGGTTATTTACAAGCTCTGCACTGCTCTTTACATTTTTTGCCATAATATGATCCTTTCGTTTTATATTACATCTTTCAATATTGATCTTCTGTAAAGTTGATATAGGCACAACTATACTCTATTATGACTTATAAACATCGTTTTGTCAAGTGATTTGATGTTAAATCTACACAGTACTGCGATAATATTACAATTATATTACAGATAATACACCTCTCTTGCTTCCTATTTAATTTAATGTTATAATGGCTTTGGTCTTTGCGGTACAGAGATAGCCTGTGATTTCTCTTGCCGCATTTCTCGTAAAAAGAATCAACCCACACCGCTGTCACCACTCCACGGCGGCACGACACCTATGTAATTTTTTATGAAGAAAAACTCAAAAATCTCTCTCTCTTTATCTTTTCTTAGGGGATGCAAGCACTTTTTTGTTCTGTGTATCATCTCCTCAATGCTCGCTTCACTATGTGAGCTGATCTGCCCGAAGATAATCAGCTTTACCGTAGACTCAGTTCTTGGTGGCGAACCATCTTCTCTCCCTGCTTTTGTAAACACATTTATCGATTCCATCGGTGGAACCTCTTATCTGCGTTCGCATCTTTGGTTTGTTGCAGGAGCTATACTTGTTATGGCGCTTCTTATGGGTCTTTGTAAATATGGTGAATCCGTATTTAACCGCAAAGGCTCGGAAACTCTCGTTGAGAATATGCGCAATCGTCTTTTCAGACATATCGAGCATCTGCCGTTCTCATGGTATATGAAGAATCAAACCGGCGATATTATCCAGCGCTGCACATCCGACGTTGAAACTGTAAAGGCTTTCTTATCCGAACAGCTTACGTCTATCATCAGCACTGTGATGCTTATCGTCCTTTCGCTTTTCTTCATGTATTCTATCAACTCTACACTCGCTACTATCGCACTTGCTTCCATCCCGATAATCGTTGCGTATTCGGCAATATTTCATGGAAAAATCGGTAACGGATTCCTCAAATGCGACGAAGATGAAGGAAAACTTTCGTCTATCGTTCAAGAAAATTTGACCGGTGTTCGTGTCGTTCGTGCGTTCGGACGTGAAAAATACGAGGTTGATAAATACACAAAGCAGAACAATATTTATGCTGATTCATGGGTAAAGCTCGGTTTTCTCATGTCTTTGTTCTGGTCCTCAGGCGATCTTCTGTCTGCACTTCAGTCTATGATCGTGCTGATACTCGGCACTGTATTCTGTGTTCAGGGTAAAATGACTGTAGGTGATTTTATTGCTATAATCTCCTATAATTCGATGCTGACATGGCCTGTTCGTTCACTCGGACGTGTTATCTCCGAAATGAGTAAAGCCGGAATTGCCATCGGACGAATCGAAGAAATCATTAACTCTGCTGAGGAATCAGATGTCGATGGTGCAGTAGACTGCGATCCCTCCGGTGATATCGTATTCGATCATGTATCCTTCGGTTACGATAATTCAACAGAAATTCTCCACGATATAAATCTTACTATCCCGAAAGGCTCAACAGTCGGTATTCTCGGTATGACAGGAAGCGGAAAATCGACTCTCGTTTCACTTCTTTGCAAGCTTTATGATCTTCCGGAAGGTAATGGAACGATAACTATATCCGGTCAAGATATCCGCAAAATAAAATCGTCAAGCTTGAGAAAGAATATCGGTATCGTATTGCAGGAACCGTTTTTATTCAGCCGTACACTGCGTGATAATATCGGTGTAATATTCGATGACCCCACCAAGCACGAGGATGAAATCAAGCGTGCGGCTCAGGCGGCTTCACTTGACGAAACTATTGAAAACTTTACCCTCGGTTATGATACAATGGTAGGCGAACGAGGCGTAACTTTATCAGGTGGTCAGAAACAGCGTACTGCAATAGCACGTCTTCTCACACAGAATACTCCTGTAATGATTTTCGACGACAGCTTATCAGCAGTTGACAGCGAAACCGATGCAAAAATCCGTAAGGCTCTGCGTGAAAAAACAGCTGATTCCACAGTTATTCTGATATCTCACAGAATTCAGACCCTCATGTCTGCTGACAATATCATTGTAATGTCGGGCGGTCATATCGTTGAGGAAGGAAATCACGACTCGCTTATCAAACAAAACGGAATTTATAAGAAAATCAACGACATCCAAACAGGCATTGACTCCACTGAAAGCGAGGTGAATGCGTAATGGAAGAAAATACCACCAAAACTACGCATCTCAAATTTTTCGGAATTCCGAAGATAATACCGTATCTAAAGCCGTATCGTTTAACCATGTTGATTATGATAATCCTGGCGGCCGGCGGTTCTGTAATCGATATAATCTTTCCGAAATGTCAAGAATATGCTATCAATCACTATATAGCAGGCGAAACGCTCGACACTATCGTCACCTTCGCTATTGTCTATGTTCTCCTGCTCATTACTAAAATTTTATTCGATACCGTAAGTACATACCTCTCCACTCGAGTGGAAATGTATATCGGACGTGACCTCAAGCAAAAATCGTTCGATCATCTTCAAACTCTTTCATTCTCATATTTCAACAGAAACTCTGTCGGATACATCCACTCTCGTGTAATGAGTGACACAAGCCGTATCGGAACTCTTGTATCATGGTATCTGCTTGACTGTATCTGGAACGGCACTTACATGATAGGTGCGCTTGCAGTTATGTTCCGTACAAACGTAAAGCTGACATTGCTTGTGCTTGTAGTTATCCCGATAGTAACACTCATCGTTGTTTTCATGCAGAAGAAGCTGACCGCTGCGAACAGAAGCATCCGTGAAATGAACTCAAAAATCACAGGTACATTCAATGAAGGTATCACAGGTGCAAAGACGATCAAAACTCTTGTGGCTGAAGACAAAATGTATGATGAATTCAAAGACAAAACTGCAGGAATGAAGCGTGTATCTGTAAGTGAATCACGTTACCGCGGTATTCTTTGGACCTCACTCACAATAGCTTCGTACATTGCTATGGCACTTGTACTAAAGCTTGGTGGTGATCTTACAACAGAACAGGTTATGACAGTCGGTACTTTGTCTATGTTCATGTCATACTCACTCGGTATCATGAATCCTATTCGCTGGATCGTTAATGCGCTCTCTAACCTAATCATGATTCAGGTAAATATCGAACGTCTCACAGGACTGCTCGAAACTGAATCCGATGTTGCAGATTCTCCCGAAGTCATCGAAAAATACGGTGATATGTTCTCTCCAAAACGTGAAAACTGGGAGGATATTCATGGAGATATCGAATTTGACAATGTTTCGTTCAAGTATCCTGACGGTGACGAGTACATTCTCGAAAACTTTAATCTCAAAATTCCGCACGGTACAAATGTAGCTATTGTAGGTGAAACCGGCGCAGGAAAATCAACACTGGTAAACCTGGTTTGCCGATTCTTTGAACCGACATCAGGCAGACTGCTCATCGATGGTCGAGATGCAAGAGAACGCTCTCAGCTCTGGCTACATTCAAATATCGGATATGTTCTGCAAACTCCACATCTCTTCTCGGGAACAATACGCGATAACCTGAAATACGGTTCTCCCGATGCAACCGATGAAGAAATAATGGAAGCACTAAAGCTCGTTTCTGCCGATAATATCGTTGAAAAAAGCGAAAAAGGTCTTGATACCGAGGTTGGTGAGGGTGGCGACCTTCTCTCAACAGGTGAAAAACAGCTTATATCCTTCGCTCGTGCTATTCTCTGCGACCCTAAGATACTTGTTCTCGATGAAGCGACCTCATCGATCGACACCTTTACCGAACAGCTAATTCAAAATGCTATTGGCAAGGTGATAGAAGGTCGTACTTCGTTCATGATAGCGCACAGACTTTCTACGGTTCGTAATTCCGATATTATACTTGTGGTTCGTGATGGCAAAATAATCGAATCAGGAACACATGACGAATTGATGAAAAAGCACGGCTATTACCACAGTCTTTACACCAGACAGTATGAGCTTGAAGCTACTGCTGCTGTATTTGCTGCCGATCAAAACGCATAAGGAGCTACTATTGCATGAATATCATTGTAACAGCCTTTGAACCCTTCGGGGGAAGCTCACACAATTCTTCGCTTGATACTCTTGAAGCATTGCCGAACACAATAGATGGTCACACGATAATCAAGCTCGTTCTGCCCGTCGTTTTCGACCGATGCGCCGATATCCTCCGTGAAAACATAGCACTGTCGTCGCCATCAGCCGTTGTGTGTCTTGGACAAGCGGAAGGTCGTGGAATGATAACTCCGGAATATACCGCAGTAAATGTCAAGCACAGCACTTCTCCTGATAATGCGGGACAGATATTTGAGCTTGAGCCGATTATCAAAGATGCACCCGACGCTTATTTTTCAACACTTCCCGTCAACAAGATAGTGAATAAGCTGAAAAGTAACGCTGTTCCTGCACAAATATCGTTCACTGCCGGCACATATGTCTGCAATAACCTCATGTATCGTGTTATTCATCATTGCAAGCAATTAGAAATTCCTGCCGGATTTATCCATCTTCCGCTGTCATACGAAATTGCGGCAATGGAAAATAAAATCGGTCGAGTGCTGACACTTCCGCAAGCTGTAATGACTGACGGTATTAAACTGGCACTTGAAGCTGTCATTCAAGAGTAAGCGTTTATTTTCTAATCAAAATCTAATCTAATATTCAAACGCAGTTCACAAAATGGAATTACAATATATATTGTAATTCCATTTTTCATTTCGGGGGTACTTATGACTAAAAGAAAAACGCTCTCTCTTATCCTTTCACTTCTGATGCTCGCTTTACCGCTTGCTTCATGTTCTAATGAAAAATCCTCTGAAACCGATCCTGTCACAGGTGAAAATATTTCTCAAAGCAGTGATGTTGTGGAAAAGCCACAGCTTCTCACGCATATTTTCCGTGGCACATATATGCCCCTTCCGGAGGATTACTATATTTCATCGCAAATTACGCCGATTTACGATAAAGAAACAGGAAATATCACCTGCTTCGCAACATACGGTCACGAGGTTGTCGATGATGAAGGTAATTTCGTTGATTATATTTCAGAAGATCATCTTGTAACCCTCTCCTCAGACGGAACTATACTTGAGGATAAAAAGTTCGAGAATGAGGGTGAAGAAAACAGTTATATAAATGCCGGTGTATTTTGGAACGATTATTTCATTTATTTAAGCAATTCGTATGATCCTGTAGGCAACAGCGAATCGTATTGCATAGTTAAATATAACCTCACCGATGGCTCTATAACAAAATCGGACAACCTTCAGCCTCTGTTCTCACAATCTGACGACAGCCGTTGGTTCTACATAGATAACATTGCTGTCGATAATGACGGTTATATCTATGTTAATGCGGATGAAGAGGTACTGGTGCTTGACCAAAACTTCGTAAAAAGCTTCTCGGTATTTTCACAAAGCTGGATAGATACTCTCACCTCTTCTCCTGACGGCGTAGTTTATGCTTCGGGATATTTTGAAAACGGACGTGGCTTCTGCTCTATTGACAAGCAAACAAAATCCTTCGGCACTCCTATAGAAGGTCTTGACAGAATTTATAACATTTCCTTTGGTGAAGATTATGACATCTATTACACTGATGATGTCGGTCTTTATGGCATGAATCTTTCGGATGCTTCTGCCGGTGAAACAGAAAATTCATCTGAGCTTATCATGAATTACTCCAATTCCGATGTTACAGATAATTACTTTGATATCTTAAAGGTCATAGACAGCGAAACTCTGCTCGTTAGTGAACGCGACTCAAACACATACAGAGAACAATTGGCTCTGTACAAAAAAGCTGACGATATCGACCTTTCAAATGTAAAAGTAATAGAAATCGCTTCCTCTAATACGCTATACAATAACATACCCTCTCTCATAGTTGAATACAACAAGACACATCCTGAATCTCGTGTTATTGTAACTGATTACAGCGTTTATTCAACAAACGAGGATTACTTCGCAGGTCGTAAAAAGCTTTCCACTGATATTGCATTAGGTCGCTATAGTCCCGACATCATAATAGAATCATACGATTCACCCGTGGTAAGCACTGTACTCGAAAATGATCTTTACATCGATCTCTACAGCTTCATCGACAAGGATGATACTATCACACGCGATGATCTTTTCGGCTCAATAAAGCGTACTTTTGATGATGACGGCAAGCTTTGGGGGCTTACAAGAGAATATTCCATATCTACTTTGATCGGTACTAAAGAATTACTCGGCGATCGTGAATCATGGACATTCTCGGAAATGCTCGATTTTGCGATGAATCTTCCGAATGGCGTTGAGCTAATCGAGGATGCTTCACAGTCAAATGTAGCATACACTCTTTTCCGTGAAAGTGGTTACGGTGCATTTATCGATTCCGAAACAAACACTGCTCACTTTGATTCACCTGAATTTATCAAATATCTTGAGTATATAGCAACTCTCCCTAAAGAGATAGACTATAGTTCTCGTCCTGACGATTATTACCAAACCCGTTATCTCCGCTATCACAATGGCGAGATCGCACTTAATTCGGAATACATTTACGAGCCCGCAAATTGGATACAGCTTGAAACAGCCTTTAAAACAAAGGATTTCACTGTTATCGGATATCCTACTTCCAAAGAAGGTGAATTGGGTTCAAAATTAAACGCTGATCAGACGTATATAATATCATCGTCAACAGAATATCCTGAAGAAGCATGGGATTTCATCAAGTATCTCTCTGCACCTGAATATGACGAGAATTATGGTGGTTTCAAAGGTATGTACGGCTCTTTACCGATACTCAAATCAATGTACGACAAAATGATTGAGGAATTTTATACATACGAATTTGAGTTCTACTACTCAGGTGGCGCATCATGGAGCCCTTACGATCCCGAATATCCCAACACTGATGAAATGTACGCGCCGGGCATACGCACATACTTCACCAAGGAAGATAGTGCAGAATTAAAGGATTTCATTGACAATAAGGTTGGTTCACCGATAGTATCCACTATTTCTGATGAAATCACCTCTATTGTTAACGAAGAAATTTCCGCATTCCAGGCAGGCACACGCAGTGCTGAATCTACAGCTGATATAATTCAGTCGAGAGTCAGCATCTGGCTTGCAGAGCATGAATAATATGCTGATATAATTTAACAAAAAAGCTGCTCCATCGCAGAAATCTCTTTCTTTTAGAAATTTCCGAGGGAGCAGTTTTTCATTCAGCTATTCAGTTCATCTTGTACATCCGCAGCCACCGGTTTGATTGTCGTAGTCACGGTTATTTGTGCAGCCACAGCCATTGTTATAATCGGTTCCGCCGGTGCCATTGATAATAAAGAATGCAACAACCAGTGCAATCAGCAAAGTAGTTCGGTTGCCATTATTTCCACAGCACATTCTGTTTTCCTCCTTTCCTTTGATATGTTATATCTTATGCCACAAAGCGACAGAATGTGACAGCTTCAAATATGGATATTGACAAATCGCAGGAGTTGTTTTACAATAAAACAAAAAATTACGAATGGCGTGTGTATAATCGGCATGATTTCGGGAGAGATTAGAAATAATCTTTTTTTGGAGGAATCAAAGATGAATTACAACCCAAACAAACCACGTCTGCTTCGTAATGAGGACAAAAAAGTATCTGAGAAAAACACAGCAGAATCTTTTTTTGATATGACGGGAGAAAGCCGTGTAAGCGTAAGCCCACTTACCGAAATGACTACAAGTGAACAAGCCGGAGTACTTTTCACAAATGCAAAGACCCGTGACGAGCTTCTCGCTACACTACACGGCAAGCACAAAGAATAATTTATCCCGCAGATAGGAGAATTATGGCTACCGAGACTGAGAGAAAATTTCTTATAGGATTGCCCGACGAAAAAATTCTAACGTCGCAAAACGGAATTCGCATCAGAAAAATGGTGCAGACATATTTGGAATACAAAGGAAAAACCGAGCGACGTATCAGAAAAATCGAAGAAAACAAAACAATATCTTATATCTACACCGAAAAACACCCGATTTTAGGAAGCAAAATAAGCAGGCAAGAGGACGAATACGAAATTTCTGCCACAGAATACGACAAGCTCATGCACGAATGTATATCTGAGCTTGAAAAAGTTAGATATGCGTTTCCATTTTGTGAGCATATTATTGAGATAGACGTGTATCCGTATGAGATAGGCGGTGAGGCACTTTCAGGTAAAGCTGTTCTTGAAGTGGAGCTTTCGGATGCTGATGAAAAATTCGCACTTCCTGAGTGGATCGATGTGATAAAGGAGCTGACCGGCACAAGGGAATTTTCAAACAAGTCTATGGCTAAAACAAAAAAATTCAAATAACAAAACAAGGCTGTAATATTTTGCGACAAGATAACTTGCCGTCAATACTACAGCCTTATTTTATTATTACTGAACCAGCTTCGCAAGGTCGCTGCCCAGTCTATCCGATGTCATTGTGTGAACCTTCATAAGCATTCGTATCTGCATATCATCAGCACGGTTTTTCAGCGTTTCCGTTGCCCTTATTCCATCATAAGAGCTTGATTCGGGATCAAAATACACTGTAGAAACAAGTGCGGTCTTTGCATATCCACTGCCAAATTTTTCCGAAACTGCTTCAAGCTTATACAGCTCATCCGTTTTTACATCGCCATTTTTGCACGACACGAACACCGGCACCATTCCATGCATGAATATGCAGTCGATTTCATTTGATGTACCGTTTGGTTCATTGTCCCAGTCTATGACAACACTTAGCTCAGCATCATTGAACACACTCTCACCGTTTTCAGATTCATCAAGTCCTGCTTTATATGTCAAATATTCCAAAACCGATCCGGATTTATTAAGACATTCCTCGACTATTTTGTTTTTATATGTGAATACTATTATTCCGTCACCTGTTCGCTTTTCGTCTATGCACACAAGTCCGGCATTAACAAAAGAATTCCACAAATCAATGTCAACATCTTTTTTTCCGTCACCAAAAGCCATTTCCGGCAACATAAAAAGGTGAGCACTGTCGGAAAATTTGCTGACAGCTCCGGAAAGCGTACCGATTTTAGCATTCCACATCGTACAATCACGACGGCATATATTCCACATAGCCTCAATATCCTCGGAAACCGGATCACTGCGCTTGAAATTTACACCTTTCGCAAGAATCCTGCCACCGTGAAGAATAATATTTTCCTCTACAGTGAGATACACCTGTGTATTGTACGAAAAATCATAAACAGAACGGTCTATTTTTATCCTGCCATCGTTCGATTCCAGTATTTCAAACAATGTTCCTCGTCTGCTCACTACATTTATACGGAAAGCGTATAATTTTTTATTCTTTACATCGTTTGATTTTTCGTGTCTTATACTGCCGAGGATCATTCCTACTGCAACAAGAGTGCTTTCATCGCCACCTGAAATATCAACAACGAACTGCTCCTCTGCACTGTCCTCCTCAAGTATATCGTACAAAACATCGGTAATCGATTCAAGGTCATTTTTTGCTACGCTTCGTATTGCTGTTTCGATTTTCAGTCCGCGTCTGTCAAATATCTGTTGATACAATGGCAGTGCACGTCTGATCTTGCGTGATTCCGAGCCTATAAAAATAACTTTTTCGGGCTTGAGAGCTAAGGAAGTTATTATATTTTCGACAGGAGTTCTGTCATACAATTCAATGAGGGTCATCGTTACCTCCTATGGGAGATTTTATTTCGTAGGATATGCTGAAATTTGCAAATGAATCTTATTCATCCATCGTCGCTGCTGTTTCAAGCGCTACTTCCATCATTGTCGTAAATGTAGTCTGTCTTTCCTCTGCCGATGTTTCTTCACCTGTTAAAATATGGTCGGATATAGTACATATAGCAAGTGCGTTTTTCCCTGCTCTTGCCGCATTCATATAGAGTCCCGCCGCTTCCATTTCTATCGCCATTACACCCATTTTCTGCCATGCGGAATTTGCTTCATTTGCATCGTCATTGTAGAAGGTGTCTGACGAAAGAAGATTGCCTACATGATAATTCGCACCTATTTTTTCCGCTGCTGAAACGCCGGCAGAAAGAAGCTTATACGAGGCTATAGCTGAATAAGTACCATGAAGTCCGTATTGTGACGCATAATTTGAATTTGTACAAGCACCCATACCAAAAACTATATCTCTGACATGGATATGTGGCTGTATCGCACCTGCAGAACCAATTCGTATGATATTATCAACTTTATAGAAATTATACAGCTCATAGGAGTATATTCCCATAGACGGAATACCCATTCCACTTGCCATTACAGAAACCAAATGTCCCTTGTATTCTCCCGTATATCCACCGATTCCACGCACATTATTGACAAGCTTTGCATTTGTGAGGAAATTCTCCGCAACAAATTTTGCTCTCAGCGGATCCCCGGGCATTAGTACAGTTTTCGCAATATCACCTATATTTGCGCTGTTGTGTGGTGTTGGCATATTATCTCCTCCGGTTCAGTTTATTTAATTGTTTCAGCTTGCTCCTTGACTATTTTTACTATACGGCTACATCCGAGTCTGTCAGCGCCAAGCTCGATAAATTTTTGTGCATCCTCAAGTGATGATATTCCACCGGCAGCCTTTATCTTTACTCCGTTTTTAACGTGCTTTGCCATCAGCTCGATATCGTGAACGGTTGCACCTGCTGTTGAAAAGCCTGTAGAGGTTTTGATATATTCCGCTCCGGATTCCGAAACGATATCACACATTTTTATCTTTTCAGCGTCAGTTAAAAGGCACGTTTCAACAATTACCTTCAATACAGCCTTTGGATTAACCTCAGTTATAGCTTTTTTTATCGCTTTGATTTCAGTCAGAATATCGTCGTATCTTTCGGATTTAAGCCATCCGATATTTATCACCATGTCGATCTCATCAGCACCGTCTGTTACTGCCTCGACAGCCTCATAAACCTTCGCTCTTGTGGTGTTATAGCCATTCGGAAAGCCTATAACTGTGCATATTTTTACCATTCCTTCAACATAATCAGCTGATTTATGCACAAATGACGGTGGAATACAAGCAGAAGCACATCTCAGAAAAATTGCATCCTCAAGAACTGCCCTTATCTGCTCCCATGTAGCATCAACTGACAGCAATGTATGATCTACTTTAGCCAATATATCTTTAATTTCCATATTTTACCTCAATAATTATTGCCATATTTCTATATTTCGTATTTTTTCGTTTAGAACTGCGTGTTCGATTTTTGTGAATCCGTGTGTTGACAGCAGTTTTTCAGCTTCATCAAACCAACAGTCAAGCTTTTCTCTACAGTGACAATCAGAGGTAATTATCATCCTGCCACCGCATGATTTGATTTCGTCAATAATAAATCCTGCCGGATACGGAGAAGTTCTGTACCCTCTCGCCATAGCACCTGTATTCAATTCAAAAGTACGGCAGGTTTTTGATATCTCATGTACGGCTTCAATAGCATATTTGATATATCTTTCATTTTCGTTCATCAAGCTGTATTTTGTGATAAGGTCAAAATGCCCGACGATATCGGTCTTATTTCTGTTTACATGATTTACCAAAGCGTGATAATACACCTTTGCAAATTCTTCCCAGTCACCACTGAACAGCTCATTTACAAGCTTAATTTGCAACTCTGCACTTGCATCTATCGGCATACTGACACCATGACGTACTATTTCATGCACCGATGAAATTATAAAATCATACTCAAAATCAAGGTATTCCGGACGTTCTGACTCTCCATCAAGCTCAACGCCGGCATACACAGCTATTTTTTCACGATATTCTTCGGAAAGCTTTTGGATTTCATCGTAATTTTTCCGCTGCTCCTCTGCTTTCATGCAATAATCAAGCTCAGATTTTGCAAAGCTGTGGTCAGAAAAGCCAATCGCATTAAAGCCTTTATTTATCGCTGTTTCTATCATCTCACGAACGGTATCATCGCCGTCGGAGTATACAGTATGTGTATGAAAATTAGATTTCTGCATTTTTTACCTTTATTTATGTTCTGTATTGATCAATTCAGAAAGCTCTGATATATCGTCGATCGCCATATCGTAATCGTCGGTTTTTCCTCTGCCGTAATTCTCGCCAAAGCCATATTTACAATACACAAACGGAATTCCGGCACCTCTTGCGCCAACAGAATCACTAACGGTATCACCGACATATATTGGAAAATCAAGCGAATTTCGTTTTATGATATCAGCGATATTTGCAGATTTTGCTTTACCACTGCGTCCCGAGCATTCCCAATCCTCTATTCGAGTATACATTTTATGTGCTTCAAGAAACGACTCAATATACCCGTCTTGACAATTACTCACAATAAACATACGAATATTTTCAGAATAGAGTCTATCAAGCGTTTTTTCCACATTTGGATAAAGCACACCTCCATGCTTAGGAAGCCAAAGGTTTTCAAGCTCACAGCTCTCCTGCATCAAGGAAAATGCTTCATCAAACGGCAATGTCGGAAAGAATATTTCAGCCAATTCTTCATTTGTCAGACCCATATATTTTTTTATGCTTTCAGGATCAAGCGAATGTGCAGGTGTAATATTCCGGTGACGGTGCAATATTTCGACCCATGTTTCAGCAGTAACAGTGGTAGCATCCCACAAGGTTCCGTCAAGATCAAATATAACGCTATCGACGATTTTGCACATAACGAGCTCTCCTTTCAGACATTGCTTACAATTTCAAAGATTCTACAATTATATTATACCTCACCAAAATGAACAAATCAAGTGGGAGTAAAATTGCACTCGGCATTTATGTAATAATGTTAACATAACAAACAAAAGAAATCAATGGTTTTTGTCATATTCCCCATTGACAATTAGTGATTTCTCATATATAATACAATATGTATGAAAATATTCAAAGGCGATGACGGAAAGAGTAGGTGTGAGGAAAACCTCAGTATAGTCTCAGAGAGTCGGCGGTTGGTGTAATGCCGATACTATACAGCACTCGAAAATCACTCCCGAGCCGCAGGGTGATCGGATCATTATTGATCTTTAGCTTCTGCCGGAGTTTCTCCCGTTATAGAGAAAACGTATCGTAGGTGCGAGTGGTATAAACAAATTTTGTCAATTTTTTGTCGAAATTTTCCCGGACTATCCGGGATTTTTTTGTTATTGGGAAAATTATTTGAAGTGATTATCTAAATTTCAACACCGCACCGATTCAACTAATAAGTAATACAATATCATTATAAAAATCACACGGAGGAATTCATGTACAACAAGGTCAATACCAACTTGAATTTTGTAGACCGCGAACGTGAAACGCTCAAATTCTGG
Organism: uncultured Ruminococcus sp.; assembly: GCA_964430105.1. Classification (GTDB taxonomy): domain Bacteria; phylum Bacillota; class Clostridia; order Oscillospirales; family CAG-272; genus UMGS1696. The sequence goes on along the minus strand of CAYSEF010000004.1, from coordinate 39,183 downwards.
AATGAAAATGAGATTTTCAGAAAGCAGCTTGCTCAAAACGCGGATAAACCCGGATACACATTCTATGATGGCCCACCGACTGCTAACGGTAAGCCTCACATCGGTCATGTTCTCACAAGAGTTATCAAGGATATGATCCCACGTTACCATTGGATGAAGGGATGCGATGTTCCGCGTAAAGCCGGCTGGGATACACATGGACTTCCGGTTGAGATCGAAGTTGAAAAGAAGCTCGGCCTCGACGGTAAGGAGCAGATCGAAGAATACGGTCTTGAACCGTTTATCAACCAGTGCAAGGAATCTGTTTGGAAATATAAGGGAATGTGGGAGGATTTCTCCGGCACTGTTGGCTTCTGGGCTGACATGGACGACCCTTATGTAACCTATGACAATAACTTTATTGAATCCGAATGGTGGGCGCTCAAGCAGATTTGGGATAAGGGACTGCTCTACAAGGGCTTTAAGATTGTTCCATATTGCCCTCGTTGTGGTACTCCTCTGTCAGCTCAGGAAGTTGCTCAGGGTTATAAGACTGTCAAGGAACGCTCTGCTATCGTGCGTTTCAAATGCGTTGACGAAGATGCATACTTCCTTGCATGGACTACAACTCCGTGGACTCTGCCCTCCAACCTCGCACTTTGCGTAAATCCCGATGAAATCTACTGCAAGGTTGCCGCTAATGATGGCAAGACATACTATATGGCTAAAGCTCTTCTTGACACAGTTCTCGGAAAGCTTAAAACCGAAGACACCCCTGCTTACGAAATTCTCGAAGAATACAAGGGTTCTGAGCTCGAATACAAGGAATATGTACCGCTCTTTGCCTGTGCAGGTGAAGCAGCTGAAAAGCAGAAGAAAAAAGCTCATTTCGTAACCTGCGACCGTTATGTTACCATGAGCGATGGTACCGGTATCGTTCATATCGCACCTGCATTCGGTGAAGATGACGCTAAGGTTGGCAGAAAATACGATCTTCCGTTCGTTCAGTTCGTTGATGGCTCCGGTAATCTCACAAAGGAAACTCCTTATGCGGGAATTTTTGTAAAAAAAGCCGATCCGTTGGTACTTGCTGACCTCGAAAAGGAAGACAAGCTCTTTGAAGCACCTAAGTTTGAGCATGAATATCCGCATTGCTGGAGATGTGACACTCCTCTGATTTACTATGCGCGTGAATCATGGTATATCAAGATGACTGATGTTCGTGAAAACCTCATCAGAAACAATAATACCGTTAACTGGATCCCCGAATCTATTGGTAAGGGACGCTTTGGTGACTGGCTTGAAAATGTTCAGGACTGGGCTATCTCCCGTAACCGTTATTGGGGTACTCCTCTCAATATTTGGGAATGCGAATGTGGTCACCGCCATTCTATCGGTTCTATCGCCGAACTGAAGGAAATGTCCTCTAACTGCCCTGACGATATTGAACTTCACCGTCCTTATATCGATGCTGTAACACTCAAGTGTCCCGAATGTGGTGGCGAAATGCACCGTGTTCCCGAAGTTATCGACTGCTGGTTCGACTCCGGCTCTATGCCATTCGCACAGCACCATTATCCTTTTGAAAATGAAGACCTGTTTAAGGCTCAGTTCCCCGCAGACTTCATTTCCGAAGCAGTTGACCAGACTCGTGGTTGGTTCTACTCTCTTATGGCTATTTCCACCCTTCTCTTTGACTGCGCACCGTATAAGAATGTAATAGTTCTCGGTCACGTTCAGGATGAAAACGGTCAGAAAATGTCTAAATCCAAGGGTAATGCAGTCGATCCGTTTGATGCACTCGAAACCTATGGTGCAGATGCTATTCGTTGGTATTTCTACACCGGAAGTGCACCGTGGCTCCCTTCAAGATTCAGTGGCAAGGCAGTTCAGGAAGGTCAGCGTAAATTCCTCGGTACTCTTTGGAATACCTATGCGTTCTACGTTCTTTACGCTGATATCGATGAGTTCGATCCTACAAAGTACAACCTTAAGGATTGTGCGCTTTCAGTTATGGATAAGTACATCCTTTCCGTACTGAATACTACTGTCGGTGCTGTTGACAATCACCTTGCAAATTACCACATTCCGGAAGCTGCAAAGGCTCTTTACGAATGTGTAGACGAGCTTTCCAACTGGTACGTTCGTCGTTGCCGTGAGCGTTATTGGGGTACTGAATTGACTGACGACAAGATTGCAGCATATATGACCCTTTACACTGCACTTGTAACTATCTCAAAAACAGCCGCTCCGATGATCCCGTTCATGGCTGATGATATTTACAGAAATCTCGTTTGCTCTGTTGATAAAAACGCACCTATATCAGTTCATCTTTGCTCCTTCCCCGAAGTTGATTCCACAATGATTGACAAGGAACTTGAAGCAAACATGAAGACTGTTGTTGACATCGTTGTTCTTGGTCGTGCTGCCAGAAACGGTGCAAACATCAAGAACCGTCAGCCTTTGAACGCTCTTTATGTTAAGTGCGAAAATGTGCTTGATTCGTTCTATTCCGATATCATTCGTGATGAGCTGAATGTTAAGGCTGTTAAGTTCGTTGACGATATGTCTGCACTTTCTTCCTATTCATTCAAGCCAAACCTCAAGACTGTCGGCCCTAAGTATGGCAAACTCCTCGGTCAGATTCGTTCTACTCTCCAGAACGATGCATTCGACGGAAACAAGGCTATGGAAGAGCTGAAATCTAACGGTGTGCTCCATTTTGATTTCGATGGCTCTCCCGTTGATCTCGCAGAAGGCGATCTTCTTATCGAAGTAAAGCAGAAGGAAGGCTATTTCTCCATCGCAGACAACGGAATCGCAGCTGCACTCGATACCAACCTTACCGAAGAACTCATTTGCGAGGGCTTTGTCCGTGAATTGATTTCCAAGGTTCAAACTATGCGTAAAGAAGCTGATTTTGTCGTAACTGACCATATTTCTGTTTCTATGACAGGCAGTGAAAAGCTCACCTCCATTCTCTCCGAAAATTCCGATGAATTTAAGGCTACAGTTCTCTGTGATGTGCTTACCTTTGAAGCAGCAGAAGGATATACCAAGGATTGGGATATAAACGGTGAAAATGTTACCATTACGGTAAACAAACTTTAATATCTACGACGGCATATCTGCATTTTCATCAATCTTAGTGTTATTTTAGAGTGATTTGTTGTGCATTTTGCCGGTCAAAAAATACACAAAAGCTATTGATTTAACCGTAGAATTTTGTTATAATATTGGTAAATACAGAGGTGTAGTCATTTTTTGGAAGAAAAGTGATTTCCGTGGCGATACATTTGGAGACTCTCCGTACCGTACGCGTGGAAATCTGCCTCAGTTTACAAGATATTTTATATATTTCAAATTTGGGAGCGTATGATATGATTTCACGTGATGTTACAATTAAAAATAATGTAGGTCTCCATGCTAGACCGGCTACATTCTTTATCCAGAAGGCAAACTCCTATAAGAGCTCCATTTGGGTAGAAAAGGACGACCGCAGAGTTAACGCAAAGAGCCTTCTCGGTGTGCTTTCTCTTGGCATTGTTAAGGGCATGACAATTACTCTCATTGCAGATGGTGCTGATGAAGCCGATGCACTTGACGGTCTTGTTTCCCTCATCGACACAGGATTTGCTGAATAAGTAATCGACAAACATACCAAAACGACCCGAGCGAAGGTGACCAAACACCCTCGCTCGTTTGTTTATAAGAAATCAACGTATATTCCATTTTTTCAAAACCATTCGTACCTATGCCAGAAATATCAAAAAATATAGAGCATTTGCGTGAGAAATCTGCCGCACTTCCGAGAACTCCGGGCGTATATATCATGCAAAATGAAAGCGGTAAAGTCATTTATGTTGGTAAATCACGTTCGCTCAGAGATCGTGTTTCACAATATTTTCATGGCGCACATGACCCTAAAACCACAAAAATGGCTGCGTCTGTACATGATTTTCGCTTTATCACCTGCGACACCGAAATGGAGGCTCTTGCGCTCGAAAACAGTCTTATCAAGCAATACACTCCAAAGTATAATATTCGTCTAAAGGATGCAAAATCGTACCCTTATATTCGAATAAATGTAAAATCACCTTGGCCTCGTATTACTATGACACGCAAACGACTTCCTGACGGTTCGCTTTACTTTGGGCCATACTCGTCAACCTCTACGGTTTACGGTGCGATAGCCCAGCTTGAAAGAACTTTGAAAATTCCAACGTGCAAAAAAACTTTCCCTGATGATATTGGTAAGGATCGCCCTTGCGTATATTATCAAATCGGACGTTGTATGGGCGTTTGCACGGGCGAAGTCGATCCTGCCGAATATCGTGACGCAATAGAAAGAGCTGCCGAAATTTTGCGCGGCGGTACCCGTGACGTTATTCATGATCTTACGGAAAAAATGCTTCGTGCCTCTGATGAGCTTGAATTTGAAGCTGCCGCAAGATATCGAGATGGAATCGAAGCTCTGCGTAAGCTTGGTGAAAGACAAAAAGCAGTTGGCTCTCCCGATGTAGAATGTGATGTTATCGGTCTTCATTTGACCGGTTTCGAGGGTGATGAGGTTAAATTCCGTGATTGTGCTACCGTTTTCTATATCAGAAGCGGTTATATCGCAGACAGTGAACACTTTCTTTTCGGCGGTGACGAAATCACAATAGATTCGGATGATGACGAAGGCGATTCTACCCTCTCGGCATTCTTGATGTCCTTATATCAATCGAGAGAATATATTCCGGGCGAAATACTGCTTTCTTTTGAAATTCCCGAGCACGACAGACTTCTTTTATCAGATTACTTCACCGAACGTGCCGAACATAAAGTAACTGTTCGCACACCGAAAAAAGGTGCGTCAAAATATCTTTGTGATATGGCAGTTTCCGATGCTGCTATACATTCTGAAAATTCGGCTAAGCGTGACAAAAATGACGAACGCACTCTTGCAACGCTGGCTTCCCTGCTTTGTCTTGAAGTTTTGCCGGAACGTATCGAAGCGTACGATATCTCTAACCTTGGAGATGAGCATATAACAGCGGGAATGGTCGTTGCAATCGATGGTAAGCTGAAAAAGAGTGAATATCGTACTTTCAAAATCAAATCGAAAGATACTCAAGATGACTATGCAGCGATGACGGAAGCTATATCACGCCGACTTGATCACATTGGTAAGGGCGAGAACGATTCAATGAACGCCTACCCGGATCTTCTCCTGCTTGATGGCGGTAAGGGTCATGTTTCTGTTATAAAACAGCTTTTACGCGAAAAAGGCTTCGATATACCTTGCTTCGGAATGGTCAAGGATGAACACCATAAAACTCGTACATTGACTGACGAAGACGGAGAATTGAATATCGCACGTCAGGCCGATGTTTTCCGCCTGATATACGGAATACAGGAAGAAGTTCACCGTTACACAGTCAGCCGAATGACTAATGCAAAAAGAAAAACGCTGAAAAAGTCTTCTCTGGAAGATATAAAAGGCATAGGCCCCGCAAAAGCAAAAGCAATTACAGATCACTTCAAATCATTTGCTAAAGTAAAAGCCGCCAGCGAAGCAGAACTTCGTGAGGTTGTTGGCATAAGTGAAAAAGATGCCGAGGCTGTTTGGCGACATTTGCATATGCCTAAATAATGCTGTACTTTTTTTGTCAGCACCAGTCTAAATCCAAATTTTCCCGAAAGGAATTCTAAACACATGAGAATCATAACCGGAACCGCACGCGGAACTACTCTTGCCGCACTCGAAGGGGAAGTTACACGCCCCACCTCAGACCGCGTTAAGGAAGCTCTGTTTTCAATGATACAGTTCGATATCGAAGGAAGAACCGTACTCGATCTGTTCGGTGGAAGCGGTCAGCTTGCTCTTGAAGCTCTTTCACGAGGTGCAGCTCATGCTACTATTATCGATCAATCTCATGACGCTGTTAATATAATTATCGAAAACGCAAAAAAGACTCACCTGTTTGAAAAATGCCGTGTAACCCCCACAGATTATACTACATTTATTCGTGGTGCAGCTAATCGCAAGACCTTCGATATCATATTCTTGGATCCTCCTTACAATACAGAAATGCTTCCTAATGCGCTCAAGCTTATAGACAAAGGTAATCTCTGCGCAAAAGGTGCTTATATCGTATGTGAAACCAACTGTGATATCCCGATAAAGGCTTCAAGAGTACGCAAAGACCCCGAAATCAATTCCAAATATGTAATGAAAGACGTTTTTGGTGATGATGAGGAGCTTGCAAAGCGTTACGAAGTTGTAAAATCAAATCTCTACGGCAGAACAAGAATAACGCTTCTCACCCCTGCAAAATCTGAGGAAGAGTAACTATGCGCACCGCTATCATCACAGGCAGCTTTGACCCCATAACATCAGGTCATGCCGATCTCATAACACGAGCCGCAAAAATTTTTGACAAGGTTTACGTTGTAATAGTCGCAAATACCGAAAAAGCTAACGGAGCATTCCATCCGACAGATCGACTTACATTCGTACAAAAAACCATCGAAGCTCTCCCCTGCGACAACGTATCGGCAGTTCTCTATGGCGGTTTGACTGTAGATATTGCACACGAGCTTGGTGCAAAATTTATCGTCCGTGGCGCAAGATCAGCTACAGATTTTGATTACGAAACGCATATCGCACTCATAATGAAGCGGTTCGATCCCGAGCTTGAAACGATAATTCTTCCTACATCGCCCGAAACTTCCGCAATAAGCTCTACCTATGTCCGTGACTTGCTGAAATACAACTGCGAACTTGGTGATGCTGTTCCGGATGCTTGCCGTGATCTGATAAAAGAAATCTATAACAAAAAATAAAAAAAGCGTATATCCGTGATTTTCATTTATCAACGGATATACGCTTTTTAATAACCAAAAATTAACCGATAAGATCCTTTATAAGCTGTCCGAGAATGATATCCTTCATATCGATATCAGCGTAAATCTTGTAGTCATTTTTCTTTACAATATAGTCAAGATAATCGATGTAGTTGTAGCAATCCTTTTCTGTCTTGATACCGTACTTGCTAAGATTGTACTTCTTAATGATTGCAGCAACAGCATCCTTATCACCATACGCATCCTTGAGAAGATCAGCGATAGAAACTGAGCCACCGGTTACTATAGTTGTTTCGTAGGAACCATTTTTATCATATACAGTTGCATCTTCAAACTTTATAACAGGAACGAAAATTCCTTCTGCATCCTTTATCCAGCCATTTACATGACACGGACGTTCATAATCGAAAATATCGTATTTCCAACTATCAACCTTGATACCACCATCAAAAATTTTCCATCCGCCATCTGTAACAGCACCGGTATAGTTTCCGATATAAATGAGAGCATCACCGTAAATATCGCTGTTTGACTTACTGTATGCCTGAACTACAACAGGGCCGTTTGCCTCAGCTGTGAGAATTCCGGACTGTGCACCGAGCTTTGCATTATCTGCGCCTTCCTTGATAGTCAGCACGATATCATCGTAAGTCTTTCCATCGGAAGCTGTAACCTTGAATGTAGTCTTATCTCCAACTGAAAGATTCCAGTCCTCGGGGATAACTTCGAGTACAGGCTTATTCTTCGCATATATCTTATTGTCAACGGTTACATCGATACGGAAGAACGGAATACCGCCGGTTGTGTATACATAAACCTCAGCGGAGCCAACCGAATTTGCAACAAGCTTTCCGGTCTTATAATTATAGTATACTACATCTGTGTCAGTTGAATAGTAGTAAGCACCATTGCAGAAGGTTCTTTCATTTCCCTTTTGGAAATAAAGATCATAAGAATTCTCATCGAAATATTTTGCAAGCTCTTTCTTAACATTTTCTGTAGTATAATACTTACCGCCAATAATATCATATCCATGATATTGGTTTACAGGCTTCTTAAAATCGGGTTTCTTATTAATCTCAGGCTTTCTGTTAGCTTCAGCAGAGGAAACGATTTTTGTGCTTCCGTCGTTCCAAATAAACTCGGAAACATTTCCGTTTGTCTTGCTTGTTGCGAAAACCTTCTTTTCAGCCGGTGTTTTTTCAGCCTTTTCAGTGTCTTCGCACTTGTCTATAACAGAACCGCAAACAGCGCAAATACCCTTAGCACTATTTCCTCTATCATCCTTAAAAATAGCAATGCCACCTGCGGAAACAGCTGTTGTCATAGCAGACGCAACTGTAAGAGCCGCAAGAAGAACAGAAATCTTCTTCAAATTAGCTTTCATATTCAGCCTCCCTTTTTGGATAAATACTCTTATACATCGTCATTATACACCACAAATTCTGCAATGTCAAGATATTCCAAACTTATTTCAATACATTTTTTTGACGTTTGCTTAAAAATCTGTAAACACGCTCAAATGATCGGTTATGCTTGCAAATCAAGGTATTTTGTGGTATCATGAAGGTGTGATGAACGTAGATACTCTCAATCAAAAATGTTAATATAAGGAAATCCAGCATGATTTTACACGAATATTTTATTAAAAGACAAAGCTCTCCCAAAAGTGAACCCGTCGCACTGTCTGTTCTTTGCGCTCGCCCCGAAACTGAACCAAAATTTGTCATTCAAATCATTCACGGAATATCGGAGCGCAAGGAAAGATATCTCAATTTACTTGAAAAAATCACAAGCTTCGGTGGAATTGCACTGATTCACGATCTTCGTGGACATGGAAACACTGTGAAATCTCGTGAAGAGCTTGGATATTTTGGCGATTTTGGCTACAGCTATAATATTTTATGCGATGACATCGATATTGTATACGCCTCTATAGCAAGTAAGCCTGAAAATTTTGAGCTTCTCGACAATGTTGAAATCAGCTCTGCTTTATCTCTGCCACGTTATCTTATGGGCTTTTCGATGGGTGCGCTGATAGCTTCAATATACACCTCAAGACGTGCAAAAAATCTTTCCGGCGTTATTTTGAGCGGACTTCCACATAGAGAAATCTTTGTATCAGTCGGACTTCTTGGCTTAAATATTCTGTCATTGATTGGCGGTGAGGACTGGAAGCCAAAGCTACTTAACAAATACGCATTCAATCGATACAACCGTCATTTTCGCAAAGAACCTGATTCTGACGGGCAATTTCTATGGCTTTCAAATGATATCGATAATCGTGTAAGCTTCGCCAGTGATCCTATATGCAATCATCAAAAGACCTTGAACGCATACGAAAATCTGCTGCGGCTTGTGCGTGATACATACCGTCCTTCAAGTTGGGATATGGAATGTCCAAATCTTCCGATACTCATTACCGCAGGAGAATTTGATCCGATAGCAGGTGGTGACAAAGCGATATTATGGGACGCAAAATTCTTCACGGACATAGGATTTACAAACGTAAAAACCACAATGTACCACGATATGCGACACGAGATATACTTTGATTTTGGAAAAGATGTGCCGATTTCTGATCTATTGAAATTTTGTGAGGAAAATCTTGCCTCTGTAAGCGATAATATCGATAAAACACACGAAGAAAGCGTTTGATCAGCTATTTTTCGGTTATAAAAATGGGACTGTAGCATTTGAAAATTCCCGAAACGCTACAGTCCTTTTTTTATTCAGTTATTTCAACCTTTGGAAGCTCAGTAAGTCTGATATTTGTGCATCCATATGGAATAAACTTTACGTTATGCTTGGGTGAAATTGGCATTTTTGACAGCGGACGTCTGCCGGCAAGCATTTTATATCCCGGCTCATAGCCCCAGTTGATACGATAAACGGGTACATCAAGCGTTATCGGTGCACTCTCAGGTGCGAAAGGCAATTCTCCTACAACGCCTGTTTCGTTCACAACTATTTCATCAGCATTGCCTTCTACAGCATACTGCCATTCTGTAGTCGGACGAACCTCATAATCGCAATATGGGAATTTACGAACGACTCCATCTCTCTCGTATTCATATTTTGTCCATTCCTCGCCTATCTGCAAAGCATAAACAAGTGGGCCACGTTCAAGTGAGAACAGACCTGTAGGACGCTCGATAAATTTTGTTTCGTACACAAATTTCACTGTAATTATCGAAGTACCGCTCCATTTGCGTTTTATCGTAACGAGAGTACCTGCTTCAACTTCTTCGCCATCAATAGCAGCAGATTTTACACATGACGGAATACGCAAGGTAAGTGCAAATTCGGTTTCTTTTTCAGCTGTAACTATATAATTAACTCTGTCACCGAACGGATATAAAGTATCTGATTCGATTTTTATATTTGCTCCACCAATTTCAGTATTCAATACAGACGGTGCGATTGCCGCAACAACAACACCATCATTTGACTTCATGAAAACAGAACCGGCGAATTTCGGCCATCCCTGGTTAAAGTTAGCAGTACAGCAACCATAATTCGGTTCAAGTCCGTAGAGATGCGATTCATGATTATTCGTGCGGAATATTTTTTTATTTTCGTCAAATCTCACGCAAGCGATCTGATTTGTCATTTGGTCATACTGATGTGCCCACATATCGGGAGTTATCGTTGCAGGCAAAGCATTATAAGCAAGCTTTTCAAGACGATCTACCCAAATCGGATTTCCTGTGAGCGAATACAAAACCTCATACGAATACATCGCTTCGGTTACACCGCACAATTCTGTTCCGTGAATAGGCTCAAGACCTGACAAACACTCGTCTCCTGTAAAATGTCCAACAGCTGTACCATGATATGTAAATAGCTGTTCAAGCATAAACTCAGAGAATGAATCGTCAGCTTCGTCGCAATCAAGCAGAGATGCAAGACCGCCTTCCTTGATTGCCATAGCCTGATTTACGACGTGTGATTCCCACTGCCACTTATCTTCGGGAAGCTTATACTTCCAATCAGAATATATTTCTTCATAATTCATACCCTGTTTACGCAGAAGTCGTGCAAGCTCAAGTAGCCAATCTTCCTTATATATGTCATAAATACGGAATATCGGAATCAAACATTCAAACCATCTTGAGTGCGCCCAAGAGAATATTGGATATTTTTTAATATGTTCATCGAGATTTTTAAGGCTCTTATATACGATATCGGGAATTCTTTCGTCACCTGAACAATCGTAATAAAGCATTAGCACCTTATCGATGAGAAACAATGCCCACATATCATAGCCCGGACGTTCTTCATCTGTACAAGGGCAAAGCCAACCATCTTCCTTTTGACCTGCGATTATAGCATCTATGTATTTCTTGGCGCGTGTAATCTTGTCATCATCTTCAAGCATATACGCCATCGGAATAAAGCCATCGAGCCAATATGGTACTCTCTCCCAGCCCTCGCAGTTTCCACCTATCCATTTGCTATCACGGATGTCGGGCCATATCTTATCGAGATTTCCTGACAGACCATCCGCTTGAATTTCAAGCTGGCGTTTTAGCCAACCAGACGGTTTCAGCTCTGATGTTGTGAACAGTTTGAATTTCTCCATTTGAACAATTCCTTTCCCGTAGATACGAATTTTGTATTAGGTACGATTTCAACGCTTTTACAAAGTTTCTGCTAATTTAATTACAATCATCGCTGAGTTTTCTGCTGATTTCTTTGCGAATGCAGGATAATCATCGCAAGCTCCTCCGTCTGCATCGTCTGAAATTGCACGGATAACGAGGAACGGTGTTTTATTGACATAGCATACCTGACCTACAGCTGCGCCCTCCATTTCACACGCTATTCCACCGAAATTTTCAGTTATATATTCCTTTAACTTCGCATCTGCAACAAATTTATCTCCTGATGCGATAGTTCCGCAGACTGTATTCATTCCTGCTTCATTGGCAATTTTCTGCACAGCTTCGCGAAGCTTTTCGTCAGCATCGATATGTACGACATTTATACCGGAAATTAGTCCGATTGGGTCACCAAGTGCGGATGTATCCATATCATGCTGAACTACATCTGTAGATATCGCTACATCACCAATAGTGAGCTTATGTGTGAGAGTTCCGCCAACTCCTGTATTGATAACAGCATCCGGCGCATACTTTACGATCATTGTTTGTGCACACATTGCGGCAAAAACCTTGCCAATTCCGCATACAGCACAAATTACATCGGTAGCACCGATTTTACCTATCATAAATTCGATACTGCCACACACCTCTTTTTTTACTTCGGTCATAGCAGCAAATATAAGTTCCGCTTCTTTATTCATAGCGGCAATAATTCCCAGTTTCATGTGATTCTCCTATAATGTATTTATTGTTTATTTTATTTCTTCCCAACCGCTTGCATCAGAGGGCATTCTCCAATCTCCTCTCGGTGAAAGTGCAACTGAACCTACCTTCGGACCATCCGGCAAAGCACTTCTCTTAAATTGCTGAATATAGAATCTGCGCATGAAAGTATTTAGCCATTTTTTGATAGTTTCATCGTCAAATTCACCTGCAAACGTAGCTTTAGCCTCTCTGAAAATCTTATCGGCACTTTCTCCCCAGCGCACAAAATGGTAAAGGAAGAAATCATGCAAATCATACGGGCCTACGATATCCTCGGTTTTCTGTGCGATTTCGCCATCCTTAGCTGGAAGTAATTCCGGACTCACCGGAGTAGCAAGTACATCACGGAACACCTCAGCCAGCTCATGCTTTCCATCAGCGTCACAAATATCAGCATAATATGCAACAATATGTCGTACAAGAGTTTTTGGAATACCACCATTTACGCCATAGTTTGACATATGGTCGCCATTGTACGTTGCCCAACCAAGTGCAAGCTCAGACAAATCTCCTGTTCCGATAACAAGAGAACCGTCAGCATTGGCAATATCCATGATAATCTGTGTACGTTCTCTTGCCTGTGCATTTTCATAGACTACAGAAAGATTTTCGGGGTCATGGCCGATATCTCTAAAGTGAATATCAACCGCTTCTTTTATATCTATACATCTAAAAGACGTTCCAAACGCCAGAGCCAGTGATTCCGCATTAGATCTTGTACGATTAGTCGTTCCAAAGCACGGCATTGTTACCGTTGTAATTTCACTGTGATCTCGCTTTAATATATCCATCGCACGAACAGTTACGATAAGCGCAAGAGTTGAGTCAAGTCCTCCGGATAATGCAACAACACATCCCTTTGCATGAGCAGCTTTAATACGCTTCGCCAAGCCATACGCCTGAATATCGAGAATTCGTCCGCAAACTGCTTTTTTGTCCGAATCGCCACTTGGAATAAACGGTCTTGGTTCAATTATTCCGGAAATATCAGTTTCACGCTCATCCAGTGAGAAATAACAAACAGTTCCCTCATCATTTTTTCTTGTAAATGTGTTCATTCTCATTCTGTCATGTTCGAGATGCTGAATATCAACTACTGCTGTTATTAAATCATTTCCGCCAAACGGAGGATTTTCCGCAATTATTGCACCGTTATATGCAATCATCGAATGTCCTGAGAAAACTGTGTCAGTTGTGGATTCATCCATACCTGCATCAGCGTAAACATAAGCTGAAACCAGCTTACCTGACGCAACCTTCAATAAATTTCGTCTGTATTCATCCTTACCGACAACCTCATTAGAGGCAGACAAATTCACAATGACATTTGCACCCATTTCGGCAAGCTTATTTGACGGTGAATCTGCTACCCACAAATCCTCGCAAATCTCGCATCCAACCTTCAACTCCGGCATTTCCGAGCATTCAAACAATGCGATATCCGATATCATCACAGTATCACCGCAAAGCTCAAGCGTAAACACATCCTTTTTATCAAACGGAGTGAACCAGCGCACTTCATAAAATTCAGCATAGTTTGGAATGTTTGTTTTTGGCACAACCGCAAGAATTTCACCGTCAGACATCGCAACTGCACAATTATACAGCTTTCCGTTATATCTTATCGGAGCGCCAACAAATGTCAGCATTTTCTTTCCGAGAGTATGGTTTTTAATTATATCAAGTGCTGAAATCGTGTTTTTGTTCAGCGAATCTGTAAAGAAAAGATCACCACAAGTATAACCTGTCACCGAAAGCTCAGGGAAGGTCAAGACTGCTACACCCGCCTCATACGCTTTATCAATAAGTGCACATATAGCTTCTGCATTTTTAATTGGTGATGCAACTGTTATTTCAGGGACAGCCGCCGCAAGTTTGATAAATCCGTGTTTCATATATTCACATCCTGTCTAAAATTTCTTCCGCAAAGTGTATCGCCATAGCACCGTCAGCACAAGCTGTCACTATCTGTCTGAGTGCTTTTGTACGCACGTCTCCTGCCGCAAAAACTCCTTCAACAGATGTCTTTGTACTTTCATCTGCAACAACATACCCACTGTTGTCAAGATCAAGCTTTCCCTGAACAAGCGATGTCTCGGGAATTCTTCCTACAGCAACAAAAATTCCACTACAATCAACTGTAGTTTCAGCTCCTGTATTAACATCAGTCAATTTTACTGCTGTAACGAACTTGCCATCGCCAATTACTTCACTTATATTTGCATTCTTGATGAATTCGATATTCTCTCTTGCTTCGGCTTTCTTAACCTGTGAAGGTGCTGCACGATAGGAATCTCTGCGATGCACTAAAATCACCTTAGAGCATATATTTGACAAATACAGCGCATCCTCAAACGCAGTGTCACCGCCTCCGTTTACAACCACTGTTTTACCACGGAAGAACATTCCATCGCATGTGGCACAATAAGAAACACCACGTCCACTATATTCACGCTCGCCTTGCACACCGAGAAGTCTGGGTTTCGCTCCCATTGCCAAAACAACAGCTTTCACAGCAAATTCAGTGGAATCTGTGCGAACTATCTTATTTTTGTCATCGAGTTCAAGTGATGTTACCGCTTCATAAACGATATTCGCACCAAATTTTTCTGCCTGAGCCTGCATTTTCATAGCAAGCTCAAATCCCTCTACAGCCTCGTATCCGGGGTAATTTTCAATAGATGAAGTAATACCCATCTGGCCACCGGGCGATGCTTTTTCAAACACTACTGCTTTATATCCGGCTCTACCTGCGTAAAGTGCTGATGTATATCCCGCAGGGCCACCGCCAATTATTGCTATATCATAGGTTATTTCTGCCATTTTTTGCTCCTTAGTTTGATTTTCAGCGATTTTTATGCACGATCATATCCTTCGCAAGCTTCGTCGCTATTTCTTCAACTTCATTCAAAAATCGTGCAAGATGATATCCGTCGGCTGCCGCATGATGTATTTGTATCGACAAAGGCATTTTTATCCGTTCACCATCCGTCTTAAATCCACCCCACGCTATTACGGGCGACAATCCGAATGCTTCTATCTGCACTCCTACTTGCGTAAAATGTCTCCACGGAACACACGATGCTTCAAATGTATTATTACCACATGGAATACTCATCACACGGAGATTTTTTGCTTTTGCGATATCTTCCCGTGCGTACTTTACAAATGTTTCATAATCATTATCCCAAAGAGTAAAAATACTCGTATATGTTTCGGTATCCTCGTGAAAGACGTTGTGTACGGGATTGACTGCATCCCAAAGTGCCGGCATAACCACAGGAAATTCCGGTGAATCCACAGCAGTCAAACGAAATTCTTCATGCGAATTGACAACGAACGACACAGCATAAAGCATTGCCAAATAGAATGAATTTTCTGTATCGTGGCAAGCATTCTTGAGTTCAGTCACATCAATGTCATCGCAAAGTGATATAACGCATGGTGCTTCATCATAAAAATGGCGAAAATGCTCGTATCTATGCCATGTTTCCTTGTCGATAAGTCTGTGTTCGCCATATGCACTCATAATATTTCTCCGTAATGATGTAATAATAAACTTGGTTATATTATACACCATATATGCGCAATTTACAAGAAAAATGTAAAAAAGCCCGATAAAACGTGTACTGAACAAAACTTTCAAAAGGGATATTTATGTCTTTTTTATTACCTTTTTATTTCTATTGTATAAACAAAGAAAGCGATGCATTACACACCGCTTTTTTTATTTATCTATATCGTTTTTTAATCTCATTGATGTCATGTGCTATCTTTTTTGCAATATTTGCCACATATGCAGATGCAAACGATACAATTCCACCGGCAAGGGAAGCCACATCAAATTCCTTTAGCAAAACAATTTCATACACGCACCATGCTCCAAAGGCGACTCCTGCAATTATAAGAATAATTTGTGCAGCAGGAAGAAATCCTCCATAGGATTCACGAATGAAGTCAAGCGGTTCATCCATTGGAAGCTCGGTTTCTGAGTAATTTTCGTTCGTATCGATATGCTGTTCTTTTTGAATCGGCTCTGATTCAGCAGTCATTTTCGCAGCTTCACGCTCTTTTCGCTCCTGCATTTTCTTTTTATCATGCAGTTCACAGACCTTCAGAAGATAATCCATACCACTGTCGGTCACTCCGGCATTGCGAAGATTCTGTTCATTTGAAATAAGCCGTTTCACGCCCGATGAAGTTGATGCATCCATAAATTTTACAAACGGCAGAAGTATTTTTTTACATCTGTCGCAAAGTCTTGTTCGATCACTTTCGGGAATTTCAACACCGCAATTACAACAATATGCCACACAAACACCCCATTTTTTGTTTTCTTTTCTACATTATATCACAGTTTTTATAGTGATGCAAGTTATTTAAGATATACTTTTTCAAAGCAAATTTTCCGGGACAAATTCGGGACGAAATAATTCTCCGCTTATGTTATACTGACTTTGGTGAAAATGTGCGGAAAGGAGGTTATTTTGATTATAAAAAATATTATCGAATGGGCAATTCCGTTTATATTAGGTGGGACAGTATCAGGGATAGGAACATATATCCGCATGAAAAAACAGCACGACAAAGCAATCAGTACAGGAGTACAATGTCTGCTTCGGGCGCAGATAATTTCTTATCATGAGCGATACACCAATGAAGGCTACTGCCCTGTATACGCCAAAGAATCGCTGAGAAGAATGTACGGTGCATATCACGCACTGGGCGGAAATGACGTTGCAACTGCGTTATATGAAGCGACGCTCAACCTGCAAACACATTCAGCCGAACAGCAAATCACGAAGGAGGAATAATGAGCCGAACAAATTACCCTTACAAAGGTTTTTTCAAAATAACGAGCTGTTATGGATATCGTATTGATCCGATAACAAACGAAGCCGGAGCATGGCACGGTGGTCTGGATCTTGTCGGAGAGGATAAAGCTGTTTTCAGTGTCAGCTCAGGCACAGTAATTCGTTCACGCATTGTTTCGGATAAAAATGACAGGACTTCAGAATGGGGAAATTACATAGCAATTCAAGCTGACGGAGGAGAGATAGTATACTACTGTCATCTTGCAAAGCGATTGGTAGAGGTTGGAGAAAGAATATCTGACGGTCAGCTTATAGCTGTAGAAGGCTCAAGTGGCAAATCGACCGGTTCACATCTGCATTTTGAAGTTCGTCGCAATGACAAGCAAATAAACGCCGCCGAATATCTCGGAATTCCAAACATAACGGGATATGAGCATATTCAACCATGCAATTCTTCTGCACTGCATGAATGGGCAGAAAATGCAGTCAAGTGGGCACACGAAAACGGTATACTCAAAGGCGATGAACACGGCAATTTTAAGCTTAGTTCGTCATGTACACGCGAAGAAGCTGTTGTATTTTTGTTTCGTCTATATGATCTTATATTAAATTTAATTAAAGGAGAGAAAATATGAAAACATTTCTTAAAAAGTTAGCCTCACGCAAGCTATGGGTGGCACTATGTGGACTTGCAGTAGGCATTGCTGCGGCATTCGGAATTGAAGAAAATGACTATGCACAGATAGCAGGTGTAGTAACGTCAGCTATTTCAGTGATATCATATATTTTCGGTGAAGCTGAAATTGATGCGGCTTATGCAAGGCTGAAATCAGAAAACAAGTAAAAAAAGGCTGTCGTATTCTCAAGGTTTGTAATGAGAACACGACAGCCGATTTATTTATTTATTTTTCTTGCTATCCTTATACATCTTTGCACCGGCAGCAGCTGATGTCGCTACTATGCCTGACAAAGCTATAAGCGAAGGTACGTTAGGAATAACCATAAGCTGGTTAAACATATCCATGAGATCCCACACGAAATCATTTTTGAGAATAGAGCCGAGGAATACAAAGATAACAGCAACTACAGAAAGAACTGTAACAGACTTTTTACCAAACAGGTATTCCACATTTATCTTTGCAAACAGATTCCATCCGAGTATCGTGGAGAAAGCGAAGAACAACAAGCATATTGCTACGAACGCATTACCGAATGTTTCACCGAAAACTGACGAGAATGCAAGCTGTGCCATATTATCACCGCCAACACCTTCTACTGCACCACCTGCAAGAATACCATCGCCTGCATAAAGAGTGGAGATAACAGTAAGAGCAGTGAGATTCAATACAACAAATGTATCAACAAACACACCCATCATTGCAATAACGCCCTGATCATGAGGCTTTTTTACATTTGCAATAGCGTGTGCATGAGGTGTAGAACCCATACCTGCTTCATTTGAGAACAAGCCTCTTTTTGCACCCTGTGAAATCGCTGTTTTGAGTGCATAACCTAAGCCACCACCTATGATTGCATTAGGCTTAAACGCATACTTGAAAATAAGGGCGAAGGTTTCGGGTATATACTGAATACGGCAGATAAGGAGAACCAGACAGCCTACAATATATATCAGTGCCATTATGGGAACGATTTTTTCTGTAACAGATGCAAGACGCTGAACATTTCCGATAAAAATAAATCCGGATATCAAAGCAATTACAAGACCTACAACCCATGAAGGAATACCAAAAGCTGTATGCATTGTAGAGCCGATAGAGTTTGACTGCACCATTGCACCGATACATCCAAGTGCGATTATAATAGAGAAAGCAAAGAGTCCTGCAAAGAACTTACCAAGTTTTCCCTTGAAAGCCTTTGTGATATAGTAAACGGGGCCACCGACTACTGTTCCGTCATCCTGAACTACTCTTGTTTCCTGAGCAAGTACAGCTTCGGCATAAATCGTTGCCATACCAAAGAACGCAATAATCCACATCCAGAAAATAGCACCGGGACCACCTGTAAGTATAGCACCGCAGGCACCGACGATATTACCCGTACCGACCTGTGCAGCAATAGCTGTAGCAAGAGCCTGGAATGACGACATACCGCTACTATGTTTTTTACCTTTGAGCGAGAAGTTACCGAACATAGCCTTCATTCCCTCTCCAAAGCAGCGAACCTGAACAAATCTTGTCTTGATAGTGAAGAACAATCCGCAACCGATCAAGAGAAAAATAAGAATGTAGTCCGACAGATAGGTGTTGATCGTTTTTACGATCTGAGATAAAGTATCCATAAGTTCCTCCAATAAAATAAAAAAAACAATCGAGTTAATCGACTGTTCCGAAGAAAACAAATGACGTTATAAGCTGTATAAAATATGATATACCGCTCCGTCCTTTCGCCTGAGAGATTAGAGAACACACAGCTCTCCTTGCCCCTTCGGCACTCATTTTAACATGAGATTCTCCGGAGTGCGATCCGCTATCAGTCAAGCTACGCAAAAAATGCACATCTTTTCTGACAACATCATGTCGCACGGTCAAATACTGAATGTATTTTAACACGTTATGAATAAAATTGCAATAGGTTTCGACAAATTTCTCGCAGTTATTTTAATGAAATTTTAATTTTTCACATTGGTATCTTTAATTTTCTCTTAATTGACTGAAAAAATCAAGTGGTGTATAATACTATCAGCAAATAAACCATGGTTTTTAGGTCAATTTCAAGCAAAGCGAGCAAAAAATGAAGAATATTTACATAATTCTAACACAATCAACGAGCATTATGTCACGATTGATACACCATTTCACAGGCGAAACCTATACTCATGTATCAATAGCGTTTAATGATAATATAAATTCAATGTATTCATTTGCGAGAAAATATGCATCTTTGCCACTTCCTGCCGGTTTGGTTGAGGAGCATATAGATCGTGGATTTTACAAAAATCAACAGAACATTCCCTGTATGGTTCTTACACTAAGTATCACGGAAAGCGAATATTTTGCTCTGAAAACTAAGCTATACAATATGTTCTCTAATTCACATAAATATAAATACAGCATAGTCGGACTGCTGTTATGTAAATTTAATATACCCTTTGAAATTCCAAAGCACTTCTTTTGTTCTCAGTTTGTAGCGAAATTACTAAACGACTGTGAAATAGTTGCACTCCCTAAGCAGCCAACGCTGATGCACCCGACTGATTTTCTTGAAATTGAAGAATTAACGCCTTTATTCAGTGGAAAGCTTTGCGAGCTCAGAAGCTGTTTGAATAGCAGTAAATGTGCATAGAAGTAGCTTGCGATATACAAAAGAAAATACAGAAAAAATCCCGCAGGAGCTGTACGCTTAAAGTAAGTCCTGTGGGATTTTTATACTATTCAATTCACGCTGAGCAGGAATTATACCTCAATGAGTTCCTTCGGACAATTTGTAAGATTTCTCTTACCGCCTTCTTCGATGAGCACCATATCCTCGATACGGCAACCGTATTTTCCTTCAATATAGATACCTGGCTCAACTGTAACAATCTGTCCTACCTTCAAGGTCAGATCGCCTGAGCTGGGTGAAAGGTTTGGAGCTTCATGTATTTCAAGACCAACTCCATGACCAAGGCTATGGCCGAAGCAACCTTCGTATCCTGCACCATAGATGATATCTCGTGCTACCTTATCCATATCGGCATTTTTTACGCCCTCAGTGATAGCTTCAATAGCTGCAAGCTGTGCAGTAAGTACCGTATTATAGAGCTTTTTCATATCATCGTCAGCCTTGCCGATAACAATAGTACGAGTCATATCAGAATGATAGCCGTTTACCATTGCACCATAGTCCATTGTAAGGAAGCCTTTTTCAAGCTTTACCTTTCTCGGAACGCCATGAGGTCTGGAGGATGCGCTACCGGACACTGCTATAGTATCAAACGACGGCTTATCACTTCCGTTTTTCTTCATGTAGTATTCAAGCTCAGCTGCAACCTCAGTTTCGGTCATATCATAGGTGATGGTTTTCAGTATATGCTCAAAAGCACCTTCTGCAATTTTTTGAGCCGCAAGAATATTTTCAACCTCATCAGGTGATTTATAAGAGCGTATTTCAGTAAAAATACCGCCTATCGGAGCATATTCAACACCCATTCCGTCAAGTGAGTGCTTAATTGAATCAAGAGAAGCACAGGTGAGTCGTCTGTCCTCATAGCCTATGGTCTTAATATTAAAATCACGAACTATCTCCTGAATAGTTGGCTTATTCGGCAGGCAAACTTCACAAAGCTCGGTTGCTTCTGCTTTAGCTGCTTCAATATAACGGAAATCTGCAAAAAGATACGACTTTTCAAGAGTTATAAACATCCAGCCATCCGGATTATCAAAGCCTGACATATAGAGATGATTTTCTGCGGAATTAACATAAACTGCGTCAATTCCCCTCTCACGCATCTTAGCACGGAGAGTATTATAGCGGTATTCCATTTTTGTCATTTTTGTATACCTTCTTTTCTAAAGTTAGTATTTCAGATACTACATAAAAAAACTTATAAAATGCAAGATTTTTTATGTAGTCATTTATTTTACATCGTTGATCTTCTTGAATTTCTTGACGTATGGCACTTCGATCCACCTCTTGAATCTGAAGAAAAACGTCAGCTTATCCTTGATCGGAGGAACTATTATTACATGAAGCCCTGCACGATTTCCCGCTGCCGCATCTGTCAAAAGCTGATCTCCGAGGAGTGCAGAATTTTCCTTTTTCGCACCGACATCAGCCATAGCACGTTTTAATTTACCGATAAGAGGTTTATGTGCCTTAGAATATGCGGTATATCCAAAGGATTTATTGAACAGTGCGACACGCTCCTCGTCATTATTTGACACAAAAGAAACTGTTATACCACACTCATTCATTCGCCTGCACCATTTCACTACCTTCTCAGGTGGCGTTGGATCATCGTATGTTGCGAGGGTATTATCAATATCGCAAAAAATATACGATATTCCCAGCTCATGCAAATGCTCCGCAGTAACGCACTCGAAATTATCGAACATTTCGTTTGGAAGAAGTGTTTTTTCAAAAATCATTTAATTTCTCCTTGGTACAGCTTTGAAATTTACGACATTAACAGTCTAATATTTATCAAAATAAAATTGCCCACTGCACAGGTGAAACCCATACAGCAGGCAGTTTTGTATAGGCTGTCTTGCCTTAGTCAACAGTTACTATAGTGTTAGATTCGTCGCCCTTATATGCATTTTCGAGAAGCTCTGTAAGTGCGATAGCATCGTCAATACCGAGATACTTCGGTGAACCTGTTCCCTTTTCAACAGCGTTGATGAACTGCATAAGAGGAGATTCTGTCCAATTCGGAAGGTCAGGCTTGATAAATCCGTTTACAACACCTGCGAGCTTCTTTGACTGGAACTGTACATCCTCACCGTGTGCGATCATAGAGCCTTCTGTACCGTAAATTTCGATAGTCTGAGGAGAACCTACAGAAACGAAGCCGGTTTCAGCTATACCAATAGCACCGTCAGCAAATTCAGCAATAGCTACAGCGTTTTCGTCAACAGGCTTGCCGTAAGGAGCAGTGAACAGACCGGTAACTCTCTTAGGCTTACCGAGGAAGTGTGCGAGAAGATACATCGGGTGGCAGCCAAGGTCCATCATAGCACCACCTGCGGCAGCATCCTTATCGAACCAGTAGTCAGGAAGCCAGTTGCCTGATACACCGTTATGAGCATCACGAGAACGAACGAGAGTAATCTTACCGAATGCGCCTTCTTCGATCATCTTCTTAGCGAACTGGACGCACGGACGGCCTCTCTGAGGATAGCTGATAGTGAATATAACACCGGCTTCTTCGATAGCCTTCTTTACGTCAAGGCATTCAGCAACTGTCGGGCAGAGAGCCTTTTCTGTAAAGATATGCTTGCCTGCCTTAGCGGCCTTGATAAGAATATCGTGGTGATCGGTAGTAGGTGTGTCGCAAATAACAGCTTCGATATCATCTCTTGCAAGAAGTGTATCAAGATCAGCTATAAATTCGCAACCAAGCTCCTTAGCCCATGCTTCGCCACGAGCTGTATTATCGTCCCAAACAGCTACGATATCAACCTTTCCGCTGTGCTTGAGCTGTCCTGCGTATCCACCGGCATGAACGTGCCACTTGGAGAGCATTGCTACTTTTACCATAATCATTTCCCCCATTGAATAAAATTTGAATTATTTCGTTATGTATCGGCAGTGTCGCCGTAATTATCCATAAAATCAAAAATAGTATAGCAGTTTTTTGACGATATGTCAAGAAGTGTGCAGATTTATATTAAAATTTTTAACGAATTCGTCGCAATTTATAATTGGACTATTTGACAAATCTATAACCAACAATAAATTATAGTAAATATAAACAAATTCGCATTTTACAGCACTACGCTCAAATCGCTTATTGTAATATTTTGACATAAACGCAATATCTTTTTTATGAAAGCAAACAAACTTTATAACTAACTATTGGTTATTTCTTGACAGTGCACTTCAAATTTGATATAATAAGGAATGCAGAAAATTCTGATAAATTATGTATCATTGAAAGGAGCCCCCGCATGAAGGCAAAAAGACTATTGGCACTTCTGCTTGCTATGCTATGTGTATTCCCCACAGCTTGCAGCAATGCAGCAGACAATGAAACCTCCGGTTCAAAAACTAACACACCCGATACCTCTAATTCCTCTGATGAGACGGTTGCAGGATCAAATGATGCTACTGTCACAGACGATGAAACCTCAGATGACCCGCGTTTGAACGCAAAAGACAACCTCCCCGCAGACCTTAAATTCGATGGAGATACCGTTACCGTTTTACATAGAGGTGGCGACTCCAACATGATCCTCGAAATCTATGCTGAAGAAGACAACGCTGATGTAGTTGTTTCCGCAGTATACCAGAGAAATGCTCTCGTTGAAGAACGTCTTGGTATTGAAATCGGCACTATTCAGACTACCGATACACAGCATCAGGGTGGCGGAGTTCTTGGTCAGGTTCGTACAGCAGTTACAGCCGGAACAAAGGATTTCGATTTGTTCGCTAACCACATGAGCCAGACCACACCTATCATTATCGAAGGTTCACTTCTCAATCTTTATGACAATCAGTACATCGACTGGGAACAGCCGTGGTGGAATCAGTCCTTCACAGATGAGCTTGAAATCGACGGTAAGGTTTACTTTGCTGTAGGTGAACTTTCTCAGTCAATGATCCGTGGTGCATACGTTATGTACTACAACAAGGACCTCTATGCTCAGTATTACAACGGTCAGGATCTGTATCAGATCGTTAACGAAGGAAAATGGACCCTCGATTTGCTCTCTGAATACTGCGCATCTCTCTATAACGATACAAACGGTAACCAGACCAATGATATCAACGACTTCCACGGTATGGTTCTCACAGGTGGTACAGACTCCGGTACACACGATGGCTTCACAGGCGCTGCCGGCGTTGAGCTTGTAAAGAAGAACTCCGACGGTGTTCCGGAACTCGTTATCAATGGTGAACGCACTTTCGCATTCTGCGAAGCTATGAACAAGCTTCTTTGGAGTGGCAACAACGTTTACAACACCACTGTTGACGCTGAACCTCCGGCAAAGTTTATGGCTAACAACGCAATGTTCTACCCCACATTCCTCAGCGCAACCGAAACTCTCCGTGATATGGAAGCAGACTACGGTATCATTCCTCTGCCTAAGCTCAACGAAGATCAGGCTGACTACAGCGGATTCACCCACAACGGTCTTTCCGTATTTGCTCTCCCGATCACTTCAAATGACAGAGTCGATATCTGCGGTGCATTCCTTGAAGCAATGTGCGTTGAATCCTACCGCAGTGTAACTCCTGCATATTATGAAGTTGCTCTCAAGCAGAAGTATGCGCGTGATAACGTTGTTTCTCAGATGCTTGACCAGATCATGTCCGACATTCGTTTTGACTTCGGTTATGTTTACTCCGCATCTCTCGGTGACCTTATTAAGATTTTCCGTAAGCTCAACGGTGCAGATGGTACCAGCCCTGCTTCTACTCTCAAGAGTACACAGAAGGTTACTGTTAAGTCTCTCGAAAGACTCGTAGAAAACATCGAAGCTCTTGATCACTAAAACGATCAGAACATCTCAAATAAACTAAATTGAATTGAGGCTACTCACATCAGGAAAGAAATTCCCGAAATGCGAGTAGCCTCATTTTTTATTAAAAATAGATAATTCACAAAATAAACACTGACAAAACAAGAAAATTGTGATATAATTTACATCGAATATTATACTCATGGAGGATAAAATCATGGCAAGTAAAGTTTTATTCGCACCAATGGCGTACTCACGCTATGAAGCAACTCAGACTCTTCCCGAAAAATTCAGCCGTATGCTGAAAAAATCAGGTCTTGCTGAAAAAGTCAAAGGTAAAAAGGTCGCTATCAAGATGCACGTCGGCAGTGGCGTTACATATTCCACTATCCCACCGATTTTTGTTCGCAAGCTTGTTTCCTTCATTAAGGAATCCGGTGGTGAATGCTTTATAACTGACCACTATGTTTACGGTCGTCACCCTGAAGAACGTGGATACACTGACTCCAACCTCGGATGTCCCGTTCTCGATGACTGTGGCTATTTTGGTAAATATTTCTACACCAAAGAAGTAGAATACAAGTCACTTCGCCATATCGACGTTGCAGGCCTTATCCACGATGCTGATTTTCTCATCGACTTCTCTCACGTTAAGGGTCATGGCTGCTGTGCATTCGGTGGTGCTTGTAAGAATATCGCAATGGGCTGTGTAACTGACAGAACTCGTGGCGAAATTCACGGACTCGAAGGCGGAATTGTATGGGATAAGGAAAAGTGCATCCACTGTGGCAAGTGCATTACTGCCTGCAACCACCACGCAAACTCCTTCAGCGAACCTAACAACAAGGGCGACTACAGTGTAAACTTCCATCACTGCACTCTTTGCCAGCATTGCATGAAGGTATGTCCTGTAGGTGCTATCACTCTCGATTCACACGACTATGCTGATTTCCAGATGGGCATGGCAGTTTGCACTAAGGCTGTAGTTGACACCTTCGCTCCCGGCAATGTATTCTATATCAATGTACTGACACAGATCACTGCGCTCTGCGACTGCTGGGGTATGACTACACCTTCCCTCGTACCGGATATAGGTATCATGGCATCTGACGACATCGTAGCTATCGAGCGCGCATCTATTGATTCTATCAAGATGGAAAACCTCATCAAGGAAGGCGTACCCGCAGGCATGGAACTCTCCGGTCACGGTCACCTCTTTGAACAGCTCCACGGCAAGAATCCTTTCATTCAGCTTGACTGTCTCGAAAAGGTCGGCCTTGGCACACAGGATTATGAATTAGTTACAGTAATGTAATAAAAAGTAATAAAAAAAGAGGCTGTTGCATTTGAAATAGTGATTTTCAAAATGTAACAGCCATTTTTTATTTATTTTGTTATTAGTCAGCGATCTCGTCGAGTGCTTCTACGATCCACTTGATTCTTACAGGATCCATATTTCCGGGAAGTGAGCAGTCAGCACCAATAATGAGGTTTTCCTTACCTGCTGTTGCAACGATTTCCTTAGTATACGCCTGAATATCTTCCTTTGTACCGGAAGGCAGGAGTGTACCGTCTCTGTTATCGAAGCCACCTACCATTACATGGCCGGGATACTTTGCCTTAGCCTGAGCCGGGGTAAGATTTTCAACGAATGCAGCCCAGCTAATGAGCTTGGTGTTGTAATCCCACCATTCGAGGTGGTTTGCAAATCCGTCCCAACCGCACATATGAAGCATATTATTTTCGGAATACTTTTCAGCAGTTTCGATAACTCTGATTTCATAAGGAGCGATAAGGTTTGCATATTCTTCAGCAGTGAAACGACCTTCTTCAGCACCCTGAACAGGAAGCATCATACCTGTAGTTCCACTTTCCTTAAGCATACCTTCAACCATATAGCAGGTATCTTCAGCAATTACATCCATGAAATGACGAGCAACCTCTTCATTTTCGCGGAGAAGCTGCATACTCTGTCTGTCACCGATAGTATGCTTCATCTTGGAGTATGGAGAAAATGCGTTATAGAATGTAACGATTTCGCCCTTAAGAGCTTCGTTGATCTGAGTAGCACGTTCTACCTGACCTTTTACCCACGGAGAATCTTTACCGCCGGGTCTGAGCTTCATGAAATCTTCCGGAGTCTTTGCATCACCGATAGGATATGTAAAGAATTCATCGCACATCATCTTGAGGATATCCATATCGGTAGCTTCAAGGAAATTAAGATGAGCTTCAATAGTCTTTTCGGGACCGATGTTTCCATAATGTCTCCAGAAACAAGTTGCAGGTCTATCAACCGGCTGACCAGCTAAAATTTTCAGCACACGTTCTTTCTTAGTCATATCAATCTACTCCTGTACATGATTTTTATGTTTTTTGGGATTCGAATTCTCAACATCCCTCTGTCATCACCATTATACCACCACGCACACAATTTGTAAATAGTTTTCTCGTAATTTTATTATTTAATATTTTTACACTTATTCTATGTTTATATGCGAATTACTATTGTAATTTTTACACAACTTAATATTAAACTTTAATCATATGCATTTACGACAGAGAAATATACGTAGATTGATGTGTGCTTTTTTGCCGTACAGCTTTAATAGTATCAGATAAAAAACGCAAAATTATATTTTTTAGTGGTAAAACCGCAGAAAGGTCTACTCACCTACGATTCCCGAGTGGTATGTGATTCCCCAAAGAAGTCGTGAAGATTTGCCGACCGGTGAGAAGATCCAGCGTCACTCGGATAACTCTCAATGAAGCACACATTGCCCAAATCAGTTCCTATCTGATTGAAAATATCACCGAAAATATGAAGGTGTGTACTCTTTTGAGAACATTAACATATGATGCAGATGATGCCGTAGCATATGCTGTATAGTGATGACAGACGAAAGCACAAAAAAGCAACAAAAAACCCGTGAAAACTAACATTCCCACGGGTTTTATGGCGCGCCACGCAGGATTCGAACCTGCGACCTACCGGTTCGTAGCCGGGCACTCTATCCACTGAGCTAGTAGCGCATCGCATCAGCTTCTCGCTGACTGCCTATATATAATACCACACCTTTTCTTATTTGTCAAGTGTTTTTTCAAAAAAAATTATAATTATTTTGATTTTTTTGAAATTCGTGCAATTATATTGCTTTTGATGCTTTTTTTCACGTTTCAATGTGTTGTTTTTCTGAATCTTGGCACAGTTTTCTTACAATTTAAAAATAATAATTGCATTCCGTTGGTTTTTGTGATATAATAGCATGATGATTTGATATTTTATCGGTTTTTCCGATGATCAAGCATAAGAATATGCAAATTTGCAAATTTGAAAGGAGTTTATCCTACAATGGGTAAGGAAAATCAGGCTGTACAGAACAGCAAAACCAAATCTCTGATTATCACAGTTTGTGTTATTCTCGTTGCGGCTCTTGTAATAGGTCTTAACGTCTATACACGTCTTGATGACAGTGGTTTTATCCTCCGTAGCAAAACTGCAGCGGAAACTGAAAATTATGAAGTAACAGGCACTATGATGGCTTATTACTTCAACACCAATTACCAGTCTTACGCATCCTATATAAGCTATCTTGGCGTAGACACAAGCGTTTCACTGAAGGCTCAGAAATGCAGCTACATCGAAAACGGCACATGGTTCGATTATTTCGCAGCAGTTACCATGGATTATGTAACCGAAATTCTCGCACTCTGTGAAGCTGCACACACCGCAGGTGTTACCGTTGCAGATATCGACCAGACTGACATTGATGCAACAATCAATTCTCTCAAGGTGGTTGCAGACAGCTACGGCTACTCTCTCGACCAGTATCTCACAGTTGCTATGGGAATCGGCATGAACGAAAAAGACGTTAGAAATTGCCTTGAGCTCACTGCACTCGCTTCCCTTTATTCTACTCAGTACAACGACTCTCTCACCTACACTATCGACGAAAAGGAAGCTTATTATTCTGAGCATTCCGCTGATTTCGATGGTGTTGATTACCTCGTATTCACAACAGCAGCCGCTGACTTCATGGAAAAGGACGCAAGCGGAAATCCTATAGGCGAAACTACCGGCGCATCTGCTACTGCTATGTCAGAAGCTGAAAAGCTCGCTGCTGCTACAAGCGAAGACGAATTCCTCTCTCTTGTAAAGGATTATCTCACCACAACAGGTGCAGACGATGAAACAATCGAAGAAGCTGTTGCATCCTGCTATCAGAGACACATCACAGCTTCCTCCATCGCATCTATCTCCGACTGGGCGTTCTCTGCTTCCGCAGGTGAAACTTATATGCCCGGTGTTGAAGGTGATACAACTTACGCGGTATATTACCTTGTAAAGCCTTCCTATCGTGATGAAACAGCTACCCGCAATGTACGTCATATTCTTTTCTCAAATGAAGTTTACTCCGACAGCACAACTGCTGATGAAGTATTCGCTGAACTTGAAGCTGATGGATTCACCGACGAAAAGTTTGCTGAACTCGTTAATGAATACAGCTACGACGAAGGCTCTATTTCCACCGCAGGCGTTTATGAAAACGTATGCATCGGCGAAATGACAAATGAATTCAACGCATGGCTGTTTGATGATTCTCGTTCCGTAAACGACAGAGAGGTTGTAGAAACCACCTTCGGTTGGCACATTATGGAATACCTTGGTGAAGGCGAAGGTTCTGCATGGGAATCTAATGCTGAAAAAGCTATGAAAAATGCAGACTATACTGCACTCGTTACCGAAAATGCAGCAAATATAAACTTCAACGCAGATGTAATCTACGAAATCAACGCGTAAACCGAATAAAATTCATGTGGCTGCCCGCACTAAGAAAGAAATTTCCGAAATGCGAGCAGTCATTTTTTTATTTATTAAAAATATATTTTGTTCTACGCCTTAAAGTTTACATTTTGTATGGTGAATCTTCCATTGCAGGCATATATAATATACAAGGATAGAATTTTTATCGATTGGAAGATTGTATGAGCATTTTTTTGAAATATCTGACCGTTCTCGGAATGGCTATGCTTCCCGTTATTGAGCTTCGTGGCTCGGTTCCGTGGGGAGTTGCAAATGACCTTCCACTTCTGCCCGTACTTCTTGTAAGCATTATCGGAAATCTGCTTCCGGTACCGTTTATTATACTTTTTCTCCGAAAAGTCCTTACCTGGATGAAGAAAAAGAGTACATGGCTCAAGAACATTGCCGAAAAAATTGAAAATCGTGCACGCTCCAAGGGAGATATCCTTGTAAAATACGAAACATTCGGTTTATTTGTGCTTGTGGCGATCCCTCTCCCCGGAACAGGTGCATGGACAGGAGCACTCGTGGCAACAATGTTCGACCTTCGTATGAAAAACGCACTTCCGGCAATATTTGGCGGTGTGACAGCAGCAGGCTTGATAATGATACTTGTCAGCTATGGTGTTGATATGATTATATAATTTTTGTCAATTTTTTTCGCAAATCTATTGACAACCCCATGATATTGTGGTATAATGTCATGGTAATCGGGGTGTGGCTCAGTCCGGTAGAGTGCTTGGTTCGGGACCAAGAGGCCGCTGGTTCGAATCCAGTCACTCCGATGAAAAAACTCAGATATCTTTCGAGGTATCTGAGTTTTTTGTTTTTTCTATAAAACAACGGAATTATTTTTAACATCGCTTTACCAACGGAAGCCTATCAGTCGGCAGGCATTTTTGTCTTATCAACGACCCAATTTGCAATTTTAACCGCAACAATAGCTATCACAACGCCAAATAAAGCTCCGCAAATAACATCTGTCGGATAATGCACCATTAGATACAGACGTGAAATACCGATCATTGTAGCAAGCACGAGAGCCACAACACCTGCTTTTTTATTATAACAAAACAGTGCAAATGCACATTCAAAGCTTGTTGATGTATGTCCCGACGGGAAAGAAAATTCAGATTCGGGCGGAATTATCAATACAATAGACGGATCGACAACGTACGGTCTGATTCGTGCAACGAGCGGTTTTATAGTAATATTGGTAATCAGCAATCCCAAAATCAACGAGAATGCCATAGCCACCCCTGCTCTGCGTGTTTTTTTGAAAAACAACAGAACTATCGCCAGAATTATCCAGAAAACTCCGGCATCAGCCAGCTTGGTGATAAGTGAAAAAAATGAGTCTGCAAGCTCGCAATACAACACGTCATGCAACATGTGAAGCAAATGAAGCTCAAATTCGTTTAGAAAATTCATGTATTACTCCAATCCATCATATTATCTCATGATATTATAGCACAATTTTGTTACGATAACAATAAAGCAAACGCAAAAAACTGCACTCACATAATAACGTGAATGCAGTTCCAAAAATTACTTTATTTCTACAGTAACTTTCTTGTCAGCTATTTTTGCCGCGGCTTTTGCGACGGTGCGGAGAGCGCGGGCTATCTTACCGTGCTTGCCGATAATCATACCCATATCCGCTTCTGCTACCTTGAGAGTCAAAACAATACCGGATTCGGTTTCCTCTTCCGTGACACTCACGGAGTCAGGGTCGTCAACAATCGCGCGCGCCATATCGCCGAGAACCTTTGCGAGGTCAATATCGTGATAGCTTGCGCTTGTGTTGTTGTCCATAA
Organism: uncultured Ruminococcus sp.; assembly: GCA_964430105.1. Lineage (GTDB taxonomy): Bacteria > Bacillota > Clostridia > Oscillospirales > CAG-272 > UMGS1696. The sequence goes on along the minus strand of CAYSEF010000004.1, from coordinate 7,422 downwards.
TTACTTAATAAGACCGTTCTTTGTGAGGAGAGCCTTTACAGTATCGGTGGGCTGTGCACCGTTTGCGAGCCACTTAGCAACCTTTTCAGCGTCAACCTTAACTTCTACAGGTTCAGTCATAGGATTGTAGTAGCCGAGTTCTTCGATGAAACGACCGTCACGGGGATAACGAGAGTCTGCAACAACGATGCGGTAAAAAGGAGCCTTCTTTGCGCCCATTCTTCTAAGTCTGATCTTAACCATTTTTTCCTCCAAAATTGCGATATTATCGCATGAAATTTATTTTTTAATTTATTTTTTCACGAGGAAAGCCTTCAAAAGTTTTCCTCTGAATTTTACCAATACAAACGAGCCTCGAGCGTTTCAGAAATTACATTCCAAACGGAAGTCTCATCTTTTTCTTAGCTTTCTTTCCGGTAAACTGTGATGTCAGCTGTTTGATCATTTTATTCATCTGATCATACTGACGGAGCAGTTTATTAACTTCTTCGACTGAAGTACCACTTCCTGCCGCAATTCTCTTTCTGCGTGAGCCATTTATAACATTTGGATGTTCACGTTCTTCTTCAGTCATTGAAAGAATTATTGCTTCGGTGTGTGCCATTGCCTTTTCGTCGATTTTTGCATCCTTGAGTGCGCCGGGCTTGATTCCGGGGATCATTCCCGCAAGCTCTTCAAGATTGCCCATGCCCTTCACCTGACGGAACTGTTCGAGATAGTCAGTCAATGTAAAGGAATTTTCACGAATTTTCTTTTCAAGTTCAGCCGCCTTTTTTTCGTCATACGACTGCTGAGCCTTTTCGATAAGAGTGAGCACATCGCCCATTCCGAGAATTCGAGATGCCATTCTATCGGGATAGAACGGTTCGATAGCATCAAGCTTTTCGCCCGTACCGATAAATTTAATCGGCTTACCGGTTACATAACGTGTTGAAAGTGCTGCACCGCCACGAGTATCGCCATCAAGCTTTGAGAGAAGCACACCCGTGATATCAAGCTTGTCATTGAACGTAGAAGCGACGTTTACTGCTTCCTGACCGGTCATAGCATCGACAACGAGAATTATCTCAGTAGGCTCTGTAGCTTGTTTAATAGCTTCAAGCTCATCCATAAGGACTTCATCTATTTGAAGACGTCCTGCAGTATCGATAAACACCATGTCGTGTCCATATCGCTGAGCGTGTGCAAGACCTGCTTTTGCTATTTCGACGGGATCGCCTGCACCCATTTCAAAAACAGGAACATCGATCTGTGCACCAACGACCTTGAGCTGGTCTATAGCAGCCGGACGGTACACGTCACAAGCAACGAGCAAAGGACGCTTTCCCTGTTTTTTATACATTCCGGCAAGCTTAGCCGCATGAGTAGTCTTACCTGTACCCTGTAGACCTACCATCATAACAACTGTAGGCGGGCGGGAAGAAATCTGCAGCTTTGTGTTAGTTTCTCCCATGAGCTTAACAAGCTCTTCATGCACGATCTTAATGATCTGCTGTGCAGGGAGAAGGCTTTCAAGAACTTCCGAACCGACCGCACGCTCTGTTACAGTCTTGACAAAATCGCGGACGACTTTATAGTTTACGTCGGCTTCGAGAAGTGCCAAACGGACTTCACGCATACCTTCCTTGACGTCAGCTTCGGTAAGTTTGCCTTTATTTTTGAATTTCTTGAAAGCATTTTCAAGTTTTTCGGATAGGTTACCAAACATACTGTAATTTACCTCTGCTCACCTATCTGAGTCGGTTCAATCAATGAGCCGATCGTCGTGAGCTTATCTATCATACATTTCAAGCGATTTTCGACTTCCTTATCCGCATCCGTCGAGAGATCATTCAAATCTGCAATGACAGAACGGAGGAGAGACGCCGATGTTTCGTTTTTTTCTGCTATTTTCAATTTGGATTCCAGTTCATACAGCTCATCCTTACTCTTGCGTATCGAATCACGCACGCCCTGTCTTGAAATACCCGTCAGTTCGGAAATTTCGGCAAGAGAATAATCCTCATTAAAATAATAATCGAGAATCTCGCGCTTACGATCGCTGAGAAGCACACCATAGATGTCGAGCAGAAGAGGAAACTTCATGTCCTTTTCAAAAATAAAAATCACCGCGCTATGCTGTAAAGTAAATCGCTTTACACAGTATACCACTTCACGGTGATTTTGTCAAGTAAAATTTCAAGAAAATATATATATAAAATTTGTAGAAAATCCCAAACAGACATCCAATACTAAGGAAATCTTCACCCTAATCGGTTTGAGTGGCAATTTTCACTTCGTATACACATCAACAACAACGATTTCGCTGCGTGATTGTGTACGAATCGGATAGCTCCATGTTCCAACACCGCTTGTAATTATCGCATTCGATGTTTTTCCAAGTCCTATCTTGCCTACATTTCCCTCGTGTATCTTAAAAAGTCGCGTCACCAAGCCTATCGGAAATATCTGACCACCATGAGTATGACCTGCAAGTATGAGATCCGCCCCATTTTCGGCACATTCACGCAGTTCTACAGGTTCATGGCAAAGCATGAGATTAAACTCACCAAAACGCCCGATTTTATCAAACAGCTCCTTAACCGACAGACGCCCTTCCTCGAGATCACGTCTTCCGATAATACGAACCTTGCCACCCGCAATTACCTCGGCTTCATCCTCGAGAATTTTTACACCTATATGTTCAAACTCACGCACGATATCTTCTCGACAATGTTCAGGCTTCCTCCAGTGACTGTTTGCATCATGGTTGCCAAAGACATAGTATATTCCATACTTTGGTGCAAATGCCGCAAAAAGCTCCATGTAACGATTGAACATTTTCTTTGTGGTATTCTCGTCGAAAATATCACCCGTCAACGCTATAAGATCCGGCTTTTCGTCATCAATCATTCTATAAATACGTGCTATCTCCGCTTTAGTTTGAAATCTCCATGGATGAATATCGGAAAGGAGTACAATACGCAGGCGACTATTCGGAAGCTGGTGCGAGGTTGGAATAGCATATCTCTTAACACGGATATTTTTCGCCACGATAAGTCCGTAGAGGATATAAAGCACGCACAAGATGATCGGCAGAAAGCCTTGAAGTGTAAATGTACGCCATGTGTCGTATTTTTGAGTTCTTCTGATAACTATATCGCAAAGAGCGTATATAAATGAAATAACTGTGAGATTTGAAGTTGCCATATACCAGAAAGAGCTGGCATGACCAATAGGAAAGCTTATAAGAAGTGCAAAAAGGGCAGCTGTTCCGGCCTCAGACAACGGCGAAATAGCAGGGACACGAACAGCCCAAAACGAAAAGAACAAAATAAAGAAAAAAGCAAGCCGACTGACAAGAGTGATAATACGTTGAATACGGAAGAAAGACATAGGAATACTCCGACTAAAGAAAAATCGCCTTCTTTTGAAAGCGAATTCCCGAAATAAAATTAACGCATAAAAGTAAAAATTCCGAGAAACTTGTCCTCGGAATTTATAACAGGGGTACAGGGATTCGAACCCCGACATACAGAGTCAGAGTCTGCTGTGCTACCTTTACACAATACCCCTATCTGCTTTGCTCGGCTTGCCGTGCTTGGCTGACGGTAGTTATTATATCACACTCAATTATGTTTGTCAATAGGTATTTTGATTTTTTTCAAAAATTTTTTTAAGATTTTTTTCACGCCCCCATTTTGTATCTCCACACACGCTCGACAGCACCGCCTGTGACAGCAAAATACTCTTGCAGAACCCGTATAAATCTGTTATAATATGGTGAACTATAATGCAAAACTCGCATTGGGGAGTGCATTATGCGTTCTAAATTTATGTTTTTGAAATTTATGCGCAGCTTCGGTATAGGATTTTTATGCGGACTGGCAACCATCGCCGTCATCGCTATTTTCGCCTACACCGTCTACTGCCTTTATTTTGCATGATCGGATGATTGGATGATTTTATTATGATGAGACTTGACAAATTTCTCGCGGAAAGCGGGCTTTTTTCACGCAAGGAAGCCGGAAACGCTATTCGCACAGGACGTGTTGCTGTCAACGACAAAATATGTCGTGATCCTTCAGCTAAAGTTGACGAAAATTCTGCTGAGGTTGTTGTAGACGGAAAAACACTTGGATACACAAAATATCGCTACATCATGCTCAACAAACCAAACGACACCGTTTCCACCACCGATGATGATCCCAAATCCGTAATGAAGCTTCTTCCACAGGAATTTTCACGACGTGACTTTTTTCCGTGTGGCAGACTCGACATCGACACACTCGGACTGCTCATCATAACAAACGACGGTCAAACTGCTCATAATCTGCTCTCGCCAAAGCATCATTGTGAAAAGACATATGCATTTGAATGTCTGCCTATTGACACCGATGCTATAAGCAAGCTTGAAAACGGTATTGAGCTTTCCGACTTCACTTCAAAGCCCTGCAAAGTCGAAATGGACAGTCCCACACACGGAAAGATAACCGTAACTGAGGGAAAATATCATCAAATCAAGCGAATGTTCCACGCTGTCGGAAGTGAGATAACGTATCTCGAACGTATCACCTTCGGAGGAATTCCGTTAGATACAAGTCTTGCACGAGGAGAATGGCGTGAGCTGACAGAAGATGAAGTAAAATTACTTCGCAGAGAATGATTTTCTATATCAACAATAATTTCTACATATAAAATACTAAGGATCACCAAATGAATATCAACGAAAAGCTTGCAACTGAATTAAATATTCCACTGGATAAACTGAATTCCGCTGTAGAACTTCTTGATGCCGGAAATACAGTACCTTTTGTGGCAAGATACCGCAAAGAAGTCACAGGTGGACTTGACGATACTGTACTCAGAAATCTGCTCGACAGACTAACTTATCTTCGCAATCTTGAAAAGCGTAAGGAAGAAGTTGCCTCTCTCATCGCAGGTCAAAACAAACTTACACCTGAAATAGAGCAGTCAATAGCAAATGCCGAAACTGTCACAGAGGTCGATGATATCTATCGTCCCTTCCGACCAAAACGTAAGACTCGTGCATCTATCGCAAGAGAACGAGGATTATCGCCTCTCGCAGACCTTCTGATGAAGCAGGAGCGTTCGTACAGCCCATCGATAGAAGAAGCTGCCGCAACATACATCAACGAAGAAAACGGCGTGAAATCAATCGAGGACGCTCTCGCAGGCGCAAGGGATATTATTGCGGAAGATGTTTCGGATAATGCCGACTACAGAAAAGAAATACGTTCACTAACAACACGTTTCGGCAAGATAGTCACAAAAATGACAACCGAAAACCCGACCTATGAACAGTATTATGATTATTTCGAGCCAGTCGCAAAAATCCCGTCGCACAGAGTCCTTGCCATCAACAGAGGTGAAAAGGACGACGCACTGTCTGTGTCAATAGAGGTTGAACGTGATGTTATTTTGAACTACCTGTTCTCAGAGGTCGTTATAAATTCAAGCAGTCCGGCATTTTCTCATGTCGCAGCAGCAATAAACGATAGCTACGACAGACTTATCGCACCATCTGTAGAAAGAGAAATAAGAAACGAGCTCACCGACACTGCCTCGGAAAGTGCCATAAAGCTGTTTTCATTAAACCTGCGTAATCTTCTTATGCAGTCACCTCTTAAAGGCAAAACCGTACTCGGATATGACCCTGGCTATCGTACAGGATGTAAGCTTGCAGTAGTCACAAAAACAGGTGCGGTAGCAGATACAGCCGTAATATATCCGACAAAGCCACATGAGCGTATTGCAGAATCAAAAAAGGTTGTAAAACGACTTATCGAAAAGTACGGAGTTGACGTTGTTGCTATCGGAAACGGTACAGCTTCGGGAGAAAGCGAAATGTTTATCGCAGAAACTCTCGCTGAAATCGGTGGCAAGACTAAATATATCATCGTTTCTGAAGCAGGCGCATCTGTTTATTCCGCTTCCGAGCTTGGAGCAGAGGAATTTCCGGACTTTGATGTTACCGAAAGAAGTGCCGTATCCATCGCAAGACGTTTACAAGACCCTCTTGCAGAGCTTGTAAAGATAGATCCCAAATCTATTGGTGTTGGTCAATATCAGCACGATATGAAGCCTGCACGACTTGACGAGGCTTTGACAGGCGTTGTAGAAGACTGTGTAAACTCAGTAGGCGTTGACGTAAATACAGCATCGTACTCACTTCTGTCGTATATAGCCGGAATCAACATGACATCCGCAAAAAATATCGTAAAATACCGTGAAGCGAATGGCGAATTCAATTCAAGAAAAGAGATACTCAAGGTTCCTCGCTTCGGTGCCAAGGCATTTGAACAGGCGGCAGGTTTCTTGCGTATTCCCGGTGGCGAAGAAATTTTTGACAATACAGGTGTGCATCCGGAATCCTACAAGGCTGCCGCTGCACTTCTCAAAAAATTCGGCAAAACCAGAGAGGATGTTCGCGGAGGTATCTCACTAAAGGAAGATGTTCGCAAATACGGCATGAAAAAGCTGTGTGACGAGCTTGAAATAGGCGAAATGACACTTACAGATATTCTCGGTGAGCTTGAAAAGCCCGGACGAGATATTCGTGATGCACTTCCGCCGCCGATCCTTCGTGATAAGGTTCTTGCACTCGAAGATTTAACCGAAGGCATGATCCTCACAGGCACAGTACGAAATGTAATAGATTTTGGTGCTTTTGTTGATATCGGTGTACATCAGGATGGACTTCTTCACATCAGTGAGATAGCAGACAGATTTATCAAGCATCCGTCAGAGGTACTCTCAGTCGGTGATGTTATAAAGGTTCAGGTTAAATCAGTTGATATAAAACGCAAGCGCATCGGACTTACAAGAAAAGGACTCTCCGATTAAAGCTTTTACAGGCATTTTATTGCTCTAATAATATTAGAACATGAAATTCGGACGTTTTATGCTTTGATAGCCGGAACGATTAATTCGTGTACAGAATGCACAAAGTATCAAATTAAAATTCAGTAAAAAAAACTCTTCAAAAATGGCTTTATATTTGGTATAATATTACACGGTTAATAGAACGAATTCAGGTTCATGTTTAATTTATTGTTTATAATTCCAAGGAGGATTAATTCATGGCAAGCTTATCCCTGAAACACATCTATAAGAAATATCCCGGCGGCGTTACCGCTGTATCCGACTTCTGTCTCGAGATCAAGGACAAGGAATTCCTTATTCTCGTTGGTCCTTCCGGTTGTGGTAAGACCACTACTCTCCGTATGATCGCAGGTCTTGAAGAAATCACTGAAGGTGAACTCTTCATCGGCGACAAGCTCGTTAACGACGTTGCTCCTAAGGATCGTGACATCGCGATGGTATTCCAGAACTACGCTCTTTACCCGCATATGTCCGTATTTGATAACATGGCATTCGGTCTTAAGCTCCGTAAGACTCCGAAGGAAGAAATCAAGCGTC
>CAYSEF010000003.1:0-77204 GCA_964430105.1 uncultured Ruminococcus sp. | reverse complement strand
GAAGTTGTTGAAGTTGTTGAAACTGCACCTGTTGAAGAAACCAAGGCTCCTCAGACCTTCGATGCAGCTATCATCGCAGGCGTTGCAGCTGTAATTTCCCTTGCAGGCTACTCCCTCTCTAAGAAGAGATAAATTTTAGTACAATCGTATTACTAAATACCGTATAGATAGTGGCAGAGCATCCTTGATAAAAAGGGTGCTCTGCTCTTTCTTATTTAGTTGCAGTAAATCATCAGTCTATCTATAGACTATCTATAGTCTATCTATATTTCGATTGTCTTATGTGATTGCAACACTGCGGGCAACGATAAAAAAGGACTGTTGCACTTCGGGAATCTCACCCTTAGTACAACAGTCCTTATGTAATTTACGGATTATTTCAGAGAAATCTTATATGGTCTGTAGGTATTTCCATCATCATCGGTAAACTGGAGGTAAAGCTCCATATTTGATCCACCGAACAGCTGATTAACAATATCATTATCAATCATAAACGGGAAATCAAGTGTAGCTCTGTCATCTTCATCAACATCAATGCTGTCACCGATAGGAATCAAGGTACCAAACTGGTTAATGAGGAATCTTAATGATCCATCTTCATCAGGAATTACAGTGATACTGCTTCTTCCTGTACTCTTAACGTAGAAGCCACTGTCATCGATATCATAATCAAGATCGTCGTTGTTTACGCCACCATCAATTACGCCTTCATTCTTATCAATGATTACATAGCTGAGGTATTCGCCATTAACACGAAGCGCACATACGATGTACTTATATTCACGGAAATCGATTTCAATCTTTTCGCCTCTTTCTACGGTCTTAGAGCTGCCACTGGAAATGCTGTTCCATCTTGAAGCAAAATCCTTACCTTCTGACGGGAAATCGTCTGTATCATCTGTGTAGTACCAGCAAATCTTACCACTGTAGAGAGCCTTTACATCAACATCGTCATAAATGGAGCTTGGAGAACCGACATCAAGACCGCTGCCAACATTTGAAACCTCAGACTGAACTACATCAAGTACAAACGGGAATTCAAAACTCGGATTAGAATCTTCATCGGCTGTGAAAGCAATAACGATATATGGGTAATTTTTAAGAATATCATAATCTATCTTGAAGGAACCCTTAGAACCGGCAGATACATTTACCGAACCTGCACGATCTCTGTTGTATTCATTATCCCAATAATCTTCAAAATCATCGGGAGCTACAACAGAGTTATCCTTGCTGTAGAAGTACCAAACCTCACCGCTTTCTTCTGTGCGGAAGTTTACATAACCATCCTCAGCATAAGGTGCAACGGTAAATCCTGTATTAAGTGTAGCGTTAAGTTCAACAAGAACGGGGCTGTAATCCTTACCATCTCTATCTGTAAACATAATAGCCATATTCGGATATGTTACAGCGTAAGAGGTCTTATATTCGATAGTTTCGTACATATCGGAAACAGTCATCTTACCCTTATACTTAGAGGACTGCTTGTCGTATTCCTTATTGAAATCGTCTACACTCGGAACATTTTCGTCCTTAGTATAGTAATACTTGACTTCACCACGTTCCTCAGTACGGAATTTAATCTCACTGGAATTCTTTACGGAAGGAGCGTTCTTAAAACCGGTTGTGAAGTTTATATCAACACATACAGGCTGCATATACTTATCATTATCATCACGAATGCTCATGATAAGGTAAGGATAATCATCAATGTAATCGAGATCATAATTCAAATCGGTGCTTACGTTAGCTCTGATAGAGTTGTGATCCTTGTGCTTAGCTGCATTATACGCAGTCTTGAACTTATCAGCAGCCGGGAGATCTGCGGTTGTGGAATAATAATAGTAAATATCGCCGGCAGTATTTGCCTTGAAGTTGATTATACCGGGAGTCTTAATAGCCGGAAGAGAATCAAAGCCTGTCTTGCCTACAGATACGATAACCGGAGTATGGTAAACATTTGCTCCTGTTTTAAGCATAAACGCAACGTAGCTGTAATTTTCAAGGTATTTTTCCTTAAGACTGCAAGAGAATGTCTGAACATTATTGATAGAGGATTCGCCTTTAAGAGCAGATTCTTTATCTTTATATGTCGAGAGGAATTCTACCTGATTGAGCTGCTTACCGTCGTTTGCATAGAACCAATAAAGTGTTGCTGATGTGGATGCACGGAACTTAATTGTAGTAGCATCAGCAAGATAAGGTTCTGTAGCAAAACCGGTAGTAAGATCGCCATGATTCTGAATGAGAATAGGTGCATACTTACGAGAGCCATCACGAATCTGAAGTGCTACAAATTCAAATTTGGATACAGTAGATGGTGCGTATGTAGAGGCACTTACAGGCTCATTTGCGGTAATATCAAATCTGCCGTAGCAAGTTGCCTGATCGTAATAAGAATCAAATGAAGAAATTGTAGGCTCTGTACCGAGATTGGTGTAGTAATAGTAAACTTCACCACCGATAGCAGAAAGCACGTTAAGATAATAGCTGTTTTTGTCAGCTGATGAGAACGGAGCAATTTCAAACGCATTCTGAGTATCGCTGGAGCCTTCATATTCTGTAGAACCGAAGGATGCGTTAAGATTATTGCCTATTTCAAATTCAGCAGGAACCATTGAAGATGAGAAATCTCTCGCCCTGATGATTGCTTTACCGATAGAACCGTCACCGGTTACACGAACCTTATCAGCACCATATTCGACAGAAAGTGTATTAACCTTAGTGCCGGAATAAATGCTTACGGAAGCCTTATTTTCAAGTGTAAGTGACTCCATCTTAGTACCGCTTACAAGTGATACAGTGCCACCGCCGTAAACGACAACATTCTCAACATCGCAGTCATTAAAAGTAACATCGGCACCACCACGAATATAGAGAGTGCCATTGATATCACAATCATAGAAGGTTATCTTGCCACTGTCAGCGCCTTCAGTAATGATATTTCTTCCGTTAAGACGCACATTATTGATGGTGATATTTCCTTCTGTAATGACATTGTTAGTATCATTAGCGTCACCGTCACGGTTATACGCACTTTCATTGAAAATACAGCCGGCAGCACGGTAAAGGATAGTCAATGCTTCGGCACGGGTAAGAGTTTTCTTTGGCTTGAAGTATGTCTGACCGTTTTCATTGTAGCCATTGATAACACCTGCATGAACTGCACGAAGAACATATTCCTTATAGTTATCGGAAATTGTCGAATAGTCGGCAAGAGAAGAAGTTTCAGCTTTTTCATTTGCCGGAAGATCGAGATATCTTACAAGAAGTGCTGTAGCTTCTTCACGAGTGATCTCACCGCTTGGATTAGCTTTATTACCGTAATCAAGCAGATATCCCTGAGCGGCAGCCTTCTGGAAATAAGGATAGAACCAGTCAGAAGCCGAAATATCACTGTAGTTTATCGAAGTTGTTACTTCAAGACCGAACACTTCATCGAGCATTTTAATAAACTCGGAGCGTTTTACATTTCCATCGGGCTTGAACATATAAGTTCCGTTAGACTGCTCATATCCGTTGAGAACGCCTTTTTCAACGAGATACGGAATTTGTCCGTTAGTCCATGCCCAGTGACCTGAAACGTCTGTAAATGAAACGTTAGCAGCGCCAACCGATATCATGGAAGCTGCGCTTACAGTCATAGCTGCTGCAAGTACGCCGGACAAGATACGCTTAAATTTTTTCATATCTTCCTCCAATTAACATATATTGCGAACAAATATACATTGTAATTATACCATATTCGCAGAATATTTCAAGTGTAAATTTGCATAAAATTTAGAACAAACAAGATGACACGGGCAGATGGAGAAGTATGCCTTTGTATCATTATCAGACATAGGATCTGCACACGCATATTTGACGTTCAGCATATTAAAAAAGTTCCGTTCAGAGTGTAAATTTAAGATAAATTTCACATTTCATCGCAATTTGTAAATATTTGATTATGAGTTTTCCTCAGCTATTGACATAAAACTTTTAATATGGTATCATTATTATATAGCAATTATTTGCAATAAAAAAGGATACGCACGGAATGAATAAAAAGCAAACTGAAATCTTGAACGACTACTTCCTACACTCTGCACTGCACATGATCACTCTTGAGGAGCAATGTCTGCGTAAAAAATGTGCGAACAATCTCTCCGTAAAGGAATATCATGTAATTGAAGCGGTTGCGGCACTGACAGACCAAAACAAAAACACTATGGCAGAGATAGCGAAATACCTGCACCTATCCCCTGCTTCTCTTACAACAGCAGTAAATGTATTGGTGAAGAAGGGATACCTCATCCGTGAATATTCATCGCATGACAGACGTGTGATCTTCGTTCAGCTCACAGACAATGGTGCTACGGCAAATCGTGAATACCTTGATTTTCTACGTGACATGATCGCTTATATTACAAAGGACATTGATGAACAGTCAGCTGACTCAATGATAGAAGCACTTTTTAAGCTCAGCGAATTTCTTGAGAACGGTGCTGAGATTACCGAATAATATCTATGGAGAGGTCGCATTTACATTTGATTATGTAATTTGCGTCAGCTCCATTTTTTTATTATTTGTTACTTTCCCCAAGTTGTCCATATTTCATTAAAGCAAAATCCACAATTCACCTATTGCCGATTCAGGTACAAATATGGTATAATAGTCGGGTATGCATTGGTCATTTATATTTGGTCAATGCTATTTTCCTATATAACGTAGATCCGGAGGTTGAAATGGATTTTACAACACACAAACCTGTAAAAATCGTAACAGGCTGGAGCTGTGTGACTGATAATGCGAATATTTTTGCACAATACGGAAAGCGTGCACTGGTAGTAACAGGTAAAACATCGGCTGACAAATGCGGTGCTATGGCTGACGTTGAAACAGCTTTATCGCAAGTTGGCATTTCTTATGTACGATTCAATGAGATACCCGAAAATCCGCCTGCACCCATGTGTCACAAGGGCGGTGAGCTTTGCAGAAACGAAAATTGTGATTTCGTCATAGCAATAGGTGGTGGTTCTGCCATTGATGCCGCAAAAGCTATCGCCGGTTACGCAGCAAACCCGAATTGCGACGTAATGGATATATTTGATGACTGCAAACGCAAGAATGACTGCCTGCCACTTATTGCAATACCCACAACTGCCGGAACAGGAAGTGAAGCTTGCAGATATTCAGTCCTCACGATAGATGATGGTAAGCGAAAGAAAACCTTCAAGCATTCATCAGCATATGCGAAGGTTGCTTTTGTATGTCCAAAATACACCGAAACACTGAGCGAGGACTACACAGTATCAACTGCTCTTGATGCACTGGCACACGCTATTGAATCATATCTCTCCCCAAAATCATGCAAACAGTCAGAAGAAGCCGCACTTTTCGCCGCAAAAGAAATTTGGGACGTGTTATTCTGCGGAAAGCTTGATTTAACAAAGGAAAATCGTGAAAAGCTTGCATATGCGGCAACAGCAGCAGGAATTGCGATAGACTACACCGGTACAGGATTCCCGCACCCTCTCGGATACAGTATTACGTTGACAAGAGGTATACCACACGGACGTGCCTGCGCAATTTTTGAAGGAGCATATATAAAATACAATATGATTTCAAACGTAGGCAGAGATCGTATAAACAAGCTCACCAAGCACCTTTCGACAACTGCGGAAGAAATGATCGAACGTATTCCCGAAATGAGTGGAGTAAAGCTGAAAATCAGCGAAGCAGAGCGTGAAGAGCTGATCGACAGAGTTGCAGGTGCCGGAAATTACGCAAATTCGCCGTACATTATATCTCGAGGAGAAATGTCGGATATCTACACAAGATTATTTAGTTGACAGATAAATAAAAACAGGCTGCTCACATCAAGGAAGTATTTTCCATAATGTGAGCAGCCTATTTTATTATCAAATTGTTTTTACTGTTTTCCGGACTATTGTGGATTATCAGTCAACGACATTTGTGCTACGCTCGGTTGATAGAGCTTTTTATTTGATTTTTGTGAGATCGGCAAGAGTAGCAGCCATTACCGCTTTGATAGTGTGCATTCTGTTTTCAGCTTCATCAAATACGATGGACTGAGAGGATTCAAACACTTCATCGGTAACTTCCATACATTCAAGACCGAATTTTTCATGTATTTCTCGGCCTGTTTCTGTACCAAGGTCATGGAAAGCGGGTAAGCAATGCATGAAACGACACTTTTCACCTGCATTATCCATAAGCTTTTTATTTACCTGATACGGCAGGAGAGCATCTATACGTTCCTTCCAAACCTCAGCAGGCTCGCCCATTGACACCCAAACATCGGTATAGATAACGTCTGCGTTCTTTGTAGCTTCCATAGGATCTTCGATGAACTCAAGAACTGCGCCTGTTTCCTTGGCTACAGCTTCACATTCAGCTATAAGCTCAGCAGAGGGGAAATATTCCTTCGGTGCACAGGCAACAAAGTGCATACCCATCTTAGCACATCCGACCATAAGTGAATTACCCATATTATATCTTGCATCGCCCATATAAACGAACTTGATTCCACGCAGGTATCCGAAATGTTCACGGATAGTGAGGAAATCCGCAAGTATCTGAGTGGGATGGAATTCATTTGTAAGACCGTTCCATACAGGCACACCGGAATATTTTGCAAGATCCTCAACTATAGTCTGAGCATAACCGCGATATTCTATACCATCGAACATTCTTCCGAGAACACGGGCAGTATCTGCGATAGATTCCTTCTTTCCTATCTGCGAGGACTTTGGATCGAGATAAACCGGATGCATACCAAGATCGGCAGCTGCTACTTCAAATGCACAGCGAGTTCTTGTGCTTGTCTTTTCAAAAACAAGTGCAATATTTTTGCCTTCGCAATATTTATGAGGAATTCCTGCTTTTTTCTTAGCCTTGAGATCGGCAGCAAGATCTATAAGACCTGTGATCTCATCGGGAGTGAAGTCAAGCAACTTGAGAAATGATTTTTTATAAAGATTCATAATATTTTCTCCAAAATTTCCTGTTTACGCCTTACAAGCTTCTTTTATAACAGCTACTGCTTCTGCAAGTACATCGTCGGGAATATTTAATGCCGGAAGAAGTCTTACCTTATCCTTTGCGGTAAGGCAGAGAACGCCTTTATCCATACAGTATTTAAGCACATCGCCTGCGGGTTTTGCAGTTTTAACACCTATCATAAGTCCCATACCGCTGACAGATTCTACACCCTCTGCGCCACTCAATTCATCGAAGATATACTTACTCTTACGCTTAACGCCTTCGAGAAGCTCGTCTGTCAATCTTTCTATTATGGAAACGGCACCTGCACAGCAAACAGGATTTCCACCGAATGTAGAACCATGATCGCCAAAGCCAAGAACAAATTCTACCTTTTCGCCGAGCATACATGCGCCAAGAGGAAGTCCGCCACCGATACCCTTTGCTGTAGAAACAACATCGGGCATAATGCCGTAGTTCATATATGCATAAAGGGCACCGCTTCTGCCATTACCTGTCTGAACTTCATCTACCATGAGAAGAATATCGTTTTCTTCAGTGAATTTACGAAGTTCCTTAACGTATTCGGCATCGAGGACATTCACACCGCCTTCACCCTGAACACATTCGATCATAACAGCGGCAACTTTATTCTCGCTGACAAGCTTTTTCAGCTCATCCATATCACCTGCTGTAGTGTGAACAAATCCCGGTGTGAGCGGTCTGAAAAGCTCATGATAATGTTCCTGACCTGTAGCCGAAAGAGTTGTAAGAGTACGGCCATGGAAGCTGTTCTTGAGTGTGATTATTGTGGAATACTCTGCACCCTTCTTCTCAGCGGCATATTTTCTTGCAACCTTAATCGCACATTCGTTGGCTTCAGCACCGGAATTACCAAAAAACACCTTTTTCATGCCTGTTTTGGTACAAAGCATTTCAGCAAGCTTTGCACAAGGCTCTGTATAATACAAATTTGATGTATGCTGAACCTTTGTGAGCTGTGCTGTAACAGCCTTTGTCCATTCATCATCAGCAATACCAAAGGTATTTACTGCTATACCTGTACCCATATCGATATAACGCTTACCGTTTGTATCGTACATTATCGAGCCTTTTCCGGAGGCTATCTCAACGGGAAAACGATTATATGTATTTGCAACGTATTGTTTATCTATGTTAATTAAATCAGTCATTGTATTTTCCTTTTACATCAGCTTATTTCAGCAATATTCAGTCTTTATCTATCCTTCATGACCATTGTACCGGCACCCTCATCTGTAAGTATTTCGATGAGTATTGAATGTGGTACTCTTCCGTCCATGATAATAACATTTTCAACGCCTCTATGTATGGCTTCAATACAGCAATCTACCTTTGGTATCATACCGCCTGAAATAACGCCTTCATCATAAAGCTGTTTTGCTTCGTCAATAGTGATATCGGGAATAAGGGTTGACGGATCGTCCTTATCACGGAGAATACCTGCTATATCTGTCATCATTATAAGACGTTCTGCATTCATCGCTCCTGCGATATGTGCTGCGGCAGTATCACCGTTGATATTATAGGTATTTCCATCCTTATCGCATCCTACTGTTGAAATTACAGGAATATAGCCTTTTTCAAGAAGGTCAATTACGGGTGCGATATTGATATTTGTAACATCGCCAACATAACCCAGCTTTTCGTCACGCATTTCAGCTTCGATAAGTCTGCCGTCTATACCGGAAATACCCATCGCCTTACCGCCCTTCATTTCAAGCAGGTTTACGAGAGTTTTATTTATCTTACCGGCAAGCACCATCTGAACGATATCGACAGTTTCCTTATCTGTTACGCGAAGACCACCTACAAATTCAGCTTTTTTACCAAGCTTTGCCATAGTTTCGCTTATTTCAGGCCCACCACCGTGAACCAAAACAACCTTAACGCCAATGAGCCACAGAAGGACTATATCCTCCATAACCTGCTCCTTGAGTTGTTCGTTTATCATAGCGTTTCCGCCGTATTTAATTACAACAATCTTACCGTTGTAGCGTCTTATATAGGGGAGAGCCGCCGTAAGAACCTCAGCTCTGTCTGAATTTGTGAAATCGCTGTATATCATGTGTATAGACGTCCTTCTTTATAATGTGATAATATATTAAAGTCTGGAGCAAACCACTGTAATTCGTCTTATCAGGTTCTGTAATCGCCGTTTATCTTAACATAATCGTAGGTAAGGTCGCAACCCCATGCTGTAGCGGAGGAATCACCATCGCCAAGACCGATGAGAATTTCGATTTCCTTTTCGAGAAGTATTTCTTTAGCCTTTTCTTCGGAGAATTCAACACCTGCGCCATCCTTGCATACAAGAATTTCGCCTTTTGCCGACTTGAACGATACATCTACCTTTGTAACATCAACCTTAGCACCCGAATATCCGATAGCGCAAAGTACACGGCCCCAGTTTGCATCAGCACCGAACATTGCAGACTTAAGCAGAGATGAGCAAATAACAGACTTTGCAACTGTCTTTGCATTAGCTATTCCGTCAGCACCTGTGACCTTGCATTCGAGCAGCTTTGTAGCACCCTCGCCATCACCAGCAATCATACGGCAAAGGTGAACTGTAACAGTATTGAGTGCCTTCATAAATTCGTCGAAGTCAGCACCCTCCTCGGTTATCTCTGCATTTCCTGCCATACCGTTTGCAAGTACAGTAACCATATCATTAGTTGAGGTATCACCATCAACACTTACCATATTGAATGTATTTTTGATATCGTTAGAAAGTGCTTTCTGGAGCATTTCAGATGAGATAGCTGCATCTGTTGTAAGGAAAACGAGCATTGTCGCCATGTTCGGATGTATCATACCGCTTCCCTTTGCTATACCGCCAAGACGTGCTGTTTTTCCGCCTACTTCAAACTCTACTGCAATCTCTTTCATTACGGTATCGGTTGTCATGATAGCTTCAGCAGCATTAGCACCGCCATTTTCGGAAAGTTCATCTGTGAGAGCCTGCATACCGTTTTCGATAGGTGTAATATCGAGAGGCTGTCCTATAACACCGGTAGATGCTACAACAACATCATTTGCGGGAACACCGGTATACTTCTCAACAAGCTTACTCATTTTTTCAGCTATTTCTATACCATTTGCATTACAGGTATTTGCGTTACCTGAGTTACAAATAACAGCCTGAGCGTGACCATCTGCAATATGAGCCTTTGTTACGGTAAGCGGTGCGCCCTTAACAAGATTCTGTGTATAAACTGCCGCCGCATTTGCCTTAACATCACTAACGATGAGTGCGATATCACGCTTTGTTTTATTTTTGCGAATACCGCAGTGAATACCGCTTGCTTTATATCCATTGGCAGCACAAACGCCACCCTGTATCAACTTCATTTTATGTAATTCCTCCGAATTGTCGTAATTATTATAAAAAACTATATCGAAACGACCGTTTATATCGGTCTTATTAAATTTTGCTTATTTTATACATTCAGTCCAAGGGTTTCGTCAACGCCCATGAGAATGTTCATATTTTGTATAGCCGCACCGGATGCACCTTTACCGAGGTTATCAAACAGTGCAGTCACTGTAGTCTGTTCTTCATGACCGCATACGATAAGACGCATACTGTCCTTACCTGCGTATGTAGAGGCATAGATAACACTCTCATCTCCACCTATCGGTGCAACCGTGACGAGCTTCTGATTTGCATAATGGTCACTCAGACATTCATGCACTGTCTTTGCGTCGTATCCGGGAAGCATAATTGTAGTAGCCATACCGGCGTAAAAATCACCGAGAATCGGCGAAAATACCGGTGCTGTTTTAAGTCCGCAAACCGCTTTCATTTCCGGAATGTGCTTATGCTTTAATGTAGTACCATATATTCTGTGGCTTTCGTGGCGAACATCACGATTTTCATCTTCATATTCAGCAATAAGAGATTTTCCGCCACCGCTGTAGCCAGTCAACGAGTACGCAGTCAAAGGATAATCAGCCGGAATAATACCATTCGCAACGAGAGGATATACAGACGAAATAAATCCGCTTGCGTGGCATCCGGGATTAGCTATACGCTTTGAATTTTTTATTGCTTCTCTATGCTTAGCAGACAATTCAGCAAAGCCATATGCCCAGCCATCCTTCGTTCTGTGTGCAGTAGATGTATCTATTACGGCAGTGTGTTCATTTTCGATAAACGAAACCGCCTCTATAGCTGCCGCATCGGGAAGACATAAAAACGCAATATCCGCTTCATTCAGAGCATTTCTTCGGGCAACTGCGTCCTTGCGTAATTCTTCGCTCAGCTTGATTAGTTCAATATCTTTTCTGCCGGCTAAGCGATCGAATATTCTCAGTCCCGTCGTTCCTGCACTGCCGTCAATGAATACCTTAGTCATTTTAGTCCTCTTTCTTTCCGAATAGTTATCCACCACATTTATTTTTGCATATTTATACATTTTTGACTGTGTTTGGTTGTAATATTATACAATTTATCTGAGCTTTTGTCAAGTCAAAAGAGGAAAAAAAGTAAATATTTTTTGAATTCATCGGAATATATGCATAAATCATTATAGTGCGACGATAAATTGTGCAAGTTTGTTTCAAAATAAACTCAAACGCAGTTATTGATTCTGCAATTCTCATCACTCTGCACAAATAATAATCCTCTCAGTATGTATAAAAGCTTGATGTTATAAGTGATATTAACGAATATACTCAAGCAAAATCCGACAATTTTCATCATTAATATATTGACATTCATGTTTACAATTTGCTATAATATCATCACAGCTTATCCGTTTTCATATCAATTTCACAAACGGCTTGAGCTGTTTTGTCATTTTCAGTAATTGGAGTTTATCATGCAAAATACAACTTCTCGTAAAATTACATTTCCGACTGAGCTTTCTTACTTCGTCGGACTTGTATTACTCGCACTTGGCACTGCTCTCATGGAGCTTGCCGATTTTGGTGTTTCCATGATCGTTGCGCCCGCCTATATCCTGCATCTAAAAATGTCGCAGTTCTTTCCGTTTTTCTCATTTGGCATGGCTGAGTACATTTTTCAGGGAACACTTATCCTTCTGCTCGCTTGTATAATGCGTAAATTCAAGCTTGCATATCTACTGTCATTCGTAACAGCTGTCATATACGGTCTTTTGCTCGACGGTTGGATCCATGTGGTATGCTATATTCCCTGCGACACACTGCCCACACGTCTTATCGTCTATATCGGCGGATTTCTAATTTGTGCAATAGGAGTTGCATTCCTTTTCCACACATATCTGCCCCAGGAAGCTTATGAGCTTTTTGTAGCAGAAATCACCAGATGCTTTAATTTGAAGCTCAGCAAGGTCAAGACTATCTACGACTACTCAAGCTGTGTTTTATCCGTACTTCTGTCGTTCATATTCTTCGGATTCGGACATTTTGAAGGAATAAAGCTGGGTTCGGTAATATGTGCGCTCATCAACGGACTTGCTATCGGAATTTTTTCACGTTTGCTCGAAAAGATATTTAATTTCAGCGACAAGTTCAAGCTCAGACCTTTTTTCCACAATTAACGTATTTTACACAGCTTTACAGGTTATCATAAATACAAATTCAAAAAGTGAGGTATCCGTATGAAAATCGCCTTCTTTGATGCTAAAAGCTATGATAAACCCTCGTTTGAAAAATACTCCGCTCAAAAAAACATCAAAATCAAATATTACGAAACAAAGCTTACCGAAGACACCGCAGAGCTTGCAAAAGGCTGTGATGGTGTGTGCGTTTTTGTCAATGATACAGTAAACGCAGCTGTTATCGACAAACTTGTCGAATATGGCTGTAAAGTCATTGCGCTTCGTTGTGCCGGCTTTAACAATGTTGATATTAAATACGCATCAAACAAGCTTCATGTTGTTCGTGTACCTGCATATTCGCCATACGCAGTCGCTGAACACGCTATGGCAATGCTTTTGACCTCTATAAGACGAATTCACAAAGCATACATTCGCACGAGAGATTTCAATTTTTCGCTGAACAACATGACAGGCTTCGATCTGCACGGAAAAACCGTTGGTGTTATCGGAACAGGAAAAATAGGACGTGTTTTCATAGATATCTGCCGTGGCTTCGGAATGAAGGTTATTGCATACGATATTTATCATTCCGACGGTATAGATTACGTTACGCCTGACGAGCTCTTTAAGCAAAGTGATATCATTTCTCTGCATTGCCCATTGACAGACGACACACGCTATTTGATAAACGAAGAAACTATTGCGAAAATGAAAAAGGGCGTTGTAATAATCAATACCTCGCGTGGTGCACTTATTGATTCAGAAGCACTCCTTGAAGGAATAAAAGCTCGACATATCGGTGCGGCTTGTCTTGATGTTTACGAAGAAGAAGCAGATTTCTTTTTTGAAGATTTCTCAGGACACATTCTGGAGGATGACACTCTTGCACGTCTGATTTCTATGCCAAACGTCATAGTAACTTCTCATCAGGCATTTCTCACCGAAGAAGCTCTCGATAATATCGCACAAACGACAGTTGAAAATATAGTATCGCTATTTGAAACCGGAGAATGTGCGAACGAGCTTATATATAACCCTGTTTCAGCGAATTAGTTTACGACGCAAAAAGACTGTTGCATTTCGGAAACTCCCGATGGCAACAGTCTTTTTTTATTTTGTTTATAAAATCTTTGACAGAAAATCCTTAACTCTCGGATTTTTAGGATTGCCGAAGAATTCCTGCGGTGCTGAATCTTCAATGATTTTACCTTCATCGATAAACACTACTCTGTTCGCTACTTCCTTAGCAAATCCCATTTCATGAGTAACGATAACCATTGTCATGACTTCCTGAGCAAGAGATTTCATGAGGTCGAGAACCTCACCTACCATTTCAGGGTCAAGAGCTGACGTAGGCTCATCAAACAATATCACATCAGGATTCATCGCAAGTGCACGTATAATTGCTACACGCTGTTTCTGACCACCGGACAAAGTCGATGGATATACATCAGCTTTATCTTGCAGACCTATACGTTTCAAAAGACGCATTGCATTTTCTCTTGCATCTTCCTTGATTTTCTGTTTATCAGTGGTAATTGCGATCTTTTCTTGTTTGTTTTTGCGGAAGATATTTGTTATCGGCAAAAATGTATTATGCAGCTTTGCTTTTCGCAAGTCTTCAAGTCCGACATGAACAGGCGCAAGCATGATATTCTGCACAACAGTCTTGTTATTAAACAAATTAAACTGCTGGAAAACCATACCTATTTTACGTCTGTGGATATTGATATCGACACTCATATCGGCAATATCTACACCGTTAAATATGATTTGACCGCCACTTGGGTCCTCCATACAGTTGAGGCAACGCAAAAACGTACTTTTTCCGCATCCGGAAGGGCCGAGTACGCATACGATATCACCTTTATCTATTGTAATATCGATACCGCAGAGGACTTTCTTTTTGCCAAAACTTTTTTGCAGATCAATTACGTCTATCACTTTTTCTCAGTCCCCTTTCCATCAACTTGATTCCCAATGTTATCAAAAGAACGATAACGATATAAATTATCGCCATAACAAGATACGGCACCATAAATTCATACGAGTTTGAACCTATGTAGTTAAACGCAACGTAAAGGTCAGCTGCGCCTACGAACGATACGACAGAGGTTTCCTTGACAAGCACGATAAATTCATTACCGAGAGTCGGAAGAATATTCTTTATAGCCTGCGGAATGACGATTTTCATCATTGTTGTGGCAAACGAAAGACCTACTGCACGTCCTGCTTCCATCTGACCGCCATCTACAGAAAGAATACCGGCACGCATCATTTCGGACATATACGCACCACTATTCAAGCCGAAAACGATTATTGAAACATTTACACCTGTCATATTGACTCCGATTATCGGAAGCAACACATAGTAGAACAACAGGAGCTGTACTACCATTGGAGTTCCGCGGAAGAACGCCACATAGACTGAGCATATTCCATTCAGCACCTTTGGCAGAGTTTTATATTTCGGAACAACTCTGACAGTTGCAATAAGTGTACCGATGATTGCACCGATAATAAGACCTGCGACCGCAATAATCAGCGTGTTTTGCAAGCCCTCGAGAACCTTAATATACCCGCCTTTATTGACGAGAATATCTACAAATTTATCAACTTTTATACTGAAATTTCCCATTATTCCTTCATAAAACCGCTCCCCCGATTCAAATATACGAACGCAGGGGAGCTGTTTGTTTCATATCATACTGTTTTAACTCAATGTAACCGAACTTCGTCATACATAGAACAGAAGTCGGCAATTATTACGCAATCAAGTGTGGAGTATCTCTACCCTATCACTTCATTTCGTTGAAAGCCTTAGTAATTGCAGCGGCAGGTGCGGAGTCGATAACAACAAATGCAAGGTTTCCGTTGATAAGATCCTGTACTGCGAGAGAGCCGTTCTTGTAAGGAGTGCAGGTTACAGCAAATCCGTCAAAGCCGTAGCTTTCGTCGCCTTCAACGTAGAACTGACCTGTAGTACCCATCTGAACGCCAACCTTCTTGGAGCTGTCGTAGCCGTTAATAATAGCTTCTACAGCTGCAACGTCTGTGCAAGCATCGAATGTGGTATCACTTTCCTTAACGATGATCTTCTGAGATGCGTTGTAGTAGGAATTGGAGAAATCAACATATTCCTTACGGTCTTCCTTAATTGTAAGACCTGCTGCCGCAACGTCACACTTCTGCATACCAACAGAAAGACATACAGCATCAAAGTCCATGTTGTTGATAACGAGTTCATTACCAAGTTCAGCTGCAAAGATAGACATAAGCTCCATATCGATACCGAGGTAGCTTTCGCCTTCCATGTATTCAAAAGGAGCAAAAGCAGCGTTGGTAGCAACTACAAGCTGATCCTTGGATTCATCGAGAGTAGCGGAAACTACGGGAGTGGGAGTGCCGTCACCGAAGTACTTATCGCAAACTTCATTGAAAGTACCGTCAGACATGATTTTTTCGAGGAAAGCATTGAGCTGTTCGAGAAGCTCGGGCTGAGCCTTGTCAACACCGAAAGCATATTCTTCTTGTGTAAGCTCGATGTCAATAACCTTAACACCGTTTGATGCAGAACCACCACATGAAACGCAGGTCATGACAAGCATAATCGCAGCGAGTGCGAGAGCAAATATTTTTTTCATGATAAACTCCTTGTAAAGAAATGAAATTTTATTTATCTTTCTTGCATATTATAACACTCCTACAAACGAATTTCAAGTCCTTATCGCAAAAAATCATTAACATTTTTCCACCTGAATTTTCACAAAAAACCGTATTTCTGCTACAAAAAACTTGATTTTTGCTTTTTATTCGCATTTTTATTATGTATAAAATTCATCGAACATGGAAATACTATACAAAACAAAACGGAGGTTATAAAATGTTATACGAAGACAATACAGAAGCCACTGAAAATGATGTAATTTCGGAGGGAACACAAAAGAGTGAAAGCCTTGACTATATTATGAAAAGCGGAAGTGTTATCAGCTCATCCGAAAATGAAACGATACATTGTCTAACGATAATCGGTCAGATAGAAGGTCATTATCTTCTCGGTGACGGTCAGAAGGCAACAAAATATGAGCATATAATCCCACTTCTCGTATCGATAGAAGAAAGCAGAGATATCGATGGGATGCTTATGGTGCTGAACACAATGGGTGGAGATGTCGAAGCAGGACTTGCAATAGCCGAAATGGTTGCGAGTATGTCTAAGCCGACAGTATCACTTGTACTTGGCGGTGGTCATTCAATAGGAGTTCCGCTTGCCGTATCAGCAAAAAAATCGTTTATCGTTCCGTCAGCTACAATGACGATACATCCTGTCAGAATAAGTGGTACCGTTGTCGGAGTTCCGCAGACCTACTACTATTTTGAACGTATGCAGGATAGGATAATCAGATTTATATGTCGTAATTCCAAAGTAACCGAAGAAAAATTTAACAGTCTGCTGTTACGCACAGATCAAATCGCCACAGATGTAGGTTCTATAATCGACGGAAAGGAAGCGGTGGAGATAGGACTGATCGATTCGATAGGCGGACTTACAGAGTCACTGAATGAGCTGAGAAAAATGATAAGAGAAAGAAAATCGGAATAGCCATTTTGTCTTTCTTTTTTCTATATTTTGTGCTACAATATATTTTATAATCTATCAACTTCGAAAGGCACGACATATGGCTGACAAAAAAGACGAGATCATAAACCTACAGCTCGATATCATCCGCAAAATGACCGAAAACAACATCAAACGACTATCAGATGATATTTGGGGCCCATCACGACAGGCAAATCAGGCAAAAAATACCACATCTTCATCAGATATTGATAAGTCCTCATCTGCTGTAAACAACACCTCGACTCAGAAAAACGAACTTAATGACAAAAAAAGCGATAAGGAGCTTACCAAAGCATCAGATGGCGGTGACGGTGGTAATTCTCACGAAAATAAAGATGATATTCCGCCAAAGGAGAACATCGAGGACTTAAAAAAAGAACTCGACTCCTACATAGGTCTTGAGGAAGTAAAGAAAGAAGTCAAAAATCTCATAAACATGGCAACTGTCTATAAGCTGCGTAAGGATAATGACCTTCCGAATCCCGATATGTCCCTGCATCTTGTATTTTCGGGCAATCCCGGTACCGGTAAGACAATGATAGCACGATTCATGGCAAGAGTTTACCATTCGCTCGGACTTCTTTCGGTCGGCAAGCTTGTTGAGGTTGACAGAAGCGGACTTGTTGCAGGATATATCGGTCAAACTGCTATCAAAACCGCAAAGGTTCTCGAGGAAGCAAAAGGAAGTGTGCTTTTTATCGATGAAGCATACACTCTAACCTCAAAAACAGAAAACGATTTCGGATTTGAAGCTGTCGATACCATTCTTAAAGCAATGGAAGACAACCGTGATGATCTCGTTGTTATAGTTGCGGGATATATCGATCTTATGGAGCAATTCATTGACTCAAACCCGGGACTTCGTTCAAGATTCAACAAATACATCGACTTCATCGACTATACAGCCGACGAAATGCTCGGAATTTTCAAAATGAACTGCGAAAAGAGCTGTTATGTACTCGACAGTGATGCAGAAAATACAGTAAAGGAATATTTTGTTGCTGTAGGAGATGCAGCAGGAGAGTTTGGCAACGCAAGAGGTGTACGCAATACATTTGAAAAAATACTCACCGAACAGGCTAACCGCATTGCTGAAATGGAAAATGTCACTCGTGACGACCTTATGAAAATAACTAAAGCCGATATTGAAACCGCACTGTTTGAAGCTGATAACGAAAACGATGACTAATTAATTCTCTGTATTTCTATGCTTCCCCCTGCTGCCGTACTTTTGAAACGGCTTGTAAAATTGTAAACAAACTATAAATTCGTGTTCTGTCCTTGTCAAAATATCTCTTTATTATTGACATGAAACACTTTACAATGTACAATATATTATTGTAATATACATAAAGAAAAGGCAGGAATTTATATGAAATACAGAAAAATACCCAAATTAGGCATTGAAGTATCAGCGTTCGGCGTTGGATGTATGCGTTTCCCAATGAAAAAGCTCGAAGATGGCACAGAAGTTGTAAACGAAGATGTCTCCACACCGATAATCCGTCACGCAATTGAATCAGGTGTAAACTATTTTGACACTGCTTATGTTTACTCGGGCGGTAAAAAGAATGAAATCGCTCTCGGTCATGCACTCAAGGATGGCTACAGAGATAGAGTATACATAGCAACAAAGCTCCCCGGCAGCAAGTGTGGAAGCTACGAGGAAATGGAAGCTACACTGAACGAATCCCTCGAAAACCTCGGAACAGATCATATCGACTTCTATCTCATGCACGCTCTCAATGGCGGAAAATGGAGAAATGCAGTCGAAAAGGGTGCGATCGATCTTCTGAACAAAGCAAAAGCTGACGGAAGAATCAAGTATGCCTGCTTCTCATTCCACGGAAACGCAGATGAATTCATCGAGATCATTGACTCCTATGACTGGGATATGTGCCAGATACAGATGAATTTCATGGATATCAACAATCAGGCTACGCTTGAAGGTATGCGTTATGCCGGCAAAAAAGGAATTCCCGTAGTTATAATGGAAGGTCTTCGCGGTGGCAAGCTTGCAAATGCTCCGGATAATGTACAGGCTCTTTATGATTCCTTCCCCGTTAAGCGTTCTTCTGTTGAATGGGCATTCCGTTGGCTCTGCAACAATCCCGAAATCGCAACAGTTCTCTCAGGTGTGACATCTATTGAGCAGTGCAAGGATAATATCCGCATATTTGAGGACTGCGAAGTTGGATGCATGACTTCCGAAGAAGAAGAACTCATTGCAAAGGTTCGTGATGCCTACAACAGCCGTACTAAGGTAGGATGCACAGGATGCAGATATTGTATGCCATGTCCGAACGGTGTTGATATTCCGCGAATTTTCAGCACTTGGAACGATGCATTCCTCTGGGGCGAAAAGCTTAGCGGTAACGGTGGCTACAAGCACATTATCAATGATGGCAATGATGCTTCAAAATGCGTAGGCTGCGGTGCTTGCGAAGGCGAATGTCCTCAGCAGCTCGGAATTATTGACTTCCTCAAACAGGCTGACAGCGAAATGAGAGAATAATTCCGAAATATTACAGCGAATTTATATTTACAATTAAATAATTCAAAAATGCAGCTTGTATTTGGATTCATATTCCAAATCCATGCTGCATTTTTATGTTCAGATTTATTATTTTTCATGCGAATATTATTTTATTTTTCTGCCAATAATTAAATAATACAATGTTAATTTTAAGTATTCTTAGAAATATACGAACAGCTTTAGCATCAAACTGAATTTTATGAACGAATAAATAACGATTATGCAAACTTTCAATAAACCCAAGGACAATCCATTGACAAAACAACCAATTTACTGTATTATATAAATGGTAATACCCCTTTAGAATTACAATAAAGTGCAGGTATTTCCATATATATATTTATATTATTTATTAAGGCAGGTTATGAATATGAAAAAGAGCATTTCACTTCTTCTCTGTCTATGTATGTTACTTTCTACCCTCGCATCATGCTCTAACGGAAGTAACTCAACCGACGGAAAAGACACATCATCTCAGGATTCCGTTTCCGAAAATCAGGCGAACAGCGATTCAGTAAACGCCACTGATTCCGAAGACACTCCGGAAAGATACACAGCAAATATTCCGGCAGGTACAACCTACGGTGGTCAGACCTTCACCATTGCAACATACCCGAACGATGGCGGTATATGGACTGACGTTGACTGGTCCGCTACTGAAACTACCGGTGAAGCTCTCAACGATGCAGCTTACAGCAGAATGACATACGTTGAAGACCTTCTTGACATCAACATCGAGCCAGCATACACAACAGGTCCGGAAGATAACACAACTCTCGGCATATCAGTTACAACAAACGACGGTGCATACGACCTGTTCACACTGAATGTAGGTAATGTACTTTCTCAGGCTGCAAAAGGATATGTACAGGACCTCAATACAGTAGCAGATAACGGTACTCTCGAACTCACTGCACCGTGGTGGGACCAGAACATTATAAACGACCTTTCTATAGCAAACAAGAGCTATGGTCTTACAGGTGATATCGGTGTTCTCTACAAGAAATCCATCGCTGCTATTATGTTTAACAAGACTATCCTTGCCAATGCACAGCTTGAAAATCCATATACACTTATGGAAGAAGGCAAATGGACTGTTGATAAAATGGTAGAGCTTGGTTCTAAGGTTTCTCAGGACCTCGACGGTAACGGTGTCAGAAATACAGAAGACCAATACGGTTTAATCTGCTTCTGCGATATGCTTGCCATTGCTATGATCGGTTGTGACGTTCCGTTCTTCACAAAGGATGAGAACGATATGCCTGTAAACACATTCTTCAACGACCGCTCTGTAGCAGTTCTTGAAAAGCTCTCAACTCTCATGTATAACACCGACCTCACTTACAGCTGGTCTGTAGCAGGTGCAGGCGAAGACCCCGCATTCAAGATGTTCCAGACAGATAAATCTCTGTTCTACTATGGTGAAATGCACGCAGTTGAAACTATGCGTGTAATGGAATCTCCCTTCGGAATCCTTCCTATGCCAAAGTATGACGAAGCTCAGGAAAGCTATTACCACTGCCTCAACCCTCTCCGTGCAGCAACCTACGTTATTCCTACAACAAATGTTGAATACACAATGACAGGTTACATTCTCGATGCACTCGGTGCTGAATCTAAGAATGTTCTGACTCCCGCTTACTACGACCGTACTCTTAAGGGTCAGATCAGCCGTGATGAAGAATCTGTTGCTTCCCTTAACATTATTCTCAACACTGTTCGCTATGACCTTGGTTATCTCGGTGGTTGGGGTCTCAGCTCCATGCTCAACACTATGGCTGACAGCTACAGCACCGACCTTGCTTCCCGTAACAAGTCTATGAACAAGGTTATCAACAAGAGCGTAGAGAAGTTCATTAAGGATATCGAAGAAATTCAGTCTGTATCCAAGCAGTAATTTTCCGTTTATTTCCATATATTTATATATCTGAATAACTGACAAAATGCAATACCCTCGAACAAACTCTCGCGAGAAATGTTCGCATCGAAAAAAGTCAAAAATAATTTGATTTTTTTCAAAAAGGGTATTGCATTTTTGTTTTGTTTGTGTTATAATAATCGTGTTGTTTAGGGGTATAGCTCAGTTGGTAGAGCAGCGGTCTCCAAAACCGCGTGTCCTGAGTTCGAGTCTTAGTGCCCCTGTGAAGAAAAACATCCGATGATTATCGTTACGAACGGTTATCGGATGTTTTTTTGTTTTATATTATAGAAAAAAAGGGGCAAGCTGTGCTATAGCTATACCCCAAGGCTGTAATTATCAATATCCAAATATCTGCCGAACTTCTCTCCTACTTCAGGTATCCTTCCGCAGAACGTGAAGCCGAATTTATTATGCAAATGTGCCGATGCTTCATTTCCGGATGTTATGACCGAAACTACTGTATGTGTGCGCTCGTCTTTTTTTGCAATATCGAGTATCGCTTCCATAAGCTGTGATGCTACACCGCAATGTCTATGTTCAGGTGAAACATAAATCGACAGCTCGACCGTTGATTTGTACGCTTCTTTAGCACGATATGCAGACAGACTTGCATAGCCTACCGCAATTCCGTCAACATCAGCCACAATCAGCGGATGATTATCTTTATTATGCTCATCAAACCACGCTTGCCATTCATCAATAGTACGAGGGTGCAAATCAAGCGTTGCTGTACCATTGACAACCTCATAGTTATAAATATCAAGCAGGTTCGAGAGGTCTTCCTGCTTTGCTATGCGAATATTCACGATATCCTCCGTTATATTTTATATCAACGTAAATAACGCTTTCAATTCTATCACAAATACAACTGCTTGTCAATTATATAGCGACAGTTTAGGCTTAAGTAAAACAAAGGTGGCTGCTACATTCGTTAAATCCATGAATGTGACAGCCACTTTTGTTATTTTGCTTTAACTGATTTTCTGTAAAGCATAGTTGTTGAGAAAATCAACAAAACCGCAAGAACCGGTATGCTTACAATGAATGATTTAAGTCCGACTACTTTAACGACCTGTCCGTAAGTAAGTGGAATCAACATAAATGATATATTTGCCACAGCCATTTGTGAACCGATAACTGACTGCGAAATATCAATACCGAAATTCTGAGGAGTAAGGTGCATCAAATTCGGATACACAGGACTGTTTCCAAGGCCCATGCAGAACAGTGCAATATTCATAGCAAAATCGGGAAGCGGAAGTATCAACAGCAATACAGCTACAGCGAGTACGGAATAGCTTGCGTAAATTATCTGCCAGCTGGTAAGACGTGTTGTCAGCAATCCTGCAATAAATCTACCAAGCGTAAATCCAATGAAATAGAATACCAACATTCCTGCGGCGTTGTCGGCTGTTATTCCCTTTGAATCTACAAGATATGAGGTTGCCCATGTATTGCACATTGATTCAATACCACATGAGGCGAAAAAGCACAGCCATACCCAACGAACACCGGAATTTTTTGCAAGCTCTTTTATAGGAACATTCTTAACCTCTGTTTCAACTACGTTATCGTCGTTTGTATGCTTGACTTTACCCCACAAAGGTATCGCAACACACATTGAAACAGCTATAAACATTTGTATAACACCTGCAAATCTATAGCCCACACGCCAGTTTCCAAGCTTTTCTATAGCTATTGACATGATAAAAGGACTTATAGTAATGCCTATACCATAGAAGCAATGCAGAAAATTCATATGCATAGCACTATAATGCCGTGCAATATATCCGTTCATACCCGCATCTACAGCTCCTGCACCAAATCCAAGCGGAACGGCACATAAAAGCAGTATGATAATATTAGGTGAATATGAATATCCAAAGAGTGCTACAACGGTAAGTATTGTGCTGACAGCCGCCACCCTGCCCGTACCAAATCTATTCAGCAAACGTCCACTGCAAAGGCTTGAAATTATGGTGAACACCGACATTATCGGGGTAATATATCCCGCAAGCCAAACAGGAACACCGAGCTCCTGGTGCATCAGTGGCCATGCTGTGCCAAACAGTGAATCAGGCAACCCAAGGCCAATATATCCGAGGTAAATGATTATCAGTAATAAAGTAGCCATAAATCAAATTGTTGTCAATTTCCTTCTTATTAAATTCAAATCAACACTCATCCAATTATCAAATCATCCAATGAGTCCGGAAACAAAAATCTCTATTCCTATAGCAATAAGGATGAAACCACCGAGTATAGATGCTTTTCCGGCAAGCTTAGTACCGAATTTTTTACCCAGCATAAGTCCGCCCATGCATATAGCAAATGTAACCGCCGCAATCACCAGCGCACATACAAGTGCCATCGTTACGTTATAATCGGCGATAGTAAATCCTACAGACAGTGCATCTATAGATGTAGCAACACCTTGTATGAGAAGTGCAGCAAAGCCAACTCCTGCCTGAACTTCATCTTCGCCACCCTTAAAGCCTTCAACAAGCATCTTACCTCCAATAAAAGCAAGAAGTATCAAAGCTATCCACGGGATAAATTTTTCAAACGACTGAAAATATTCAAGAAAAGTATGTACAGCCACCCAGCCAAGCATCGGCATCAGTGCCTGAAATCCTGCAAACACACCTGCAATTCCGCACATTCTACCTGCCTTCATATCAGGCTCATGTAATCCGTTTGCAAGTGAAACCGAAAACGCATCCATTGCAAGTCCTATACCCAACAATGCGCTGTTAAAGAAGAACAAAAAACCCCAATCCACGTTATACCTCCGTTATTTTATTATAACAATAAAAAACAGGCACGTTAAATCATACCTGAGAACAAAACAGAGTGTGTGATGCACCACTCCATATTTGCATTTTACTATTATAACCCAAATTCAAACACAAGTCAAGCATTTTCGCATTTATAATACAGTTTTACACAAAAAAAAGAGGGCTATTCGCACTTCGGAATATCCTTCCTTAGCACGAGTAGCCTCACTTTATTTTATATTCGATTTAGTTATCTAAAAATTACAGTGACATTATCGCTCTTTGATACGAGTATTTACATCCTTCAAAGCCTTCTGAACTTCCTCATATGCAGCCGAGCCATCCCATGTGAAAATACCTCTGTTTGATTGACGTGTTCCGTGGTTGAAGTCACCCCAGCTAAACCAGTGTGCACCAACCATGAATGGCATATTATAGAAATCTGCCGACACCTGTGCCACCTGCTGTGCGCGTTCCTGCTGAGTACGCATGAGCTGTGGATATGACCAGTCAAGCTTTGCGGGATTATCGTACAAATGTGAATCACGGGCAGGTACAGACCATTCACAAATGATCAGTGGTTTACCGGTTTTTTCATGTACAAGCTCCATATACTGGCGTTCAGCAAGATCAAGTCCCCAAACATCGTTTGAAGGATAGATATTCACCGCTACACCGTCAAATCCATCGTACAAGTCGAGATTATCGAATACACCACGAACTTCATGTATCATAAAGCGGTTTGTAAACACAAGTCTTCCGGGGTCTTCTTCGTGAATGATATCCAATATCTTTTTATTGAAGGTACGCAAAACGATACGGGAGAAGGTATTGAAATCCTCGTACTTGTTACCCTCTATTACAAGTGGCTCGGGACGCTTTTCAAGAAGGTCTTCAAAGGATTCAAAATCACTTTTCCATGAAGAATTCAGCTCATCAATAGTAGCATACTTTTCACGCAAGAATTTTCCGAATTCGACAGCGCAATATGGCGACCACACATAGCGATAAAGATTCCAGTGAGAGCGTTCATTTGCAGCCATCCACGCCATGAAATACTTTTTATCCTTAAACAATGTTGCAACGCCACGCACCTGCTTGCGAACATCCTCTTCCCAGTTTGGATCAAATGGATCAGGAAAGGCATGGTTAAAGCCACCTATTGCGGCAAGCTGTTTTTCAGGATCAGCATTTGAACGAGCTTCATCGGGATTCATCAGTCCAACATACGGTGATCTTGAGCTAATATCGGTATTTACACGATAAAACTGAAAAACCGTAGGCTTCCCCTCTGCAATTTGTTTTTCATTAAACTCACTCCACGCTTCAAGACTTGAGCCATTAGCTATAGTATTTACGCCGAGTTCGTCCAATGTAGGATAAGTTTCTGCGGGTGTAATGCGGTTATTGTACATTGCACAGCCTGCTGAATAAAATGGCTTACCATCGGTATCCACAAGCCACCATGTATCATCCTCCGTCTTTTCAAGGCGAACAAATTCAGCCGGAGCAAATGTTGGTGGAGTTGCAGAACGTGTCAGGACAGGTGCCGGCTCTTTTGGCATTTCCAAATGATGCGGTGCACCGAAATGAAGATCGGTTATATACAGCCGTCCGTGTGTTTTCATATGAAAGCCGAACGAAACAAGTATCGTGTCACAGCCATCGATAGGCTCAAAAACCGGAAAACAGAATTCTGTCCATTCATCCGTTTGTCCAAACCAGAAATTCAGCTCTGTAACGTGCTTTTCTCCGTTTTTATAGGTTATCCAAATATTTCCTTCGCGCGGATATAAGCCTTCTGTACGAAATTTTCCGCATATAGTGCCTTCTCTAACAGGCAAGGAATACTGATAACGCAGACGAACATCCTTCTTTCCTGCTATCCAAGGGCCAACTGTCAGCACCTCACCGTCAGCTTCGTATACTGCTGTCTTTTCAGCCGGAACATTTTCAACATCAGTCAGCTCACGGTTCCATTTCCAGTCGGCAACCCCCAGCGACAATTTTTCACAAGCTCTGTTTTCCAAAATCGCACCTCCACACAAAATTATTTCCAAAAATGTTATTGAAATTATACCACAATCCGTATTTTGTGTCAACATCTTTGGTGAATTCAAACAAAAAAATCGCGCATCAAAGCTGACACACGATTTTAGTATTGATTTATATCAAACGATACGCACAAGAATCATATATATCGGCACGCACACCGGCAAGCTCCTGTGCAAGCTTTACCAAAACCTCGCACACAGGTGCTTCCGAATGATAATGTCCGACTTCTATCGTGATAAGTCCATCCTCACCCGCATCTTGAGCCATATTATAGCCTGCGTCACCTGTTATATAAGCGTCACAGCCTTCACCAAGTGCAGGATAGATGAAATCTTTTCCATCTCCACCACACAATGCGATTTTGTGAATACTCTTTTTCATGTTTCCCGTAACTCTTACGGCTGAACATCCGAGTTTATCTTTGACAAGATGTGCAAGCTCCTCACCGCTCATTCCGTCAACCTCTGCGATTCTGCCAAGTGTTGGAGCTTCATCGTCACCGAATTTTCCAATTTGTTTGAAGCCTAATTTTTCACACAGCGCATCGTTTACACCACCGTCACCGGCATCCATTCTTGTGTGCATAGATATCACCGAAACACCACCACGCACTGCCTCAAGTATCCTCTTTCCGGAAAGCGATTCACCTGTGACAGATTTCACTCCACGAAACAGCATTGGGTGATGTGTCAGCACTGTATCGTATCCGTTTTCTTTGGCATATTTTATCACTTCATACGAGGCATCAAGCGCAACCAGCACTTTTTTCACCTCAGTATTTAAGTCTGCACTAACCATTATACCATCGTTATCCCAGCTACAGGACAATGTTTTCGGAAATTTTTCACTCAGCTTCTCATGTAATTCAGCAACCGTCATGCTTTTACCTCCAAGATATTCGCTATTTCCTCACGGCATTTTTCTTCATCATCTGTCGGAAGTCCGCCTAATTTCAAGCCTTTTATCCTTGTATCAAGTCGAGCAAGAACCTCACCTGCGTATTTTTCAAATATCGGTTCACGTTTCTGTATAGCTACTTTTCCGAGAAGCAACTGTGCAGGTGTTGATGTACGCTTCACTCCATCGTATTCGACAAGCATACAGCAATATGTTTTTCCGGCAGCAGTAGATAATTTTTCATCAAGTACTGCAAATCCATTTTCATCAAGGTATTTTCTTAAATCATCTGCCGCTGTCATTGGCTGAAGGATAAGATGAACTCCATCACGTCTGGTGTACTCTGATTCATCGATGATTCGGGCGATAAGTTCACCACCCATACCACATATTACGATATCGCTGACATTATCACGTTCAGGTTCAACACCATTCAGTCCGTCTGCGAGAGTAAATCTCATTTTATCATCTACGCCATATTTTTCTGCATTGGCAACAGCTCTTTCAAGAGGGCCTTTATTCACGTCGCTTGCGATAGCGAACTTTGCTATGCCATTTTCAAGCAAATACACCGGAATATATGCGTGATCTGTACCGATATCAGCTACGACTGCACCTTGTCTTACAAAAGCTGCGGCGGAGGAAAGTCTGTCGTCAAGTTTTAATGCCATATGATGCTTTTCTTCCATTTTATTCCTAATTTCACTTTCTGATTTTCAAGCAAGCCATAATCAAAAAGACGGAAAAAATCCGCCTTTCTGTGTTTTGATTCAAATTTACGAAAAACTTATTTCGCCTTTTCTGCGAGATACTTATTGAGCTTTCCGATAAGTTCTTCAGCATCAACACCGTGAACTATGCAAGCTTCCTCGACAGATTCCATTCTGGAAACAGGACAGTCGATGCAGTGCATACCGCTTGCGAGGAATATCTCAGCGGTGCCTTCATCAAAATCAACGATATCACCGATAATGGTTTCGAGAGTTACTTTCATCTTAAATTTCTCCTTTATTTTTCATGTGCGAAGCACAATCATTACGAAACAACATCATTTGCACCGTCTCATTTTCCAGAGACTTTGGGTTCAACTCCATCGGGCAGTGTGATTTTCTGAATATCTGCACCGAGTGCTCTCAGCTTTCCGCAGATATTATCATACCCACGTTCGATGAGGTTTATTTCAGAAATTTCAGTTCTTCCTTCGCAGGTCAATGCTGCGATCATAACAGCGACACCGCCACGCAAATCAGTTGCGATAACAGGAGCAGCCTTCAGAGGAATTCCACCCTCGATAACGACTACTCGACCGTCAACCTTAATCTTTGCGCCCATTCTGCGAAGCTCCTCTACATAACGGAAGCGATTCTCGAATATGCTTTCGTTAAGGTAGCTGGTTCCGTCAGCCATGCATAAAAGTGCAGACATCTGCGGGTGCATATCTGTCGGGAAACCGGGATACGGGAGAGTTTTTACATTTGTCTTTTTAATTTTTTCACCTGCTGTAACAAGGACTGCATCATCAAATTCCTCGATAGTTGCGCCTGTTTCTTCGAGCTTTGCTGAAATAGATTCAAGATGCTTCGGAATAACATTGGTCACCTTCACAGAGCCGTGAGTAGCAACTGCCGCAACCATAAAGGAGCCTGCTTCTATCATATCGGGGATTATCGCATAGGTACATCCGTGAAGCTCAGGCACACCTTTGATTTTTATAACATCAGAGCCTGCACCGGAAATTCTTGCACCGCAGGTATTGAGGAAGTTCGCACAATCGACTATATGCGGTTCTTTTGCAGCATTGTCAATTATCGTGGTTCCTTCTGCTGTAGCGGCTGCAATCATTATATTCAAAGTAGCACCAACGCTGGAAACATCAAAGAATATATTAGTACCGACAGCACCGTGATCTGAATTGATCTCGATATAACCGCCCTCAGTCTTAATTTCGCCGCCTAAAGCTTCAAAGCCCTTGATATGCTGATCGATAGGTCTTACACCGAAATTACAACCACCGGGGAAACCGACTCTGGCTTTACCAAAACGGCCGAATTCCGCACCGAGCAAATAATATGAACCACGTATTCTGCGAACCAGTTCATAATCGGAGCGTCCTGATTCAACGTCAGTACAATCTATTTCATATGTCGTTCTGTCAAGCATACGGATTTTTGCACCGATGCCACGAAGTATTTCAAAAGAATAAGTAATATCAGATATCGCAGGTATATTTTCAAGTACGCATTTACCACGCACCAGCACACAGGCATATATAATAGGCAGAGCGGCATTTTTTGAGCCTGATATCTCCACCTGACCGAACAGAGGATTACCTCCGTTAACAATTATTTTTTCCATTAATGATACCGAGCCTTTCTTTTTCATGATAAGGCATTATTATCAGTTCCGCGCTGTAAAAGAAATAATAAGCACACGGAAAAGAGCCAAAAGCATTTATAAATATTTTCAGCCTTATATATTATAACAGTTTGTGCACAAGAATGAAAGAGTATTTTGAAGGATTTTCATAAATTTCATAGTTTATGGCATTTTTTAATGTTTTGCATACATTTCGAGGTTAGTATTTTGTGTAAAGTGTACTATCAATCGCATTATAAATGAATTCACCCATCGAGTCTGTTACGACCTGCCAACAAGGGATAAGGCAAAAATCCTCTTCATCGCCATAAAAATACAAGGAATAGCACAAATCGATCGATTCAATATTAACTCCACCTGCTTCAGCTGCCGCACCGCCTATTTCTTTTTTCACATTAAACAGTATATTGAAAATATCTGAAAGTTGTGCTGAATAGGACTCACCCAGCGTCAAAAAGCTCCATCTGCCATACGCTTCTGTTACTTCTCCGCTTTCAATAGTGCATATCGCAGTATTTTCAGTGATGGCAACTCCATCTATCGCACGGGTACAAAATGCGTAATATACACCTGCATTCTCCCAGATAACCTCAACCGATGTAACGATGCTCATATTTCCCGAGCTTTCAAATTCACGGCTTCCGCTATCGAGAAATTTTACTGCTATCTCTGAAATTTCTTCACGTTTTTCATCACTTACATGATCGGCTGAAAGGGACAAATCAAACAGATCCGAGCCATCTCTTTCGCCATCTCTGTCATAACGGAACGAAAAATCACCGCCAAACTCAAATCTTGATCCGTTATCAAGCACGATTATTTCGCCATCCGGAATGATATATGATGCACTTACCACACCTTCACCGAGAAGTGAAGCTACCGTTCGGTTATAATCGCCGGAATTGCAGACGTATACAGTGCCACGTTCACGTTTAGTCGATATTATGCCGGGATCAATGCTGATATCTGATTGTGCCAAAATATTTACTATATCATCGACTGACCTATCCGGAAGATACGACGAAGAACGAACGAGTACAAAGAGATTCAGCGACAGCACAACACATGCCGTGGCAAGAATTATGGCAAGGACAAGCACTATCTTGTTATGCTGCATTTATCTACTCCTTTTAACAAAAAATTATTCTGCACGCCATTCCGCCTTAATTGAATCTGAAACATAATCTGCCCTGTAAACCGGCTCAATACATCTGTAGGGTTTGTCACCGGGTGACATTTTTCTCTTTACGAATTCCATGAACCACCATTCCTTGGGCAATTCATTTCTGTCACCGAAATTTTTTACAGCCAGATTGAACAGCTTCGCTTCTGTCAGAACTTCATTCTCAAAGGTAACGGAAAATGCGTGTTCTATATCTGTAATTTTCAAATTATCAAAGACATAATCAAAGGTCAGCGATACTTTACCGTCAAGTGCTTCTACAGACGAAAGAGAAATATCCGCATCCCCTCCTGCGCAGTTTCGATTTATAGACCTTATTTCTGTGAATATCTTGAGTGCAGCTTGAACGTAATCCATAAATCCGATATTGTCGATATATCCAATGAATTCCTCCACATGAATACCACCGTCAACAGCAGCCGTATATTCAAACGAAGATTCGCTCAAATACAAGACTCCCTTTGTATCAATGCAGCTCATGCTTCCATCATCCTCTGTATGCTGATTTAACAGCTTATCCGGATTTATCGAAAACAATCGAAGTAATGTGTCAAAATCTTCTGTTCCGTTTTGTATAAGCATTCCACTGTTTCCTGTCGTTATAATATTCCTTGTCACTATCGAATCAATAAATATGGGTTCTGTAACCGATTCAACCACACTATTATCTCCAACAAACTCGAATTCAGTTAGATTTGAACGATACGAACGCAAAATTTTCCGTAGATCATCGACAGTGATTATTTCCTCAGGTGAGTTTTTTTCAAACACTGTAACGCTTCCGTCAGAGCTTCGTGTAGCAACGGTTATTGTATCGAAGGCTTCGGAATATGGCATAAGAAGCATTTCACTCACATAAGAATTGAAGGAATTTTCGCTGTAATTTGAAGCATCGGCGAAAACACTTATAACATAATCGGGAATATCGTTATGATATCTGACATAGACGGAATCATTGACATCAGCCAAGGAATTCCACAACGCATTATCTCCAACCGAGGCATATTCATCAACAAGAACATCGGCAAGAACAGGCGTTACTGTTTTATATAACTCAGCAACAGTATTTGCTGATACCGAAACACCGTAACCGGTACCATCGGAGGTTATTCCAATAAAAGAAGGAACAAGAGC
This sequence comes from uncultured Ruminococcus sp., assembly GCA_964430105.1. Taxonomy (GTDB): domain Bacteria; phylum Bacillota; class Clostridia; order Oscillospirales; family CAG-272; genus UMGS1696. Next base: position 45,149 of record CAYSEF010000003.1, on the reverse strand, counting down.
ACTCGAAACATCAATATATTCTGCTGTTTTATCGGCTGTTATTCTGTCAAGATCAAACGGAACAGTATCTTTTACAGATGAGCTGTTCAAAAATACGTTGATGGTTGCAACAGTCAGAACACACAACAGCACGAAAAGAAGCACAACTGCTATAAGCGTGATCTTATTATTCTTTTGTCCCGTTGTATTTTTCATTTACAGACTCCTGTTTGTGTTTTTGCAATATCACTCGTTTTTCAGTTTACATTCAATCGGCAGTTCAACTACCACTGTTGTACCCTCATTGAGCCTACTGTCTATAGCTATTTTACCACCATGAGCCTCGACAATCTCTTTTGCAATAGCAAGTCCAAGACCCGTACCGCCAGCATCCTGTGTTCGTGATTTCTCAACACGGTAAAATCTCTCAAACAAGTGACTCATATCCTCTTTAGGGATACCGATACCGTTATCTCTTATCGCAAGTACAACTGTTTTTGCAGAAGTATTCTGCGATATTTTTATATCTATTTTTCCGCCGTCGGGAGTATATTTTATCGCATTTGACATGATATTCAGAACAACCTGCTCTATTCGCTGTTTGTCTGCTGTTATCTGCGGAAGCTCTTTATCGCATCCCAGCGTTATTTTATGACCTCGTGCATCAAGATCCTTACGCATAACCTCGCACAAATGTCTAACCGATGCTTTAAGATCAAATGTTTCTATTTCCCATCTGGTTTGTTTACTGTCAAGGCGTGAAAGGACAAGAAGATCCTGCACTATTCTTGTCATACGATCGCTTTCCGACAGAACAAGGTCAAGAAAATAGTCACGCATTTCAACATCCATTTCCGGATCGCTTCGCACAGTTTCAGTTGTCAGCTTGATGGCTGCAAGAGGTGTTTTCAGCTCATGCGATACATTTGCAACAAATTCTCTGCGACTTTCATCAAGTTCGTATCGTCCTGTAACATCATGAATGATAATAACACAGCCTGCCGCCTGTTTTTTAGCTTCAACATAGCGAATTACCGCAAAGCTGACGTCAAATACATGATTTCCTGCGATTCTGTCACGGAAAATAAAACCATCTCTGGTATTTTCGACTGCTGCATCAGGTGATGTAAGGCGTACCGTACTTCCGTCGATAGTAAGCGGAATATCAAGCACCTCAAAGCATTTTTCGAGAGTCAATGCACCCATCGAAAGCTCATCTCCGAACAGCTCATACGCTGAGTTATTTGAATGAAGCACTGTACCATTCGCTGTAAACGCAAGCACAGCATCTTTCATACATGACAGTACCGTATCGAGCTTTTCACGTTCACCGTTTACTTCTTCGATTGTAGTACGCAGTCTATCTCTCATGTAATTGAAGTTTTCTGCAAGCACACCTATTTCGTCGGCTGAATTTACTTCGATCTCATAGCTGAATTCACCCGATGCAACGAGCTGTGTACCGTAAGTCAAGCTTTGCAGAGGTGATGATATTGATTTTGCAAGGAAAAACGACAACAGCACTGCAATAAGAATACCAATAACCATAGCTTGAAGAATGATAGAAAACAGCACTGTATTAAGCTGACGCATTTCCTCAAGTGAATCTTTAATATAAACTATGCAATCTTCCTCGGGAAGCTGAGTTACCGGTATACGAACTGCCCAGTCTGAATATTCCATACCACCGGACGAAATATTTTCTCCCGCACCTGCTATTGCAGAAAGAATATTTGGAGTTACGATAAGATCGGCACCGAGTACAACGTCAGAGCCTGCAAGCATTTCACCGTCGGTATTAAGAACATAATAATTTCTATATCCATCGATACCGAGAATACTGCTGTAGGATGCAAGCACATTTTTCATTTCGGATGCAGGAGAATCGTTATGAGCAGCCTGCCGTAAATCCATCATCAAAAGACCGCCACTATCGAAGCATTCTGTCATCTGTTCTGTAAAATCGTCAACATAGAACGAAGTTACACCGTTCATAAGTATCGCTCCTACCGCACACATAACGGCGATAATGAAAATAAGGAGGATAAGAACGATTTTAAAATATAAGCTTTTTAACATAATTTATGTCGTGTCCGTTTTGAATTTTGCGATGACTTTATCGAAAAATCATCTTTCGCAGAGGAAATAGCCTACGCCATGCTTTGTTTTCAGATATTCAGGTCTTGCAGGGTCGGCTTCTATCTTCTTTCGTATTCTGCTCACAGTTACGTCAACGGTACGGATATCTCCATAGTAATTATCGTATCCCCATATCTTTTCGAGCAGTTCCTTACGAGAATATGCCTTTCCGACATTTTCTGCAAGATAAAGAATAAGGTCATAATCCTTCTTTGAAAGCTCTATCGGTTCGCCTGCTTTTGTAACCGAATAATGGTCGGTATCTATTTCAAGCTCTCCTATCACTATCTTTTCGGATTTAGTCTGCTTTTCAGTTACGACTTCTCCCGATGATCTTCGGATATTTGCACGTATTCTTGAAATAAGCTCACGGAAGGAGAACGGCTTTGTCACATAATCGTCGGCACCTGTTTCAAGTCCGAGTATCTTATCCTTTTCTTCCTCTCGTGCAGTTACAAAAATTATCGGAACCTGGCTTTTATATCTGATTCTTTCGCACACTTCAAATCCCGTCATTTTCGGGAGCATTATGTCAAGCAGAATAAGATCGAATCCACCCGACAGTGCTTTTTCAAGGCCTGCTTCACCGTCATATGCGATATCGCAATCATAGCCTTCCTTTTTTATATTATACGCAAGTACCTGCGCTATATTTTTTTCATCTTCGACAACAAGTATCTTCTTCTTTGCTTCCATATCTAATACTCCATTACTTCGTTTATATCATTCTATGCCATTCACAGCCGTATCTGAAAGATTTGATGTTCGATACAGCTCATTGTCTATCTCATCCAAAAGAATTACCATACGCTCACTGTTCCAGCAATCTTCAAGATACAAAATACAGCTTCCCGCTTTACCGATATAATTCAAAATATCTACCAGCATTGTGTCAGGAGAGCTTGCTCCATTTACTGTAAAATCGGGTTTGATTGGAATATATCCTGCTTCCGTTAAAAGTTTATCCTCTGCTTCATCACCGGTCGTAAGCGTAAAATGTGTTTTTCTTCGTGTGTAAAGCGAAATTTTCTCGTTCAGTGAATCAATGTCATCTGTATTATCAGCAACTATTCCGTATTCACCGTCAGTATATGCAGTAAGGATATCGTCAACTGTATTATCCTGATCGAGAAACCATGTATAACCTATTCCGTAAAGTTCGCAATTTTTCTGTGCTGAAAACATGGTATTTTCGGACTTTGGCGATTTGCATACCACATATATTCTTTTAAGCTTTCCGTTATACGATGGAATCTCTACGACATTATCAAGGCTGTCATCAACATTTTCAAGATCATCGTCAGGAAAATACGACTCTATCAGCTCTTCCATTGTAAATATGCTGTTGTTATCGGACAATCTCAGCGTTATCTCACCGGAATCAGCTACATATTTTTCCAAAGTCAAACCTACAGATTCTGCAACAAGCTCCGCATCCACATAGAACATACCTGAATCACGGAAAACAGAAACATCATCAATTATCACACTGTTTGCGGCAGCGGATCTATCGGAAAACAGCACCGAAATATATGCACCTGTATTTGTGTTGTGTATGAGAAGATTATCCTCACGCGGAGTAGTAACGCTGATATAATCAAACATTGAACACAGCTCAACCGGAATATAGCATACATCGTCACGAATAACCAAAGGAGAAACCGAATCCTTATACCATTCTTCATCTCCCGCAAACAATGACGGAATATCTTCTACGGCTGCGGATATCGGCAAAGCAAAAGACATCACGAGCATAATTGCTATGATAAAACACAGCTTTTTCATGTTTTCTCCCCCATTTGTGATCAATATCCTTCAATTAATTATATGACAGCTTAATGTTCTGCTACAGCTTTATGATAAGCCACTACAAGATCGACCACCATACCGTAGCTTTTTGAACCTTCAGTTCCCTGCATGGTAAGATAAGTATTATTAACAGTATCACTCACGTCTGCCGCTACATTATCACGGTATTTATCAAAAAACGCACTGTAGCATTCGAGATCATATCTTACAAGTCCGTTAAGCTCTCGAATAGCTTTACCATAAAGAGTTGGCGAAGCACTATACAGCGGAGATGCAAGATATTCGTACATATTGAGATAGCCTGCATACTGCATATACGGATCATCCGATGTAATGCACACGAGATATGCCATAAAATTCGCTTCATTTTCTCGTGCTATACCTCTCTGATGTGCCATTTCGTGAGCAGTTGTATATACATTGACAAAATAAGGATAATTTGTATTGAGATTCGACTCTCCTGTAAAGAAGGTATAAACGCCTGAAATATGAGTATAGGTCATAAACGGTGACGAAACGATCTGCTTTACAGGAACATCAAGCTTTGGTATAAAATCGTATTCATCCGCAAGCTTCGCATAAGAATCAATGCAAAGCTCCACAGTTTTATCATGTGAAAACGGTCTTACCGAGCCTTTCCCCTGAACAAACATAACATCATCTGCAAGCTCATTCAGCTTACCGACAACGATATTCATTGTATCATAAAGATCCTCTGCCGAAACGTCCTGTCTGTCGATTTCAAGCTTATTATCAATAGTCGTGGTTCTGTAGCCTGCACCAAAATTGAAAACAAACATAACATAAAGCAGTAAAGCGACGGACAATATTCCAACGATACAGCGAATGAAATATCTGTTTCCACGCGATGCTTTTCTAACGCTTACGGTGATAATGGCAACAAGGATGACCGGACTTCCAAGAACGACAAGCTCTGCAAGCGAAAAACCGAACCATCCTGTAAGATGAGCCATCATGGAACGCAATGGCTGGGATATGTTAATATTAAAAAAATCAGCGAACGGTGTGTTTATGATATACGCAATGTTCACGCCAAGCGCAACAACTGCGAGTATTATCACCACCATCGAAAACGCCGGGATATATCTGTTTATCTTTCGTAAAATTCGATTCATTTATCTGTTACCTTTATTTTTTTTGCTTCTTCAATGAGGTCGGAAATATCAAAAAGCTCTTCATTCTCAGGCAGCTTCAAGCCGACAGCGTCCATTAAAGATGAAATATCTGCCGGAATAGGTGCGGTGACCGAGATAAGCTCGCCACTTTGCGGATGAGGAAACGAGGTTTTCCACGAATGAAGTGCGTGTCGCTCGATATTCGGACTTTCATTTCCGTAAAGAGAATCACCTGTAATGGGACAGCCTTGTCCAAGAAAATGCAGCCTTAGCTGGTGTGTACGTCCTGTGATAGGTGATGCAACAACAAGAGCCTCTTTGCCATTGTCCGCAAGAACTCTATAAGCTGTCACAGCAGGCTTTGCATCGGCAATATCGGGTGAACATTCTTCCCTCTCTATAATACTTTCGCAACGCCTGTGCATATACGAAAACAGCACACCTTCACGCATTTTTGGGATTCCGTCAAGCACAGCAAGGTAGGTTTTTCTTATCTTTCCGTCAACCATTGCAGTGTACATTCTATAAGAAGCATCCTTTGCATTTGCTGTGAGCATACATCCGCTTGTATCACGATCAAGGCGATTTACCGGACGAAAAACGTAGGTTTTATCTGAATATCGGTATGCAAGTGCATTTGCGACCGTATCAAGTCTATGCCCATGCGACGGATGCGACGGCATATTATAAGGTTTATTTACAGCCGTAACAAATTCGTCCTCATAAATCACCTCAAGAGGCAAATCGATCGGTATGATATACGGACTTACATCCTCAGGCTTATCTTCAACCGCAAGAGAAAGAACATCACCCGATTTGAGTTCGTATCTAACAGTGACCCATTCGCCATTGACTTTTATACCATCGGGGGAAAATTTTAGTTTTTTGATGAGAGTAATAGAATAACCGAGGTCATTTTTCAGTACCTCACGGATTAGTTTACCCTCATAGTTATTGTTTATGATTATATCCATTTATCTGTCTTTCGTAGAGAAATACTGTATTTCATGTGTCGCTGTTTCTTGTATAATTCAGCAGACACACGTTATAATATGCGCTCTAATCCTCCAGCTCCCTATAGTAACTGTAATACGCAATTATAGATCTTTCTTCTCCGCCATGCTCTATATCATTTGCAGTTATTACAACTCCTTCAAGAGATAAGAGTTCCCATGCATGAAGATCGTCTATCTTGGTTCTCATCAGCACATCCTGACTTGCATATATAATAAGCTCGTCCTCTTTCTTGATTATCGCGCCGGATTTACCAACTACCTCTTCAATTCCGTTTATTCGTTCAGTTACACATTTGAGATGTCTGCCATCAAGATAATTCGCAAGATCACGCTTATATCGTTTACTCTCCGGATTCTTGCTTTTTGTCCAGTGTTTTCCTTTTTTAAGCATATAACCCTCTTTTTTGAATCAAAAATACATTATATCCTAAATTGCAATATATTGTTTGTATAATCTGCCGATTTTTTAATAATTTTATGAAAAGTATTGCAATTCCCGTGAATACAAGTTATTATTAAGTGACTGTTAATTTACAGTTAATTGATATAGTGGTTCTCACTGACCTATATAGTGAATATCACTATGTAAATTATAACACAAAAGCTTGGCAGTGTGTATAGGTAATTTTAAATTTTTTAATTATTTATATAAACTGTCCCATAAATTTCCCGTCAGGAGCTATCTACAAAATTTTCTGCTCATCGGGTGAATTTATCTATACCTTTGCCTCGTGGCTATAGGTAAAATTCCAGGAAAGGAATGTGACAACTTATGCTTCCGCTTGACAAATTATCAGAAGCAGCTGCTGCCGCACTTGTCGATAAAGGCTTAAGTCTTGACGATATGTCGGTCGCAGTACGAATGGATCTGGATTTCGACGGAAACTATGGTGAAGCATGGCTCGTATACGAAAAGGCTACGCGCACTGTTCATCAGATTCTCGCAGACACAGACTCCATCCCTCAGAAGAAGCACTCCTCCGGACATCAAAACCTAGATGATTTCGGCAAAGTGCCCGACGCTAAGCAAGCCAAATATTATGGCAGCTTTTCTCTCGATTATTATTCCGACTTGACAGTTGACACATGTATGTCTTCAAACAGACTTCTTGTTTTGAAGCACGATACTTTGCGACCCGAGGTTGACAAGGAGCTGGAAAGAGAAGAAAGAGAAAAAATATTCGCAAATTGGAATGAAGGCGCAGTCACTGAGATCAAAGCCTACTGCACCAATGCCAAACGTCAAAAGCTGTTCGCTTTCTGTGAGCTTATCGAACGCTTCCTGCGTGGTGATGACATCACTGATGACGACCAGATATTCGATCAATTCAATGCAAAATGTCCCAAATGCGGTCAGGTCTACGAAAATCAATACCGCAGAGTATGCACTCACTGCCATAAGCAGGGTGCAATAATCAAGAGACTTCTTGAATACCTTGTTCCATATAAAATGCAGGTAGTCATCGTTCTCCTCTGCATGGTTGCATCGTCCGCTGTATCGCTTTTAAACCCTATTATCAACGGTGAAATACTCTATGATAATGTAATTGCGGTTGAAGGTAAATGGCACACCGTCGGAAAGCTGTTTATCGTTCTCTCCGTTATCGTACTCCTTGCGCTTGTATCACTTGGTATCAGTATTCTGCAAAACCGTGCAAACGCAAAGCTTTCAAACAGAATGATGAAGCAGATGAAGCAGGATATCTTCGATTCGATGATGTCACTTTCGCTTTCCTACTTCAACAACAACAGCACAGGTCGTCTTATCAACAGAGTAAACTACGATGCTGAACGTATCCGTAGCTTTTACATAGACGGTATTCCAAACTTTGTCATCAACGTACTGAACTTCATCGGTTTGACGTTCTTCCTGTTCTATTTGAACTGGAAAATGACACTTATCGTATTTATACCGGTTCCGATAATAATTGTTATCTTCCGTGTAATGCTCCCTCGTCTTTGGAGAATGTTTACTAAGCAGTGGCGTGCTTCTTCTTCAATGACATCAATGCTTAATGACTCGCTGAACGGTGTGCGTGTTGTTAAAGCATTCGCTAAGGAAGCAGAGGAAACACACAGATTCTATAAGTACTCACAGCGTCTATATAACGCCAACCTGAGAGTAAACATCACATCCCTGACGATCTTCCCTGTAGTAAGTCTCCTTATCGGTATTTCTTCGCAGATGATCTGGGGCTTTGGTGGTCTTCAGGTAATGGGCGAGCATATGACATATGGTGAATTTACCACATATCTCGGTTATATCGGCATGATATTCGGCCCTCTCCAGTTCTTCTCTACCTTCACAAACCTTATAACAGATACTATCAACGCAGCTCAGCGTATGTTTGAGGTTCTTGACCAGGTTCCGGAAGTAATGGACTCTCCCGATGCTGTCGCAATAGACGAATTCAAGGGCGATATCGACTTCGACAACGTATCTTTCCACTATAACCCGAATCGTCCTATCCTCAAGGATGTTACTATCAAGATCCACGCCGGTGATAATATCGGTCTTGTAGGTCATACCGGCTCCGGTAAGAGTACTATCGTTAACCTTATCACGCGTATGTATGACCCTATCTCCGGTACTATCAAAGTCGATGGCACTGACGTAAAGAAAATCAAGATGTCCTCTATTCGTAAGAATATGGCTATCGTTTCACAGGAAATATTCCTGTTCCGTGGTACTATCGCAGACAATATCCGTTATGCTCGTCCCGATGCTACTATGGAAGAAGTTATAGCTGCCGCTAAAGCCGCAAATGCACATGACTTTATCGTTCGTCTTCCCGAAGGCTATGAAACAGAAGTCGGTACCGGCTCACGTTCTCTCTCCGGTGGTGAAAGACAGCGTGTATCTATCGCACGTGCATTGCTGATGTCTCCGTCTATTCTTATTCTTGACGAAGCTACAGCGGCTATGGACACAGAAACAGAACGTCTTATCGGTGAGGCACTTGCAAAGCTCGTTGAAGGACGTACCTGTATCACTATCGCACACAGACTCTCTACTCTCAAGGACTGCAACTATCTCTTCGTAATTGAAAACGGTGAGATCGCAGAAGAAGGTCCGCCGGAAGAACTTCTCGCAAAGGGCGGCGTATATTACAAGCTGTTTACACTCCAGAGCGAAGCTATGAAAAAAGTTCTGGCGGGAATGTAGCGTAAATGCTATATAAGGAGAAATACTATGGCAACAAATACAAAAACTGAAGAAAAAAACGTAAATAAAAAAGAAGATATCAAGGCGGAAAACAAAAAAGCTGTAGCTAAAACAGATGCCTCCGCTGAAGATGATAACAGCGAAGAAGGCGCTGATGCCGATAATCTGTTCAAACATCGTGAGTCTATTGCTCTCACACCGAACAATGCATGGTTCTCGCTTTCTTCCGGTGGTCTTATTTCACTTAAAATAGTGAACAATGAAGGTGTGGAAGAATTCTTCGAGCGTGTAGTTATCCGTCGTTCATTCCCGATCACAGCTCCGAACGAATTCCTTTCAGTCCGTGAGCCGGATACAAGAGCAAAAGGTCGTGGTTCTGAGATAGGTATGATCCGCAATCTTTCCGATTTTGATAAGGCAACTGTAGAGCTTATCAGTGCAGAGCTTGAGGTTCGCTATTTCACTCCCGAAATCAAGCGAATTACATCCGCAAAGGAAAAATTCGGCTATAACTACTGGGAAGTTGAAACATCAGCAGGTGCTGTATCGATCGTTTTGAACAATCCATATTCAAACATCAGAATCCTCGAAGACGGACGTATCTACGTTTCTGATATGGATGGTAACTGCTTCATTATTCCGGACCCGAAAAAGCTTGACCGTCAGAGCTATAAGTACATAGAAATCTACATTTGATGTATATCCACAGGAAACTTTTCCTATAAAGCTTCACTTTAACTTCATCAGAATATATTTAATTCCGGTGCGGTTTGCTGCATGATATAATATTATCATCAAATGACACATCATTTCTAACAGGTGACAAACATGAAATTAATGTATGATCTCCCCTCCGCTGACCTTGCGGCTTACGAAAGTGTCGCGGAAGCGGGCGAAAAACGAATGTATGTCGTTCCATTCAATGTACTTGAAGACAAATTTGTTAGCGGTTGGACTGTCGTAACTGACAGACGGATCTACTGCATCCTCGACGGAAAGATCCTTTCAACATTTGATCTGGAACGCTGTACTATTTTCTCAACCGAAGTTCTATACGGTAACTGTTCGTTCTATGCCGTTATCGACGGTACTACAACGCTCATCTGCCGTTTCCTCAGCGGACGAAATCTTCCGAGATACTCCGTTTTGGTCCATGCCTGTGAAGACCTCGCAGAAAAACGCCGTCAGAAAAAGGCTCCCGGCGAACCTGTCGTAAACAATGAAGCAGAACGATTCTGTCCAAAATGCGGTCGTCCTTTCCTTCACGGCACAAGCATTTGCCCATTCTGTCGTGACAGTAAGGAGGTTTACAAAAAGCTTTGGGGACTTACCAAGGGTCTTCGTTTGATGCTCTTCTTCCCGCTTTTCGTATCTCTCATTTCTCTTATCGTTCAGTTCGTTGTACCCGCAATTCAGAAGATTGCCGTAAACGATTACCTCACAAATGAGTCGATTCGTCCTGCTACATCATTTTCAGACCCGAATCTTCGCATATTTGTGCTTTTGTTCATTGCAATCGTCTCGATAGACCTTGTCAACCGACTTCTCGGTGTCGTTCAAAGCAGACTTTCAGCTATATCAGGTAACAAATTTACACTGATGATGCGTACACTGCTTTATGAAAAGATTCAGACACTTTCTATTGCATCTATTTCACGAAAATCCACCGGTGACCTTATGGGTCGTATCAATCAGGACGTAAACGCAGTTCAAAGCTTCATGACCGGCCAGCTTCCGAATATCTTCACGCAGGTCGCATCATTTGTAGTAGCGCTTGTATTCCTCGTTATCATCAACCCGATAATGTGCCTGTTCGTTTTCGTTCCGATTCCGTTCGTTGTGTATCTCATTGCCAAATTCTGGTCGGTAATGCAGAACCGCAACCACAAGGATTGGCTCTTTAACCACCGTGTGCACATCTTCCTCCAGGATATTCTTAACGGTATCCGTGTTGTAAAAGCATTCGGTAACGAAGAAAGAGAAATTGAAACCTTCCATAAGCGCACTGACCGTTCCGCAAAGCAGTCTGAAAGCAACGCGCTCCTTTTCGATACTGTATTCCCGCTTCTCGGCTTTGCAGTTCGTATTGGTAGCTATCTCATTCTGTTCTACGGTAACTATCTGCTCTTCAACGGCTCTATGAACTATGGTGACCTTCACCAGTTCAATTCATACGCAAATATCATCTATGGTCCTCTTATGTGGATCACATCTATCCCGCGTAATATCTCCTCCTTCCTTACATCTCTCAGTAAGGTCCTTGAAATTCTTGAAGAAGAACCCGAAGTTGAAGATATCGGTCTTCCTATCGACATCTCAATCGAAGGCGATATCCAGCTGAACAACGTAACCTTTGGCTACGACTCATACAACCCCGTACTTGAAGGCGTTAACCTCGATGTTCACAAGGGCGAAATGATAGGTATCGTAGGTCACTCAGGTTCAGGTAAAACGACTCTTATCAACCTGCTCATGCGACTTTACGACGTTACCGAAGGCGAGATCATGATCGATGGAGTAAATATCAAGGATATTTCTCAGAATGCACTCCGTTCACAGATCGGTGTAGTTCTCCAGGAAACTCACCTGTTCTCCGGCTCTATTCGTGACAACATTAAGTATGCTAAGCCTATGGCCAGTGACGAAGAAGTTATTGCCGCTGCAAAGCTTGCAAACGCACATGATTTCATCGTAAATCTTCCCGAAGGCTACAATACATACGTTGGCGAAAAGGGTTATTCCCTCTCGGGTGGTGAACGTCAGAGAGTAGCTATTGCTCGTGCACTTATCCACAATCCTAAGATACTCATTCTTGACGAAGCTACAGCGGCGCTTGATACGGAAACAGAAAAGCTTATCCAGGATGCACTGAACAAGCTTACAAAAGACCGTACAACCTTTGCTATAGCGCACCGTCTTTCTACTCTGCGTAACGCAAACCGTCTTATAGTTCTTGATAAGGGTCACCTTGTAGAATGTGGTACTCACCAAGAGCTTCTCGACCTCAAGGGATTCTACTGGCGTCTTGTTATGGCTCAGCGTCAAGACTCCGGTATGCTCGACAAAGCTAACAAAATCCTCGCAGCAAAGAAGTCACAATAAAACAATGAAAAACGCATATCCAATGTTCAATCTCGAACAAAGGATATGCGTTTTTTTTATTTTCGTATTAAGTGAACGCTCAAATTCTTAAACTAATAACGCAGATCAAATTCCTTGCTCATAACAGCGTTAGCCTTGATCATCAAATCAGCGAATTTATCTGCAAGGTCGTTTGATTTTGCAGTAGCTCTTATCAGCTTATATGTCGCATCAGCTATCTCAGGGTACGCATTTCCAAATGCAAGAGCAAAATCGAATGACGCAGTATCAAGAAGCATATCAAGCATATTTACAGAATCATTGTCACGCAGCACGTTTAACATACTGTAATTCACATATTCATCGTAGATATATCCATACGATGCCGCATTCAGTGCTGACAAAGTTATAGCTGCAAACTCACCGTTTGTATGATTTTTTGGTACAGCGAAAACAAGCTCAGAATTCGATATCAACGTGCGATAATCGTCTCCTTCTTCCTGTTTCGGAAGCGGAAGAAGTCCCCAATTAGCATCTGCATTGCTAATATCAGGCATTATCGAAAGATACTCAATCAGGAATGCAGATTCTCCACTCGCAAAGCAACCGATAGCTCCGGCTGAAGGATCTGTAATAGATTTAGGATCGTTGTATATCGTTGCAATATTATCGAGCGTTGCTTTAGCTGTGCGTTCATTGAAGCCGAGTGTCGGTATCCTTCTCTTACCTGCACGAATAAAATCGTTTCCCGATGCCTTGAAAATCAAATCAGGCAGACGGCTCGCAGTATTTTGTGCTGTTATTGTATAGAATTCTCTGCCGGCTTGTCCACTTTCGTTAAGTGAAGCCACAGCAGATGTGCATTTGAGCAGCTCATCCCAAGTCCATTTACCATCTTCTGCCATATCGTATATGGTTGCGGGTTCGACTCCTGCCATCTCCAAAAGAGGTTTATTCATATAGACTGCTGAAAACGACGATGGTGATATCGAAGCATGACCTGCCACACCATAGGTAGTATATCCACCGGAGGTCATTTCAGATGATTCTTTATTGAAATACGGCTGATCGATATCAAAAAACGGAAGTGTACGCAGATTTAATATAGTTTCATCTTTTCTGAACTGACCTATCATGTATACCGGTATCATAAGCAGATCACTGTAATACGAATCAGACGCTATTGCCTGTTTTACATTTGTCAGCATAGTATCGGTATTTTCAACAGATGTAATAATTTCAACATTCAGTAGCTCCTCGACCATTGCATTACGCTCTATCGAAAGCTTTGACACCGACGTTAAAGTGTCCTCCGGTGCGATATAGTCAGAGGAAGGAGTTGTAATAAAAAATACTGCCCCTTCGTAATCCCGTTTCGGAAGCTTACTCATATATTCTCGAGAAAGCTCCAAGCCATTCTCAGATGCTGTATATTTGACATAGGAGATCGTTGTTTCGGCAGAATCATCGTCGTTTTTTTCTTCGACTCTGTTATCTTCATTTTCTGTTTTATCCTGCTCATCTGACACATCGTTGACGATTATCAGTCCGCAGGATGACAATGAAAACACCATAGACGTTGCCAGGAGAAACGCTGTGATCTTTCCCTTTATCCCTTTATAAATCATTCAATACTCCAAAATAAGCTGTGATATTCTATAATTATATCCGATTTTTCGCATTATTTCAAATGCTTAATGTTAACATTCGAGGTAATATGTGCCTGCTGTTCTCCAAACCGCTATTTGTGCTATATAATAATGAAAATTTGTAAACGGAAGTGCTGTTTTTTTCAAATACTGTACCTTTCTGTGAAATCCTCACCTATCATTTCCCAATCATTACCTGTTAATATTAAGGGGAAACTATGCTATAATGGTAATGCGGGTAAAAACGACCCATGTTTGGCAAGTAGCATAAGCTCTGCCGGAAAAGGAGGAAGGATGAAAGAACACATACGAAATCACGTTATTCAAAAAAGCATTACAATGAGCATTGCGGTACTTTTTGCTTTAATAACCCTGACTGTTGGTACACCGATTTCAGCAAGCGACAACTACAGCATAATACTCGACGGTCAAAAATATGACGGCACATCATTTATCGAGTCAGACATTGCTTACATCTCGCTTCGTGAATTTGCCTGCACCGTTGACAATTCCGTAGTCAGCTGGGATGATGAAAGTATGACATCAACTGTAACAACAGATTCACTGACATTGTATGCGACAGATGGTAACGACTACATCGAAGCAAACGGAAGAATACTTTGGTGCAAGGAAGGAGTATTCACTCGTGACGGTGTACTGTATGTTCCGTTAAGACAAGCGGCTCAGGCATTTGGTTTTGACAGCAGCTATGACTCAGCAAGCCATTCCACAACGCTGACACGCAAGAGAGGTTCAATAATCTCAGCGGATGATTTTTACGATGAGGATGACCTATACTGGCTATCTCAGATAATTCACGCAGAGTCACAGGGAGAGCCATTTCTCGGAAAGCTCGCAGTCGGCACTGTAATTTTGAACCGTGTCGATTCAGATGATTTTCCTGACACGATATACGATGTTATCTTCGACAACAAAAACGGAGTTCAGTTCACACCCACTGCAAACGGTGCAATCGAAAAGCCTGCCGGTGATGATTCGATCAAGGCAGCTAAAATATGTCTGGAAGACACACGACTTTCCGATGAAATACTGTATTTTCTAAACGAAGCTATCGCCACGAATTTTTGGATAGTAGAAAACTGCCGTTATGTACTATCGATTGGAGATCACAATTTTTATGCACCGTAATTCTCAGAAGCGAAGGCATATTGATACCGTAAAATCAAAGCTTCATATTCTTGACTCTATTTTTTATTCTTCTCACATCTGCCATCATTTTGAAGCTGTCAGACAGCAATCTTATCTTTGATTCTCTGTGATTTATCACTTTAACAGGATATTCATCGATTTTACATCCCATTTTGCCTGCTATAAGCAAAACTTCAAAATCGAATGCCCAACCGTTCACTTCACAGTTCTTGAAAATATTGCGAGCAACATCGCCACCGAACGCTTTTATACCACTCTGCGAATCGCTATGTTTGAAGCCTGCACTTAATGCAAGAAGCTTTACAAATGTTTTGGAAGCGAGTTTACGCAACGGTGTATAGCCTGCATAACCATCGGGATGAATAGCTCTTGAGCCTATGAGAAGATCTGCTTTAGAGTTGGTGATTGAATCGTACATTTCAGCTATGATATCACAGCCATAGGCAAGATCGCTGTCAGTGAAAAGTACAATATCTCCCACAGAAGCAAGCACACCCTGACGTACAGCTGCGCCTTTACCCGCATTTTTCTTAGCACGAACTACACGCACTGTACCTTTATTCAGGGAAAGAGAAGCCACAGTGGCCTCAGCTACATCACCACAACCGTCAGTTGAACCATCATCAGAAAGAATTATTTCATATTCAAACGAATCAGCTGTAATTTTTTCCATCGCATCTGTAAGCTGGTGCAAAGTGGATGAAATTATGGCTTTTTCGTTATACATTGGTATTATTATAGAAAGCATTTTATTTTGCCTCAAAAACAGAAATATTAACATCCACGGTGATATTAAGCGAATCTTTTGACAGAAGGCGATTTCTGCCCTCCTCCGTGGTTTTATAGTAAAACGGTGTCATTACGAACAGGGCTTCTATATCATCCCTACTCTCTATCTGCACGTTATATTTACAGCTTGTGCGTGATCTTTCGATAAATCCATCAGGAGCAGTCGGTAAAGAATCCGAAATATGCACATCATCATAAATAAGCTTACGAAGCTCCAAAAGGTGATCTCTCCCGGATGAAACAATACAAAGTATACCGCCTTTTTTGAGTATTCTATGTGTTTCTTCACCCGCAATAGGCGCAAACATACTTACGGCTGCGTCGAGGCAATGCTCTTTAAGCGGAAGATGAAAGAGATTTGCGGGGAAGAAATACGCCTGTGCAGTTGACACGAAATCAGCGCCAACTCCATCTTTTGGAAGAAATCCCTTTGATCGAGCAAGCTTTGAGGCACATTCAGCGGCATATTTTGAAGCATCAAAGCCAAGTGCTATCGCAGGTCTGCCAAGCTTCTCGACAATACGACAGGTATGATAGCCCTCACCACAGCCCATATCTGCAAAAACGACAGTGTCATCGTGAGCTTCAAGCTCATTTGCCAGAGTTTCTGCGACAGAATCACTGATTTTTGCATAGTAATTTTTTGAAAGAAAATCAACTCGTGCGCGTACCATATTTTTTTCGTCGCCTGTACGAGCATTTTTTTCTTTTCCGGGTGGCAGAAGATTGACATAACCCGATTTTGCAACATCAAATGTATGACCGCTTTCGCAGAGCAACGACCTTTCATTGCGGTGCAGATTTTTCCCACATACGGGACAGTTGATATAATTAAATATTGACATTATGATTCCTTGATCTAAATTTTTATCATTTATAAGCAGCGTCAAAGGCTATTCAGTCCACAATAACCTTGACAAGCTTAGCGTGAAGTGCGTATCTTGCGTAATATGCGCCATTCGTGCAGGTCGAAAGAGTTAGTATTCTATCGTCACCCGTGAATGTCATATCGGATTTTGATTTCATTGAAGAATTATCTCTTACTTCCTCGGCAAATTCTATAAACTCATCGCTATCCTTAAAGTTTGTTTTGAAATAGTTATAGTCATATCTGGTTTCGTAAACTGAAAACGGTTCGTATACAAAAATTCCATCATCGGTATAAATATTGATATAGACGCTATCAAAATATCTGTCATCAAAAAATTTTGTAACGTCATGGAACATTGCTCCTGAGGTAATATTATGTCCGTATATAACTGTATTATGGTTTTTATCTATAGCAGTATCATTTCTGCAATCGACAAAAATCGAGCCATTGGGAAGAAAATCTCCTGTATAAGCGTGATCAAGGTAGTAATCGTTATCCTCACCCTGTACCATAGGATAATTTATAGTTGTTCCGTCTACTGATATCCAACCATAGAGATCGGGATTTATCTGTGCAAGCGAAGCAAGTCCCGCACGCATTTTTTCAAGCTCTTTATTATATTTCTTATGAACCGTTCCATTTTCGTCGCCTGACTGCATTGTATTGATAAGCTCAGTCATGCTTGGCGTAGAGGAATTTGAAGAATCGGCAGTAAGATATTTTACATCGCCTTCTTCCGGTCTGAACACTACAGAAGCATCAAACTCAAAGCCTGACGAAAAGAATTCATTCTGTAGCTGATTATATATCTCAGCACTGCGCTGTTTATCGATGAAGTTATCGGCAAGCATACAACAGCTTATGATGAACATTGCAAGAAAGAACCACACCATTATCTTTCGCACAACATCGGAGAGCGATATTTTTCCTGCCTTGAGCGCAGTTTCGTTCATTTCGATATCATCTTCCGAAAGCTGTTCAAGCGAATTTAGAAACTCACCGCTTTTGAAATCGTCATCTGAATCTCCGTATTCAAGCATAAGCTCATCGGAAATATCATCGATTACGCTGTTATCTTTATTCGGAAGTCGCTTTTTCATTTTATCAAAAAAGTTCATTATACCCTCCTGTGTCATTTCAGATAAATTTTGCAAACGTAAGATGCGACACAGAAACAATCTTACATTATATATTATACAGCTAATTTTGTCATATTCAAGAGGGTCGAGAGATTATTTACGATTTCTCAACAATATTGCGAAAAAAAAGAGGATGTGCCGAATTTTTACCGACAGGCTCCTCTTTTAAGTATATTTATTTTACTTCGTTATATATCTGCTCAACTATGCTGTTCAGCTTATCCATTTTCGCTTCGATATCCGCAACCAGCTTAAACTGTGTTCTGCATCTATCGAGATTATGCTCGGGATACGCAGTCTTGAAATAAGTATCACCGTTCAGATAATCCGCTAAAAATCTTGAGCCACATTCGAGAGCCATAAGCTTTATAGAAAACGGCAGAAGCTTACGTTCTTCCTCTGTCATAGATGGCAATTCTTCAATAAAGCCTCTCGTGAATGCTTCAAAATTCTCAACATTGAACCAGATTTTATCAAGGTCCTTTTCATCCTCAGCACCGCTTGAGCCACCAAATCTGAGTGCATCACCGTAATCATAAAGCAACGATCCCGGCATAACAGTATCAAGGTCGATAACGCATACGCCTTCGCCTGTTACATCATCGAGAAGCACATTGTTAAGCTTAGTGTCGTTATGCGTTACTCTCAGCGGTATTTTTCCGCTTTCTATTGCATCCACAACAACGACTGAATCGGGTTCACGATCAAGCACAAATTTTATTTCTGCGCCGACATTTTTAGCACGACCAACAGCATCGTTTTTCACCGCTGTCTTAAACTGGTCATATCTGGCTTTGGTATTGTGAAAATCAACTATAGTTTCATTCAGCTTGTCCGCCGGATAATCCGCAAGAAGATTTTGGAATTTACCGAATGCCTTTGCCGCATGATAAAGTCTGCTCGGATCGTCAACTGTATCATATGATTTCGCACCTGAGATAAACTTATAGACACGGTAGTATTCGCCATCATCACTCATATAGTAATACTTTCCGTCTACTGTAGGAATAAGATTCAAAATCTCTCTTTCAGGGTCGCCACCTAATTCAGTTACTTTTTTACGCAAAAACTCCGTTATTCCGACAATATTTTCCATTACTGTCGGTGGATCTGTGAACACATTTTTATTGATACGCTGAAGAATATAATCCTCCTCTGCGTGAACTATATATGTATCGTTGATATGACCGTTTCCATAAGCTGACGGTTCAAGTTCAATTCCGAATTTTTTTAATATATCATGAAGATTTGAAGCCATTTTAACTTATCCTTTCTAATGGATAGCTCAATGATACCATATTTTTCGAAAAATGTAAAGAGTAAAGCAATTTTTTGACAATATACCGTCCAAAATAATCCTTGACAAAAGCAGGATATGATGATAACATATCATTATACTCGAATTGATTCGGAAGGGATACAGGTACATGATCGTTATAAACTGCACCGGACACAGCGGATTTACCGTTGAATCCGAGACGCATATGCTGATTTTTGATTTTTCGGAAGGAAAGCTGCCAAGATTGCCTGACAAAAAGAAAATATATATTTTTATCAGCCATCATCATGAGGATCACTTTAATCCCGATGTTTTTGCACTCCACCGTGAGCATCCAAATGTCAAATATGTCATTGCAAACGATATTTTCGATCACATAATGCGTGACTGCGGTGTGCATGATTATATAACCGCAAAACCCGGAATGGATATAAAGCTTGAAAGTCGATTCAGACTAAAGGTACTTCCATCTACCGACTGCGGTGTTGCTTATCTTGCAGGATGTATGGGCAGAAATATCTTCCACGCAGGCGACCTCAATCTGTGGCTGTGGGAGGGTATGCGTGAAGGTGAAGTTTTTGAAATGACAAACCGCTTCCGTGAATATACAAAGGGATTGAAAAATTTCTGGATAGACACGGCTTTTCTCCCACTTGATACTCGTCAGGGAATGTATTCTTATCTTGGCTTTGACTACTACATGAAGCATTTCCGTATCAAGAACGCAATACCTATGCATTTCTTTGGTTCTTCAAAAATCGTTGAGGACTTGAAGTTTGACCCTATGGCACGAGAATACAAGGACAAAATAATTAAAATGGATGCAGGCGAAACTGTAAACCTTATGTGATCCGTTCTTCTCACGCATAGATGCATTGACATAAACACAAAATTATAGTATAATTAACGCCTACAATAATTTATATACTGCAAATCCCGCTCGTCCTAAAAACGGGCTTTTTGCAGTTTATAGTACGGTCACGCAAAGGAGCAAAATTCCATATCCGCAATGAGCTTCTGTGACTGCAAAATGATATAATCTGGAAATTTGGAGTACACTATGTCTGATATTTTCGACTTATTCAAAAAAATAGAAAACACTAACAAATCTGACGGCGGTGCGCCTGAGTTTATCGTTGTCGGACTCGGAAATCCGGGCAAGGAATACCACCTCACACGACACAATGCCGGCTTTCTCGCAATGGATGTTATTACACAAAAATGTGGAATCGGTGACCTGAAACAGCTTAAATTCAAAGCTCTTACAGCACAAGCTACACTCGGTGGACACCGTGTTCTTCTCATGAAACCACAGACATTTATGAACGCCTCAGGAGAATCTGTACAGGAAGCAGCTAATTTCTACAAGATTCCACCGGAGAATATTATCGTTATCTCCGATGATGTTGCACAGGCTCCCGGCAGAATGAGAATACGCAAATCAGGCTCAGATGGCGGTCAAAAGGGTCTCAGAAGCATTATAACTCTCCTTGGAACCGATGCATTTCCAAGAATACGCATAGGTGTTGGAGAAAAACCAAACAGAGAATATCCCATGGCTGATTGGGTACTCGGAAAGATACCCGAAGGAGATCGTGAAGCCATGTTTAAGATTTTTGAATGCACCTACGAAGCTGTTCTGCTCCTGCTCGATGGAAAATACGACGATGCAATGGGCAAGTTTAACGGTGTAAAATTTTAATTAAGCTGTAAAATTTATTTTCAGAAAGAGGTGACATATGAACTACACGATATTATGTGATATCTTCCGTCAAAACCGAGATTATACTGCTCTTACAGCCACGCTCACCGCACCAACCTTTGGCAAACGCAAGCCATATACCGTCAGTGGACTTACAGACGGTTCGCAAACGATATTTCTCACCTCTCTTGCAGAGGATTTTGCAAATTCAGAGGATCCTATCGTACTCATCTTTTCGGAAGAAAAAAAAGCCTCCTCTTTTCGAGATTTTTTGCTATCTATCGGTATAAAAGCAGCTTATTTTCCTGCTCGTGAATATTGCTTCTCGAACATCATATCATCACACGATTACGAAGGCGAACGGCTTTGTGTGCTTTCAGCGTTGAGTGGTATACTGAACGATGAGCACAAGCCTACAGTTATCTGTACAACTGCCGATGCTGTTCTGCAAGTAACACTTCCGCCCGAAAGACTTCGTGAGCTTTCTCTGCACATATCATACGATGAGCCACTTGACACTGATAAAATGGCAGAAAGCCTTTCTTCAGCAGGATATGCACGTGTTGAGCTTGTAGAATCTCCCGGTCAGTTTGCAATACGTGGTGGTATTGTCGATATTTTTGCACCTGATGCAAGCAAACCTCTCAGAATCGAGCTTTTTGGTGATGAAGTTGACAGAATGGGCTATTTCTCCCCCGAAACTCAGCGATTCTCAAGCGATGCACCTGACGAGGTCACTATTTCACCTGTGCGTGAGCTGATTTTGACTCCCGAAAAGCGTGATGAGCTGACAGATACGGTTAAACGACATATTCGCAGAATAGGACGCACAGAAGGTGCTGATGAACGTCACCATCGAGCAGCAGAGGTTTTAAGCAGTGAGCTTGCTTCACTTGAGCATGGCTTTGAAATAAATTTTGCCGATAAATATCTGCCACTCCTTTATCCCGAAGGAAGCTGCCTTCTTGATTATGCACACGGTATTTTTGTTATTGTTGATTCTGCTACTGTCGAGGATCGTTCAAAAGCAGGTGCAGCTCTCACTGAACAAAGCATATCCGATATGATAGAATCTCTTGAACTGCCACCACAAAAAAACGGCATATATATGCGTGATTTCGATGAAATAATCTCACGTCAGGATGGTGCAACGGTTCTTATAGATGCACTCGCAAGAACGCACAATTCTGTATCGGGTGATATTTTCACATTCAACACACGCCATGTTCCGGCTTATGCAGGAAATATCGCTCTTTTCCGTGAGGATATCGAAAGATTCACAAAGGAGCACTATCTTTGCGCTGTAATCTGCTCTGCCGAAGCTGAGAAAAACTCACTTAGAGAAGCACTCATGGATGACGGTTACACTGTACTTTCAGCCGATTCCGATGATAATATCGCACCGGATATAAAAAATGTCGTTCTTCTCATGACCGGAGAATTTCCCGGTGGCTACGAGCTTGCATTTCCAAAATTTGTTCTTTTGGATTTTTCAAAGGAAGCATCACGACCATCTCACGGTCGCTACCTCAAAAAATCCAAAAAGAAGAAAACTGCAACAGAAGCTATTTTATCATACGCTGACCTTGAGGTTGGCGATATCGTAGTTCATGAAACCTATGGTATCGGTCAGTACATGGGGCTTGAAACCCTGACGATAGACGGTTCTTCACGAGATTATGTACACATAAAATACGCAGGCACTGACAAGCTTTTTCTGCCTGTAGATCAGCTTGATCTTGTTTCAAAATATATCGGTGCAGGTGCTGACACGGGAATGGTTAAGCTTTCAAAAATGGGTGGCGCTGACTGGAATCGTGCAAAATCAAAGGCAAAAGCATCGACTAAAGAGATGGCAAAAGAGCTTATCGAGCTATATGCACGACGCAAACGCACAAAAGGCATAAAATTTGAAGCTGACGACGAAATGTGTCGAGAATTTGCAAATTCCTTTGAATATGAAGAAACCGACGGTCAGCTTCAAGCAATAGACGATATACGCAATGATATGGAACAGCCCTACCCAATGGACAGACTGCTATGCGGTGACGTTGGATATGGTAAGACAGAGGTTGCACTCCGTGCTGCGTTCAAAGCTGTTATGAGTGGCAAGCAGGTAGCTGTTCTCGTGCCAACTACAATACTCGCATATCAGCATTTCCAGACCTTCCTCAGCCGTATGCGATCATTTCCCGTGAATATCGACATGGTATCCCGATTCCGTTCAGCAAAAGAACAGGCTGCATCTATTCGCAAGGTAGCACGGGGGGATGTAGATATCATAATCGGTACACACAGACTTATCTCAAAGGATGTTCAGTTCCATGACCTTGGACTTATCATAATTGATGAGGAACAACGCTTCGGTGTTGCACAGAAGGAAAAGCTAAAGCAGATTGCAGTAAACGCCGATATTCTCACTCTGACAGCAACACCTATTCCACGAACACTGAACATGGCGATGGGTGGTATAGTTGACATGAGTGTACTGGAAGAAGCACCCGGACTTCGCTCACCTGTTCAGACATATGTAATGGAATACGATGAATCACTCATAAATGAAGCAATACGTCGAGAACTTAGACGTGGCGGTCAGGTATTCTATCTCTACAACCGAGTCGAAGGAATTTACGGTGTAGCTGAACGCATTGAAAAAGCCATACCGGATGTAAGAGTTGCTGTAGCACACGGAAAAATGGATCGTGATACCATAGAGGAAGTATGGGATTCACTCATTCGTGGTGAGATAGATGTTCTTGTATGTACTACGATTATTGAAACAGGTGTCGATATTCCAAACGCAAACACGCTCATCATTGAAAATGCAGAAAACTACGGATTATCACAGCTGCATCAGATACGAGGTCGAGTCGGTCGTTCAAGCACTCGTGCATTTGCTTATTTCACATATCGCAAAGGCAGACAGCTATCTGAAATCGCTGAAAAACGTCTTTCCGCAATTCGTGAATACGCTGAATTTGGTGCAGGCTTCCGAATTGCTCTGCGTGACCTTGAAATAAGAGGTGCAGGAAATCTTCTTGGCTCTGAACAGCACGGACATATTGAATCAGTCGGATATGACCTTTATATGAAACTGCTCGAGGAAGCTGTAATCGAAGAAAAAGGCGAGGAAATCAAAAAGCCTCTCCCCGAATGTGCAGTTGATATACGCTGTGATGCTTATCTTTCGAAATCGTATATTGCCTCAGCTCCGCAGCGAATGGATATGTACAAACGCATTGCAAGAGTAGAAAACGAAGCTGACTATAACGATATTATAGATGAGCTTTGCGACCGTTATGGCGAACCTAACTCATCCGCTGTAAATCTTTGCAGAATAGCATGGATCCGTGCTATGGGACGCAGATGCGGATTCACAAAAATTGAAGAAAGAGACGGAAACATACGACTTTATACAGGAAATGTCAATGCAAAGGCTATACAGATCCTTGCTGTAACCTACCCAACTCTCGGTGTAAAGGTAATGCTTGGTCAAACTCCGTATATCACTATGAAAACAAAGAAAAATATGCGAAATACGGAATTTTTAATTGAACTATTAGAAAAATATTCGACATTTTCAGCTAAATGATATAAATTGTTCATTTATGTAGTGTATAATAGTGTATAAAATCGAAAAAAATCACACATGAAAGCGATAAACAACGTGAAAAAAACATCCAAACTCATCTCCGCAGCCGCTGCATCACTTCTTCTACTTACGTCATGTGCATCAAGCGAAGCTGTTTTCACATACAAGGATAACTCTATCAGTGAGAACGAATTCACATACTATCTTGCCACCTATAAGGCACGTTTTTTGCAAAGCTACTCTGATTTCAAGGATACTTCGGCCTTCTATAGCTCTACACTTGGCGATAGCGGAATGACTGCTGAAGAATACCTCTTTGATGCAGTAGTCCACAATGTTAAAATGTCACTGATATGCGACACTATTGCAGAAGAAAAAGGGATTACTGTATCAAACAGTACGGTTCAGGTGATAGACGAATACCTCACTGATTTTGTAACGGAATACTCCGGCGGTTCAAAGGCTCAGTTCAATCAGGCACTCTCTGCATATGGTGTAAACTACAATATGCTCCGCAATATCTATCTCCGTGATGAGCGGGGTTCAGCACTTTATACTGCTCTTTATGGCTCAAACGGTGAAATAGGTATTACCGATACAGCCAGATCGGAATATCTGAATGAAAACTATGTTCGTGTACGCCATATCTATGTAAACAACAAATATGACTATGTGCTTGACGATGACGGTTATGTCGTAACAAGCTCAGACGGTTCGTATCAAAAGAGAACACTGACAGCAGATGAGCAAGCTGAAAAGGATGCTGTAGTTGCAAAAATAGATACTGCTCTCTCAAACGGTGACGATTTTGAAACAGTTTACACAACCTATTCAGAAGATCAAAATTACGAAAACGGTTATTACCTCACTCGTGATATTGATTTTGTAGACGAAGTAGTTGGTTCTGCGTTCAATCTTGAAATCGGCAGTTATGTAAAGGTTGAATCCGATGTCGGCACTCATTATATCATGCGACTTGAAATGGATGCCTCTCCATGGAATGAAGATGCAAACTCTGACTTCTTCCCTAATTATGACACACTTGTAGGACAGTCGCTTTTCACAAAGTATATTGAAGCCTATATCGACGATGTTGAAGTGAATGAAGATATTCTTTCCGGCTTCTCTGTTGAAGAATCACCTACTAACTATCGTTTTTAATTACTAATTGCTAATTAACACCCCCCTCTCGTCTATGCCCTGTTGGAAAAATATGCCACGCAAGGAAGGTGAATTTATGTATCGTATCTTAGAACTGAATCCCGCACTTGTACAATATTCAAGCGATATAGACCTGCGAATGGCTCTGTATCATGACACTAAAAAACGTATTCTCTCACAAGGTCAGACACTGTATGACTTTGCTAACGCACACAACTACTATGGCTTCCACCACGTTGATGGAGGTTGGTATTATCGTGAATGGGCTCCAAGCGCACATCAGCTTTATCTTGAGGGTGATTTCAACGATTGGAACAAAACAAGTCATCCGCTGAAAAATATCGGAAACGGAAACTGGGAGCTGTATCTTGAAGGAGACGATGCTCTCTGGGAAGGCTGCAAGGTCAAGACTGTCGTTGATGCAAATATGTCACTCACCGAACATATTCCGCTTTATGCCCGTCGAGTTGTGCAGGATAAAAAAACTCTCACATTCACGGCAGAAGTCAACGATGACTTCAAAAGCTTCAAATGGACTGACAAAAATTTTGTCGGCGATGACAAGCTTTATATCTACGAAGCTCATGTAGGTATGGCGCAGGAGGAATGTAAGATCGGTACATACCGTAGCTTTGCCGACAAAATTCTTCCTCGCATCAAAGAAGCAGGCTACAACACTATTCAGCTCATGGCTGTAATGCAACATCCGTATTATGGCTCCTTTGGCTATCAGGTATCGAATTTTTACGCTGCTTCATCATGGTTCGGAAAACCCAATTCACTGAAATATCTTGTCAATAAGGCACATAAAATGGGTATCCGTGTTCTTCTTGACGTTGTTCATTCACACGCCTCAAAGAATACAGCAGAGGGAATAAATATGTTCGACGGAACTGTTTGGCAATTTTTCCACGATGGCGAAAAGGGCGAACATCCGGCATGGGGAACAAAATGCTTCAATTACAGCAGTGGCGGAGTGATTCATTTTCTTCTCTCGAACCTCAAATTCTGGATGGAGGAGTATCATTTCGACGGCTTTAGATTTGATGGAGTTACTTCCATGCTTTACCATGACCATGGACTTGGCTCAGATTTCGATGACAACAGCAAATACTTCTCAATGAACACGCACACAGAAGCAATAACCTATCTTCAGCTTGCAAATGAGCTGATTCGTGAAGTAAATCCTAACGCTGTAACCATTGCAGAAGATATGTCGGGTATGCCCGGTATGTGTCTGCCCATCGAAGATGGTGGAATCGGCTTTGATTACAGACTCGGAATGGGTCTTCCGGATATGTGGATAAAGACGGTCAAAGAAAAATCTGACGATGATTGGGATATCTACAATATGTGGTGCGATATGTGTCTACGTCGTCCGGGTGAAAAAACTATTGCGTATGTGGAATCGCATGATCAGGCGTTGGTTGGAGATAAAACAATGATATTCCGTCTTGCAGATGCTGCAATGTACACAGACATGGACAAAAGCTGTCACAACGAGATTATCGACCGTGCTATAGCTCTGCACAAGATGATACGACTGTTCACTCTTGGCGGTGGAGGCGAAGGATATCTCAACTTCATGGGAAACGAATTCGGTCATCCTGAATGGATAGATTTTCCGCGCGAAGGAAATGACTGGAGCTTCCAATATTGCCGTCGTCAATGGAGTCTGCTTGACAATGGATTTCTCAAGTATCGTTGGCTCGGTGACTTCGACAAGGATATGATAGAGGTTACAAAAGAGAACAATATGTTCCGTCAGCAAATGGGAGATTTGATGCTGAACAAGAGTCCCGAAAAGGTGCTTGTATTCTATCGTCACGGTCTGCTGTTCGCTTTCAATTTCAATCCGACACAATCCTTCACAAATCTGCTGATCCCCGTACCACAGCCCGGTGAATACACGGTAGTTTTATCTACAGATGACAAAAAATACGGTGGTTGGAACAGAATTGAGCATATCACATATTCCACAAAAATGTTCGATGACAGACATTTTCTTGAATTATATCTGCCCGCACGCACTGCTGTTGTATTAAAGGAGCGTGTGATACTACCGGAAGATGTGGAATAATTACCTAAAATAACGCAAAAATCCCATGCTATCAAGCCGAAAACGGCAGGATAACACGGGATTTTTTTATTCTGTTCAAAAGGTACTACTATCGACTGAAACGCTCAATCGCCGAAATTGATACCGTACTGTAAAACTTTTCCATCAGGTGCAGTGACACTGTAATAAAGCACATTTCCGGCAGAATTTATACGAATATCGTCAAGCTCAGATGTAGCTACAGTTTGTACTGTTCCGTTTTTGTAAATGAACAGCAGTCTGTATGAATCACTCTCACGTCCGTACAATCCCCTGCCATAGAGAATATCACAGCGTTCACATTCATATTCAAATAATATCTTTGTGGCGTTTTCTTTTGCATCAGCTATTGCAACAGTGTAATTGTCTGACACAGGTATATCAGTATCGGGTGAAATAACGCCTTCCTTGTCCGCCTTTTCTATTCGATCGGCAAGGGATTCCATATCTGCACCCTCGAGAATGCTTCGTTCCAGTCTGCCAACTGAAATACTTACGCTGTCGGCTTTCTTAAGGTCTATTTCATCCTCAAAATACATTGCATATGTAGTGTATTCTCCGTGATCTGCGTACCACAATTCGGAAATAACAACACGCTCTCTGCCGACCCAAATATAGCAAAGCTCATTTACAGCCTCGAATACATCGTTTTTTTCATGTAAAGTAGCTCCGTCCTTGCCTCTTGCAGATTCATTCAACCATCCACGCACAATGCCGAGAGCTTCATAACCGGAACCTGTATAAAGTCTGAATGAAACATTATCTTCTTCCAGAACAAGTGAATTGATAAGATCAAGAGAATATTCCGCATCAGTAGTGGAAACACCATTTTCAACGGTAAATTCACCTGCAAAGCCTGTTATACCCGTAAATGATTTTTTGTCACGGCTGCCTTCGTATAAAGTTACAGATGAGCCTGTCACGCCGGAATTCGCATCGACGTTCGTTGCATCGCCACTTTGGTCTGCTTTTTTATCTGAACTGTCAGAATCAGCCTTTGCTCCACCAAGCAATACTCTTTCGTCCTCATCCAATATACGCATCAAAATAGCTGAAATTTCGCTTCTCTTTACGCTTGATTCGGGTTTTATATTACCGTTTGCATCGCCGGAGAGAATTCCCCAACGAACCATTCTGTAAACTGCACCTGCGTACCACATCGAGCTGTCAACGTCCGAAAGATCACCAAATGCGAGTGGATTGATTTCCTTGATATCCACACCTGACGAAATAACGGAACGAGAGAAAAGTATAGACACCTGTGCTCTTGAGGCTGCAATATTATAATTCTCATACTCCTCTGTCACGATACCGTTTGCGATACAATAGCTCACATAACCATCGTACCAGTGAGATGAATTTGCAGATTCAAAAGCAGCTTCATTAACAGTGCCATTTTTCAGTATTTGATGAGTCAACGCAGCAAGCTTTATAGTTTCAGCGATAGTAAGAGTTTGATCCGGTGCAAATGTCGTTGCTGTTTTGCCATTTATAAGTCCAAGAGAATATGCGTCAACCACATAATCGTAATACCATGCCGATTCCGAAACATCGGTAAATTCACCACTGTATGTCCGTGTATTATCCGCAATTACAGTAAGTGCATTAGCAGGCACAGCGAGAAGTGCGGAAAGCAAAAATGCAGTAATTTTATAAGATATTTTCTTCATAATAATACTATAGACCTCAAATAATATAAGCAGGATTATTTATTTCCGATAAATCTCGTGCCGACGCCTGCTCCTTCGATAATATCATAAAGTATAGCGGGGTCTTCTCCGTTAGCTATGACCATATCACTGCCTGAATCCATGATCATCTTTGCGGCTGTCAGCTTCGTCTGCATACCGCCTGTACCGATTTCAGAGCCTTTTCCACCTGCCGATGCAAGTATCTCAGCGGTAAGCTCACGCACCTCTGAAATAAGAGTAGCAGAAGAATCCTCACGCGGATTTGCAGTATAAAGTCCGTCTATATCTGAAAGAAGTATCAAAAGATCAGCATGAATAGAGGTTGCAACGATAGCAGCAAGAGTATCGTTATCTCCAATGACGATTTCATCCGTAGCGACAGTGTCGTTTTCATTGATGATAGGAAGTGCGTTCCATTCAAGAAGTCTTTCTGTTGTATTGATAAAGTTTTGACAGCGGTGTTCATCACGCACGTCAGCACCTGTCAAAAGTATCTGACCTACTGTATGATGGTATTCCGAAAAAAGCTTGTCGTACGCATACATCAGCTCACACTGACCTACAGCAGCGGCGGCTTGCTTTTCAGGCAGAGTTTTCGGGCGTTCTCTCAACTGCAGCTTGCCCATACCCATTCCGATAGCACCGGAGGATACAAGAATCACTTCATTTCCCGCATTTTTTATATCCGACAGGACTTTACACAGCTTTTCGATATGTCTTATATTGAGCTGACCTGTTTTATGAGCGAGGGTGGATGTACCTACCTTGACAACGATTCGCATAATCGACCTTTCAGCCGCAAAACGGCGTATAAAAATAATAAATAACATACATATTATACATAAATGTACGAAAAAATGCAAGATACTTTCAGGGAATTGAAAACTAATATTGAAATAATAGTCCGTTTTGCCGAAAAATGCTAAAATTTACAGCGACAACATGGGAATTTGGCAGAAATACATCAAAATTTCTGAACATCTTAATTTTATACTTGATTTTTTCTGCAATTTGTATTACAATATGACTAATTGGAATTATAGAATCTGAAAGGATTTATTATCATGGCACAGAAATTCAGAAAGATAGGCATCCTTACCTCCGGCGGTGACGCTCCCGGTATGAATGCAGCTATCCGCGCCATTACAAGAACCGCAAATGCTCGTGGTGTCGAAGTAATGGGCATAATCGGTGGATATCGCGGAATGATCCACGACGAAATGATTGAACTTACAAACCGTGAAGTATCGAATAAAATTCAACTTGGCGGTACTTTCCTTTACTCTGACCGTTGCGATGAGTTCAGAGAAGAAGCAGGTATGCAGAAGGCTATCTCTGTACTTAAAAAGCATGAAATCGACGGAATTATCGCTATCGGTGGCGACGGTACCTTCAGAGGTGCTACTGACCTTTCTGTAAGAGGCGTACCGACAATCGGTGTTCCAGGAACTATAGACAACGATATCACCGCTTCCGACAATACAGTTGGCTTTGATACCGCTATGCAGACTGTTATCGACAATGTTGATAAGCTCCGTGATACTTGTGAATCTCACGCTCGTTGCAATATCGTAGAAGTTATGGGCAGAGGCGCAGGTGATATCGCTCTTAATACAGCTATCGCCTCCGGTGCTGTTGCGGCTGTTATTCCCGAGTGTCCGTTTGACGAAAATGCAACTATCGAAAAGATAATCCGTCTCCGTCGCGAAGGTCAGCGTAGCTTCCTTATCATCGTTTCCGAAGCATTCCCCGAAGCGGGCGAAGCTCTTGCTAAGAAGATTACAGCAGCTACAAAGGAACTTGCAGCAAACGAAAATAACGACCGTCTTGTTGTTGAGGCAAGATTCTGTCGTCTTGCACATATCGTTCGTGGTGGTGTACCCACACTTGCCGACAGACTTCTCGCAACTCGTATGGGTGCTCGTGCAGTTGAAGAACTTCTCGCAGGTCACTCCGATATTATCGTTGTAGAACGCTGTGGTGAAATCAAAACCTGCGGAATCGGCTGGTCACAGGTACTCGACCGCAGATATAAGGGTACTCTTAAGCCCGGCATGACAGATGCATATACAGCAGAACAGCTTGCTGAAATGGATGAGTTCATCGCTGAGAAGAAGGCTATTTTTGCCAAAAATTACGCACTGCTTGACGAACTCGCAAACTAATATCTATAAAACTCCTCCTACCTGGGGGAGTTTTTTCACAAAAATTTCTGCGTTTGATATTTTCTTAAAAGTCTCCAAAAAGCAAAAATTGTTGCAATTTCTTAAAAAAATGATATAATAATATATGGTACAATAACATTATATCATTTTTCGGAGGACCGCACATTGAAACTCGATAAAGAAGTACGCAATGACCTACGGACAATGGCTGTCGGCTGTCTTGTATGCACTGCCATCATAATGCTTGGTTTTCTTATCGCAGGAAGCTTTGATCTTACTGTTGTCATAGGTGGAGTAATTGGTTGGCTACTCGCATTCGGAAATTTCTTTTTCATGTCCATCGGAGTAATTAAAGCTCTCGAAACAGGAGATGAAAGTACCGCAAAGCTGAAAATGCGCTCATCCTATCTCGGAAGAACAGTGGTAATGCTTGCGGTAATGGTAGTAGCTCTGATTGTCGATTGGATACATTGGGTGCCGGTTGTAGCATCGGTATTCTTTCCGAGAATAGTTATCACCGCACGAAACCTGATAAATCTTGCAGTGTCAAGAAAGCAACACCTTTCGGGTAACGGCGATGAAAACAGCGAAAACGATTCAACTGATGCCACAGAAGCTTCAAATAACGCAAGTAATCTTCCAAACGACGATGAGGACGAGGAAAATGATGCACTGGAAACCTTCATGAAGGGCTTCTACAAGGGCACAGTTCCGGGTGAAGAAAAATCAGCGAACGGAAATAACACAGACGCAAAAAACAGAGGTTAATATGGATAGTATCAATATTACAGGTGCAAAAATATATTTTGAAATACCTGTCTTCGGTGGAATACCTATCACAGAAACACAGGTCAATTCTTGGATAGTCATACTGTTTATAGCGATATTGTGTCTTGTTCTTACGCATGACCTCAAGGTTCGACCTACTTCAAAAAGACAGATTATCGCTGAATGGATCGTCGAAAAGGTAGAAGGACTTGTAAGAAGTAATATGGGCGAAAAATTTATGGACTTCGCACCGTTTATCGCCGCTATTCTCAGTCTTTCCGCACTTTCATCACTTTCATCACTGCTCGGTATGTACCCCCCGACAGCAGATTTGAACACTGTTGCAGGCTGGGCTATACTCGTATTCGTGATGATAACTTACTATAAGATAAAATCAAGCGGATTTCTCGGATATCTCAAGGGCTATACCGAACCGTTCGCTTTGTTTACGCCGTTTAATGTTCTCTCTGAACTCGGCACACCGGTTTCTATGGCTTTCCGTCATTTCGGTAACGTAGTATCCGGTACAGTTATCTCTACTCTCGTGTATGCAGCTCTTGCAGCCGCTTCTACAGCACTGCTCGGATGGCTTCCCGGATTTCTCGGTAATATACCGTTTCTTCAGGTCGGTATCCCGGCAATACTGTCTATCTATTTCGATCTGTTCTCATCATGTATGCAGGCATTTATATTCGCAATGCTGACAATGCTGTATATTGCCGGAGCAGTCGGAGATGAAAATTAACTGTGAATCACTCACGGTAATTCAAAACATTACACTACTTTTCTATTGTCAAAAAATCTATATAATATAGGAGAAAATAATTATGGAACTCGCTAATGCTAAAGCAACGATTATGGCAGGATGTGCTATTGGTGCAGGTCTTTCACTGATTGCAGGTATAGGCCCCGGTATCGGTGAAGGTTATGCTGTAGGTAAAGCCTGTGAAGCAATAGGTCGTCAGCCCGAATGTAAAGGCTCTGTAACCTCTACAATGATCATGGGTTGTGCTATCGCTGAAACAACCGGTATTTACGGCTTCGTTATGGGTCTTCTTCTCATGCTCCTTGCCCCGAATCTTTTCATCAGCAAGCTTTAATCTAAATAAAAAGAGGAATACCTATGAACGGCGAATATCTTGAACTGATATCACTTAATATCTGGCATATCGTCGCAACCATCGCAAACCTTCTGATTCTTGTATTGATACTAAAAAAATTGCTTTTCAAACCCGTGCAAAAAATTCTCGAAGAACGTAAAGGTCAGGTGGATGACATCTACCGTAACGCCGAAGAAGCAAATGCTCAGGCTGAAAGCGATAAAAAGCTGTATAACGAAAAGCTTGCCGGCGCAAAGGAAGAAGCGGAATCTATTGTAAAAGCCGCTACTCAAAGAGCCGACAGACTCGGAGACGAAATCATTGCCGATGCTAACCGTAAGGCTGCTGATACAATGAAAAAAGCCGAGGCTGAAATCGAACAGGAAAAGAAAAAGGCTATGAACGACCTCAAAAACGAGATTTCCGATATTTCTGTCCAAATTGCAGAATCTGTTGTGGGACGTGAGATCTCAGAGGATGACCACAGAGAACTTATCGATTCGTTTATCGAAAAGCTTTAAAGTCGGTGAAACGATATGAATGAAATAATCAAAGAATACGGCGGCGGTCTTTTTGCTCTCGCTGAAGAAGAAGGTCTTGAGGCTCAAATTCTGTCTGAATCACGAGTCCTCAAAGAAGCTCTCACTCGAGAGTATACACGTCTGCTTATCGACCCCAATCTCTCCAAAGAGGAGCGTGTCGCAGTTGTCGGTGATCTTCTTGATGGCAGAGTGCATCCATATCTTGCTAATTTCGTTAAGCTTATGACGGAAAGACGGCTTGCTATGGAGCTTGGCGAATGCTTTGATGAATTTGAACGTCTTTATTATGAGAAATTCAAAATCGTCCGTGTCTTAGCCGAAAGTGCCATTGAATTGACAGATGACCAGAAAAAACGTCTTGAAGACAAGCTTGCAAAGCTTACCGGATGTAGAACGGAAGTCATTTATCGCATAAACTCTGAAATAATCGGTGGTATGCGTCTGTTCTACAACAACCGTGAGATAGACGACAGCATTAAATCAAAGCTTAATGAGATAGGCGCAGTTTTGTCGGATACTGTGATATAAACACGCAAATTTATCTCATCAAGCAGAAATAATAGTCCTATAGGCTAATATTACATTCTATTTATAAATATAGGAGATATACTATGGGAATTCGTCCCGATGAAATATCGAATATCATAAAAAATCAAATTAAAAATTACGAAAACAAAACCGAAGAAAAGGAAACAGGCACCGTTATAACTGTTGGTGACGGTATTGTTCGTGCGTTCGGACTTGACAACTGCATGGCAAATGAGCTTGTAACCTTTGAGGGTGGCGAAAGTGGTATGGCTATGAACCTTGAGGAACAGACCGTATCTATCGTCATGCTCGATGATACCTCCAATATCCGTGAAGGCACAAAAGTTAAGCGGACAGGTCATGTCGTTTCAGTTCCGGTCGGCGATGGCATGATAGGTCGTATCGTAAATGCTCTCGGTAAGCCTATCGATGGCAAAGGCCCGACAGGATGCACCGAAACCTACCCTATCGAGCGTATCGCCCCCGGTATTATCAAAAGAAAAAGCGTTTCCGTTCCTCTCCAGACGGGTATCAAAGCAATCGACTCTATGATCCCGATCGGTCGAGGACAGCGTGAGCTTATCGTAGGCGACAGACAGACAGGTAAAACTACTATCGCTGTCGATACTATCCTTAATCAGAAGGATACCGGCGTTATTTGTATTTATGTCGCTATAGGTCAGAAAAATTCCACTGTAGCGGGCATTGCCGAAACCTTCCGTAAAGCCGGTGCCGATTCATACACAGTTATCGTTGCCGCAACCGCATCTGAAGGCGCACCTTTGCAGTATATCGCTCCTTATTCAGGCTGTGCTATAGCAGAATATTTTATGGCACAGGGTAAGGATGTTCTGATAGTTTACGATGACCTGTCAAAACACGCAGTTGCATACCGTGCACTTTCTCTCCTTATCCGCAGACCACCGGGACGTGAAGCTTATCCGGGTGACGTTTTCTATCTTCACTCAAGACTTCTTGAAAGAGCGGCTCGTCTTGCTCCTGAATATGGCGGAGGCTCTATTACAGCACTTCCCATTATCGAAACTCAGGCCGGTGACGTTTCCGCTTATATTCCAACAAATGTCATTTCTATTACCGACGGTCAGATTTTCCTTGAAACAGAGCTTTATCATGCCGGCGTAATCCCCGCTGTAAACCCGGGTATATCCGTATCTCGTGTAGGTGGTTCTGCTCAGATAAAGGCAATGAAGAAAACCGCTTCCTCCTTGAAGCTGCTTTATTCTCAGTACCGTGAGCTTCAGGCGTTTGCTCAGTTTGGTTCAGACCTTGATGCTGATACCAAAGCTCGTCTTGCTCTCGGTGAAAGAATCGTTGAAATTCTGAAGCAGGATAAAAATGCACCTGTTCCGGTAGAATATCAGGTAGCAATAATTTTCGCGGCAGTAAACGGTTATCTGAACGACATAGAGGTTAAGGATATCCGTAGCTATGAAGCTGAACTTCGTGATTATTTGAAGCTGAATTACGATGAGCTTATGAATAGAATAGTCGATACAGGAATTCTTTCCGATGACGACACCCAGCTCATGAAAACAGCTATCGTTGATTTCACAAAGAAA
The DNA here is from genome assembly GCA_964430105.1 of uncultured Ruminococcus sp. GTDB lineage: Bacteria > Bacillota > Clostridia > Oscillospirales > CAG-272 > UMGS1696. The sequence continues at coordinate 8,999 of CAYSEF010000003.1, read as the reverse complement.
TTCCGCACCGAAGTTTACGGCATTTTGCCCGACTGACAGTGAGCAGGAGATAAATCATGGGAGCTAATATAAAAGCCATACGCGCACGAATAAAAAGCGTTGATTCCACAAAGCATATCACAAAAGCTATGCAGCTCGTGGCTTCATCAAAAATACGTCGTGCAAGCGCTCGTATGGAACAGTCGAGATTCTATCGTAGCGTTATGCTCGATGCTTTTTCAGACCTTGCTGTCGAACGCAGTCCCTATTCTGCCACACTGACTATCGAAAAAAGCCGTGAGCTTCCTGCACTTTACATTATCGTAGCAGGAGACAGAGGTTTGGCGGGTGGATATAATAACAATATTTTCCGCTCAGCCTCGACACTTCTCAGAGATAAGGACTTTGTTCTTCCGATAGGCAAGCGTGCAGTTGATTATTACAAAAACCGTGGAAATATCGTTACGGATGAATTTATCTCTGCGGAAAATTTCACATCTGCCGATTCCTCAAAAGCGGGATATCTTATACGCGATATGTATGACAGAGGCGAAATTTGTGCAGTCAACCTTATTTCAACGAAATTTGTTTCAATGCTTTCGCAGGTACCGGATATCACCTACGTTTTGCCACTCGAAAAGGGCAAAAATCGCAAAAAAAATGCCACTGAACCCGATATTACACCCGTAGCTCCTTCTCAAAATGCGCTCGTCGAGTATGAGCCAAACGCTGAGGAGGTTCTCGCAGCATTGATTCCCGAATATATCGCAGGTGTTCTTTATACCTCTGTAATGGAAGCTTTTGCCGCAGAAGTAGCTGCAAGACGTTCCGCAATGGACACCGCAACAAAGAATGCGGATACCATGCTGAGTGATCTCAATCTCCAGTATAACAGAGCAAGACAAGGCGCGATAACTCAGGAGATCACGGAAATCGTTGCAGGTGCAGGTGCGAGTGAGTAATAATCTTGGACTTGCTCAAAGGTTTATTGTAGTATTCCCTTATTTTTGAGTAATGTCTATCAATTCTTTTGGAGTAAAATTATGTCAAATAAGAAACATATCGGTTATGTAACACAGGTTATCGGGCCTGTTGTAGACGTTCGTTTTGATGACGGCGAACTGCCCGATATTCTGAACGCTATTGAGATCGATTTTTCAGAAAATCATCTCACAGTCGAGGTGTCGGCTCATGTCGGTGATAATGTTGTAAGATGTATCGCTATGGGCTCCACCGATGGTCTTGTGAGAGGCACAGAAGCTGTTGATACAGGTAAGGGTATCACTGTTCCTGTAGGTCCGGAAACTCTCGGCCGTATTTTCAATGTACTGGGCGAACCTGTTGACGAAAAGCCTGCACCTAAAACAGCTGAAAGATGGGAGATTCACCGTCCTGCTCCAACCTACGAAGAACAATCAGTTGAAACTGAAATACTTGAAACAGGTATCAAAGTTATAGACTTGATTTGCCCCTATACAAAAGGCGGTAAGATCGGTCTGTTCGGTGGTGCCGGTGTAGGTAAAACTGTCCTTATTCAGGAGCTTATCCATAATATCGCAACAGAGCATGGCGGTTATTCCGTATTCACAGGCGTTGGTGAGCGTTCTCGTGAGGGTAATGACCTCTACAACGAAATGACCGAATCGGGCGTTATATCAAAAACTGCGCTTGTGTATGGTCAGATGAACGAGCCACCGGGAGCAAGAATGCGTGTAGGTCTTGCCGGTCTTACAATGGCTGAATATTTCCGCGATAAGGAAGGCCAGGATGTGCTCCTCTTTATCGATAATATTTTCCGCTTTACTCAGGCAGGCTCTGAGGTTTCTGCACTTCTCGGTCGTATGCCCTCTGCCGTTGGTTATCAGCCTACTCTTGCCACTGAAATGGGTGCATTGCAGGAACGTATCACTTCCACAAAGCATGGCTCAATTACATCTGTACAGGCTGTTTATGTGCCGGCGGATGACTATACCGACCCTGCGCCCGCAACAACCTTCGCTCACCTTGATGCAACTACAGCTCTCAGCAGATCGATATCATCTCTCGGTATCTATCCTGCTGTTGACCCGCTGGAATCCTCATCAAGAATACTCACGCCCGAAATCGTAGGTGAGGAGCATTACCGTGTCGCTAAGGAAGTTCAGCGAATCCTTCAAAGATATAACGAGCTTCAGGATATCATCGCCATCATGGGTATGGATGAACTCAGCGCTGAAGATAAGCTTACAGTATCGAGAGCAAGAAAAGTACAGAGATTTATGTCTCAGGCTCTCCATGTTGCGGAAGCATTCAACGGATTCCCCGGTAAATATGTTCCTCTCAAGGAAACTATTCGTGGATTTAATGAAATTCTTTCAGGAAATTGTGATGAGCTTCCCGAAAGTGCTTTCCTTTTCGTTGGTACTATCGACGAAGCATTTGAAAAAGCTAAATCGAATTAAAACGGTGCGATTATGACAAAATTCAAATTACAGATCGCAGCTCCCGACGGGCTCAGATACGATGGAGAAGCAGTACAGCTTTCCGTCAGAGGCATAGGCGGTGATCTGGCTGTACTTGCAGGGCATATCCCTTTTGTTACCGCTTTGAAATCCGGCGAATGCAGAGTTTATGTTGAGGAGGGCGAGATCAGACGTGCAAATTGTACGGGCGGTATGCTTATGGTGTCTAAGGACTGCGTAAGAATGCTGTCGTCCGACTTTGAATGGACAGAATAAACACGCCTTAAACAAAGGGGCAACTCGCAATAAGGAATAAATTTCCGAAATGCGAGCAGCCTCTTTTTTGTTTTATATCACACGGAGATTCCACCACAAAATTCCATTCATTCTACTAAAAACTATTGACACGAATACTGTTTTAGTGGTATAATAAATCATCAAAACATAACAAACAGATAGAGGTGCATCGCGTAATTAGTACCACACATGAGCAGCTGCCAAAGCCGTGCGGGAAAGGTACCGTTGCCGAAGCGGATGCAGTGGCGTGCATTGAGCTGGCTGTACGGAGAATATCCGTATTGCTGTCGCATTGATCGGGTCGTTTCCCGATGCGGAGAGCTATCACAAATTTTCGAGTTGATAGTCAAGTTTGAATTCGGAACTGTAGGGATAGCTTCTCATAGCTGTCTCTTTTTTGTTTGATTTATCAGGAGATATATATATGAAAAATACTATTTTTACAGGCGCAGCTACCGCTATTGTAACACCTCTTACCGAGACAGGTGTTGATTTTGAAAGCTTTGGCAGACTTATTGAATGGCAGGTATCCGAAGGTATCGATGCTATCGTTGTAGCAGGCACTACCGGTGAAGCTTCCACACTCACTGATGAAGAACATCGTGAGGTTATTAAATTTGCAATAGATAAGGTTGCAGGCAGAGTTCCCGTTATTGCAGGCACAGGCTCCAATGATACCGCTTATGCTATTGAGCTTACAAAGTACGCTTGTGAAGTCGGTGTTGATGCTGTACTTCTCGTTACCCCTTACTACAATAAAGCTACTCAGAAGGGCCTTATCGCTTCCTTCACTGCTGTAGCTGATGCAAGCACAAAGCCGTGTATCCTCTACAATGTACCAAGTCGTACCGGATGCAACATCACTCCCGAAACCTGTGCTGTCCTTGCTGAACATCCGAATATCGTTGCTATCAAGGAAGCAAGCGGAAATATTTCCCAGGTCGCTGAAATCGCTCATCTTTGCGGTGACAAGCTCGATATTTACTCCGGTAACGATGACCAGATCATACCGATACTTTCTCTCGGCGGTAAGGGCGTAATTTCCGTTCTTTCCAATCCTCTGCCTAAGAAAACATCCGAAATGTGCCACCTCTTTTTCGATGGCAAGGTTGCTGAAGCACGCAAATCACAGCTTGAACTTCTCCCGCTTATCAATGCTCTGTTCTGCGAAGTAAATCCTATCCCCGTTAAAGCCGCAATGTCAGCTATGGGTTATGGAAAGAATATTCTCCGTCTCCCTCTGACTAATATGGAAAAGGCACACGAAGAAAACCTTCTCGCTCTCATGCGTGAACAGGGTCTTAATGTTTAATTGGAAGTTGGTTAAAAGATATGAAAATTTTAGTTAGCGGAATGTGCGGTCACATGGGACGTGAGGTTGTTAAGCTGGCTCAGGCAAATTATCGTGGAGCTGAGCTTACCTGCGGTGTTGATGCTTTTGCAGAAAATGACACTCCCGTTGTCTGTGCCAAATCATTTGCTGATGCAGGCGAATTCACAAAAATCACCGACTGTATCGTGGATTTTTCACATCACACCTGCACTCATGAGCTTCTCGAATATGCTATCGCAAATAATATTCCGGTCGTATTATGCACTACAGGTCAGACAGAGGAAGAGCTTGCTGAAATAGATGCGGCATCAAAGAAAATTCCCGTATTTTTCTCCGCAAATATGTCACTCGGTGTTGCGCTCCTCGTTGAATTGGCTAAAAAAACTGCCGTTTCAATGCCGGATGCTGAAATCGAAATAATCGAAAAGCACCACGACCGCAAGCTTGATGCACCGTCAGGAACTGCGCTGATGATCGCAAATGCACTAAAGGAAGTACGCAAAAATGCGTTTAATGTTCTCGGCAGAAGTGGTCACGGAAAGCGTACAAAGGAAGAAATCGGAATCCACGCAATTCGTATGGGCAATATCGTAGGTGAGCATGAAGTAATTGTCGGCACACCTAACCAAACTATTACACTCAAGCATGAAGCCCACGATAGAGCTTTATTCGCAGAAGGAGCTCTTGCAGCTGCTGAATGGCTTGTAGGAAAACCGGCAGGCAAATACGAAATGAAAGATATGGTCGCTGAGTAATCATCGATTAAACATTCCAAAACACAAGAACCCCTAAAAATTTCTATAGAAATCAGGTATACACACATGAAAATCGCTATCTATGGCTATGGCAATCTCGGTCGCGGTGTTGAATTTGCTGCAACTCAGGCAAGTGATACAGAGCTTGTCGGTATCTTCACACGTCGTGATCCTTCCACCGTCCACCCGCACACAAATACACCTGTATACTCCACTGATGATCTTGAAAAGTTCAAAGATCAGATCGATGTCCTCATTATCTGCGGTGGAAGTGCTACTGATCTCCCCAAAATGACACCAGTTTTAGCACGTGATTTTAACGTCATTGACAGCTTCGATACTCATGCGAATATCCCTACACATTTTGATAACGTAAACAAAGCCGCTGAAGCCTCAGGTCATATCGCCCTCATTTCAGCAGGCTGGGACCCGGGTATGTTCTCTCTTAACAGAGTTTATGCTTCCGCTGTACTCCCCGATGGTGCTGATTATACATTCTGGGGACGTGGCGTTAGTCAGGGTCACTCAGATGCTATCCGTAGAATTGAAGGCGTCAAGGATGCAAGACAATATACAGTTCCCGTTCCGGCTGCACTTGAAAGTGTCAGAGCAGGTGAATGCCCAACTCTCACTACACGTCAGAAGCACACTCGTGAATGCTATGTAGTTGCAGAAGAAGGTGCTGATCTTGCAAGAATTGAAAACGAAATCAAGACAATGCCTAACTATTTTGCAGATTATGATACCACTGTAACCTTCATCACCGAAGAAGAAATGAAGAAAAATCATGCAGGAATTCCTCACGGTGGTTCTGTTATCCGTACAGGTAAGACAGGCTGGAATGGCGAAAACACTCACGTCATTGAATATAGCCTGAAGCTTGATTCAAACCCTGAATTCACTTCTTCTGTTCTTGTAGCGTATGCAAGAGCTATCAATAAAATGCACAGCAGAGGCATAAACGGATGCAAGACTGTTTTTGATGTAGCACCCGCTGACCTCTCTCCCCTCTCAGCAGAGGAATTACGTGCACATATGCTTTAATTCGGAGGTAACGATTTGCCCATTAAGATTCCTAATGATCTGCCTGCTGTACAGACTTTGGCAGACGAGAATATTTTTGTAATGACCGAGACGCGCGCTATCACTCAGGATATCCGTCCATTGAAGATACTGCTTCTCAACCTGATGCCCAAGAAAATAGAAACTGAAACTCAGCTTTCGAGAATGCTTGGAAACACTCCGCTACAGATCGAAATGACGCTTATCCGCACTGAATCACATATCCCTCAAAATACTGCGCGTGATCATTTACTGGCTTTTTACCAGACATTCTCCGATGTGAAAAACGACTACTTTGACGGACTTATTATCACCGGCGCACCTGTTGAGCAGCTTGATTTTGAGCAAGTCGATTATTGGGATGAATTGTGTACTATAATGGAATGGAGTAAAACGCACGTCCACTCGACATTCCATATCTGTTGGGGTGCGCAAGCCGGACTTTATTACCACTTCGGTATTAAAAAGCATCCTCTTGCGGAAAAGCTGTTTGGAGTATTCGTACACAAGGCTGATTATCCAAAATCAATGCTCCTGCGTGGTATGGATGACGAATTCTATATTCCACATTCACGCCATACTACAGTTGATCGTGCAGATGTAGAAAATACGCCCGGACTTAAAATACTTGCATCTTCCCCGGAAACCGGAGCAAGCATAATTTATGCAGAAAAGCACCGTCAATTCTTTGTAATGGGGCATTCTGAATACGATCCCCTGACTCTTGATGCAGAGTATAAGCGTGACGTTGCCGCTAACCTGCCAATCCACATCCCGTACAACTACTACCCGAATGACGATCCTACGATGCCTCCCGTTGTAAAGTGGCGTTCTACCGCTATGCTGATGTATACGAACTGGCTGAACTATTTCGTATATCAGTCAACACCGTATGATCTGAAGAATCTTGAAAATTAGGCGCAGCTTGAAAATCAGGAAATATGCAGGACAGCGCAAAAGATCAGCCGGGGCATATTAACAATTTTTCAAACAAGCACTAAATTAAAACAAAGACTGCTCGCATTAAGGAAGTAAAATTCCAAAATGCAAGCAGTCTTTTAATTTTGTATTTATTATTTGGATTATACGCCAAGATATCCCTTTAATACCTTGAGTGTATTCCACACACCGTCAATATGCGATCTCTCATAGCCATGGCTTGCATAAACACCCGCGCCAATAAGACCGTGACGTACATCGTGACCTGCGCTGAGAGTTGCTTCAACGTCAGAACCATAGTGCGGATAAATATCAACTGCATATTCAGCAGATTCAGCCTTAGCAGCCGCAATAAGCTTGGAAACTACAGCGTAAGAATAAGGTCCGCCGGAGTCCTTAGCGCAAATTGAAACTGTTTTTTCGGTGCAGGAAAGTCCGTCACCTACGCAACCCATATCAACTGAAATAGCTTCTGTCACTCCACCAGGCACTGATGATGCACCGCCATGACCTACTTCTTCGTAAACTGTTATATGTACATACACTCTGCGTGGGAGTGTGATCTTGTTATCTGCAATGTATTTCGCAAAGCCAAGCAAAATACCAACGGAAAGCTTATCATCAAGGAAACGGCTCTTTATATAACCGCTGTCGGTAACCTTAGTACGTGGATCAAATGCAACTATATCGCCAACCTCGATACCAAGTGCGCGTGTATTGGCAGCAGAGCTTACATCTTCATCAAGTACAACCTCTACTGTATCCCATGTGCGTTTTGTGTCACCATAGCCACCGTTTACATGAACAGATGCGTTGCAAAGCTGGAGAGTACCCTCGATAACCTTGCCATCTCGTGTGTAAACCCTTACGTTTTCGGCTTCACTGTTTTCTGCACGCATACCTCCGAGATTTGTGACCTTCAAGCGTCCGCTTCCCTTGATATCCGAAACCATTGCACCGAGAGTATCTGTATGAGCTTCGAGAAACAGCGCATCCTCTGCATCCTCTCCGCCAAGATCAACGAGAACGCCACCTTTTCTTGTGATTTTTGCATCAAATCCAAGCTCGCTGAATGCATTTTTAACCCAAGCAGCCGCATTGTCAGTATAGCCTGTCGGACTGTCAATAGCGAGAAGCTGTACTGTCTGTTCAACTGCGTAATTTGCGTATTTTTTATCCATTATTTTGTCTCCTTTATATGGATGTTATTATCGGTAATTTATGTAAATCAAAAAAATTTACACTTCCCTGCATTCAAGTATCATTCGTTCAAGTTCCTTTGCGGCTATGCTCAGCGAACGGTCAGAACGCTTTACTATACAGATATATCGTGGCGGTATTTCGTCAATGAGATTCAAAACATAGATATTTCTGTGATTGACTTCATTACGAACAAATTCCTCCGGAACAAATCCTATGCCAAGGTCATTTTTTACCATAGGAAGTATCTGATCGGTAGTCGCAGCTTCAATATCGGCACGCAAGGTCAATCCGTGTTCGAGAAACAGCTTAGTATAAAAATCATATGTCTTTGTCTGCGAACCAAGGCATACGATAGGATATTCAGCAAGCTCAGCAAGTGTCAGTTCACGATCTGCAAGTTCGGAAAATGCGGAACCACACACTGCAACCTCACGAACCTCCTTGATAGGTATTTCACGCAGTATCTCCACGCTGTCAAGTGGCGTTGTAACGACCGCAAAATCAACAAGGCCGTTTTTCAGTGCCGTTATAGCCTGTGGTGTAGAATGATTTGAAACCTTTATGCTGACTCCCTGATGCAATGCCTTATATTGCTTTAGAACCGGAAGAAGCAAGCAGTGAAGTGCAGTTTCACTTACTCCTATCGACACTATACCGCTTCCCAGCGATTTATTCATTGCAAGCTCTTCTTCGCCCATCTGTATCTGCTCAAACGCAACACTGATATGCGAATACAATCTTGCACCCTCGGGAGTCAGCTGTACACCGCGGTTTGATCTGACGAACAGCGTACATCCCAATGCAGACTCAAGGTTTTTCACCGCACGAGTGATATTCGGTTGGTTTGCAAGCATGACGGAAGCTGCCTGTGTAAAGCTTTTATATTTTGCAACATAATAAAAAACACGGTAATAGTCGTAGCTTACAAGCATTATTTTTACTCCCCTCTGTCGATATCAATTATATATATAAATTATACTATAAATACAT
>CAYSEF010000002.1:77266-82475 GCA_964430105.1 uncultured Ruminococcus sp. | reverse complement strand
CCGCTGCCGGTGCGTATTACAGTGCTAACGATCCTTCTTCTGTATCTGTTATGGCGTGGGAGCTTGAATATTCCGACACCTCACTTGATGAATGGTGGAGCGTAAATCAGGAGGACCTGAATCTTGTTTTCCAAAATGTCGCTATAGAAACCGAAGAAAACATGACTATCAATGACCTCTATGCGAAGAAATATGTCTATACAGCAACTCTCGGTGAATATGATTACAAGATAATGCAGGCTGCTTGCATTAAAGATGCTACTGTTTATCTTTTCACTTACACCTCTGTGGCCGATAATTTCGATTCTCACCTCGATGATGTCGCTCAGATGCTCGAATTTCTTATTATCAAATAATTTGGAATATTATGGAACATTATTTTGATCAGTCTGCAACTACTAAACCATCAGATGAAGCTGTGAAGGCTTTCGGTGAAGCTGCTCTCGTTTGGGGAAATCCTTCGTCTGTGCATCAGCTCGGTCAACAGGCTGCGACTTTGCTTAGAGATTCACGCTCGAAGGTCGCAAAATCGTTTGGTATGCAGAGAGTTACAAAGGATATTGTACTTTTTACATCATGCGGAACGGAATCTAATAATATTGCGATGCTCGGCTGTGCATATTCAAAAAAACGTGACACGAATGCTCCCGGTGCTGTCGTTATTTCAGCAGGTGAGCATCCGTCTATCGAAAATCCCGCACAAAGACTTGAAGCTCAGGGCTACGATGTGCTGAGAGTTCCTACTCTCGGTGGTGTGCTGGATCTTCAGTGGCTTGAAAATGAGCTTAAGGAACGCAAAAGCAGTGCTAAATCGCCTGTAATTTTTGCCGGCTTTATGCTCGTCAATAACGAAACCGGTGCGATATATGATGTAAAATCGGCGGGTTCGCTTGTAAAGAAATACTATCCCGATGCTGTTGTCCATTGCGATGCAGTGCAGGGTTATATGAAGCTGAAATTTACACCGTATACGCTCGGTGTTGATACAATGACCGTTAGTGCGCATAAAATACACGCTATTCGTGGTGCGGCTGCGTTGTTTGTGTCGGAAAATGTATTGAAGCGCAGACATCTCGTTCCCGTAATGCCTGGTGGCGGACAGGAGCAGGGCTTCAGAAGCGGTACCGAAAATCTTTGCTCGATAGCTTCGCTTGCGGCAGCTGCTGAAATCGGTCGCATGAATCTTGCAGACAACAGAGAAAAAACAGCACTGCTCAGAGCAAAACTTGACAAAGCATTGGCTGAGCTGGATGTGAAGCAGAATCAAAATTTAGGTGCGCCAAATGCGGAATTTTTGCCCAATATTTGCTCGATAGTGCTTCCCGGTATAAGAAGCGAAACTATGCTGAATTTTTTGTCCGGCAAAGGAATATATGTTTCGGCAGGCTCGGCTTGTTCGGCTCATGCCAAGAAGAAAAGTGCGGCACTTGAGGCTTTCGGCGTGACAGCAGAGGATGCGGATTCAACATTGCGTATTTCTCTTGACTATACAAATACCGAAGAAGATATAGATGCGCTTGTAAACGGTCTGCGAGAGGGTATTGCTGTTTTACAAAGAAAAAAATGAACATATAATTCGGAGGAAATACATGAGATATAAGGAGTACATCTGGGATTTCGACGGCACGTTGTTCGATTCGTATCCACATACCTGTGAGGTGTTCTGGCAGGTCATGGGTGAGGAAGGACTACAGGTCGGTCACACCAAGGATGAGATCATGTCGTATCTGCTTGTGTCATTTTATGAAGCTAAAAGAGTTGCGGGTATGTCCGATGAAGCGTATGATAGATTTTTTGAAATAGTACATTATACCGGTGAAAAAGAGATAAAGCCTGCTGTCGTTCCGTTTGACGATTGCGAAAAGGTGCTTAAAGCTGTGGTAGATGCAGGCGGACGTAATTTCCTCTACACACATCGTGGTGCAACGGCAAAGTATTTCCTCGATATTTACGATTATTCTAAATATTTTACGGATATGGTAATGGCAGAGGAGGGATTTCCTTCAAAGCCTGCACCGGATGCACTTAATTCGCTTATAGAACGTAATAATCTGCGTCGTGCTGATTGCGTTATGATAGGTGATCGTGAGATAGACGGTGAATCGGGACATAACGCCGGTATAGCAGGTGCACTCGTGAATTTTCCTGAGAAGCTACCTGATGGTTCTGATACGGAAAAGGTATCGAAAATGGAGTTTATCGCACACACATTGACAGAAATTGCCACAATATTGAACATACCCGTCGAATAATGCGGTTTGCGAACGAAATAATGCAGATTTTTTGAACATCGCACGGCCCGGTGTAGCTGACATGGTGTAAAAATCACAAGACAATCGTGTGGTGTAAAAGAAAAATTGTGATATAATACAGACGATTGCTATTGCAAAAACTGTGGCATTGTGGTATAATATAAACAAGAAGATATGAAGTATGGAGAGTGGGCAAAAACAGTCCACTCTCTTTGCTTGATTACAGGAAGAAGCAAGGAAAAGGCTGAATTATATGAAACAGAAAAAGAATATTGCAGAGACTGTACGCGAAATAGCAGAGCCTCTTGCGGCTGAATTCGGTTATCTCATTTGGGATGTCGAATATGTTCGTGAGGGTGCGGATATGTATCTTCGTATCACTATCGACACTGAGGACGAACGCGGTATAAATATTGAGGACTGCGAAAAAATGCACCGTGCTATAGATCCCCTTCTCGATGAGGCTGACCCGATCGAAGAAGCGTATATGCTTCAAATATCCTCTCCCGGAGTTGAACGCACTCTTACAAGACCTGAGCATTTTGCATGGATGGCAGGCTGGGATGTTGAAATGAAATTCTACACACCTGTTGATGGCTCTAAAACCATGCGAGCAACGCTTGTCGGACTTGATGGCGATGATATCGTAGTGACAGTAAACGGCGAAGAACGCAGATTTGCTAAAAAGAGCGTAGCTAAGTGCGAAACAGTATTTGATTGGTGACAGAAGGAGTGAATGTGAGTCGTTTTCGACTTTGCACAGATCAAGCTCCAAAGCGTATGCGAAACGGTACTATGTTTCAAGTGCGCATAAAATACAGATAATAGATTTAATAAATCCATAGAAAGGCATTGGAAAAACAACATGAACGCAGAGCTTTTTGAAGCGCTTGAGCTGCTTGAGAAGACTAAGGGAATTCCCGTCGATTATATGCTTGAAAAAGTGGAAGCCGCACTGGTATCCGCTTTCAAGAAGGAATACGGCACATCCTCGGTGCGTGTTGACATTAATAAAGAAAAGAGAGATGTTCGCGTATACAAGCGCCGCACTGTTGTTGAAGAAGTAACCGATCCCAAAGAAGAAATTTCACTGCTCGATGCACGACTGATAAGCCGTAGATATGAGCTTGGAACCGTTGTTGAAGAAGAAATAAAGACTAAGAATTTCGGAAGAATTTCCGCTCAGACAGCAAAGCAGGTAATCGTACAGGGTATTCGTGAGGCCGAAAAGAACAATATGGCTCGTGAATACGAAAAGAAGCGTGAAGAAGTAATTTCTGCGATAGTTACTAAGCGTGACGACAGCACAGGCGATGTTTGGGTAGATACAGGTACAAGTGATGTTATCCTTCCTAAGGCTGAGCAGATTCCCGGTGAACAGCTTTACGTTGGCGATAGAATTCGTGTATTCGTTACAGAAGTAAATCGTGATGCTGAAGCAGGCCCGATGGTTACTCTTTCAAGAACTGCTCCCGGTATGATCAAGCGTATGTTTGAGGTTGATATTCCCGAAATCGCAGACGGAACTGTAATCGTAAAGGGAATTGCTCGTGAAGCAGGCTCAAGATCAAAGATTTCCGTTTATTCCCGTGATCCTGAGGTAGATGCTGTAGGTGCGTGTATCGGTAATCGCGGTATGAGAATCAACTCTATCGTTGACGAACTCCGTGGCGAAAAAATCGATATAATCCAGTACTCGGAAAAGCCCGAAGAATATATCGCAGCCGCACTTTCTCCGGCAGAAGCACTCAATGTTGAGTTCGACGGTGAACGCAGTGCTGCTGTACAGGTATCCGGCGATCAGCTTTCACTTGCCATCGGTAAGGAAGGTCAGAACGTTCGACTTGCTGCAAAGCTTACCGGCTGCAAGATCGATATCAAGGGAATTAAGCTGTAAATCGTTCTTCCGAATATCGCTCGGGGCAAGGAGAAAATATGGCAACGACAAAGAAAAAAACACAGGATATGCCGAAGAAGAAGGTGCCGGAGAGACGCTGTGTCGGATGTCAGGGAACATTTGAAAAGCGTGATCTGCTGAGAGTAGTACGCTCTCCCGAGGGTGAAATATCTATCGATTTCGGTGGAAAAAAATCGGGTAGAGGTGCATATCTCTGCAAAAAAGAGGCGTGCTTCAAGAAAGCAAGAAAATCCGGGGTTCTCCACCGCCAGCTCAACTGCGAAATAACGGAAGAAATTTACAATGAGTTGGAAAAAGAGATAAAATTTGCGGAAAGTCAGGCGGAGTAAATATCAGCTGATAAAACTCTGACCGAAACTGACGAGCTGATCATTAAATTTCGGAGGTGCGTGTATGACAGAAAGATATATCGGTCTGTGTATGGCTGCGGGCGGTGTTATTACGGGAGTTGATTCTGTAATAGGTGCGGTTCGTGGCGGTAAGGCTAAATTTGTTCTCATCGCACACGATGCTTCCGATAGAACAAAAAAACAGATCACAGATAAGTGCAAATATTATAATGTAAAATATATTATAGGCGAATATGATAGTGAGGCGATTGCGTGCCTACTCGGAAAGAGAGCTTTATGCAGCGCAGCCGCTTTTACAGGGCGGGGTCCTTGGCAGAGTTTGGCAAAGTCATTTGCTGTTCCTGCAACACAGGGAAACCCCATGGAAAAAGAATGCTGCGATGATAGAAAGGATGATTGTTAATGGCAACAAAATCGAACCCTATGTTTCGAATAAGTCAGCTCGCAAAGGATCTCGGTGTGAAGCCGAAGGAATTACAGGGAAAACTTGAGGAGCTTGGGATCACTGTCAAGAGCAATTCAACAACACTCGAGGCAGATGAAGCAAACCTTCTTTTCGAGAGCATGACGCACGGTGCTCACATCAAAGATATCGACGGCTATTTGAACGGTAAAACAAATATCACTTTGCCGGACTCTCCACAGGTGCGTGCAACAAAAGAAGAAGCCAAGGCAGAGGCAGAAGCAGA
>CAYSEF010000002.1:0-77166 GCA_964430105.1 uncultured Ruminococcus sp. | reverse complement strand
GCAGAGGCAGAAGCAAAGGCTAAAGCAGAGGCAGAAGCAAAGGCTAAAGCAGAAGCAGAAGCAAAAGCTAAAGCAGAAGCAGAATCTCAAAAAATGACGGAGAAGACACAGGAACAGCGTATGCAGAGTAACGGAAACGGACAGAATAACAATACAAATCAACAGCGTGATTATCAGAATCAGCGCCGTGATAACAATCGCAACGATAACCGTACAGCTGATAACAGAAACAATAATCGCACACAGAATGGCGATCGTCCGAATTATAACGGTCAGAATCGTGATGGCGGTCAGAGAAATAACTCTCAGCAGAATGGTCGCTTTGATAACAGAAACAACCAGCAGAGAGACGGAGCAGCAAGAGATGGTCAGAACCGTTTCGGTAATGGTCAGCAGAGAGACGGTCAGAATCGCTTCGGAGATAACAGACAGAACTCTCAGCGTGACGGTCAGAATTTCAGACAGAATAACCGTCGTGACAATAATCCCGGTGGCAAGGATTCATCTACCAGCGATCGTGCTCCTATCCAGCCACAGCCAAAGCCGAAAATCGAACAGGGCGTTGAACGTAAGCGTACCGGCGTAACAAGAGTCGTTGATACAAGAACTGTATCTAATGTTGACCTTTCCAAGTATGATGAAAAGCTCGATTCGTTCACTCCCGAAATGGACGAAAAGCAGTCCAATAAGCAGAAGCTTAAGAAGCAGAATCAGCGTGGTGAAAATCGTGGTACCGGCAGAAAGAACGATAAAGAACGCTTCGCAATGGACAAAATGCAGAAGGCGCAGAAGGAAGTAAAGAAACAGCCTCTCAAGGTATCTATCCCTGATGAAATCACTGTAGGCGAGCTTGCTTCAAGACTTAAGGTTACTGCTGCTGAATGTGTAAAGCGTCTTATGCTCATGGGCGTTATGGCAACTGTTAACCAGGTAATCGATTACGATACAGCTTACCTTATCGCTGACGAAATGGGTGCTCAGGTTACTAAGGAAGTTACTGTTACCATCGAAGAAAAGCTCTTTAATGAAGAACCCGATACAGAAGAAAACCTCGAAATCAGAGCTCCCGTCGTTTGTGTAATGGGTCACGTTGACCACGGTAAGACATCTATCCTCGATGCTATCCGTCATACAAGCGTAACAAGCGGTGAAGCGGGCGGTATCACTCAGCATATCGGTGCGTACAGCGTTTCAGTCGATGACAGAAAGATCACCTTCCTCGACACACCCGGTCACGAAGCGTTTACAGCTATGAGAGCGCGTGGTGCACAGTGTACAGATATCGCTATCCTTGTTGTTGCAGGTGATGACGGTATCATGCCTCAGACTGTTGAAGCTATCAACCATGCTAAGGCAGCCGGAGTTGACATTATCGTTGCTATCAATAAGATGGATAAACCCGAATCGAACGCAGACACAGTTAAGACTGAGCTTACAAAATACGAGCTTATTCCGGAAGAATGGGGCGGTGACGTTATGTGCGTTCCCGTATCCGCAAAGACCGGTATGGGTATCAGCGACCTTCTCGAAGACGTTCTTCTTATCGCAGATGTAAAGGAATTTAAGGCAAATCCGAATAAGAGAGCAAAGGGCGTTGTTATCGAAGCTAAGCTTGATAAGGGTCGTGGCCCTGTTGCAACAGTTCTTGTTCAGGATGGTACTCTTAAAGCCGGTGACATCGTTATCGCAGGTACTGCTGTAGGTCGTGTTCGTGCAATGACTAATGATAAGGGTCGTACTCTCAAAGAAGCAGGTCCTTCTGTTCCGGTTGAAATCATCGGTCTTTCTGAAGTTCCTGTTGCAGGTGACGAATTTAATGCTGTTGCAGACGAAAGAATGGCGCGTGAGCTTGCTGAACAGAGAAAGTCTAAGGCTAAGGAAGAAATGTTCAAGCTCAACGCAAAGGTCAGCCTTGACGATTTGTTCAGCCAGATCGCAGCAGGTGTAAAGGAACTCAATATCATCGTAAAAGCGGACGTTGGTGGCTCTGCGGAAGCTGTAAAGCAGTCTCTTGAAAAGCTTACTAACGAAGAAGTTAAGGTTCGTGTTATTCACTCGGCAGTTGGCGGTATCACTGAATCCGACGTTATGTTTGCGGCAGCTTCAAATGCAATCATCGTAGGCTTCAATGTACGTCCTGATAAGGGTGCTCTTGATTCTGCTGAAAGACAGAACGTAGATATCCGCACATACCGTATTATTTACGAGTGCATTGAAGAAATCACTGCTGCTATGAAGGGTATGCTTGCTCCGACTTACAAGGAAGTTCTTCAGGGACATATCGAAGTTCGTCAGACTATCCGTGTACCGAATGTTGGTATTATCGCAGGTTCGTATGTACAGGATGGTAAGGTTACAAGAAACTCCCAGCTTAGAATCGTTCGTGACGGTATTGTTATCATGGAAGACAAGATTTCTTCACTGCGTAGATTTAAGGATGACGTTCGTGAAGTTGCGACCGGTTACGAATGTGGTATCGGACTTGAAAAGTGCATGGATATTCAGGTAGGCGATATTCTCGAAGCATTCATTATGGAAGAAGTAGCAAGATAATTCTTGGTGCAAATGATATAAATATAAAAAGCGTGTTGCGTTACATGGAAAAATGTAATTTGCGACACGCTTTTTTTCTTGTTTAGAATAAAAAAACGCTGCTCGACCACTGAAAATGATCGGGCAGCGAAAGGAAAGGAGGGGAAATGGCAAAATTATTTAGGACAGCTTGAAGATGTTGCAGGACGAAGAACTTTATTGATGAAATTGCTGAATACTGTAGTTCTGGGCTTCTTTACTTCGATAAGCTCGGGAGTTTCGCCCGGTTCAAGTTCTTCAACATGAGCGTAATAATAGTATGAGTCGTCAGATGCATCTTTGTAGAGAAGAAGCTCGGAAAGAGTGAAGTATGTACCTTCTTCTACAGTGATGTCAATGCGATAGAAGCTGTACTTCTGGGGATAATTGGCAATGTTGATGATATCGTAATTGCCATCTGTGTAAAGCGGATTCTCAAGAGTGAGCTGTTTCCAGTCGAGAAGAAGAGAATCGTTTGTTGCATATACGTTGATAGCGAGAACTGTACCCTTTTCGCCGTCAAACAGAGCAGCGATAGATTCTACAGCTTCAGGAACACGAGTTGCAGTGTAGATAGAGAAGGTTTTGGGAGCGGAAACTTCGCAATCAGCAAGCTCACCGTCTTCTTCTACAGCTTCGCTATCTTCAAAAATGATAGTGCATCCTGTTGAGGATTTGCCATCAAAGAAATTTTCTGTTGCAACCTTTTCAGAGGAGCCTGCAATAGTGGAATCGGATGTGGTAACGACAATGCGTGTCATTCCGTCAAGCTCAAGAGGTTCGATTTCCTTTACTACTACTTCTTCGGCGATTTCTTCAACAACTTCGGGTTTGGGATCGTCAAATATGCCCAGCGCAGACACGTTCACTGAGAAAAGCATTGAGGCGCTGAGAACAAGTGCGAATAAAATTTTCTTCTTCATATGTATCATTCCTTTCGGGGTAAATTGCTGTATTGGTCTGAGTGGAATTTCTCTAATAATTATGATACCACAATTCGGTGCAATTGGCAAGAGGAATGATAAAATTTTACGATTTTTTTGTGATTTTAACGGATAAATATACCCCAACTTGCGAAAATTATAGAGAAAAACGTGGCATATCTCGTGTGAAAAATGCTTTCACTGAGATAGTCACGTTTATTGCTTATTTTATAAACTGCTTTAAGTATTCGCTTGCATCGAACGGTTCGAGCTTTGAATCCTTGCGAAGATAAAGCGGGTGATGCGGATGTCCTCCAACCTTTGATCTTGCGCCACAGGTATACCATTTTGCACCATATCGTTCACCGATATTTATCATATCACGCACACAATCGGGGAGATATGCACGTTTTTTTATGATAGTACCCCAAGCAGCCCAAACAGACGGCTGTTTTCCGTTCTGATTTGCGATATCCAGGACATATTCAAATGCTTTCATGTTTTCACGATGCAGTGCTGTGTTCAATTCAGCTTCCATTGCATCGGGATCTGTAGCACGTTGAGCATAGACATTGAACATAATAAAGCTGTCATAGCCATTGCCGTGAGCGATACGTTCAACAGATTTCAGTGTATTATCGAGAGCATCAGGTGCTGCGGTAGAGGGGTTTATACCTATCGCTATAAGAGGTGAATTTCCGCGTGTTCCGAGTATGTAACGATATTCAGAATAGAAATCGGGAACATATAACCAGCGTGATCTGTCGTATTGCGATTTCTGAGAAGGGGAAAGTGCATCTGCAAATGTTAGAATATCTATATCAGTCGTTGGTGAGGATGGTGTATGTCCCATAGATACCTCAAATTCAGGAATTTTATGCCAAATTATAAAAATATCTGAAACAGATTACGGATTTATCCAAAGAGTAAGGTCGGTGGTGTCGATATACTTTCCGAGGTCATCGATCACTATTTTATCACCTTCGATAACGTAGATACGAACGCAGGAGGAGCCTTTTTTACCTGTTCCGGGGTCCTCAGCAGAAAGAGCAACGCAAAGCTCATCACTTTTCAGTGCGATTGAATAACGGTCTTCCCAGAAGGCGTTAAGCTCATTTACAAGTGTAAATTCAGTGGAAGGAGTGATACCCATGCCTTTTACTTCAAAGCAACCATTGCGATTACCCTTGCAGAGTACGTCAAATGTGCCATTCAGAGCGAATGAAACCTTCACGCCTGCCGGATCATCTATGACCTTGACAAGCTCAGCTACAGGAATACCTGCGACGGTATCGAGTGCTTTTTCTTCTGTTTTCGAAAGGTCGATTATTTCCTTATCGCCAACGATAGCTTTTTCGATTTTGTTAAGATACTTCTGAAATCCTCTCCAGCGAACGCCGCCATCTCTGCATTCATCAGCGATTTTTGCGATAGTTTCTTCGTTTTCGCCAAGCACTTTATTAAGCACAGCATTTTTTTCGAGATAAAAAACGCCTACTGTACGGAATTTATCATAATTTGACCAAATAGTACGCTTTATCGAAACGACGTCACGCACTCTTCTCATAGATTCTTTCATAAAAGTAGAAGCTCCTGTTTTTCTAAAGTAGAATAATTATACCACATGATTAACATGAAGTCAAGCGTGGCAGGATCAGCCTAAAGTGAATATTGCTTTGCCGATTTTGTTCAGTGCTTTATCACGATGTCGGTAAATACTGCTTTTTTCCATTGCACAAATTTCGCACACGTCAAAGAACGAATGTTCATCATTTCTGAAATATAATTCCTCTATTATCCGGCGTTCTGTAGGAGTCAGAAGTGTCATTGCACGTTCTGTTGCGCTTATCAGTTTTTCGTAATGCTCTCTTTTTATATGCGCTGTTTTTGCTTTTCTCAGAGAAAGTCCACCACAGCTTTCAAGCTCCCTCATTATTTCCACAGAGATTTTATATGCTTCGATATTTTTGAGTAATTGTTCAGCTTTTTTCTTATAGTAATCTTTAGTCAATATGGTTCATCCTTTCTGAATTCTGCTGTTTTGCAGTGTTTTTAAGCGTAATTTCGTTCGTATTTACATATATTTCTCTGTGTGGGATATTTGCGATAGTCACTCCTTTTTCCGAAAAATGTGCTTTAGGCTTTGCTGTTTCATCTGCGTTACGACATATGATAAGCGCACTGTCAATGCAGGGTGGGCAATATATATGCCACATCAGCTTATACGCTGTATCACCATCGTAAAGTGCATTTCCGCAAGCCTCGCAATATGCAATTATTTTTTGCTTTTTTATAAACTTATTTTGCTCCATAACTCCTTCGTATAAATTTTCGGGCGGAACAAGAACGAATGTTCATGGTGCTGGTATTATAGCACACGATAAATATTTTGTCAAGAGGCATAAATGATGTATTATGTCACGGTAAGACTAATTTCACTCCAAAAACTTTACATTCCACGACATAATAATTGCACATTTCTGCTATTGTAAGTTCGTCGAGATTATGATAAAATTAGTGACGGTCTTATAATTTTATAATTTATAGGAGGATTTTGTTATGAAAATGATTACTAATCTGCATACGCACACATTTAGATGTCGTCATGCGTCAGGCAGAGAAAGAGAATATATCGAAAATGCCATTGCAGGTGGACTTACAACGCTCGGATTTGCAGATCATGTGCCGTATCCTTTCCCGAACGGATATCAGTCAGGCTTTAGAATGCTGTGCAATGAAATGGATGATTATGTTGACACACTTCTTGCGCTGAAAGAGGAATACAAGGACAAGATAGATATTAAGATCGGTTACGAAGCGGAGTATTATCCTAAGTTTTTTGAGGATATGCTCAAGCAGATAACAAGCCGTGAGGTAGATTATCTTATTCTCGGTCAGCATTTTCTGGATAATGAAATAGGAAGTATGCACGTTGGCGGAACGGACAATGAAGCAATTCTCGAAAAATTTGTAAATCAGGTCATAGAAGGACTTGGAACGGGAGTTTTCACATACGCTGCTCACCCCGATAATATGCATTTTGTCGGAGATGAAAAGATATTCGACAAGCATTATTCAAGACTTATTGAATTTGCAAAATCAAAGAATATTCCGCTTGAGATAAATCTGCTCGGTGTTCGAGATCGCAGACACTATCCTCATGAAAGATTTATTCAGCTTTGCGGTGAAATAGGCGCAGAGGTTTGCATTGGCTGTGACGCACATTCTGCTGATGTTACCGCTGATTTGAAGTCGTTCAATTTTGCCGTTGAATTGGCAGAAAAATACGGTGCAAAGGTAAATCTTAATCCTACACTGAGAGAAGTTAAGCTATAAAAATAAAAAATTGGTTAAAAAATGAGATACGGGCGTTATGAATTATCACAATGCCCTTCATTTTTGTTCATTAGGGAGAACATTATGGCGACTGCTACAAAAAAGAAGGCAACACTTGACCTTACTAACGGGCCTGTGCTGTCGTTGATGCTGAGGTTTTGCTTGCCGATACTTCTCGGAAACCTTATGCAACAGTTTTATAATATGGTCGATGCGGCTATCGTTGGGCAGGGAGTCGGAACGAATGCTCTTGCGGCTGTCGGAGCTACAGGTTCGATAACCTTCCTTGTTATAGGCTTCGTTGACGGTATGTGTGCCGGCTTCTGTATACCGGTTTCTCAGGCATTCGGTGCAAATGATAAAAATATGTTAGTCAAATGTGTATGGAATATCGTTTGGCTTGGCCTTTTCTTTGCAGTGGTACTTACTACGGCAACATCATTGGCACTGGGATCGATACTTGATATCATGAATTTCGGTGAGGATATCTATTCAGATGCCTTTGACTATCTTAGAGTGATATTCCTTGGAATACCTGCCACTATCGCTTACAATACTCAGGCGGGGCTTATGCGTGCAATGGGTAACAGCCGTACTCCGCTTATAATTCTTATTGTTGCATCTGTTGTTAATATCGTTCTTGACTTTGTATTTGTATTTATCGTCGGAAACGGTGTTCAGGGTGCTGCTATTGCAACTATTATTTCACAGATCGTGTCTGCGGTTGCGTGCTTTATCTATATCCGTAAGCACTATACCGTGTTCCGTGTGAAGGCTGAAGAACGCAGATTCAATATGCTTGTATCTAAGCGTTTGCTTATGTCCGGACTTCCTATGGCACTTCAGTATTCTATTACAGCTATAGGTTCTGTACTTGTTCAGACTTCCGTAAACGGTCTTGGTACTGATATAATCGCCTCTGTTACTGCCGCTCATAAGGTACAGTCATTTGTACATCTTCCGTTTTCAACGCTTGGTGTTACAATATCTACATGGTGCGGTCAGAATATCGGTGCAGGAAAATACGACAGAGTTAAGCGTGGCTTCTGGGGCGGTATGCTTATTGCAGTCGTATACAGCGTTGTTATCGGTGCAGTCATTTTCCTCGCCGGTGAGTACGTTTCACTGATATTTATCAATCGTGAGGACCCCAGACTCGATACGCTTCTCATGTATGTTCGCACATATCTACGCAGAAACAGCGTTCTTTATATCCCGCTTGGCGTATTGATGGTATGCAGATTCGCTTTGCAGGGACTTGAATATGGTGTTACAGCAATGTTTGCCGGTATTTTTGAAATGTTCGCAAGAGCTATCGTTGCACTTGGATTTGTCGATAAGTATGGCTTTGATGCTGCTTGTTACGCCGATCCGTGTGCTTGGTTTGCAGCTTGCGTACTTCTTGTACCCGCTTGTGCAGTTGTATTCCCGAAGGTCAGAAGAAAAATGGAAGCGAATAACGCAAATTCAAACAATAACGTAAATGAACTCAATAGCATGACTGATGTTCATGACAAAACAGAAATCAAATAGGAGCAGATAAGGTAAATTATGGATAACGCAGATAAAAGAATGGTTAAGCTGACACTTACGTCAAAGCACATTTTACCTGACAACAGAACTAATGCGATTACGCAGTCGTTCTTTTCAAATAAGCGCGATATGTTTAAGGAAGAAAAGCACGCTAATCCTGAGGATTATCCTGAGGAGATGTACGCTACTGTTCAGGATATGCTTGATCGTGATGCGGGATTATCTGAAACAGAGATATACAACGCAGGCGAAGATGAATCCGACGAAAGCGAAAATATGTCTGATGAAGAACGTCAGATGTTTGAGGAAATATGGCAGAAGCTTCAGGAAATACAACCGGAAGATGAGGATGATGTTTACGTTTACCGTACAATCGGCGAGCTTCGCAGAAGAACAGAAGGCGGACGTGAAATTATTGAGATATCGTATATCGAGGGCGAATCTATGGATGAAACCGAATCTGTAATAGTTTACGATCCGGCAAGACCGAATTCTGTTTCGATATATCGTACAGGCTCTGTGCTGAACAATATCGTATGTGAAGAAGGAGTACGCCATATTTCAGTTTATCAGACTCCCATAATGGCGTTTGAGATGGCTGTATACACGAAAAAATGCAGGGGAAGCTTCGATTTTGAATGTGGTGGTTCGATGGAGCTTGATTATGCGGTTGAAATGCGTGGAGCAGATAAACAACGTACTATTATGACTGTTGATGCTGTCGTACTTTAAGCAGTTAATTTAATTTTAATTGTAATTATTTTCAATATATTGAAGAAAATGCTTGACATAACACAAAATGTGGAGTATAATACAACTGGTAATAGTGTAGTTTTAATTTAGCCTTCCTCTTACACCCGTCATTACGACAGTCATCGGCTTGATGCTCGGTCGTGTGACGGGATTTTTTTGTATCAAAAATTATTACGAAATTGTAACGAAATTCTTTTGCGTTTTTTCGGCAAAGATGAGGTGGTTGGGGTAAATTGGTGCTGATTCACCACTAATCGGTGAAAAGTGGGATTTTAGAAATAAAATATTTGAAAAATGTCATTAAATGGGGGATTTATCCTCCATTTTTTGTTTTTGGAATTGTGAACAACTCGTGGGAAGCTTGTGGGAATTTTACGGGGCGAAGGATATGCTTGCATCATGCTACAATATAGGCACAGCGAGAAACGAAAGGAGGAAAACGATGGAGATACAATCTTCGCTGAACTGTAAATCACAGCAAATGCTTCTTGCATATGCGATGCTGCAAAGTGGACGTTCGCTTGAGGAGCTGCTTGAAGAATATGGCATTTCTGAGGAAGAATTTACCTCGTGGATACTTGATGATTCATTTGCGGAATGTGCGGGAAATATGACTTCTCGCATGAGTGGTATTTATGCACCGTATATGCTTCATTCACTTGTCGAAACAGCCATGAAGGGAAGTGTTCCGGCGATAAAGCTGTATTTCGAGCTGTTCGATGTGCATGGTATATTCGGGAGAAAATCACGTCGTGCAGTGACAGCTTCTGCTGAGATAGAAACTCTGCGTGCGGATATCTTCGAGGGGGATGGGTCATGAGCATGAATTATGTTTTCGGCGACAAGCATCGTGAATATATGCGACGTGCGTATGATTGTACGATAAATGTTGCAGAAGGTGCGGTGCGTGCGGGAAAAACAGTTGACAATGTATTTGTCTTTGCTGCGTTACTTGAAGCTTCACCTGACAAATATCACCTTGCAAGCGGTTCAACTCTCGGCAATGCAAAGCTGAATATTGGCGACTGCAACGGGCTTGGTCTGTGCAATATATTTGAAGGTCGATGCAGGTGGTCACGATATCGAGGAAACGATGCGCTTATTGTGAATACAAAACTCGGAGAGAGGATAGTAATTTTTTCGGGCGGAAAGAATTCTGATTCTTACAAGCGTATTCGTGGTAATTCGTATGGTATGTGGATAGCCACAGAAATCAACCTACACTCAGATTCGTTCATCAAAGAGGCGTGTAACCGTCAGCTTGCGGCAAAAAAACGGCGTATATTTTGGGATCTCAATCCATCAAATCCGTCGCATCCGATATATAAGGATTACCTTGACAGATATGCATCAGAAGAAAGCCTTGGCGGAAATTATTATAATTACGCACATTTCACCATTTTTGATAATCCGCTTATTCCGCAGGAAAGAATAACGGAAATAACGGCTCAATATGATAAGGATTCCGTCTGGTATCGCAGAGATATTCTTGGACAGCGATGTGCGGCAGAGGGCTTGATTTATCGCAAATTTGCCGATGCTCCCGCATTATTTACGGTAGATGATATTTCAGTCGATGAAATGGAATTTATTAACATTGGCGTGGATTTTGGCGGTAACAGATCAAAAACTACATTCGTTGCGACAGCGTTTGTAAAAGAGCGAAAGCTGTGTGTTATCAGTGAACGTGCAGTTGCAGGGGATAAAGGCGAGATCGATCCGACGAGGATAAACAACGAATTTCTGCATTTTCTTGAAGGAATTCGTGAGCGATGGCGAGATGTACAGGTGCGTTATGTTTTTGCAGACAGTGAAGCACAGTATCTTATTACGGGCCTTCGACGATTTTTGGCTGCGAGGGGTGATACAGTAACGGTGATGGATTGTGCTAAACGCCCTATTGCCGATCGTATTGCATTTGTCAATTCGCTTTTATCAACGGGGAGATTCAAGCTTCTTCGAGAATGCAGTATCCTGCGAGAGGGTTTGGCATCCGCTGTATGGGATGAAAAGTCAACGACGGATAAGCGACTTGACAATTTTACCTCGGATATCGATATACTTGATGCGATGGAATATTCTATCGAGAGGTATATGAAAAAGTATTTGTAGTGGTAACAAGCAAACAAAAAGAAAGGAGTTGATAAAATGATCGGCGAGGAGATCAGAGAAATTTTATGCGCAAGATACGGGGAAGATTTTTCGCTATGCTCTGCGTATTACGAAAAAATCGCCGAATGGGAAGCATGGTGGAAGGGGCATGAACGCTCATTTCACGAATTTTACGAAAATACGAATGGTGGAAATGTAGTCAAAAGAGAGCTGTATCGTATGAATATGGCAAAGAAAATTGCCGAGGACTGGGCATCGTTGCTTCTTAATGACCGTACTGTTATACGAGTTGAGGATGAAGCCGGTGCAGAGTTTGTAGGTAAGGTTTTCCGCAGAACAGATTTTATGACACAGGCAAACCGTCTTGTGGAAAAAGCATTTGCTGTTGGAACAGGTGCCGCTATTCTTCGTCTTGACGGACTTACTGTAGGTGATGACGGTACGCTTTTTGTCGATGGTGACGGTGCAATATCGTTTGAATGGGTCGATGCTTCACATATCATACCGCTGAGTGTGCGTAACGGCAAAATTACAGAAGCAGCGTTTATATCCGAGGGTATACTGCATGGTGAGGAATATGTTTATATCGAAACGCACGAGCTGGAAAATGATGGATATGTCATAAGAAACGAATTCTATTTTCGTGAAAATGGCGAGCTTGTGCAGAGGGATATGGAATTTACGGCTTCCGAAATACATACAGGCTCATTTGTTCCGTTGTTTGCGATTCTCAGCCCGAATATTCAGAACAATTATGACGACAGCACCGGTTTGGGAGTTTCGGTTTTTGCTGATGCTATCGACTGTCTAAAGGGTGTAGATCTTGCGTTCAACAATTTTTGCAGAGATATAAAGCTTGGTGGAAAGAAGGTTTTTCTCAACCAGTCGCTCATATCGCGTGATGAAAACGGGAATATTCTTACACCTGATGATGTAGCACAACAGCTTTTCGTGCCTCTTGGCGATGGTGATTTTTCGGAGCATCCAATGATAATGGAGCATAATCCTGAGCTGAGAACGCAGGAAAACAGCGATGCAGTACAGGCACAGCTAAATTATCTTTCGTTCCGCTGTGGTCTTGGCACACATCACTATAATTTCAGTGGACTTGATGGTCGAACAAGGCTCACTGCAACACAATACATGGGTGAACGACAGGATATGCGACAGAACGCAGTCAAGCATCAAAAAAAGCTTGAAGCCTTTATTCGCAGTGTAGTTCGAGCGATTTTATGGGCAGGTGCAGAGCTGTTTGATATTCCGGTCGATGTGGATACAGAAGTAAGCGTGACCTTTGATGATTCTTATTTCATAGATTCCGAAACACATCGTGCAAGAGATTTAAGTGAGCTTGAAGCAGGCGTAAGAACAGCGGAGGAATACCGAAAAAAATGGATAACAGACGAAATGGCTACGAGCTATTAAATGAATTTTAAGGAGGATTAAAATATGCCGGATATTTCGGAGATTTTTGGCAGTGAGAAGCTGTCATATGAAGAATTTCTTGCAAAAGCAGTGGAAAACGGTATGGATATCGGTGATATGACTGAGCTTAAGCAACAGCATGAAGCCGAGATAATGTCAGTGCGTGTACAGAATGAGATGGAACGTGAGCTTGACAATGCGGGAGTAAAGAATCGTGAGCTTGTCATGAAGCTTGTAGATATGCAGAGTGTGACATACGATGAGGATGGTATACACGGTATTTCCGAGCAGATAGAAGCACTGAAAACGAACGCATCATATCTTTTCGAGGACAAAGCACAGTCGAAGTCAGCACTGTCCAAAATGCGTATAGGTATGCCACACAAAAATGAAGCAAACGATGCTGACAGCATGAACGACAGAGATTTTTATAAACGCATTAAAAAAATATAATCAAGGAAAAATTTTCAATTAAAGAAAGGATTAAAATTATGGCAAAATTTGAATTTTCAGTTAAGCAGGTCGCAAGAGAAACTCTCCCCAGACTTATCGACAATCTCGTTTTTCCGAATCTGATTTACAAGGAAAATATCGATGGAGGTGCGGCAAAGCAGGGCGATACAGTGTCGGTAAGATGTCCTGTAAAGCTTACTGCAAGCGAATTTGATCAGTCCTCCGGAGTTACTCCGCAGAATATGCAAAATGACACTGTCGATGTAAAGCTCGATCATCTTGCAACGGTTGATATGCAGGTTGGAGCTATTGAGGCGGCGTGTGATTTTGATTCCGTTATCCGTATGTTTATCGAACCGGCTGCCGCTGCTCTTGCTGAGAAGATAAACACAGAGGGACTTTCCCTTTATAAGGATATTCCGACCTTTGCGGGTACAGCAGGCGAAACTCCCGATGGACTTGACGATATTGCGGCGGCATCCTATGCACTTGATATGCAGAAGGTACCTGCAGGTGCAAGATGTGCAGTTTGGAATCCACTTGCGGCCTCAAAGCTCAAGCAGGTACCGGCTATTGTTAACGCTGAAAAGTGTGGTTCTTCCACTGCGCTTCGTACAGGCTCTATAGGTAAGGTATTTGGCATTGAAAACTATATGTCTCAGGCTGTTCCAACACATTCAGTTTCATATAGTGGAACATTGACGGTCAAGAACAATGCTGTAAATGCTTCTGCTATAACTCTTAAAGCAAGCACAGAAGGTACACTTACAAAGGGGGATATTTTGAGTATCGCAGGTGCAACATTTGCAGTTGTTGAAAATGCCGTGATTTCCGGTAATGAGGTGACGGTCAAGGTATACCCGAATGCGACTGTTTCTGCAAATGCTGAGGTTAAGCTTCTGCCGAGCCATTCAGCAAATCTTGTATTCCATCCGGATGCATTTGCTTTTATCACAAGACCATTGCAGACACCGGCAGGCGTTGAATCCTATGTTACAACATACAACGGTATATCTCTCCGTGTTGTACGAGGCTATGATATGAAGTTCAAGCGTGAGATACTTTCAATGGATGTGCTTTATGCATTCAAGACTATCTATCCTGAGCTTGCAGTGCGCTATATCGGCTGATTTATCTGATGAGGTGAAGCTATGGCTGAAAAAACAGACAAGAGAGGGCGAGATACACTGCTGTCGTTCATATATCCGCTTACAGAAGCTGATATGACAGATAAACAGCGTGATCAGTTTGAGCTTGCGGTGCATGAACAGCTTGATTTTATGGATTCAGCCGAGGGAAGCAAAAATACAGCGGTAAAGGTTGAATCTGTAGGGGATGTGAGTGTTACTTATGCCGATACATGGAAGCATTCTGTCGGAGGCTTTCGTATCTCTCCAAAGGCGTACAATCGTCTTATGCGATGCGGACTTCTTACAAGATGGTTCTGATTGGCAAAATACGGGAAACGGAGGTTTAATATGAACGGTTTTCTTAACGGGAGGATCGAATACAGACGTTTTCTCGGCGAGGATGAGGGTTATGAAGCATCTTACGATTCATACACCCTCGAGGATGTCCTCGTAAGAGAGATATTTACAGTAGAGCCTGATATGCAAAAGGAAGCGGGAGTGACGGTGTACTATTTTACGGGCCGAAGCAGATGCTATGATAAAAACGGTGAGCCTTGCAAATTTCCGATGGCGCATTACGGTGATATTTGCGTACTTCGTGCAGGTGAAGCTGATGAAGTTGTGGCGAGAGTAAATGAAGTAGGATATTTTAACGGCGGTGCTGATACAGGGCATATTCGCTTGAAATTAAAGTGAGGTACTGTGGATGATAAATATCAATATTACGACAGAGCTTGGCGCGATCATTCATTCTATTGATGGGCGAGTTCCGACAGCACTTAGAGCGTTAGAATCAGCGATACTTGCATCCTGCGAACCATTTGTACCGTACAATACGGGTGCATTATGTAATTCAGGACACGCCTCAGGTGATGGAAATCGAGGTGAAGTGACGTGGTCTGCCAATCATGCAAGCAAATGTTACTATGCAGATCGTGAATTTAATCGAAAGCATCATCCACACGCTTGTGCACGTTGGTTTGAAGCAGCAAAGGCAATCGATGGTGCAAAATGGGCGAATATAGCCGGTTCTGCTCTTACTTCATCATCGTCAGGGAAAAATCGCACGGTCAATGCAGGAGGTAAAATATGGATGAAATAAGATTACCTGAGCTATTATGCGATTACTTCAATGGAATTGACGGAGAAGTGACGTTTATTCCTGAGGTATGGCGTGAAAATTGTGCAACGATATGGCTTATCGGCGGTGGAGAAAGATTGCGTGAATACATAGACGGTTCGTACATTATGGGAATACCGTTTGAAATACGGGTACGCTGTGCAGGACGTTCGGTTAGTGACAGGCTTGATGCAGTGAAGCTTTTTTCAGATATTTCCGGATATATAAAGGAAACCTCGCTGTCTTCTCTGGTTGACGGCAAGGTTGAGATAATGAACGGTGCTTCAAAATCTGCGGTCTACGAAAATGGCGAGGAGGAGTATCGTGCATCATACAGACTCAGTTGGTTTTGTGAAAATTAAAAATAAAGGAGTAAACAATGGCTATTGTAAAAAGAGCTGACAGACAGCATTACATGAACACAGGAACTGCGGAAAGCCCGATTTGGTCCTTGATAGGCGAAGGCTTTACCGAATTTATGGAAACAAAAAATCCGATCAATTATTCACGACGATATATTCATGAGATAACAAAGCGAACAGATGTGACGGGCTATGCACCTGAAATCGATTATGAGCTTGAGGTTTACGCCGGAAACGCCGTTATCGATAAGATACGTCTTATAACAGATCGTGAGCTTGTAGGCGAGGAGGCAAGGGTTGATATTATAGCTGTAGATTTGTTCGATGTTACTTCTACAGAGGGAGTATATCATGCTGTAAAGCGAACCTATTCCGTTATTCCCGACGAATGTGGTGAAGGCACAGATGCACTATGCTATACAGGCACGATGAAGGCGGTAAGCGATATTATTACAGGAACTTTTGTAAAAGCCAGCGGTGTATTTACTGCTGATTGATTCAAATAACGGAAAGGAGAGCAACGATGGAAAACACGATAAGAAACCACACATGGAGCTGGAATGGTGCCGAACACTACTTTGATATCAGTGACAGCGAATGTATGAAGCGAATAAACCTTGCGCTTGAGGAATTGCGTGAAAACTATGAAGCTACAGATGGAAGCGAAAAGAATACACCTGAAGAAATAGAGCGTGTATGTGGAATGATAGGTGAATTTTTCAAAGCAGTTTTCGGAGAAGATAAGGTAGTGGTTATTTGTGGTGACAGAAGCAGTTTTGAGGCACACATGGGAGCGTATGTTGATTTTATAATGTTCGTGAATGAACAGCTTGAAGCTTTGAAAAAATTCCGTGAGGATGTTGATAAGCGTGTGACCGAAAAATTCGCCACTCGTATCGCTGAGCTTGGCGGTGCTGAGGCGGTGGTAATGTGATGTCAGTCGGTGAGGTGAGTGGAAAAGCATCGCTAATTTGCGACAGATTGCCGAGCAGTATCACGGTTGGTGGTATTTCGTACAAGCTTATAACTGATTTTCGTCGCTGGATACTCTTTACCGAGTTGCTTGAAACAGAACTTGATGGTTTAACAGTGGCAGACTGTGCGGCAATGCTGGTCTGTCCTGCCATCCGTTCGGCTTTGTGTAAGAATCGTTCGTTGGCAGAGGAATTTATTCGTGAAGCCGGATGCTTTGCACTATGCGGTGATGCTTTGTATACAAGTGAAAATAACGCAAAACACGCACAAAGCTCGTCAAAAAATATGCCTGTATTCGATTTTGAGATAGACAGCGAACGTATTTTTGCATCGTTTATGGCTGTGTATGGCATAGATTTGAACGAGATCAATATGCATTGGTGGAAATTTATGGCATTATTGCGATGCTTGCCACGAGATTGTGCATTTATGCAGACGGTTGAATTGAGGAGCATTGACGTGACGAAAATAGCGGACGATGGCTTGCGAAAGCAGTTAAGACGTGCAAGAGCGGCAGTTCGTTTGCCAAAGAGAGAGCAAATACAGAATAATTCAAACAAGCCTTAAGAAAGGAGAAAAACTATGGCAGATGGATCGATTGTTATAGGAGTTGCGTTAGATACTTCATCCTTTTCGGCATCGGCAACTTCGCTTGAATTTCAGATACGCGAGCTTGGCACAAGAATAAATACCTCTATGGCACAGGCGTTTGCAGCTGACGGAATATCTGCTTCCATGGCACAAGCGTTGTCGGGAGTATCTGAATCCGTTACGGCAATGGCAGAAAATATTTCTTCAACGATGCAGAATACTGCTACAGCTGCGATAGCTTCATTTACAGGAGCAGGTTGGTCTTCGGCAGGCACACAGGCGGTTTCTGCAATATCAAGCGGTGTGTCATCAGGTGGCAGTGCTGTAACCTCTGCGGTCAGCTTGATAGCGTCACAGGCAATATCAGCATTTCAGTCAAGTGGGTGGTCATCTATTGGTGGAAATATCATGTCAGGAGTAGCTTCCGGTATACGTTCGGCGGGGGCTGAGGTCGTTTCTGCGATAAAACAGGTTGCAGAGGAAGCAAATACAGCTTTGAAGGCATATTATCAAATATCATCACCGTCAAGGCTTATGAGAGATGAGGTCGGAGTTATGATATCACGAGGTATCGCAGAAGGTATTTTGGACGGTTCGCCTTTTGTAAGCGGAGCAATGAATTCTGTTTATGGAGTTACAGCGATGAGAGGTGTTTCATCTGTCGGTCAGGGAAGTGGCAGAGCTGTAACGCAGAATATTTATCTTCGTGATGAAACAAACTCACCGTACAGGATTGCAAGAAGAATACGACGTGAAAGTGAGGCGATATTCCGTTTATGACAGACTACTTAATAAAACTGATTTCAAAGAAGTACGGGCGAATTCGAGAGCTTGAGATATCCCCTACAGCAGATTGCCGTCTTATTGAAGGTGGAATGACAGGATTCGGTTCGGCAGGATTTGATGTGGTACTTGCACCGTACGCAAGCAGGGTAGGCGGATATCCACAGAAAAAGCGTTTTGCAGAGCGTGAAATAGGACTTAGCTTTGAAATTCTCCCTGAAAGAGCAGATGAAGTACGCAGACTTATTGTATCAATGCTTGACCCTGAGGCTGAATGTGAGCTTGATGTTGCGTTCGGTGGCGTACACAGGAAAATATCTGTTATACCGTATGACGAAGCTGAATTTAATCGTGGTACATTTTACGACAGTACAGAGGTGAATGTTTTGTTTATCGCACCAGGAGTATTTTTCCGTGACGCAGAGGATGTTGTTGTTCCATTCCGTGACGTTGCACCGATGCTGACATTTCCGATGAATTTTATGGCCGGTTCAGGCTCTGTTTCAGGTATGTATCGCACAACAGACAGCGCTGTACTCAAAAATACCGGTGACGGTGAATGTGGACTGGTTGCAAAGATCGCTGCTTCAGGAGGTGCTGTCGTTCATCCGGGTATTGTATGCGGAGAGGATTTTGTAAAATGTCCGATAACTCTTGATGACGGAGATGTTCTTATAATAGATACGAGAGAGGCACGAAAAAATATCACTAAAAATGGCGAACGAAGCTTTGTGTTCGATAAAAACAGCAGATTTTTCAGTCTTATTCCGGGAGATAATTCAGTCAGCATTACTTGTGACAGCGGTGAGGAATTTGTTGATGCAGAGATAACATTCACGCCACTGTATTACGGAATGTGAGGTGCAATATGCATCAAAAGACTGAGATATTCCTTTTGGACAAGGATTTTTCGCTGATATTTGGCCCGATAGATTCACTTACATCTGTAGTATGGTCGGAAAGATATTTTGAAATCGGCTCATTCACTCTGCATTTTCCGCGAGAAATGATAGCTGTGTTCGAGAAGGCTGTTTATGTAACGGATGGAGAAAGATGTGGGAGAATAGAGTATCTTGTAAGCGATGAGGACAACAGCTGTGAGCTTGGTGGGCATCTTCTTGAGGTGCTTTTAAGTGACAGACGAATGATAGGCAAGGCATCGTACAGCGGAACTGTAACAGAGGCGGTAGTGTCAGCAGTAGAAGCAAATTTACGAGGACTTGATATAATTATCGGTGAATCGGCAGTGATATCCGATACAGCAGTATTGCCTTATGAGTGGGATAATCTGTCTGACTGGGTGTATTCTGTGCTAAAACCATACGGCGCATCGTATAAAATAACACTTGACAGTGAGAGAATGAAGCCGATATTCCGTATAGTGCAGGGAATCGATAGGTCTTCGGAGTCGATTGAAGCGACACAGCCTGCTATATTTTCGGCATCATTTGGAAATATAGTTTCGATATCACTTGAGCAGGATTCGAGCGATTTCAAAAATGTAGCATATGTTGAGGGAAGCGATGGTACTGTTGTAACAGTCGATAGATCGGAAAACGGTGAAAAGCGTGAGATTTATAAAAAAGCAACCGATATTGCACCTTCAAAATTTGCCGATGAAACGGAATATCAGACTGCGCTGAGGATCAGAGGTACGGAAACTTTGGCAAAATATCCGAGGGGACTGTATGTGACTGCTGAAACGGACACAGATGCGCTACCAAGATATGGTAAAGACTATTTGATAGGAGATATTTGTGACGTTGTTGATGAGGGCTTTGGTTTGTCCTATGCTTTGCGACTTACAGCAGTGGATACAGTTTACGAAAACGGACTTTGCCTGATATGCCCGTCATTTGGTGAAGAAATAAGACGTGTCAAACGTGTAATGTCGGTGTGAAGGAAATTAAGAAATTCAAAGAGGCTCATTTTTTGCAGATGTGTCCTCGAATACAATATTAGAAAGGAGTTTTACAATGGCAGAAATAACCTTGCCGGTGTATGGCGGTATGTTCGATTCAACGGAGGTAGTAGAAACTGTCGGAGGCTTTCCGAGAGGGGATAAGGCAGTTGATTCGGTATTCTTTGCGAAGATGATAGAGTGCTTTTATAAGGATGGTATATGTGGTGAGGACAGCTTCAAGGTTGTGCCAAAATCAGGATATACTGTTGAAATATCATCGGGAATCGCATGGATAAGAGGGTATATGGCATGGCAGAAAACTGCACAGACGTTCACTCTTGCAAAGGGAGTAACATATTCCGTTATGCTCAGGCTCAATTCGTTGGCAGGAGAGTTTAAGCTTGTCTTAACAGATGGTGGTGCATTGAATAATGACAGCATCAAGGATCTTGTTATCGCTGAGATTACTGTACCTGCTTCAGCTGTAGAAGTAACGTCAGATATGATAACAGACACAAGAACTGACAGAAACAAATGTGGCATCGTAACCTCGGCTGTAGATGCTCTTGCGACGGTTGGACTTGCTGAAAATGCAAATATGCTTGGTGGAGTCGCGGCGATGAATTATCTGCTTCGTTCAGGTGGCTCAATGACGGGTGAGCTTCGTGCGGCAGCTGATGCTACAGGAAAGCAGGTAGT
Source organism: uncultured Ruminococcus sp. (assembly GCA_964430105.1). Taxonomy (GTDB): domain Bacteria; phylum Bacillota; class Clostridia; order Oscillospirales; family CAG-272; genus UMGS1696. The sequence continues at coordinate 56,497 of CAYSEF010000002.1, read as the reverse complement.
CAGAAATATCGGTTACGGTACGTCACTTCCTTCATCTTTAGGTGATGGTGAGCTGTTTGTACTGCTGTCCGAGAATTAACGTGGGAGGATAAAGATGAAACTGTTATTTCGCAGTGTTGAGCAATTAAAGCTTGGTTCAAGGTACAGCGATTTTTCAGGATACCTGCGAGTTGAAACAGATGGCGAAACATTGTATGTCACACTCGGTTATCAAAGCTCAACAGCACAGTTTTACAACGGATCTGTTAAGCTCACGCTGAAATACAACGGATATACGAGATTGATAAACGCAGAGCCGTTTGGAGAAAAGCAGAGCGTTACTTTTCCGTATAACGATAACGTGAAAACTGTGAATCTTTCGGGAATGTACGTTTTTTATGACGATCGCCAAATAGATGAAGCCTCTACTGACGGTATGGATTTCACCTGGCGTACATCGTTTGATAGCGTTAGTCCCGAGGTCACATTGACTTGCCCCGGCCCGAGAAATCAGATGGCACATACTATATCGTGGAGTATAAAAGATCCGCTTGGAAGACCTACTGCCGGTGTTGGGCTGATAGAGCATTATAAAAACGCTGATGTGAATTATTGGACGATGTCAAATGTCTATACTGCTAAATTCACAAGTGCTTCGGTAAGCAGATATGTATCTGAAAGTCATGCTGTAGGCTCGATGTATTACGTTACTTTATATATGGGTGTATACGAATCAGCAAACGATGCAAGAGAGGATTATATCGAGCTGGTTGAGGTAGAGAGTCCGTTTTATGTGGTGTCATATCAAAACAGACCACGTCCACCGTTTGAGCTTCAGTGCGAAACACCCATTGTTCGTGCCCCGTCAAAGCTCACATGGAAGTATATCGAAGACGGAAACTACCCTGCAACCAATGGATTTGTGCTTGAAAGATCACTTGACGGAGGAGATTATACGCTGATTTATGCGGGTACTTCGACTTCATTTACAGATACGATACCACTTGGCGCTGAAACTGTACAATACAGAGTTTGTGCAGTAGGTCGTGCAACATCAAGCAGATCGTGTTATGTAACGAGCGAGCTTCTTAAAACGATACTGTCGAATATTTATATCGGTGTAAATGGTGAAATAAGGCTTGCATCGGGCTTGTATATCGGAAAAGACGGTGAAGTAAAGCAGGTGACACCACTTGTTGAGGTTGGGTGAATATAATCTTATTTCCTGAAAATTCAGGTATAGTTCAATGAGAATCAGCATATAATTTATCAAGAGAAAGAGTCAAAAAAATAACGCGATATTCACAGCTCAGTGTAAGAGCAGAGTGAATACCGCGTTGTTTTATTATTTTACGATATTGTTTATGCGTGTCACGCCATTTTCGTTTTTCTCGGAATATGCTACGGTGATTTTGTCACCTTCTTCGATGAATAATACACTTTCGTCAAATTCCATGCCATAAATGCCTGTTGGAGCCTTTATATAAACAGTAGTTTCGCCACTCATCGTAATGTAGAGTATCTCATCAACTGTTATCACTTCGTTAATTAGCTCATCTGAGGAAACCTTAGAGCCGTTTTGACGAAGTGCGGCTTTATATTTACGGAAAACATCATCTTGAGTATCGCTTGTAACTACAATGTTGTAGTTTTCCATGTTTACCATAGAGTACATTTTTACAATACCGGAGGCATCCTTTAATACCATGATATAGGTTGCCTCACCGCCTACATTTACAAGAGACGGGAATGAAGCTCTGTAGCCGTATTGCTGAACCGAGCCTTCTGCCGCTGACATTGCGGAATATTCCTCAGCACCCGGAACTGCAAAATAAAGATAATCGCCTGTGCGACTGTTTGCAAGGATAAAGCCGATGTTTGCCTCATCTCCTGCGGTCGAAGTCACACCTGTGAAAATATAAACGTCATTGCCAATGATTTTGTAACCGTAATCATCTGTTGTAACAACGCATCCCGATTGACTGAAGGCAGAATTGAGGTAACCGCCCGACAGCATACCGTACCAGTCATATTTTCGAGTAATGAGATTGCCGTAATAAACGATATCGATCCAGTCAGGAGATTCGGATGGGATATATTCAACAGTTTCTCCTGTGCAAGCGTCAAGTGTGATAACTGTGTCAACGTCCATTGCACCGAAAAGACCTGCATTTGGCTTCATGGTAGAAGCTACCCAATACGGATGTCCGTTGTCATCGACTTCAAAGCAGATACTGCCGAAAATCTTAGTCGGATATGCAAATCTGAGTGCACGGTACAAATCCTGGCTGAAATAAGCGGAAGGGCTGTATTTGATATAAGAATCTGACAGACGGACAAATTCAGCGGAAAATTCAACTGCATCAACCTTTACATAACCCGGTATACCTGAACTGCTGTTTGTGAGCCACTTGATAAATGAAGCATATTCAAGAGGAGCTACCTTGTACGGCTTAGATGAAGCACCGTCGGTCATTGCTATCTGCGTGTAATCATATGCAACCTCATACTGCGATACAAGATCGGAGAGTGTACCGAGTGTTCTTGCACCGATTATCCTTGCGGAAGCTGTGTCCATGAGTGCAATATCGGAAACATATTCAGTTTCTGCAATAGTATCTGCGAAATCCTTTTCCTGTACGTTTATGAGTGAGGAATAGGTTTTTGCACGGAAAACTTCTGAGCCGATCAGCGAGCCGATAACGAGGAAAACGATAACTGCAATAGTTAAAACAAGTTGTACTTTATAGAATTTCGGCTTATGACCGTTCATTGATGTGCGAAAATCTATATTACCTGAGGGCATTTTTACAGTTTCAGTGAAAAATTTCCCCGTGATAAGGCCGATTATAAAGTAAGAAACGAATATTACGGCATCAATAAAGAACATGAAAGTCCAAAATGCGCCGGAATAAATCGATATTGGCGGGAGCGTTACATAATAAACTCCGCAAATGAGAAGGACTGCTGCGATAAGATAAACAATAACAGCGGTCGTGCGTTTTTTCATGATAGTGTCCTTTCGTTTGTATAAACGGTTCAAATGACTGTATGAAAATTATAGCACGAATCTATTTATCGTGTCAAGGCATGGGCAGATTAAGATTTGATTAGAATTTCAGCTTGTCTTTTAAGTACTGTCCTGTGTAAGAAGCTTCTACCGTAGAAATTTCCTCCGGTGTACCCTGTGCGATAACCATACCACCGCCATCTCCACCTTCGGGACCCATATCTATGATGTGATCCGCACATTTGATAACATCAAGGTTATGCTCTATAACAACGACAGTATTACCTCCGTCAACCAGTGCTTGCAGTATTGCGATAAGCTTTTCAACATCAGCTGTATGAAGGCCCGTTGTAGGTTCATCGAGAACATACAGTGTTCGACCTGTGGAACGCTTTGAAAGCTCGGTCGCAAGCTTTACTCTCTGTGCTTCACCGCCTGAAAGAGTTGTTGAGGCTTGACCTATTTTGATATATCCCAGACCGACTTTGCAGAGCAGTTCAAGTCTGTTTGCGATTTTTGGAAGATCACGGAAGAATTCAACTCCCTCGTCAGCTGTCATTTCAAGTACATCCGCAATGGATTTTTCCTTGTATTTAACCTCAAGTGTTTCACGATTGTAGCGTTTTCCGTGGCATACATCGCAGGTCACATATACGTCGGGGAGAAAATGCATTTCTATCTTCTTTACGCCATCACCCTCGCAGGCTTCACATCTGCCACCCTTGATATTGAACGAAAAACGTCCGCTACTGTAGCCACGCATTTTCGCACCGGGAGTTTGAGCAAACAGGTTTCGTATATCGTTGAAAAGACCTGTGTAGGTAGCAGGATTTGAACGTGGAGTACGTCCGATAGGGGACTGGTCGATTGCGATTATTTTGTCGAGTGCTTCTACACCGTCTATTCTGTCGTGATCACCCGGGAAGGTTATCGCACGATTCAGCTTTGCCGCCAGTGAACGATAGAGAATCGAATTTACGAGAGATGATTTACCCGAGCCTGACACACCTGTAACGCAAACAAAGCATCCGAGAGGTATATCTACATCGATATTTTTGAGATTATTTTCCCTTGCACCGACTATAGTGAGCTTTTTTCCGTTTCCGGCACGTCTGATAGTCGGAACCTCGATTTTTCGTCTGCCTGATAAAAATGCACCTGTAACTGAATTTTGGTCAGCTGAAACCTCTGCCGGAGTGCCCTGTGACACAATAGCACCACCATGTATACCGGCAGCCGGACCGATATCAACGATGTAATCTGCCGCCTGCATGGTTTCTTCGTCGTGTTCTACAACTATAACAGAATTTCCGAGATCACGCAGACTTTGCAGGGTTTTGATAAGCTTTGTGTTATCTCTCTGATGAAGTCCTATAGAAGGTTCGTCAAGGATGTAAAGCACACCTGCCAAAGATGAGCCTATCTGAGTTGCAAGTCTGATTCGCTGAGCCTCGCCACCGGAGAGAGTAGCAGATTTTCTTGCAAGTGAGAGATAATCCAGCCCAACTGATACAAGAAAACCAAGACGACTGCGTAATTCCTTCAGTATTTCATGCGCAATCTGCATTTCCATATCCGAGAAAGTGAGCGAATTTGTAAATTTCAGAGAATCCTTAACGGACATCATGCAAAATTCATGGATATTTTTACCACCGACAGTTACGCCGAGTGCAGATTGATTGAGCTTTGCACCATGACAGTCAGGGCAGTCAACATCGGTAAGAAACTGCTCGTAATATTCGTGCTCCCATGCACCGCCACCGGGTTGAGAACGCTTTTCAATCATTTTGATAAGACCTTCGTATGCAGTAGTTTGAAGCTGCTTGTGACCGCCGAAAGAACGTGTGACGGTAAGAACCTCAGGTGAACCGTATAGGAGAGTGTCATATGCTTTTTTTGAGAAATCCTTGATAGGAGTATCAAGAGTTATTCCGTATTTTTCGAGAGCTGCCAGAATCAAAGGGCCGTTCCATGAGTCATCGGTAAGAGTTTTGAAGCCGTTTACAGCAATGGCACCTTCACCAAGGCTAAGTGACTTATCGGGAATAATCTTGCGTGGATCAACAGAACGCAGAACACCAAGTCCGCTGCAGGTCGGGCAGGCACCAAACGGATTATTGAACGAGAACATACGAGGCTCCAGCTCACCGAAGGAGATACCATGCTCAGGACAAGCATAGTTTGTTGAAAATTCAGTTTCTACAGACTCACCATCACGAGGGACAGTTACACAGAGTACAGATCCGTCAGATTCACGCAAAGCACATTCAACTGAATCGGTAAGACGACTGCGTAGATCTTCCTTCATCACAAGTCTGTCAATAACAAGCTCGACTGTATGACGGAGATTTTTGTCAAGCTCGATATCCTCTGTGAGATCATATAAAATTCCATCGATTCTTGCACGAACATAGCCGTTTTTCTTAGCGTCAGCGAGAATTTTTTCCTGTCTGCCTTTTTTTCCTCGAACAACGGGGGAGAGTATCATAAATCTTTCGCCAACGGGCATTTCCATGAGCTTGTCGATAATCAGGTCAACGGAGGTCTGACGAATTTCACGGCCACATACAGGACAATGCGGTACTCCAAGACGTGCATAGAGCAAACGGAGGTAGTCATAAATTTCTGTAACTGTTCCGACAGTGGAGCGAGGGTTTTTCGATGTGGTTTTTTGATCTATCGAAATTGCCGGTGAAAGCCCTTCTATCGAGTCAACATCGGGCTTGTCGAGCTGACCGATAAACATACGAGCATAGGACGAGAGTGATTCAACAAAGCGTCGATGACCTTCTGCATATATTGTGTCGAAAGCAAGAGAGGATTTTCCCGAACCGGAGAGACCTGTAAAAACCACAAGCTTATCACGCGGTATGTCTATAGAAATATTTTTTAGGTTATTCATACGCGCACCGCGTATAGAGATATAATCAGGCATAATAAACTCCTTTTGGGAGATGTAATATTAAAAATAGTGTGGCTGAATATGTTTGACCGATAAACATACGAGCATAGGACGAGAGTGATTCAACAAAGCGTCGATGACCTTCTGCATATATTGTGTCGAAAGCAAGAGAGGATTTTCCCGAACCGGAGAGACCTGTAAAAACCACAAGCTTATCACGCGGTATGTCTATAGAAATATTTTTTAGGTTATTCATACGCGCACCGCGTATAGAGATATAATCAGGCATAATAAACTCCTTTTGGGAGATGTAATATTAAAAATAGTGTGGCTGAATATGTTTTTCCATGGCTTACAGCTTAAAGCCGTAATTTTCAAGCCGATTCAGAATTTCATCAGAGCGCAGTTTATCCTCACGATATGCCTTTTGTAAAAGTTCACTTGGGATAAATTCGTCGTATTTGTCAAAAACAGGGGTTTCGTTTGGATTTATGAGTGAGTCGAGATCAATTCCTTCATTGCCGATCTTTTCTGCTATCATTTTCATTAGATCATCACCACGACCGCCCTCAAGCTTGAAGGTCATATAATAGCAACCTTCAAAATCCATGCCGGTAAGCTTGAATTTGCCTGCATTTCTTACGAGATATCTGCGTAAGGTTCTGAAACTGCGTGTACCGAGCCACGGGAACAATGCCCATGTGTATCCGCCGAGTGGAAGTATACATGAATTGCAAAGACCGGTATTTCGAGCGACTGCACGAGCTACTCTCAGCCTTTGAAGTGCCCCTTCACGGAGGTATGGATATTCCGTATCTTCACAGAGTACCTGACGCATTCTTTCAAGTATTCGAGTGTGAACCTCGCCATAGTCACCGGGCCACGATATTTCCATTTTGCCCTGAACTGCTTTTACATATATAAGATGTCGTGGAATATCAAGCTCCTCTACTTCCCAAACTCGACCTGCAAGTGCGAATCTGTCACCTACCGGAGGTGGAGTCGTTATAACGCCTATCTCATCAGATTCACAGCGAACCGTGTAATCCTCGCTGTCCTTGAATACAGCATAGAATTTGAACGAATTTACAAGACGTTCGCCACGCAGACCTACGATAATCTCACGTTCGTCAGTTAATTCGAGCCAGTCGTTGTTTATCATAGAAAGAAGGAGCGTTTTGTAGTCGTTTTCTTCGATATATGCAAACGGAGGGAGTGAGAGAATCTTTTGAGCAAGCTCTTTTGCGGTTATAGCACCGGATGAGGCAACTACAGATAAGGTCTGCTGAAAAAGAAGTGAGAACGGACAGCGACGAAGCATAGGTGGCTCTATAAAGCGTTCCTCAATATAAAGCTGTACAATAGCAATAGCCTTCAGCAGTTCCCACGGTATTAGCTGTGGAAGGGGAGTATTCGGAAGTGCATTTTCTTCACGGAATACCATCATCATTTCAGGCGGATCACCACGTCTGCCGGATCTGCCGAGCCTTTGCAGGAATGACGATACTGTATTGGGTGAGCCTTGCTGTATCACACGCTCAAGCCGTCCTATATCTATGCCAAGCTCCATTGTAACGGTTGCACAGGCTACAGCTTTAATGTCATCATCCTTCATTTTCAGCTCAGCTTCTTCTCGTATGCTTGCCGAAAGAAATCCGTGATGTATCAGGAAAACGTCAGGCTCACCTCTGTATGTCGCAATTTCTCGCAGAGTAGCGCAGATGTATTCCGTTTCTTCTCGTGAATTTGAAAAAACAATAGCTTTTTTGCCTTTTGTGGCATCGTAGATATATTCGTATCCTTTGTCGAGGGAAATATGCTCCTCACGACGGTTGTTTTCGGGTGTCATGGATTCTGCTACATCCTTATCGACGATGTAGAAATGCTCCATTCCGAGTCGCCATTTTACCTTTGACGGAGGAATAGCAGGAATTTTTGTATCTCGACCGCTTCCTGCACCGAGCCATGACGCTGCTCTTTCCATATCACCGAGAGTTGCGGAAAGCCCGATTCGTCTTGGAGATACACCTGTTTTTTCACGAAGTCTGCTGAGCTGACAGATTATTTGATTTCCTCTGTCAACTCCCGTGAGCGTGTGAATTTCATCGATAACTACATATCTTAGATCACCGAAAAGTCGAATGAGGTCTGACGAACGTGTGATAAGCATAGCTTCAAGCGATTCCGGCGTGATTTGTAAAATTCCGCGTGGATTTTTAAGAGCCTTCTGCTTGTGTGAGGCTGCCACATCACCGTGCCAATGATAGACAGGTATACCGGTTTCGTCACAAAGCTCAGATATTCGCCCGAACTGGTCATTGATAAGCGATTTCAGCGGAGCTATATAGATAGCACCGAAGGAATTTGGCATATCATCGTAAAATTCGGAGAGTATCGGGAAAAAAGCGGCTTCTGTTTTGCCTGATGCAGTTTGAGAAGGCAGAAGAAGGTTGCAGTCAGATGAAAAAAGTATCTCAGCGGCCGCAACCTGTACGGGAGAAAGTGAGTCCCAGCCGTGGGAATAGATATATTCACGAATGAAAGGGGAATATTTGTCGAATACGGACATTGGAGCCTCCATTGTGAAAATTAAAATTTAGGCACAATCAAAGCTGTGCATTGTTGAATTAAAACTCGATATCGTCAAGAGTAATTTTCGGTTTAGTCGGAGTTGTGTTGGCAGAATTAGCATTTGCAGAAGTGTTCGCCTGGGCTGTGGCTATCGTCATGCTCGTGTCATCATCTGCATCATCGATATCTCTTGAAACACTTGTTCGCTGTACTGCGCCGACAATATCCTCAAAGGATTTATCTGTGTTTGTATATAGCAAATCGAGAAGCGTTACGAAATCTCGTATTACCTCACGGGGAGTTATCATTGAATCGGCACCTTCACGGGAGAGAGAACCCATGAGAAAGTCACGCATATTTTCTTCCGTTACACGAGGCTGCCATTTGTGATATTCACCGTGCAGTGACGCAAGACGAATTACAAGTGCATACAGCTCACTGTCGGAAAGTCTGCGAAGTCTTATTACGGGTTGCATCAGTGAACGAAGCTCTCCTCCGCCGAAACGACCGTCAGCTAAACGACTTCGCAAAGCTTCATAGCTGTAAAGCCCACGTCTGCTGTCTTCGAGAAACTGTGGAGTACCGCCAAAAACGATCATCATTCCGGGAGCACGTCCCTGCATTGTGTCGTTGAACATGGCAAGTATTTTTTCGTAATTATTTTCACGCGATATTCTGTTCGGTATTTTGTAAAGATTTACACATTCATCAATGTAAACGCAAAGTCCGGAATAGCCTACAAGTCGAACAAAGGCTGTTATAAGCTTGAGGTAATCGTACCAGTTATCGTCGTTTATAACAGACAGCGAGCGTATTCCTGTTGCCTGACGAGCTTCTGTGCGTGTGTTGTATTCTCCACGGAGCCATTTCAGGCAAGCTGATTGCTTCATATCATCATCGTCACGCCAACCGTAGTAGTATTCACGCAGGACTGAAGCAAAATCAAACCCACCGACATCAGCTTCAAGCTCACGCAGATTTTTCATAATGCGATGGCCGAATTCGACGGTATATTTTTCGCTTGACGAGGCAATTCCTTCCGCTTCAAGCTCACTTCCGATATTAGTGAACCATTTTCCGAGTATAACAGGAAGTGCACCGCCATCCGGTGATGATTTGCAGGCAATATTTTTCATCAGCTCACGATAAGTTGCGAGTCCGCTGTTTCCGTTTCCGGATAATTTTCTTTCGGGAGATAGGTCACAGTCAGCGGTAATAAAGCCCTTGTCAAGCGCATATCCACGAGATAGCTGAATCAGGAAGCTTTTACCCGAACCGTAGCGTCCGATGATGAATTTTGTAGAGCCTTCGCCATCTGCAACACGGTCGAGTGCGTTGACAAGTGCTTCGATCTCCTCAGTACGACCTATTGCGATATAAGGTGCGCCTACTCTCGGAACGACTCCGGCTGACATCGACGACAGAAGTGTGCCAAGTATTCTGCGCGGAACCTTTGTTACAGCATTATTTATGACAGCCAATTTTCAACATCCTCTCTGTAATCTTCTATAAGTTCAAATCCACTGCCCGTATTTTCGAGTACAACATCTCCAAGCTCATCCTCATCAAGGAAGATAGTGTTTATACGGTCAGCTATATCACCCTCATGCACCTCATGCGAACGGCAGAATGCTCTGAAGTTGCCTATCAGTGACGCTTGAAGTGCTTCTTTTAGAAATTCATCTGTGTTTGCATCGTCTTTTTTCGTTGCATCGTCTACGCTTTTATCGTCAACACTTTCGCCATTTACAGCATTTTCTGTGCAGTCAAGTGCTTCGACATCTGCGGATATTTCGCCATCTATCACCGGTTCTTCATCGGGAATATATTCCGCTACAGGTTCGGAGCTTTCCGAGAGCATTGTTTCGTCACCCGTAAGTCTGCCTGTGTTCATCCACGACTGAGCTTCTATTGCCTGAGCTGTCGCAAAATCAAAGCCGGAATCCTCTGATTCGTAGTTTTTCATGTAATCGGCAGGCATATACAGCTCATCCTTAGTTTTTTTCTGCTTTACTGGAATGAGTGGCTCAAAGAATTTGTCGAGCAGTGCGGAATCTATCGGGTCTATATTGTCTACACCAAGCTTTGCTTTAATTCCGAGTACTGCACGAAGCTTGTTTTCAGTGTATTTTGCAATAGCTGTTACTGCTTGACGAGTGTTTGCACGTCTTGTAAAGGATAGAAATTCGATATCGATACGACGTTTTATTCCTGATGAAACTATAGCACCACAGTAGCTGTCTCTTGTCATGCGATAGGTTCTGTCGAGTGAAAAAATACCACGGTTATGCTTACAGCTATCGTTCAAAACAGCGGTTACAGCTGATGGAATATATTTTTCATAGGCATCCTTGTTGTCGGCGTAATAACGGCTTTTGCGATAGTCGTAGTCGGATGAAACTTCAAGTACAGTTTTTCCGAGATCGTTTCCGCTGTCAGACAAATTGTTGAGGTAAAATTCCTTGAACTGTGCCTTGGGAACGATTTCGTACAGTATTGAGCTAAGCTCAGATGGTATATTGCATCCTCCGATAAGACAATAATCAGCAAACCATTCGCAGAGATATCCGTCAAGGCGAGGGTGCTGTTTGCGGTAATGAAGCCATATTGAGGCTAAAAGATTAGCACCGTCATTTGGGAGAATTTCACCCGGAAGATTGATTATTTCAAATATATACAGCTGAATATAGGACAGGTCGCAGGGGGGATACTTACCGTTTCTTATACATTCACGAACCCAGCGATAGTATTCGAGCTGAGAATGGTTCATGTGTGCGTATTGCGGGACATATGAGAAATACGGCACAGGCTCCGGCTCTGCTGTGATAGGAATTTTCGATGATGCACGATGACTTATCAGTGCATCCGAAGCAAATCTTCCATAGAATTCCATATCGGTTTCCCAAGTACGAACGATAACTTCTCGTATGAGAATACCGTCTGGACGGTAAGACTTAACAGTTTCGGCAGGCTTTCGTGCGTTTAAGGGGTTTTTATTTATAGGAGGCTTGCGACGGTATGAGCTTGTGACGATTCTATTTGCAGAATCCGGAACAGAACGTGGGCCGTTTATTGTGTTGACGACCTTTCCTGATGATCCGACACTGTGAATATTGTCAGCAGGACGACGTGCAGCTTCTTTGTCACGAAAATCATACGCCTCACGAGGGAGTATTTTCTCAGCTTTAGCTGTGTTTGTGCTGTTTTGCTCAGAATCCGACGAATTTGACTTGCTCTCGATATCGGAAGTGTCGTGAATTTCCGTCACACTCAATGAATCGGCGGAGAATTTCGGCTGTGCATATACACGGGGCTTTGGTTTTCCGAGATCCCAAAAATTGTCGTCACCTCTCACGGGAGCAGGTGTTGATTCTGAAACGGAGCGTTCTGTGGGCGTGAGTGTATCAAGCTCGAGATTAAGAGAAACATCGATTTCGGTATTGTTGTTCTTTTGAGCATCGTTGAGGACTTCATTTACCTTAATGAGTATATCCTCGACTGTTTTATTCAGCTCAATGTTGTATTCTTCTGACTTGTTTTTGTGATTATTGCTCATGCCGTGTACCTCTTTTTTGACAAAAACAAACATTAGTTCGTAATACATCATTATAACATCTTTTTCAGCTTCTGTCAATCGTTTTGCACATAATTAGGGTACAAATTTGAGGCTGAAAAAAGGCGTATCGCAAATTACATTATCAAATGCAAATGCGATACGCCAGGTGTGAAATATTGAATTTTTAGTTAATCTTCGTTTCCGTTGTCAGCTTCAGCTTCGTCCTCTACAGCGAGCTTAGTTACTGTCATTTTCACGATTCTGTGATCCTTGATCTCAGTAACATGAATGTGCAAACGGGGAAGTTCTATTTCAAATTCGCTGCCATCATCCGGAATCATGCCGTAATTTGAGAATACATAACCGCCCATAGTGTCGTGATCAAGCTCTTCCATGTCGAGTCCAAGCTCCTTACCGACATCGCTGAGTGCGGCAGTTCCCTTGATTTCCCATGTATCCTCCGAGATATTGCGGATATCTGCTTCTTCGATTTTTTCAGGTTCACCGTTGAAATCGCCGACAAGCTGTTCAAGAAGGTCATTCATTGTTACAATACCTGCCATTCCGCCGTATTCATCGAGAACAACTGCAAAATGATTGTGTGAAGACTTCATCTGCTTGAAAAGAACGTCCGCATGAGTGCCTTCCGATACGAAATGTGCAGGCTTTACAGCTTCCTTCATGAGAGTATCTCTGTCGGAATTATGTAAGCGGAAGTAATTCTTCATTGAAAGCACACCAACAACATTGTCGATGGTATCACTGCATATCGGATAGTACGAATGACTGGTTTCGAGTATAGTCTTTTTCCATGCTTCATTGTCTTCCTCAAGCCAGAGAACAGAAATATCTGTACGATGCGTAGCAAATTCGCTCACAGTAAGATCATCGAATTCAAATACGTTCTGAATGATTTCCTGCTCCTGTTCATCGATAACACCCTTTTCACCTGCTTCATCTGTGAGCAGACGAATTTCTTCCTCGCTGACATTTTCATCTTCTTCGTTGGGGTCAATTCCGATAAGACGGAGAACACCGTTTGTAGAAAGAGAAAGGAACCATACGATAGGTGTAAAAACCTTTGCTACTGCGCTGAGCATTGGTGCAAGTGCAAGAGCGATAGTTTCGCTTTTCTTCATTGCGATACGCTTAGGAACCAGCTCGCCCAGGATAAGAGTAAAGTAGGAGAGAACGAGTGTTATAATGATGACTGCAATGCTTTGGAGAAGATTTCTGTCAACATTAAGACCCATACCGACTACCCAATCAACAAGGCGTACAGCGAAGTTGTCAGCTGCGAACGCCGAGCCGAGAAATCCGGACAAGGTGATAGCAACCTGAATTGTAGAAAGGAACTTTGAGGGGTGCTCAGTAAGTTTTCGTAGTTTTTTAGCTTTTTTGTTGCCCGCTTCTTCGAGCTTTGATATTTTTGCTTCATTTACAGAAAGAACTGCAATCTCTGCACAGGCGAAAATTGCGTTCAATGCGATAAGAATTACCTGTAAAAGAAGCGGTGACCAAACTGATTTCAAGATATTTTCCTCCGATAAAATTTTACGTTAATTGTGTTATAAAAAAAGCTTGATTAAATCGCAGGAAAAATCATGACCGAAGCCTGAGGTAGCACAAAAAGGCATACCTGTACCCTAAATGTGAGCGCAGGAATGCCTTGCTTAAGCAAACATCACAGGCAGCATATTTAATTGTGGTACTTCGGTGGCAACTATCGTTATCGCCGCTGTCCATTGTGGATCGTCCTCCGTGGATAAATGTAATTAGTGCTATTATAACATACTATCCACGGTATGTCAATAGAAAAGTTTTGATGGGGATTTCATTAACATTGCGAAAATGCATCAGAAAAAATATTGAAAAACTGCATTGATACGCAATTTCACTGCATTATTTAAGCCTCTCACGCATAAAATCTCATGAACAATCAAACCACACGAAAGGATACCGCAATGAATTCTACATTATTTGTAAAACGCTTTGATCCGACAGTAACGACCGACGTTGTCGAGGATGTGACCTTGCCTGATTATCTTCCGGAGGTGCGTCGCATAGTTGCAGTACAAACTAACGCAACTGTTGACGGAAAATATCTGTCGGGTGATGAGCTTGAAGCGGATGGTGGCGTGACTTATACGGTTTTGTACACCACGAGTGACGGCTCTCTTGCACAGTTTTCTCAAACTACGCAGTATACGGGGCATATTCCGATATCAAATGGCGATGAAAGTGAAATTTCGCATTTTTCTGCCGGAGATATTGTGCTGTCAGCAAATCTTGACAACGTGAATTGCCGTGTGACTGCTCCGAGAAAGCTTACTTTGTCGTCTAAGGTGAAGCTGTCGGCATTGTCACAGAAACCACAGGATGCATCATTGAAAATCGAGAAAACCTCTGAAGCATCAGAAAAAACAGTACGAAGACGTGCCTTAGATGTTTCAACTGCTTATATGACTGAGATAAGACAGACGGGCGAGGTGAGTGGAGAGATAAGAGAGAGAGAGGGCATGAAGCTCATCTGCGCAAATGGAAATCTTTGCCTGAACGATGTGCGATGTGACAATAAAAATTCCGATAAAAACCGTATTGTCATAAAAGGAGACGCATATTTGAACGCACTAATGCAGACTCCCGATGGCGAATATGTTGTATCTCGCTCACGAGCACCGATTGATGAAGAAATATTATTGCCCGATAAGCAGACTGACGTTAATAATACTAAATCTGTAGCTGCGACTGCGTTTGGCAAGGTCGTAATGATCGATATTGAAGGCTCCGGTGGAAATTTTGTTTGGAAAATGGAATATGATATTGATTGCGATATCACACATTCGATAATTGCAGAGATAACGACAGATGCGTACCTTCCGGACAGCGAAGACATACTTGATACAGCTGAGATTAAGGTGCTTTCCGCAGCTTCAGCTGTAAATGGCAGACTTACGACCTCTGCAACGATACCCATGCGAAACGGAAGCACATTTGTTTATGCATGGGGAACAGGTGTGCCTGATAAATCGGAAATAAACAGTGGTAAAATGACAGTAAGCGGAGCAGTGAAATTGAATGTAATAACAGTTGGAAACGGAGAATTTTACCTTGACGATGTAACTATACCACTCAAATACGAATGTGAAGCATCCTCGGAAGCAGGGAAGCTGAACGCAGAGCATCTTCTCGGACGTATGCAGGTCGATGTTACGGAAATAAATGCAAGGGCTGACGGAAACACGCTGAATCTTACAGCTGAACTTGCGATAACATTGGCAATGCTTGCAGAAACAACAAAAAGCATCGCTGTAAGGCTTACTCCGACCGAGAATGTGGAAAAAACAAAGAAAAACATGATCAGAGTATACATTCCCGACTCAGGAGAGAGCGAATGGGACGTTGAAAAAAGGTTCAGACTTGGCCATGAAGCTGTCAGGGAAGGGAATGCTTATGTAATTTGAAGCTTGGTAAAATAATCAGGGTAATATAAAAAGCTATATTTACAAAAAAATCGAGGCTGTCGCATTAAGGAAGAAAATTCCAAAATGCAACAGCCCCGAAATTTGTATTATCAGATTACTTACCGAGAACAGCAGCGCCGATGATACCTGCATCATTGCCGAGCTTTGCGATCTTGATCTGTGTCTGAGGTGTGCCTTCACGAGAATATGTTTCAGAGAACACCTTTTCGATAAGAGGCTTTGTGAGGTATTCGCCTTCGTTACATACACCGCCACCGATGCAGAGTACGTTAGGCTGGAATACGTTGATAACATTTGCAACGCCTATTGCGAGATAGGTGATGTATTCGTCAACAACTTCAGCTGCAACTTCATCGCCTGCCTTCATTGCAGTGAAAGCTGTGCGAGCGGATACTTTATCAAGGTCACCGCCGATCATTTCGTCCATAGCGGTCTTTCTGCCTGCTGCACGAGCATCAAGGATACGATCCTTTGTGATGTTTACAAGGCCGGTAGCAGAGCTGTAGGTTTCCCAGCAACCCTTACGACCGCAAGTGCACTGACGACCATCCTTTTCGATAACGGTGTGACCAAGTTCAGCACCTGCGAAGTTGAATCCGGAGTATACCTTTCCGTCGAGTACGATACCACCGCCGAGACCTGTGCCGAGAGTGATCATTACAGCGAACTGTGCGCCCTTTGCAACACCTGCCATAGCTTCAGCCTTAGCAGCAGCGTTTGCATCGTTTTCAATGTAAACCGGCTTACCGTCAAGGAGAGCAGAGAGCTTTTCAGCGAGAGGATACTTTACAAACTTGATGTTGTTAGAGTATTCTACAACACCTGTGTCGCTGTTAGCAGTACCGGGAGTAGCTACGCCTGCATATTCGATATCATCCATAGTAAGTCCGCATTCAGCAACGAGCTTCTTAGCAAGAGCAGCCATGTCTTCGATAATAGGATCGTTACCACGTTCGGGCTTTGTGGGTACGCTGCCCTTCTTAACGATCTCAAATTCTTCATTTACAATACCTATAGCGATGTTAGTTCCGCCAAGGTCAACACCAATGTAGTACATTATTATTTACCTGCTTTCTTATTCATGCGGCAACCTGTACCGCATCACTGCATATATTATATATGAATCATGACATTTTTGTCAATAGGTGATACCGATTATTTTAAAAACAAGCTGACAAGTCGGAAAAATATCAGCCGATTGATATACTATATAATAAATGAAGAAAAGTTGCATAATACGGGGCGTTGCTTCTGCTTGATCCGGTTATCACGGAGTCTGCAGCGCACATATAAGACGAGAAAAAAGCGATTTTTTAGAAATTTGTGCATTGTGCTTAGGTGTAGAAAAAACGTCGCAAAAATTGTGCAGATTGCTCAAAGGGAGTCATTGGCAAAACACACATCAGTCACATACCCCTTAAGTTAATTACATATGTAACGGTAAATTATATTTACAAATCAAGCACAGGTTCACATTAAGTTCAAATTAAAGACGAAAAATAAACATTAAAATAAGCTTAAAATACCTTAAACAAACAAAAGAAGTAAATTGAATTTACAAATCGAAAGAATGACTATGTGAAAAAAATAGGATAAATGTTGTGTAAAATTACCTAAGAAAGAACGAATCGGAAAGAGGAGGGTAAATTATCGTTTTTTCGGTGTAAAAATTGCATGGAGTCAACTTGTATGCGCTTGACAATTTTGTACGATTATGCTATTATATTGGCATATAAATATCGGGAGTAGTGTAATTTTTACGCTTCCGAGGGGTTTTTACGCCGAAATGGGCGGTGTAATACCTCTAAAATATGCTTTTTCGTACAAATAACTTCATTTTATTTGTATTAAAGCATAAAAACCTCGATATGGGGTAGAGCGGCGACTGTCGGTCAACAGAATGCTGCTCAGAAATTTGCAGGAGGAAGGTTCTATGAGAAAAACCACAAGCAAAAAGCTGACGTGCCTCTTACTGTCGCTTCTTATGGTTGTACCGACTCTCTCGACTGCCGCTGGTGCTGCCGAAGAGAAAGCTGCAACTCAGAAAACGACTTTGCAGGAAATCAGCGAATCCTTTAAATCCATCTCCTACGCAGAGTACATGGAAGACTATGAAGGCGTGGAGAGAGGAAGCTCTTCTGTAACTGTTGATGCTATCAACTATTTTGAAGATCAGACTGACGCAGTTGTTGAAGTTGTTTCGGATTATGGAGGAATGAGCGGTAAAGCTTTAAAGGTATCAGACAACGGTAAGGTTACCTGGGAGCTGGATATTCCGTCAACGGGTATGTATGCGATGAAAATCGAATACAGCTCCGTTACCGACAAAACAAACTCAATTGAACGTATGCTTCACATAAACGGTGTTGTTCCGTTCTCTGAAGCACGCTATCTTCTTATGAAGAAGACGTGGGTGAATGCATATGATACTGAAACAGGCAGATTCCAGAAGGACAGCAACGGAAACGAGCTCCGTCCTACATCTACTGTTGCACATGAATGGAATGAATACGATTTCATTGACGCAAATGGTTATTATGCAAATCCTTTTGAATTCTATTTCGAAAAGGGCAAGAATACCATCTCTCTCGAGGGCGTTCGTGAATCTATGGTAATCAAGTCCATTACGATATATCCTTATGAAGACAAGCTGTCTTATGATGAATATATCAGCGGAAAGAGCGAAGCTAATGCGGAACCCATCTATATTGCCGCAGAAACTCCGACTAAGACCTCCGACTATACTGTATATCCGATTTATGACCGTAAATCTGCTATTACAGAGCCGCAGGACTCCGCAAAGATCCGTCTGAATACCATTGGTAGTGAAAAATGGGTAACTCCCGGTCAGTGGGTTGAATACGAATTTGAAGTTGAGACAGCAGGTCTTTACAGCATCGTAACCCGTTTCAGACAGAATGAGCTTCCCGGTATCTACACATCAAGAAGAATTTATATTGATGGTAAGGTTCCTTTTGAAGAAGCTAACTATGCTAAGTTCAATTATAACACCGGATGGCAGGTTGAAGCTCTCAACAATGGCGCAGATACCTTCCAGTTCTACCTTGAACCCGGTACACACACAGTTCGCTTTGAAGTAACTCTCGGTGAAATGGGTGGCGTAGTTCGTCAGGTTAAGGAGATCCTTGATTCCGTTAACAATGACTACCTCGAAATCATCAAGCTCACCGGTGCAACTCCCGATAAATATCGTGACTACGGCTTCGGTAGAGTTCTTCCCGATGTAGTTGAAGACCTCGTTGTTCAGTCCCTCAATCTTGCGGAAGTTATTTCCTATATTGAAGGCATGGCTAACGTTAAGTCTCAGAACTCCGCATCACTTGAAACTGTAAGAAAGCGTCTTGTTGAAATGGGTACAGATGAAGACAAGATCGCTAAAAACCTTACAAACCTTAAGTCCGACATCGGTACTCTCGGTGACTGGGTAAATACAGTAAGCTCCCAGCCCCTTGAACTTGACTATATCCTGGTTCAGCCTGCTTCTGCTGAGCTCCCGAAGGCTGATGCAAACTTCCTTCAGGCTCTGTGGTACGAATTCAGACAGTTCCTCGCTTCCTTCTACACCGACTATAACTCACTCGGTGGTTCAAGCGAAGAAGATGCAAAGGAACGCAGCATTGAAGTTTGGGTTTCTACCGGTCGTGACCAGGCTCAGATCATCCGTACTCTTATGGATAACGACTTCGGTCCTAAGCATAATATCGATGCAACACTTAAGCTCGTTGCGGGCGGTACACTTCTCCCGTCTGTTCTTGCAGGTGTAGGTCCTGAAGTTGCTCTTCCCGGTACAGGCGTTGACCCGATCCAGTACGCTATCCGTTCCGCTGTTCTTGCGATTAACCCCGAAGCTTACGAAGATCAGGCTGACGACGATGAAGACGAAAAGGCTTATAACGCTGAAATGCGTGAGATATTCAGTGATTATCACGAAATCGTAAGCAGATTTACCGATGCCGCTATGGTTCCGCTTGAACTTTACGGTAAGGTATACGGTCTCCCCGAAACTCAGACCTGGAACATGATGTTCTATCGTACAGATATCATCGCTGACCTTGGTCTTGAAGTTCCCGAAACATGGGATGACCTTCTTGCTATGATCCCTGTTCTCCAGTTCAACAACATGGAAATCGGTATGTCTCAGGACTATCAGATGTATATGTATCAGATGGGTGGTCACCTCTGGGCTGATGACGGTATGAGAATCAACCTCGACGCAAACCTCTCACTCGATTCATTTGAGACTATGTGTAATATGTTTACACAGTATTCTCTCCCTGTTGACTATGACTTTGCTAACCGTTTCAGAACCGGTGAAATGCCGATCGCTATCCAGCCCTACACGGCATATAACAACGTCATCATCTTCGCTACTGAAATCGCAGGTCTTTGGGAATTCGGTCCCGTTCCCGGTTTCGTTCAGGAAGATGGAACTATCAACAATACTGTAATGTCCGGTTCCTCCGCACTCGTTATGATGTCCGGTGCTAGAGATATCGGTGCAGCTTGGGAATATATGTGCTGGTATACAGACACTGACTTCCAGGTTGACTACTCCAATGAGCTTGTTGCGATCCTCGGTCCTGCTGCTAAGAACCCGACCGCTAACATGGATGCTCTCGAAGAACTTCCTTGGACTTCCAGAGAGTATGAACAGCTTATGAAGCAGATGAGTCACACCGCTGCTATTACAAACTATCCCGGTTCCTACATTCTTGGTCGTTACACCAGCTTCGCATTCCTTGACGCTTATAATAATAAGGCAGACCCTGTTGCATCCCTCCTTGAATATATCAACACTATAAACAAGGAAATCAACAGAAAGAGAACTGAGTTTGATCTCGAAATTCTTGAAATCGGTCAGACCCTCGCTTCTAAGCGTCTCAGTCAGGCTACAGAGCTTATCAGCACAATGGAAAGCTCCGCTGCTATAGATGCTGTTTCCGATGCAATCGGTTCGGAAGATATTGATGCGCTCAGAGCAGCTGCAGCAGGTCTTAACACTGCTGACGAAAATCAGGCTCAGCTTGCTACATATATTAATCAGGCAGCTGATGCTCTTGAATCTTACATTGAATGATCGCTCTGTCATAAAAGAAATTCTGACAAAGGAGAGAGTACATGTCTAAAAATACTGAAAAACAAGTCAAGACTCGTAAAGAGATGACTAAAGCCGAATGGACATGGTTCCTGGTGAGAAAGAATAAAACAGCGTACTTCATGATCGCGCCGTTTATGATCCTCTTCTTCATCTTCACCATCGTTCCCGTTGCGCTGTCTCTTGTACTGAGCTTTACGCAGTTCAACATGCTTGAAATGCCGAAGTTCATCTTCATGGATAACTACATCACATTGTTCCTTGACGATGACCTCTTTGTGACAGCTCTGAAGAATACACTTCTCTTCGCTGCTATCACAGGCCCTGCTTCCTACATAATTTCTTATATAGTAGCATGGTTTATTAATGAGCTTCCCCCGAAGATTCGTGCTATCGTAACACTTATCTTCTATGCACCTTCTATTGCAGGTAACGTATACCTCGTATGGGCAACATTGTTCTCCAGTGACGCTTATGGTTGGGTAAACGCTATCCTCCTCGATATGGGTATCATTGATGCTCCTATCAAATGGTTCCAGAATGCGGATTATGTATTTGCACTCTGCGTAGTAGTTGCTCTTTGGACCTCCCTTGGTACCTCCTTCCTGTCATTTATCGCAGGTCTTCAGGGTATCAATAAGAGTCTCTTTGAAGCAGGCGCTATCGACGGTATTAAGAACCGTTGGCAGGAACTTTGGTACATCACTCTGCCGTCTATGAAACCGCAGCTGATGTTCGGTGCTATCCTTTCTATCACCGGTGGTTTCGGCTTCGGTGGTATCGTATCAGCTCTTGCGGGCAACCCGTCCGTTGACTATGTAGCTTACACGTTGACTCACCACTTGGATGAGTATCAGAACAACCGTTGGGAGGTTGGTTATGCTTCCGCGATTTCGTTCATTCTCTTCCTTATGATGATCGGTTCTAACGTGCTCGTAACTAAACTTATTTCAAAGGTGGGCGAGTAACATGGCAAGAAAATTAAGAACAAGAAAGCATCAGGTCGTACTTAACAGATCTGCAGGCGGTGACGCAGGTATCACTGTTGTCCTCACCATTTTCGGTCTGTTCATGTTCCTTCCTATGTATTATCAGATCATTCAGTCGCTTAAGCCTCTGAACGAACTCTTCTACTTCCCCCCGCGTTTCTACGTTGTAAACCCGACACTCGGTAACTTTACAGACCTCTTTAACCTCATGGGCGACTCCTGGGTTCCGTTCTCACGTTACATCTTCAATACGGTTCTTATTTCCGTAGGTGGTACATTCGGTAACCTCGTTCTCGCATCCATCTGTGCTTACGCTCTTGCAAAGATCGATTTCCCGGGTTCTAAGCAGTTCTTCTGGCTTATTCAGAAGTCCCTTATGTTTACTGCTACCGTTACCGGTATCGTAAACTTCATCACAATGTCTATGATCGGTTGGATCGATACATACTTCGCAGTTATCGTTCCCGCATGGTGTTCAACTCTCGGTCTTTACCTTATGAAGCAGTTCATGGAATCCAACATTTCTAACGAAGTTCTTGAATCAGCTCGTATCGACGGTGCTTCCGAACTCCGTACCTTCTGGTCCATCGCAATGCCTATGGTTAAGCCGGGTTGGCTGACTCTGATCGTTTATTCCTTCCAGGGTCTTTGGAACTCCGGTGCATCCTCGTTCATTTACTCTGAACAGCTTAAGACATTAAACTACGCAATTGGTCAGATCACTGCCGGCGGTATCGCTCGTTCCGGTGCATCTGCTGCCGCTACCGTTGTAATGATGGTCGTTCCGATTCTCGTATTCGTCGTTTCTCAGTCGAACATCATTGAAACAATGGGCTCCAGCGGCATGAAAGATTAAGGAGGACTCAATGAAAAAGTTTTATAAAATACTCCTTATCGCCCTTACTCTCGTAATGATTCTTCCTACCGTTGTTTCAGCGGCAACTCCTTATGCGACTTATACATACGACTTCTCCGGTGATGTTTCGGTATCCCCCGCAGCGTATGTGCCGGATACAGTAGTTAACGCTTCCTACATCGGTCTTTCCGACTTCGATGATCCTCGTGATATGATGGTCGGCCCCGACGGAAGAGTTTATTTCGCACTTGGCTCCACTAACCGCATCATCGTATGCGACCGTTATTGCAAGCTTCTGTTCGAAATTACTACATTTACTAACGAACATGGCGTACCGGACAGCTTTACTAATCCGTCCGGTGTGTTCGCTGATGAAGAATACATCTACGTCTGCGATACTGACAATAACCGTATCGTAATGTTCGACCTTGAGGGTAATTACGTTAAGATTATTCCCCAGCCTAAGTCAAACCTCTTCGAAGAAGGTTCCATTTATAAGCCGGTTGCTTGTGCAGTTGACGATTACGGCCGTGTGTTCGTAGTTTCTTCAACTACTTATCAGGGTATCATCGTTCTTAATACTAATGGCGAATTCTTCGGTTTCATCGGTGCTCAGAAGGTTTCTATCTCCGCTCTCGATATTCTTTGGAGAAATTTCCAGACTGAAGAACAGAGAGAACAGCAGGAAGAATACGTTTCTACTGAGTTTAATAACATCACTATCGATGATAAAAACTTCATTTATGTAACTACATCTTCAATCGACGCGAACGACCAGCAGAATGCTATTAGAAATAAAGATAAGTCTTCTGACTTTGCTCCTGTTAAGAAGCTCAATGCTTCCGGTGCAGACGTAATGGCTCGTAATGGTTACTACCCGCCGTCCGGTGAAGTTTCAGTTTCTAACCGTTCTACCGCTAATATCACAGGTGCTTCTAAGGTCATCGACGTTGCTATGGGTCCTGAAGGAACATGGTCAATCATCGACGAAAAGAGATCTAAGGTGTTCACCTATGATGAAAACGGTAACCTCCTCTTCGTTTTCGGTGATATCGGTACTCAGACCGGTAACATTGACAGCGTTGAAGCTATCTGCTATCAGGGTTCTGATATCCTCCTCCTCGATAAGACAAATGATAATGTCGTTATCTACCGCCGTACCGAGTACGCTG
The DNA here is from genome assembly GCA_964430105.1 of uncultured Ruminococcus sp. Lineage (GTDB taxonomy): Bacteria > Bacillota > Clostridia > Oscillospirales > CAG-272 > UMGS1696. The sequence goes on along the minus strand of CAYSEF010000002.1, from coordinate 32,861 downwards.
ACCTCCTTATCACCGCTCTCGAACACGACAATAACAGACAGTATGATAAGGCTATCGATGACTGGACTGAAATCCTTAAGAGAAACAATAACTTTAGCCCTGCATATACCCAGATCGGTAAGGCTCTTTACCGTCAGGGTGAATACGAAGAAGCTATGAAATATTATCAGTATGCTTATGATACTGAAAACTATTCCGAAGCTTATAAGGAAATCCGTAAAGAATGGGCGAACAAATACTTCTGGCTTATTCCGATCGTTATAGTTGTTGCTTGTGTACTTTTGGCTAAATTCTTCGGATTTGCTTCTAAAGTTAATAAGCGTACTGCTCTTAAGGTTGGTCGTAAGAGCCTTAAAGAAGAACTTCTCTACGCATTCTATGCTATCTTCCATCCGTTTGATGCGTTCTGGGATCTTAAGCATGAAAAGCGTGGTTCTGTAAGAAGTGCGTTCGTTATCCTTCTCGCTACCGTAATCGTATACTTCTACGATACCATCGGTAAAGGCTACATTTTCAATCCATTCCCGTCTACAACATTCAATATTATGGGTGCGATCTCCGCAGTTGTAGTTCCGCTCCTTCTCTGGGTAATTTCCAACTGGTGTCTTACAACACTCTTTGAAGGTGAAGGTTCCATGAAGGATATCTTCGTTGCATCCTGCTACTGCCTCACTCCCCTTCCGCTTCTCATTCTTCCCGGAACTATCGCGTCGAACTTCTTGAGCCTTGATGAATCTGGTTTCTTGACTCTCCTTTCATCTCTTGCATACATTTGGCTCGGTCTCCTTCTGTTCTTCGCAATGATGGTTACTCACGACTATTCTATCGGAAAGAATATCCTTACTTGTCTTGCTACCATCGTTGGTATGGCATTCATCATGTTTATCGGTGTTCTTTTCTCCAGCCTTATGGCAAAGATCGTAAGCTTTGTAACTAATATTATTGAAGAAATCAGTTACCGGTTGTAAACAGAGAGAGGAGAAAATAGATATGAGTATGAAAAGAATTGTATCAGCATTCTTGACTCTGGTTATGCTTCTCGGTTCCCTTGTGGTTTCTGCAGACGCAGCGTGGTCTGATAAGGTAAATGATAACGGTGACCCGATCATCGATTACCTTACCAAGAATTACGCAACCGCTGAAGATAAGCTTGCTGACATGGTCTTCCTCAAGGAAGAAAAAGGCATTCAAATTTATTATGAAGAGTTCACCGGTGAAGTAGCTTTCGTTGATACCGTTACCGGCCAGGCTCATTTCACAAACCCCTATGATATCGCTTCCGGTTATCAGACAATTTCTGATTCCGTAAAGCAGGAGCTTCTCTCTCAGCTTAGCATTACCTTCCTTGAAAACGAAGTTCAGAAGACAATGCAGAGCTATAAAGAGGCTGCTCTCCGTGGTCAGATCATCCAGAAGAACATCAAGAAGGGTATTCGTGTAGAATATACCCTTGGTGAAGAACAGACTACCCGTCTTGTTCCTCGTCTTATCAGAACCGACCGCTTTGAAGAACTCGTTCTCGCTAATATCGATAATGACTTCCACTATCAGAAGCTCACTTCCTTCTATACCGAGAAGGATAAGGACGACCCGAAGCTTACCGAGCGTCTTGTAGCTGAAATGAATGCTCAGTTCCCGATCACTCTTGAAATGCCTGTTTATGTTTGTGACCCGAACATCGGTGCTAGAGAGCTTCGTGAACTTGAAAACATCATTAAAACCTACTGCCCCGCATATACATACGAAGAACTCGAATACGACCATGATCTCACCAAGTATACCGGTGATGATGCTGCTCCGCCGAGATTCCGTATGTCCCTCGAATACACCATCAATGATAACGGCGTTGAAGTAAGACTTCCTGCAAACGGTATCGAATTCGACGAATCCGCTTATCAGTTCAAGACTGTTACCATGCTTCCTTACTTCGATGCTGGTAGCAATGAATACACCGGTTATTCTGTAATTCCCGATGGTTCCGGTGCGCTCATCCGCTTTGAAGATTTTGCCGGTACTACCGTAAACCTCGCTAGTAAGATCTACGGCGAAGACTACGCTTACCACGAAATCAGCGGTCAGCACGCTGAAGTTATGAGAATGCCTTATTACGGCGTTGTTACTAACCGTACCATTCAGCCCGAAGTTGAAGAAACTGTTGTAGTTGAAGAAGAAACCACTACTACTCCCCTTCCTGTTGCAGGCGCTGCTGTTACTGCTCCTGTTGTAGTTGAAGAGGAAGTAGAAGAAGTTGAACTTCCTACTGTTTCAAACGGCTTCCTCGCTATAATTACAGAAGGTGACTCCCTCGCATCTCTTATGGCTCATTGCGGTGGTACTCTCCATCCGTACAATACAGTATATCCTATGTTTACACCTCGTCCGTCTGACCAGTATAACCTCGCGGATTCTATCTCAGTCAGCGGTAATGCAACATGGACTGTAACCTCTAAGAGAAAATATACCGACAGCTATCGTATTCAGTATATCTTCCTCCGTGACCCTGTTCTCGCTGAAGAAGCAGGTCTTAAGGAAGGCGAATACTTTGCAGCTGAATGGGAAGGTATGGCTCTTGCTTATCGTGATTACTTCACTCAGAAGGGTGTTCTCACAAAGCTTGAAAATACTAAGGAAGATATCCCGCTCTATATCGAAACCTTCGGTTCTATCGAAGACGTTGAACGTGTATTCTCCTTCCCGATCACCGTTGATAAGCCTCTTACAACCTTTGAAGATATTAAGACAATGCAGTCCGAACTCAATGAGCTTGGTGTAGGCAATGTCAACTTCAAGCTGAATGGCTATGCTAACGGCGGTATGCAGGCTACAATGCCTTATAAGGTTAAGTGGCTCGATGTTGTTGGCGGCAATGAAGGCTTCAAGGAACTTGCAGCTTATGCAGCTGAAAATGATTTCGGTGTATATCCCGACTTCGACTTCGCTTATGCTAACAGCATGGATGCTTTCGATGGTCTTAGCCTCAGAAAGCATGCTATAAAGACTATCGACGACCGTTATACAACAAGACGTGCGTATGACCCCGCAACCCAGAGCTTCGACAGATCCTTCTCGATTGCGATCTCTCCCGCATACTACTATCATTTCTATGATAAGTTCGCACCTATTTACAGTGAATACGGCAATAGCTCGATCTCTGTTTCTACGCTCGGTACTGACCTCAACTCCGACTTTGACGAAGATGAACCTTACCACCGCGAAGATAACAAGCAGTTCACTGTAGAACTCCTCGAAAGAATTTCCAACGATTATGAAAGCGTTATGATCGAAGGCGGTAACTCCTATGCGGTTCCTTATGCTGACATAATCCTCAATACTTCACTTACATCTTCTAAGTACGTTAAGGCAAGTGATTCCATCCCGTTCCTTGGTATGGTTTACCACGGTTCTAAGGTATTTACCGGTTCCGCTACAAACATGGAAGGCGATATCAATGAGTCCATTCTTCACGCTATCGAAAATGGCGCGGCTATGTACTTCATCCTCTCCTACCAGAACACCAACGAGCTTAAGGAAGACTTCTCCCTCAGCAAGTACTATTCAGTATCTTATGATATTTGGAAGGAAGACCTTGTTAAGTATTACACAACTCTCAATGAAGCAACTAAGGACCTCCAGACTTCGTATATCGTAGACCACGAGTTCCTTGACGGTCAGCGTGTTCCCGATGCAGATGAACTTGAAGCTGATAGACTTGCAGCAGAAGCAGCAGCAGCAGCAATTGCCGCTGAAGAAGAAGCTGCTCGCCTTGAAGAAGAAAGAGCACAAAAATTCGCTGAACGTATGGCAGCTCTTAACGGCGCTGCTGATGCTGTAGTTGACGAAGCTACAACAGATGATACCGCTATCGAAGAAACTGTTGAAGAAACAGTTGTAGACGACGAAACCGGTGTTGCTGTAAACGAATTCGGTGAAGAAATCATCGAAGAAGTTGAAGAAGAAAAGGTTATCATCGACAAGTATGCAACTGTAAGAGGCTCCATTGTCCGTGTTGAATACGAAGGCGGCGTAAACTTCATTCTTAACTATAACTCCTACGACGTTATCGTTGAAGTTGGTGGCGTAATTTACACCATTCCTTCTCTTAACTTCGTAAGAATAGACTAAAGAAAGGGGAGTGCATTCATGAACTTAAACATTGACGCTGGCAAAGGTGGAAAAAAGCAGAAGATTCAGATCGATGCTCCCGGTAAAAAGAGACGTCGTGGCGCTTCTCTTGACGTTAAAAAGGCAAGAGCTGGCTGGATTTTCGTACTCCCGTTTATCATCGGCTTCTTACTTATCTACCTTCCAATCATTTTTGACTCTATCAAATACTCTTTCCACGAGATTAAAATTCTCGTGGGAGGTGGTTATGAGCTGATATTCGTAGGTTGGCAGAACTACTCAAATGCATTGTTCGTTGATACTTCTTATGTAACAACGCTTGTATCCGGTCTGCAGCAGCTTATACTCGATATCCCCTCAATCGTAATTTTCTCACTCTTCGTTGCTATCGTTCTTAACCAGAAGATCGCAGGTCGTGCAGCGTTCCGTGCAATCTTCTTCATCCCGGTTATCCTTACTACCGGTCTTATTTCCGATATCGACGCAGCAAACACCCTTTCTGAATACATGGAAGGTAGTGAAGGTATCGACAATGGTTCCGGTCAGACTTCAACAGCTACACAGATCGTATCTGTAATGGACGTTGAAAGACTCTTCTCGAACATGATGATCGGTACTGAAATCGTAACTTACGTTGTAGACATGGTTAACAATATCTTTAATATCGTAAACCGTTGTGGCGTACAGATGCTTATCTTCCTTTCCGGTCTTCAGTCCATCTCTCCCGCTATCTATGAATCCTGCTCTATCGACGGTGCTTCCGGTTGGGAAACCTTCTGGAAAATCACTCTCCCGATGGTAAGCCCGATGATCTTGGTTAATACCATTTATACAATCATCGATGCGTTTACGTCATCTGATAACGCCGTAATGTCGTATATCAGTGGTGTATACTCTCAGGCAGACGGTAACGTACTCAGCTCTGCGATGTCTTGGATGTACTTCCTCATCGTTATCCTTATCATTGCAGCTGTAGCAGGTATTCTCAGTGCGTTCGTATTCTATCAGCGAAAAGACTAAGAAAGGAGGAAAGATAAATGAATAACGCTCAGACTACACCTAAAGTAACAAAAGAAACCAAGAACAAGATCAAGGTTGAATTTGAACGTACACCTTTACTGGAAAGAATTAAGGCAAAGGTTATTAACCTTTACACTCTCCAGAAAGTTGCGTGGTACATTTTCCGCTTCCTCCTTCTGCTCGGTATCTCTTACGTAATCCTCTTCCCGTTCTTCTCGAAGATTTCCTCTTCGTTTATGGCTCCGGAAGACTTCGTTGACGTTACCGTGCGACTTGTTCCAAAGCATCCTACACTTGGCACATACAAAGCTATTATTACCGACAACGGCTACTTTACTGCTCTGCTTAATACCTTCCTCCTTTCTCTCGGATGTGGTCTTATCCAGACATTCATCTGCTGCTTCGTTGCATATGGTTTTGCAAAGTTCAAGTTCAAGGGTAATAATCTGCTCTTCTTGTGCGTAATCTTTACGATGGTAGTTCCGCACTCTACACTTCAGTTGTCCCTGTTCATGAAGTTCCGTTACTTCGACGTTCTCGGTGTAATCAACCTCCTCGGTGGTGGTGTAATTGATGCACTTGATATCACGGGCGGTGTAACTTCTATCAACTTCATTAACACCAACTGGCCTCTGTACATCCTCTCGATCACTGGTCTCGGTTATAAGAACGGTCTGTTCATCTTCATGCTCCGTCAGTTCTTCCGTTCCAGTATCCCGGATGAACTTGAAGAATCCGCTTACCTTGATGGTTCAGGCGTATTCCGTACATTCTTCAGCATTATCATTCCTCTGTCCGTAACAATGCTCGTAACAGTATTTATGTTCTCATTCTGCTGGCAGTGGACTGACAACTTCTACACCGATCTGTTCTTCACCACAGGTGGTGATAAGCTTCTCCCGGATATCGTTAAGGTTCCGAAGTCGCTTGATACCAACTATGCGGGACAGTCGCTGTATACAGCAGCTATTAATAACACAGCGTCGTTGTTGATAATTGCTCCGCTGATTGTACTGTACCTCTTCGGTCAGAGATATATCGTTGAAGGTATTTCTCGCTCCGGTCTTACCGCGGACTAATACGGTTAACAAAATCAAGCCATGCTCAATTCTTTGGGTATGGCTTTTTTGTATTTTTTCGGGTGACAGTTTCATCTAATAGAGCGTATGCTTTTAATAAATGTGATAATTGGGTGAAAGGAACATTTTAAGGTGTGGAAAATATACAAAATGATAAAAAAATCATTGACACGCTTGTGAATATGTGCTATAATGTGTTAACAAGTATTTATAATTTGTTTTATATTTACTATTGAACGTTAAATTTAATCAAAAGGAGAAGAAAGATGAAAAAGACTCTGTCCCTTATCCTTGCGCTCCTTATGCTCACTCCTACCGTGCTCGCTTCATGTGCCGAATCTGGAAACAATGGAACAAATAACGGTAATGGACCTCAGGACAGTAGTGATTCCGTAAACGAGGAGACCGCAACAGAAACCGAAAATCCATATTATGAAGGATATGTAGATCCATTTGCTGATGTAAAGTTTGACGGCAAGACCTTTATGGTACATAATTCCGTAAATGCTGCCGCAACAACTATGCCTGCTTCAACCTATCTTATCGAAGGTCCGGAAACCTACACAGGTGATGCTGCGTCTGATGCTGCGTATGACCGTAACCTTACTGTTATGGATTCACTTGATGTAAAGCTTCAATTTGAACCCTATGATTACAGCTGGAGTAAGACTGCCGGCGAAATTCGTACACTTATTCAGACAGGTGACACTACATACGACCTCATTATCAACGATATGCTCGGTCTTGTTCCGATATCCTCAGAAGGTCTTTTCTATAATGTGTCGCACATTGAGAACTTTGACTACGATGCTCCGTGGTGGTACGATGATTTCATGGCTGATATCTCACTCAGTAACGAACTTAGATTCGCTCTCGCAGGCGACTTCTTTATTGACCTACTCCGTACATCCCATGCTCTCTACATGAACAAGGATGTGTATACCAATCTCCAGCTCGGCGACCCAGAAGAGGTTTATACCACCGTTATCAATAACGAATGGACTATTGATAAGCTCAACAGCCTCACTTCTAATGGCTATATCGACGTAAATGGTGATGGTACAGCAGATGGTGGCGACCAGTATGGTATTATTTTGACAACTTCATGGGGACCGCTGATTCCTTTCCTTATCAGCTGTGACCCTGATTATACCCTTAGAGATGAAAACGGCTATCCTTCACTGAATATTCAGACTGAACGCTCTGTTCAGATGGTAGAAAAGCTCACTGAATTATATAATGCACCTTATAATAGCTCCAGTGTATTTGATGAAGCTACTGTCGTTACAATGTTCACTCAGGGACAGTCCCTCTTCCTTGGCTACCAAAGACTTGGTACTCTCGAAAGTGAAGCAATTCGTGATGCTGATATCGGTCTTGCAGTACTTCCTTATCCGAAACTTGACGAAAATCAGGCTAACTATATTACTTCCGTTCACGATACCTCCGAGCTTGGATTTATTCCGATTACAGTTCCCGAAGATCGCATTGACTTCGTTACCACTGTAATTGAAGTTCTCTGCCGTGAAACCTATAAGCAGGTACTTCCGGTTTACTACGAATCCTCTCTGAAGGTTAAGTATACTCGTGACTCCTCCTCTGCTCAGATGATCGATATTATCCATGATAACTTCGGTAATGCGTTCGCTCTTGCGTATGCTTCCTATGTTGGTGACTTCCTTGAAGCTACTTACGCTTCTCCGATTATGAATAATGACGGCACATTCTCATCAAAGGCAAAGGCGATGAACAAGGTTGCAGAAAAGACACTGCAAAGCCTTATCAAGAATTCTGAAAAATTCCTTGATAAATAAATTAGCTTAAAATTGATCAGAAAAATCGGGGATATCTTAATACGGTATCTCCGTTTTCTGATTAATATGATAAAAATAAGGTGATAGATATGATAAAAAATCTCGGACATATTGCAATTCGCACGAAGAATCTTGACGAAAGCTTGAAGTTCTATACGGAAACACTCGGACTCAAGGAAGCGTTCCGTCTTTTAGGCTCGGACGGTAAGCCGTATATCGTTTACGTTTATATCGCACCGGGGCAGTTTATTGAGCTGTTCCCAAATGGAGTTGAAAATCAGGAAACAGGCGATAAAATCATAGGATTCCAGCACATTTGCCTTGAAGTGGATGACGTGAATACTGCCTTTGAGGATTTGAAGAAAAAAGGTGCACCTATCGACACTGATATTGTTGTAGGTAAGGCGAAATGCATTCAGTTCTGGACTCACGATCCTGACGGAAACAAAATCGAGCTGATGCAGCTTCCTCCTGAATCGATGCAGGCACAGGCAATGGCAAGACTTGCACAGCAATGATGTTGCGATTCATGTGTAGCTTGCGGATGAAATTTTTGAACAGGTTTAAGAAATTATTTGTTTGACAAATTTCTTGACAAGCTTTTGGATTCATGTTATAATGTAATGTAACTTAATAAGAAAGAAACATTGACGGGAAGGAGTAGGAGAGTTGACTGCGCCCAGAGAACAGTGGTTGGTGTGAACACTGTGGCAGAGTTTTCCGAAGGTCGTCCCTGAGTTCCGTATGTCAAATTAAAATAGCATACGGCGTTTTCCCTCGTTACGGGAGTTGAGTGTACGGTTTTTCCGTAAATTCAGGTGGTACCGCGCTTATTTGCGTCCTGTTTCAGTTGAAATGGGACGTTTTTTTGTTCCAGAATATATTATTATACACAAAATTTTGTTTTCACGAAAAACACCCGAAAGGATTTCTTATATATGAGAAAAGAACTGCCAAAGACATATTCGCCTTCTGAATTTGAAGAGCGAATTTACAATGATTGGTGTGAGCAGAAGCTGTTTACTCCCACCATTGATCATTCAAAACAGCATTATTCTATCGTAATTCCCCCGCCGAACATCACCGGTCAGCTCCATATGGGTCATGCACTTGATAATACATTGCAGGATATCCTTATCCGCTATAAGCGTATGAAGGGCTTCTGCACACTTTGGCTTCCCGGTACTGACCACGCCTCTATCGCAACTGAAGCAAAAATTGTTGAAGCAATGCGTAAGGAAGGCCTGACTAAGGAAGACCTCGGACGTGAAAAGTTCCTTGAACGTGCATGGGATTGGAAAAAGCAGTATGGCGGTCGTATTATTGAACAGCTCAAAAAAATGGGCTCCTCCTGCGACTGGTCAAGAGAACGCTTTACCTTGGACGAAGGTTGCTCCGCTGCTGTTCGTAAGGTATTTGCTCAGCTCTACGATAAGGGCCTTATCTATCGTGGCGAAAGAATCATCAACTGGTGTCCGCATTGCAAGACTTCTATCTCTAATGCGGAAGTTGATTACGAAGAACAGAATGGTCATTTTTGGCATATCCGTTATCCTCTCGTTGGTGGCGGCGGATATGTTGAAGTTGCTACAACAAGACCGGAAACTCTCCTTGGTGACACAGCTGTTGCAGTAAACCCGAATGACGAACGCTATAAGGATATGATCGGCAAGTATGTTGTTCTTCCCCTTGTTGGCAGAAGAATTCCGATCGTTGCTGATGAACACGCTCAGCTTGATAAGGGTACAGGCTGCGTTAAGATAACTCCTGCACATGACCCGAACGACTTTGAAGTAGGTCGCAGATGTCATCTTCCTATGGAGGTAGTTCTCACAGAAGATGCAAAGATAACCGAAAATTATCCTAAATATGCCGGTATGGATCGCTACGAAGCAAGAAAAGCTATCGTAAACGACCTGCGTGAAGGCGGATATCTTGCCGAAATCGAAGACCTCAATCACGAGGTAGGTACTTGCTATCGTTGCGGTACAACTATTGAGCCAATGGTAAGTCTTCAGTGGTTCGTTCGTATGGAACCCCTTGCAAAGCCTGCTATTGAAGCTGTTCGTGACGGCAGAATCAAGTTCGTTCCCGAAAGATTCGATAAAAACTACTTCCACTGGATGGAAAATACACAGGACTGGTGTATCTCACGTCAGCTTTGGTGGGGTCATAGAATTCCTGCTTATTACTGCGATTCCTGCGGTCATACAGTAGTTTCTGCCGATGGCTGTGAGGTTTGCCCGAAGTGTGGCGGTCATATGACTCAGGATCCCGATACACTTGATACATGGTTCTCCTCAGCTCTTTGGCCCTTCTCAACACTCGGATGGCCTGAAGAAACAGAGGATCTGAAGTATTTCTATCCGACAAATACACTTGTTACAGGCTACGATATCATCACATTCTGGGTTTCCCGAATGATTTTCTCAGCTCTCGAATATACCGATCAGATTCCGTTCGATACAGTTCTTATTCACGGTCTTGTTCGTGATGCTCAGGGCAGAAAAATGTCAAAATCTCTCGGAAACGGTATCGACCCACTTGAAATTATTGACAAATACGGTGCTGATGCGCTTAGATTTGCACTTGCAACAGGTAATAGCCCCGGAAACGATATGCGCTTCTCCGATGAAAAGATTGAAGCGGCAAGAAACTTTGCGAATAAGCTGTGGAATGCGGCACGTTTCGTAATGATGAACCTTACTATAGATGAAATCAAGCTTCCGGAAGCTGATAAGCTGGCTGCAGAGGATAAGTGGATTCTCACTAAGTTTGAAGAAACAGTTCAGTCTGTAACAGCTAACCTCGATAAGTACGAAATCGGTGTTGCTCTGTCCTCAATTTACGATTTCGTTTGGGATATCTATTGCGACTGGTATATTGAGCTTTCTAAGCCTTCCGTTTCAGCAGGTGGCGAAAGAGGTGAGTGCGCACAGAATGTACTTGCATACGTTCTTCGTGAAACTCTCAAGCTTCTCCATCCGTTTATGCCGTTCATTACCGAAGAAATTTACTCCGGTCTGCCCGGTGAAGATGGAAGCATCATGATAAAGGATTACCCTGAATACAGCGAGGCTCTTGTATTTACAACAGAATCTGCTGATATGGCTAAGGTTATCGATGCTATCCGTGCTATTCGTGTACGTCGTTCCGAAATGGGCGTAGTTCCATCTCGTAAGGCTAAGGTATTTATCGAAACAAAATATAATTCAGCATTTGAAAATTCTTCATCCTTCTTTGAAAAGATGGCATCTGCTTCCTCCGTTGAAATCGTCGATTCTTATGACGATGATACAGCGGTAAGAATCATTACAGACTCTGCGACTATCCATATTCCGCTTGCAGATATGGTTGACTTTGAAGCAGAACGCAAGAGACTTGAGGGTGAGCTTAAAACTGTTGAATCCGAAATCAAGCGTGCTGAAGGAAAGCTCTCCAACGAAGGCTTTGTAGGACGTGCTCCTGCTGCTGTAGTTGATGCTGAACGTCAGAAGCTTGAAAAATATAAGGAAAAGAAAGAAAGCATTATTGCAGCTATTGAAAAGCTGGGCTAATTCAGACTAACTTTACTTTTCATAATTTGTATATCTGTCCGGCAAATTATTATTTTGATTTGCCGGATTAGCTTTATAATCAAAAGGAAACACTATGTTACAACTTCCAACTATATTTATCACTGAAAAAGGTGTACGTCATGCGAAAACAGGGCATCCTTGGGTATTTGAGGGTGAAGTAGTGCGTATGGACGGAGCTGCAGAAAACGGTGAACTTGTTCATGTTTATTCAGAGCCGAAAAACGGTGGAAAAGCAAAGTTCATTGGCACCGGATATTATAATTCAAACTCAAAAATTCGTGTGAGAATCATATCTACTAATGCTAACGACAACTTTGATGACGATTTTTACCGTCGTCGTATAAAGTATGCACTTGATTATCGCAAAACTGTCATGGGATACGATTTTTCATGCTCAAGACTGATCTTTGGCGAAAGCGATCAATTCCCGGGGCTGACTGTCGATCTGTTTGAAGATATTCTTGTCACCCAGACTCTTTCTCTCGGTACTGAAAAGGTCAAGGATAAGCTGTTTACAATGCTGTGTGAGCTTTTGCCGGAATACGGTGTAACTGTGCGTGGCGTGTATGAACGTAATGATGTGAACATTCGCACACTTGAAGGAATGGAATGCTACACAGGTTGGTGGATGGGAGAAAGCTTCCCTGATAAACCGGCTGACGGTCATGTTACTATTCGTGAAAACGGCATTGCATACGATGTGGATATTTTTAATGGCCAGAAAACAGGCTTCTTCCTCGACCAAAAATATAATCGTCTTGCAGCAGCAAAATTGGCAAAAGGCAGACGTGTTCTCGATTGCTTCACTCACACAGGTGCATTTGCACTTAACTGCGTAAATGGCGGTGCCGAACAAGTTACAGCTGTTGATATTTCTGCAAGTGCTATCGAGCAGACAAAGAAAAATGCTTCACTTAACGGATTTGAGGATAGAATGGAATTCCTTTGTGCCGATGTTTTCGAGCTTCTCACGAAAATGGTCAACGAAAAGCGTCACGATTACGATTATATCATCCTTGATCCGCCTGCGTTTACAAAATCTTCCTCAACTGTAAAAGATGCGTATCGTGGTTATAAGGATATAAATTACCGTGCAATGCGCTGTCTGCCACGAGGAGGATACCTTGCAACCTGTAGCTGTTCTCACTTCATGCGTGACGAATTGTTCCGTAAAATGCTTGACGAGGCTGCAAAGGATGCAGGTGTATCGCTAAGACAGATCGAAGCACGGGCACAATCTCCCGATCATCCTATAATGCGAAACATTCCCGAAACAGATTATCTGAAATTCTATTTATTCCAGGTAGTCTAAAAGCTGTTCGGACGGTCAGAAAAACAATGAAAAAACAAAAATCTCTCGCCTCCTCAGCTGCACTTATGGGAATTATCATACTTCTCTCGAAGGTTGTGGGACTTCTCAGAGATATTATGATAGGCTCAAATTTCGGCACAACAGAGGCTGCTGTCGCTTATGAAACTGCATCTAAGCTGCCTGTTACAATATTCGATTTTGTGCTTGGCGGTGTGGTAACGTCTGCATTTATCCCGATTTACAACTCAATATCGATAAAGAAAGATAAAAAATCTGCACTTGATTTCGCTTATTCATATTTGAATCTGATATTGCTCATTACCGTAACGCTGACAGTTATCGGAGTAGCTTTTGCACCGACCTTGGTTGAATTTATCGCACCCGGTCTTGCCGAATCTACAAAGACACTTGCAGTAGAGCTTACTCGTATCGTCTTTCCTATGGTGATTTGCGTTGGGTTAGCGTTTACGTTTGTCGGATTTCTTCAATCGGAGGGTGAATACAATATTCCCGCCGTTATCAGCCTTGTTTCAAATTTGATAATGGTCGGATATTTGCTGTTTCTTTCTGATAGATTTGGTGTTCGCGGACTTTCAGTTGCAATGCTCATTGGCTGGGCTGCACAAGCTGTTGTTCAAATTCCGTCTGTATTAAAGCGTGGATTCAGATATAAGCTTCTTTCACCGATAAACACGCCTGAAATCAAGCGTGCTGCGAAAAATACCTTGCCGATTTTGCTTTCAACATGGGTAACACCTGTGTGCAATCTTATCAATACTCGACTTGCATCGTCTATAGAGGATGGCAGAGCTATCAATGCACTTGGATATTCAAATCGACTGTATGTTATAATCGTTGGAGTTTTCTCTTTTGTGGCAACGAATTTGCTTTTTCCGTTGTTTTCTCGTGCTGCCGCTGAAGGAAATTCCGCAGAAAGCGATAGACTTACTAAGCTGTCTGTCAAGGTGCTTACTTTTATCCTTGCGCCTATTTCGGTGGGCGTGATGGTTCTTGCAGAGCCTTTTATTGCTATAATTTACGAACGTGGAGTGTTTACCGCATCCGATACTGCAATAACAAGCGAAGCACTTCGTTTTTATGCAGTAGGAATGATTTTTGCAGGTATATGCGAGGTTTTGACAAAGGCATTTTTCGCGATAGAGCAAACGAAGGTACCTATGATATCAGCACTTTGTTCGATGGTGTTTAATGTTGCACTTCTTGCTTTGCTTCACGATCAGCTTGGTGTCGGTGGTATCGCACTTCTTTCAGGATTGTCCGCACTTGTGAATATGGCATTTAATCTCATCTTTGCCTGCCGGAAAAAGCTCATTTCTCCTACCCGTAAAGATATTTTTGATATAGCAAAATCAATTATATCAGCAATTTGTATGGGTGTAGTGGTGTATGCAGTTTACGGAGCTGTAGCTGATATGGGACGTATAATATCGTTTGCAATATCGGTGGCTGTAGGTGTTGTTGTCTATGCGTTGCTTGTTACGATAATGAAAAGTGAAGAAATGCGTGGAATAATCAATGTATTGTGCAGAAAAACGGAGGCTTAACATGATTAAAGTTATCAACATTCTTTCCGACACGAATATCGGTGGTGCAGGACGGCTTCTTGTGAATTATCTGCACAATTTTGACAGAACAAAATTCTGTGGCAAGGTGGTGCTTCCACGAGATTCTGAATTGAAACCGTACATTGAAAACGAGGGTTGGGAAGTTATCGAAACTGAACACGGTCGTGATAAGAGCTTTGATATGAAAGCAATGCGAGAAATATGCGATATTCTGAAGCGTGAAAAACCGGATATAGTTCATACACATTCGGCGTTTTCAGGAAAGCTTGCGGCATTTCTCTGTGGTACTCCGGTGCGATTCTACACACGCCATTCTGCGTTTCCACAGCCAAAAAAGCTCACGACATTTCCGGGAAAGCAAATTAACGGACTTATCAATAACACACTTGCTACTGATATCGTTGCAGTTGCAGAGGCTGCGAAAGAAAATCTTGTTGATACAGGCGTTGATCCCAAAAAGATAACAGTCATAATCAATGGCGTTGATGAAGTAAGAAAAACGTCAGTTGATGAGCAAAACGAGCTGAAAAATTCGCTTGGTATAGAAAAATCTGCGTTTGTCTGCGGAATTTCAGCACGTCTTGAACCGTATAAGGGTCATTCGTACCTTCTTGAATCTGCAAAAGAGGTCATTGAGAAGCATCCTGACACGATTTTTCTGATTATGGGTGGCGGGTCGTGTGAAAAAGAGCTTAAAGAGCAGGCTAAAACGCTTGGAATTGCAGACAAGGTCATCTTCACAGGCTTCCTGCACGATGTCGCACCGTATTATAATATTCTTGACTTGAATCTCAACTGTTCATGGGGAACTGAAACATCCTGTCTTGCTCTTTCCGAGGGCATGAGTGTTGGTGTTCCTGCGATTGCAACAACCTATGGTGGTAATCCATACATGATAACCGAAGGAATTAACGGATATCTTGTGCCTGAAAAGGATTCATCAGCAATGGCAAAAGAGATAATTCGGCTCATAGAAGCACCTGATGAAATGGCGAAGCTGAAAATTGGCGCAAGACGTATGTACGAGGAAAAATTCACAGCAAAAGTCATGACAAGACAGCTTGAAGCACTTTACGAAGCTTCTGTAGAAAGAAAAATAACTAAAAAACAGTAAAAATTAAAGGAGACGTTCCTATCATTCTCATCATTGAGAAGGATAAACGTCTCCTTTTTTTATTCGGTTTGAGTTTCGATGAAGTTTGAGGGCGAAAAAGTGCCTATTTCAACAGCTTTTCAGTAAGTTATCAACAAAGTTTTCGACAGGCTGTTCAAATCTCCCGATATTTGTCGTATTTCAAAGAAAATTAATGTGAAAATTCGATATCTGCAACTATCGGACAGTGATCGCTTGCGATTGCTCGAATAACATTTGCGCTAACAGGCTTCACATCAGTGGAGGTAAAAATGTAATCGATCTTGCTGTCAGGTGCATCGGAAGGGAAGGTACAGCGTTCGTTTTCAGGCATAAGCTCATCTGTAGGAGTGAGTTCATTGTAGAAATATTCCATAAATGTGCTTTCCGGTGTGAGATTGAAGTCACCCATGAGAACAAACGGTAATTCTTCATCCTTAAGAATTCCTTTGATTGTTGAAACAGCTACTTCTGCCTCTCTTTCGTGCAGACCAAAGTGAGAAATATAGACTGCAATATTAAGCTTTGAGTTTTCGTCAGCAGGTATTTCAATAACGCATCTTGTTATTGAGCGAGGCTCATAGTTACGCATATCTCGTGGATCGGCAAGGTCGGGAATCGGAATAACCCTTGCTTCAATTATTGGATATCGTGAAAGAATTGCGTTTCCGTATGGATTTGACCTGCCTATATAGCATGAACGTCCGAAATAGCAGTGGAAGCCCAGATAATTCGCCAGAAATTCGGCTTGAGCAGTGTAAGCACTTGCTCGGGCAGTGTAACCATCTGCTCCGTTTCCTCGAACCTCATTAAGTCCTATGATATCGGCAGAAGCATTGCGTATAACACTTCCAACCTTTGTTAAATCTATTTCATCGCCTGATTGCTTGCTTAGATGTATATGCCCATGCTGTATATTGTATGTCATGAATCGGATTGAATTTTTCATTGTGAACCTTTCCCCTTGAAGCTCTTTGCTAAAAATATTACTTCCGTATTTGTATTCCTGCTGCCGTAAACATTTCATACAGAGCTGTGACGTATTTATCCTTGTCTTTCAAATATGTCATTCCGTGGTCAGCTTCATCAGAGGAAACGAACCACAAACGCTCAGCCTTTTTATAAGCTTCTCTGTTTTCTTCTGCCATTTTATATGGAACAAAATCGTCTTTTTTGCCGTGTGCGATTAGAACACATGGTGAATTTTCACTTTCGCAGAGTTTTTTCAGTCCCTCAACAGAGGATGCGCCTTCAAGGTCATACTTTGCGAACAGCTTTATCCATAACTTGGCACTATAAAAAAGCGGGAACGGTGGTAATTTGAACCACTGCTTTAGCACTTTGCGACATATCGCACCGGGAGTTGTGAATCCACAGTCGCATATAATCGCTTTGACATTAGACGGATATCCCAGCTCGCCACCCATCATTATCGTTGAAGCACCCATTGAAACACCGTCGAGAACTATAGGCAGATCGGGCCAGCGATTTTTTGCGTAATCTACCCAGCGAACGACATCATATCTTTCGAGAACACCAAAGCCGATGTGCTTTCCACCGCTGTCACAATGCGCCCTTTGAGTGATAAGAAGCATTGTAAATCCATTATTGAAATACGGTTCGACTGCACATGAAAAATCAAGGATAGGGTGAGAGCGATATCCGTGTACCATAATAATAACGCCAACAGGTGATGGATTTTCGATTATATGTCCACTCAAGCGCAGTCCGTCGTGCGATTCAATACATACAGCTTCACGTTCTTCGCTTTTGATAAAGCTTTCACCGGATTTTATCATAGCAAATTCTTCATCTGTGAAGTAGTCGGTTTTTTTCAGCTCACGAGTCCAGTAATCTTTATTTGATTTATCATTTCGTACCGTCGCAAAACGATACATATAAAATCCACCGGCAAAGGCAAATATAAGGAATAATATGGCAATAATCAGTAATGTGATAATAAAGGTCTGCATTTTATCCTCTCACCATTTCCAAAAATTCTTCTTCGCTTATGATTTTAACACCAAGCTCCTGTGCTTTCGTCAGCTTTGAACCGGCATCCTCACCTGCCAAAACATAGGTCGTCTTTTTTGAAACAGAGCCTGATGCTTTTCCACCGTTTGCTTTGATGATTTCGGTAGCTTCTCCTCGTGTCATTGTAGGAAGCGTTCCTGTGAGAACAAAGGTCATGCCTGCGAATATGTCCGATTTTTCGTTGTTTTCCTGCTGTTCGGGCAATTCTGTGATAACCCCTGCTGACTTCAGCTTGTCAAAAAGCAATTTTGTTTCGGGAAGTGCGAAAAATTCTACGATAGTTCGTGCGGTTATTTCGCCTATGTCGGGGATATCTGAGAGTTGTTCCTCGTTTGCATCAAAAAGTGCATCTACAGAACGGAAACGATTTACAACAGCCTCCGAGGCAGCTTCACCTGTGTGACGTATTCCGAGAGCGTACAACAGCTTTGCTGCACCGGCATTTTTTGATTTTTCGATAGCGTTCATTAGATTTTCAGCGGATTTTTCGCCCATTCTGGGGAGAGAGGCTATATCTTCACTTTTCAGCGAATACAGATCGGCTGCATCGTGGATATGTCCTTCGTCTATCAAAAGCTTAACGATAGCAGGGCCGAGTCCATCGATATTCATTGCGCCTCTGCTTGCAAAATGAATTATTCCTCTTTCGAGCTGTGCAGGGCAGGTCGGATTCTGACATCTCAGCGCACCGCTTTCAGAATCGTCGTCTGTATCCCAAAAGAGCTTTTCTCCGCATGACGGGCATACCTGTGGGAATGTGAACTCAATTTCAGTTCCGTTGCGCTTTTCCTTTACTGCTCCGATGATTTCGGGAATGATATCGCCTGCCTTTTGAACGATAACAGTGTCACCTATCCTTATATCACGTTCACGGATTATGTCAATATTGTGCAGTGTCGCTCTTGAAACAGTAGTGCCGGCAAGCTTGACAGGCTCCAGTATTGCAAGAGGAGTCAGCACACCTGTACGTCCGATGTTGGTTTCGATGCTCAAAAGCTTTGTTTGCTTTTGTTCCGGTGGATATTTGAATGCTGCCGCCCATTTTGGAGTTGATGGATTTTCACCGAGCATAATTCTCTGGCTGAGAGAGTTTATTTTTATAACTGCGCCATCGATGTCATAAGGCAGCTCCGAACGCATTTTACCGATCTCACGAACAGCTTCAATAACTTCATCGTGAGAGCTTGTAAGAGATTGAATTTTTATCGTATGAAATCCTAACTCTGCTATACGCGAGATAGTTTCACCGTGACTGGTTGCTTCGTGTCCGTCTGAGTACAGATCACCCGTTTGATAATTGAAAACGAAAATATCAAGCTTTGCAGCCGCTGTTTCCTTGGCATCCAAACGTCTGAGTGAGCCTGCCGCCGCATTTCTGGGATTTGCAAACAGCTTTTCGCCTGCTTCTTCCTTTAATTTGTTAAGCTCATCAAAGGCATAATGAGGCATATAAACCTCACCACGCACAGTCAGATTCAGATTTTCTGAAAGGACGTGTGGTATTCCTGCAATCGTGAGGATGTTTTCAGTGACGTTTTCTCCGATAATTCCGTTTCCGCGAGTTGCACCAAGTGTCAATTTACCGTTTTCGTAGGTCAATGATACGGATAACCCATCGATTTTCGGTTCTATCGAATAAATTATGTCATTTCGTGATATTCCTTCTTCGAGCAGTGTATTTGTAGTGCGATCAAGGAAGGCTTTTAATTCATCCTCGCTGAAAACGTCAGTAAGACTGCCCATTTTTACAGGATGTGTCACTTTTTCAAACTTTTCCGATGCAGTTCCGCCAACTTTGTGTGTTGGTGAAGCTTTATCGTCAAGCTCAGGATATTTTAACTCAAGCTGTTTCAGCTCCTCGAACATTGCGTCATATTCGTAGTCTGAAATCTCAGGTGCATCCTGATTATAATAAAGCTCAGAGGCACGGGTTATTTTTTGGCGCAAAAATTCTACACGCTGTTTTAATTCATTTTTGATAGAGCTGTTATCTTTCATTTTATCACCGATCAGTAATTGTTTTTGTTGCTTTAATTTTATCATAATCACGCTTAAAATGCAATGTTATATAGCTCTTTCGGACAAAATTTACACCTAAGTTATTGACGGAGTGCACGTTTATATAGTATAATTATTTATTAAAGTAAAGTCGTGCGGAGGTAAAATATGAAAAAACTGCTTTCGGGAAGTGAGAGCATCGCATACGGACTCTATGAAGCAGGAGTGAAGAATTTTTTCACTTCAAGCACTTCAAGGCTCAAAGAAGCTGTCGAAAATTTTCCAAAAACACAATTTTGCTCCGTAGATATCGAAGCAAAAGCCGAGATTGACATAAAGCTTGTACAGGACGAAAAAGAATCGCTTGAAGCTGTTGTGAATACCGCAAAAAACGGTTTGCGTTCCTTCTGCGAGCTGAAAATGACAGACAGTGATATTGTCGCTGAGCTTGTCGATTCTGTAGCTGACTTAAAAATTTCGGCAGGTATGGTGATCTGTGTTACAGATGATCCGAATGTACAGTTTGAAGTTGACAGCAGAACATTTGCGTTATCCGCAGGACTTCCGCTACTTGAACCATCAAATTCCGATGAGTGTAGAAGCTATATCGCTTTGGCATATCGTTTGTCGGAAAAATTCGCTGTGCCTGTCATCGTGCGTCTTACTCCACGTATCAGTCGTACAGCTTCCGTAGTCGAAATCGGAGAGGGAAGTGCAGATGAAGGCAAGCTTGATTTGTGCATGGATTTCGCTGATTTTGCAGAAAAAGCATCGCTCAATAATATCGAGGACAATGAAAGTGCTGTCGGTATTATAACAGCCGGTGGTTGTCTGAATCATGCGAAAGAGGCTTTCGGACAGAATGCATCTTATCTCAAGCTGGGAATGCTTAATCCAATGCCGACACAGCTTATAAACGATTTTGCTTCGCACTATGAAACAGTGATTGTGCTTGAAGAAATAGCACCCGTAATCGAAAATCACTGTATGTCGAATGGACTTCAGGTTATCGGCAGGGATGTACTGTGTATGTTCGGTGAATGCTCTGAAGAAACGCTTCGAGAAATGCTGTTCGGTATAGAGCCTGATTATTGCGAAATTGGTGCGATTATTCCGGAACGCTTCTGATTTGCAAAAACATTATTATAAGACAGGAAATTCAGATATGCCAAAGAATATTGTTGTCACAGGAGTTGTCGGACAGGGCGTGCACTTTTTATCAAGAATACTTGGCGAGATCGCACTGAACTCCTCACTCGACGTTAAAATATCCGACGCTAATGAAGCATCTGCGGAAGGCGGAGCTACTGCTGTATTTGTGCGTATCGGTGAAGCCGATGAAATAGTGAATTCACCGATAATCGGCAAAGGGTATGCTGATGTTATCCTTAGCCTTGAGCTGCTTGAAACAGCACGTTGTCTGCCATATCTTTCCAACGGCGGTACTATTATTACATCAACACAGCAGATAATGCCGAAATCAGTAGAAAACGGAGAAGCTGAATATCCGGATGAAATAATTCCCGATATACAATTCCTCGGCGTTGATCTTCGACCATATGATTTGCAGGATATAGCTGAAAAAGCCGGCGATATAAGTGCCTGTACTGCTGTACTTCTCGGACTTGCGACAGATTCGCTTGGCTTTGATTATGACATTGTACGTCGTTCTGTTTTGACGTGTGTGTCTGAGGATAATGCAGAGGTGTATCTGTCAGCATTTGATATCGGTTATAATATTTCACGAAAGGCTTGACTATAGTGGTGGATCTTCTCAGTTTACAAAAACATTTTATTCTCGCACATCTCCGTGAAGGTGATACTGCGGTGGATTTTACAATGGGCAATGGTTATGATACCGTTTTTCTCTCAAAAACAGTAGGAGCAAGTGGTTCTGTTATAGCTTTTGATATACAGCCCGATGCACTTAAATCGACAGAACGCAATTTGCGAGCAAATAATTGTCCCGATAACTGGCGATTGATATGTGCTTCTCATCATCGTGCAGCTGAATTTGTTCATAAGCCTATCAAGGCGGGAATGTTCAATCTCGGATATTTGCCCGGTGTCGGAAGAAAACAGCTCACAACACAACGCTCGACAACCTTGCCTGCTGTTGAATCTGCACTTGGTATGCTTGCTGATGATGCAGTGCTTCTCGTTGCAGTATATCCGGGACATCCCGAGGGTGCTGCTGAAGGTGAGGAATTGTGCAAGTATTTCAGCGGAATTTCAAGATTTAAGTATAGCATTGCACAGTTCCGTATGCTGAATTCACCTGAAAGCCCGTTTTTTATCGTAATCGAAACAAAAGCAAAGTAATATTAAAATAACATAAGAAAGGAGTGATACGGTGAATCGCAGAAATCGAAATGATTACAATGTACCACGCTCAAACGGTGGACAACCTTCAAAACGAAACCAAAATCATGCACGATCAGGCAATCGTCGTATTTCTCCTGAGGAGCAGGCGCAACGTGAAGCCTATGCAAGACGACGATATGCACAGGAACAGCGACGCAGACAGGCTCAAATTGAATATGAACGACGTATACGAGAGCAGGAAAAAGCTATACGCAAACAGGAATTTCGTGAAGATCTTCGCATAATAGGTGGTAGAATACTGGTTTTTCTGGTAGTTCTTGTGTGCCTTACGCTATTGTCATTTGCTGTATTTTTGATATCCTTCTCACGCACACCTGATTCGCCCTCGGATTCGGGTAAAATTACCTATTTCTACGGCGGTAAGGAAATGCGTTCATCACCGATAAAAGCATCCACAAATGGTAAGATTTTGTATTTTTGCTTTAACGATCTATCGGATTATCTCGGTATGAGTGAGAGCGGTACGGCTGATGAGATGAAATTCATTCTGCCAAAGAATGGAAAAACTCCCGTGAACGCCTCCGGTGACGGTACAGAGGAGTCGATAGTATTTCTGTCGGATGAAGCTAAGGTCATCATCAATGGTCAGCTGATAGAGCTTGATACAAAAAACATCCTGCGTGAAGCTGAAATATGGGTTTCGACAAAAATTGTAACGGACTATATGACTGATATTTCGCTTGTTTATGACGAAAAAAAGCAGGAAATGCGAATATCACGCATAAAAGATGAAGAAAATTCAACTGATGAAGTGACGCTTTATTTGGCGCCGTCGTTTATTCTCAAGGATGCCTCTCCAATCGATTCAATAGTTGAAGATCCGCTTGTGGGTGATGTCAGCTTCTCGACAGATCCTGATGCAGGCGAAAATTCAGTCGTGATTCGCTTTAATACAGAGCTTTCCGATTACGAAGCTTATATGAATCCGACAGGCGATATGCGTGACGCATTTTTGACACTTGTGAACAAAGATAATCCGCTTGATGAGTCATATAAGCCCACAGAGCTTACTGAGCTTTCTCAGACGAGCATTATCAGTGAGAAGCAGTATTTGGTTAAGTATGCGTCAAAAGCACTTGATGCGCTGTTTAAGGAGCTTAAATCAAACGAATTTTACAGCATGGCAGTCTATAAAGGATATTCGGGTGAAAATTTATCTGATGAACATTCGCTTGGATTGTCAGTGGATATGGACACGCTTGGATGTGTTTCAACGGATTTTCAGTATCAGCCCGAGTACGAATGGCTGGTCGAGAATTCGTGGAAATTCGGCTTTATTTTGAGATATCCGAAAAATAAAACCTCTGAAACAGGTCATGAATTTGAACCGTGGCATTACCGTTATGTAGGACGATATCACGCACAGAAGATTCGTGAATCAGGATTGTCTCTTGAGGAATATTTAAAGCTGGGATAAAAAAAGGCTGATAGCACTTTTGGAATTTCTTCCGTAGTGCATCAGCCTTTTTGTTGTTAAATTTTATTTCATCAGATCTTCGCAGGCTTTGATCATATCACCAAGAAGCTTGTTTGCAACCTTGGAGTAAGACTTACATCTGGAAGCGAAGGTGTTTACGTTGTCGGTAACAGTGTCGCCGAATGTAGCCTTAAGGAATACACCTGCGAGACCGTTGGAGTATGCAAGCGGGAAACCGTTGTCGAAGTTGTCGTGGATGATATCGATCATCTGAGCGGAAGCTTCGTCACGAGTATACTTAATCTTGAGGGATTCTTCGTAGTAAATAGGAAGAACCTGAGCGTATGTTTCACGGCAGAGAACTTCGATTACAGCAGAAGCAAATGCGAGTTCATCGCTTGTAACTGTTACAGGAATAAAGCCAAGCTCAGAGGTGTCGTGTGCGGAGGTAACGTAGTTCTGCTGGTTTTCGTCGAGCTTCGGATAAGGAAGAACTGCAAGATCAATTTCGGAGTCACGGAGCTGAGCATTTTCGAGAGTACCAAGTCTCTGGTAACCGATAAAGAGTGCACGGCCTTCTGTGAAGATGTTAAGAGAAACAGATTCATCAAGCTTTACGGAGTTAGCAGCGTTGTTGTATGTTTCGAGAAGCTTTTCAACAAGAAGTGCAGAGCGTTCGTTGTTTACAGTGATTACAGGGAAGCCTTCTTCATCTCTGTCGATGAATCCGGGGTCGCTACTGATGATGAAGGGACATACAGGGCCCCAAGAGTCCATAGCTACAAAGCCGTATGTGTCAGCGATATCAGCTGTGCCGTTACCGTTGGTATCTCTGTAGCAAACTTCGATAAGTCTCTTGAATTCGTCGAGAGTCCAATCGCCGTTGATTACAGTCTGATATACATCGTTACCGCTTGTACCGAGCTGGTTATCAACATAGATATCCTTGTTCATGAAAAGAACGTGTGCTGTACGGAGAAGGTCAACAAAGAAGTCACCTGCGAGAAGGTAACGGAGATCAGCATGGATGGAAACGTCAGACATAAACTGGTCATACCACCAGGGATTGCTGAAATCAAAGTTTGCGCCATCATTAGCGTTAGCGAAAATACCTTCTGTTACGATAGGTGCAAGACCATAAATATCGTTTACGATAAGATCGTATGAAGTATCACCGGATGTGATAAGGGTACGAATGTTAGCGGCAACGTCGCCGTAACCCCAGTCGTAGCCATCGAATACGAGGTCAATGTCGAGCATATCTTCAACAGTACCGTTACGGTCATAAGCTGCGTCGGAAGCTGCGTCACCGGTGTATTCTTCGGGACCTGCAATGAGGTATGCAGAAGACTGCATTGTGCCTGTAGCGGCATTGATAGAGTTGTGTACTCTAAAGGTCTTACCACCGTAAGAAACATTCTGGAAGGGATCTACATAACCTTCGTAGTACGGATTGTCGTCATCTGTTGACACTACATTATCACCGGACGGAGTTACAGTAGTGTCGTTTGTGGGAGTCTTTGTCTCATCATTCGAGGATTCTGCACATGAAGTAAGTACAGTGGGCGCAAGCATGAGGAGTGCAAGGACAAGCGATAGTGTTCTTTTCATGATATAGCACACCTTTCTGATAATAAATAAAATAACTTATGAAAAAAAGAAACTCCGGAAAATTCGGTATGAATAAATTAACGGGAAAAGAGTTTGCAATTCGTTCATAAAGCTTAACAGTAAGTGTACCACATTCTTCCTTTTGTGTCAATACTATAAGTGCAATTTACAGTAGTCGTAATGCATAAAAATTAAAAAAATAATTCATAACACTTGACAATAGAGATACTCGGTGGTATAATAATTCATGTAAACACAAGGAAATGGAACAGTATGCAGATATTTTCCCGCTCAGAGAAATGTCGGTTGGTGCAAGACATCGGGATGGTCAGCGGAACTCACCATGGAGTGGCTGCAATTAAATCATGATCGTTTAGTGAGAGTAAATGCAGACGGGTACTCCCGTAATCGAGTTAAGAGGTGTTGGCCTCTGAGGTGCATCCCTCGTTTGGGGTGAAAAAGAGTGGTACCGCGGAAGATAAGTTGAAATTTTAACTCTTTCGTCTCTTTGTTGTCATAGGATGACAGAGGACGGGAGAGTTTTTTGTTATCCGAATCATTTTCAAATAAAATCTACATTTATATAAGGGAGAATTTAGTTATGCTTAAAAAAGTTCATTCAACAAACGCACCTAAGGCTATAGGTCCTTATTCTCAGGCTATTATCTGTGGAAATATCGTATTTACATCCGGTCAGATTCCGCTCGATCCTCAGACAGGTTCAATGGTTGGTACAGATGTATCTGCACAGACAGAGCAGGTTATGAAGAATCTTGCGGCAGTTCTCGCTGAAGCCGGCACATCGTTCGATAACGTAATAAAAACTACTTGCTTCCTTGCTGATATCGCAGATTTCGCAGCATTTAATGAAGTTTATGCAAAGTATATCACCTCCGCACCCGCAAGAAGCTGTGTAGCAGTAAAAGACCTCCCCAAAGGCGCACTCGTAGAAGTAGAAGTAATTGCTGAAATATGACGCCTCTCCTCGAAACCTTATATTTAACATAGGTTTTTGAAGGAGTGCGGGCAGAGCTTATATTTGTGAAGCATCGCTCGCAAAAATATCATCAAACTTAAGGAGAGCATTTGTGAAAAACACAGCTAAATATACAAGACAATTCTTCCCGGTGAAGAATCCAACAAGAAAATGGGCTGATAAAGTATATATTGAAAAAGCACCGAAGTGGTGTTCTGTTGACCTTCGTGACGGAAACCAGTCTCTTATTATTCCTATGAGCTTGGAAGAAAAGCTCGAATTTTTCAAGCTTCTTGTTAAAGTAGGCTTTAAGGAGATAGAAATAGGCTTTCCTGCCGCTTCTGAGACTGAATATACCTTCCTTCGCACTTTGATAGATGAAAATATGATTCCGGACGATGTTACCGTTCAGGTGCTTACACAGAGCCGTGAGCATATCATCCGTAAGACCTTTGATGCACTGAAGGGCTGCAAAAATGCTATAGTTCACCTCTATAACTCAACATCCGTAGCACAGCGTGAACAGGTATTCAGAAAATCAAAGGAAGAAATAATCAAAATTGCAACAGATGGCGCAGAGCTTTTTGAAAAGATCGCCGCTGAAACAGGTGCAAAATATCGCTACGAATACTCTCCCGAGTCCTTTACAGGTACAGAGCCGGAATTCGCACTTGAGATATGCAACGCCGTTCTCGATGTTTGGAAGCCGACTCCCGATCGTAAGGCTATCATCAATCTTCCGGTTACTGTTGAGCTTTCCTCTCCTCATGTCTATGCGGATCAGGTCGAATTTATGTGCGATAACCTCAAGTATCGTGATGCTGTTGAAGTTTCTCTCCACCCACACAATGACCGTGGATGTGCCGTAGCTGATTCTGAGCTTGGTATTCTCGCCGGCGCTGACAGAATTGAGGGAACACTTTTCGGAAATGGCGAAAGAACAGGTAACGTGGATATTGTTACACTTGGAATGAATATGTATGCACAGGGCGTTGAACCCGAGCTTGATTTCTCATGTATGCCTGAAATCACCGAGCTTTACGAACGTGTAACAAGAATGCAGGTCTATGACCGTCAGCCGTATGCAGGTAAGCTTGTTTTTGCGGCATTCTCAGGCTCTCACCAGGACGCTATCGCAAAGGGTATGAAGTGGCGTGAGGAAAAACAGTGCGATACATGGACTGTACCGTATCTTCCCATCGACCCGAACGATGTCGGCAGAGAATATGAAACCGACGTTATTCGTATCAATTCCCAGTCAGGTAAGGGTGGTATCGGTTATCTGCTTGAGCATAATTTCGGCTATATTCTTCCTGCAAAGATGCGTGAAGAAGTCGGTTATACTGTAAAATCAGTATCAGACCACGCACATAAGGAGCTTGCACCCGAAGAAGTTCTCGCAGTATTTACCGAAAATTATATCAACATCAATGACAATGTAAAGCTGATAGACTACCATTTCGATCGCAGTAAGCCTGAAATTCGTGTAGACCTTACTGTAGAGATCGATGGAGAGGTCAAGGAGCTTCAGGCATTTGGTAACGGCCGTCTTGACGCTGTTGCAAACGCAATTAAGAAACAGCTTGGTATACAGTTCTCTGATCTTACATACGAAGAACACGCCCTTACTGCAGGTTCATCTGCACAGGCTATAACTTATCTCAGTATTGTTCTTGAAAACGGTAAGAAGGTTTGGGGTGCAGGTATCCATGACGATATTATCGCATCGTCTGTTAATGCGCTGTTCTCAGCAATCAACCGCAGTTTCAAAATTTAAGGAGGAGCACGGATATGGGTATGACAATGACTCAGAAAATTCTGGCGGCTCATGCAGGCCTTGATAAGGTCGAAGCAGGTCAGCTTATCAGCGCAAAGCTTGATATAGTGCTTGGCAATGATATTACTACACCTGTCGCTGTCAATGAATTTAAGAAAGCCGGATTCGATAAAGTTTTTGATAAAGATAGAGTAGCAATAGTTCTTGACCATTTTGTTCCGAATAAGGATATTAAGGCGGCAGAACAGTCAAAGCAGTGTCGTGAATTTGCCTGTGCACATTGCGTCAGCCATTTTTATGACGTTGGTAAGATGGGTATTGAACACGCACTTCTCCCCGAACAGGGCGTTGTTACAGCAGGCGATTGCATTATCGGTGCTGACAGCCACACCTGCACTTACGGTGCTCTTGGTGCATTCTCTACAGGTGTAGGCTCTACTGATATGGCGGCAGGTATGGCAACAGGTACAGCGTGGTTCAAGGTTCCTTCTGCTATAAAATTTGAGCTGACAGGAAAACTCGCACCGAATTGCAGCGGTAAGGATGTTATTCTTTCGATTATCGGACAGATCGGTGTTGACGGAGCACTTTATAAGAGTATGGAATTCACCGGTGAAGGCGTGAAGTCACTCACAATGGATGATAGACTTTGTATTTGCAATATGGCTATCGAAGCCGGCGCAAAGAACGGTATTTTCCCGGTTGATGACATAACTCTCGCATATCTCGACGGAAGATCCGAACGCAAGCCCGCTGTTTTTGAAGCTGATTCCGATGCCGAATATGAAAAGACAATAGTTATCGATCTTTCAGCTATCGTTCCTACAGTTGCTTGTCCTCATCTTCCCGAAAATACACATCCGGCAGCAGAGCTTGGCGATATCAAGGTAGATCAGGTCGTTATCGGAAGCTGTACCAACGGCAGAATGGAAGATATGGAAGTTGCATATAAGTATCTGAATGGCAAGAAGGTAGCCGACGGTGTGCGTTGTATCATTATTCCCGCTACAATGCAGATTTATCGTGACTGCGTTGAGAGAGGGTACATTACCGCATTTATTGACGCAGGTGCTGTAGTTTCTACACCGACTTGCGGACCTTGTCTTGGTGGTTACATGGGTATTCTTGCTGAAGGCGAAAGATGTATCGCTACAACAAACAGAAACTTTGTTGGTCGTATGGGTCATGTCAAGAGTGAAGTTTATCTTGCAAGCCCCGCAACAGCAGCCGCAAGTGCGATTACAGGTTACATTACTGAGCCACAGTGTGAATAATAAACTGCACTGAATAAGAAGTACGGCTTCATTCACACAGTTATAGGAGGACTTAAAATGAATACACAGGGAAAAGTTTTTAAATATCCCGACAATGTAGATACAGACGTTATCATTCCGGCAAGATATCTCAATACTGCCAATGCTGCTGAGCTTGCTTTGCACTGTATGGAAGATATTGACACAGAATTTGTAAAAAATGTTAAGACAGGCGACGTAATGGTTGCAGGCTGGAATTTTGGCTGTGGTTCTTCAAGAGAACACGCACCGCTTGTAATCAAAACCTGCGGAACAGGCTGTGTTATCGCAAAGAGCTTCGCAAGAATATTCTATCGTAACGCAATTAACATCGGTCTGCCTATACTCGAATGCCCTGAGGCTGTCGATGAAATCAGCGCAGACGATGAAGTAAACGTAGATTTCGATACAGGTATCATCACAGATATCACAACAGGTAAGACCTACAAGGCACAGCCGTTCCCGCCGTTTATTCAGAATATTATCGCAAAGGGCGGTTTGCTTGCTTCATTGAAGGATAGCCAGGCTTGAAACCGATAGCTTCGCTGAGCAAATCGGCTGTATCAGATAAAAATTAAAGTATCGAATTCAAATAGAGGATTTAGAGTTATGAACAAAAAAATCACAG
Source organism: uncultured Ruminococcus sp. (assembly GCA_964430105.1). GTDB lineage: Bacteria > Bacillota > Clostridia > Oscillospirales > CAG-272 > UMGS1696. The sequence continues at coordinate 3,100 of CAYSEF010000002.1, read as the reverse complement.
TGCTCCCGGGCGATGGTATAGGTCCGGAAATCGTCGCAGAAGCAATTAAGGTAATGAACAAGGTTGCTGAAAAGTTCGGCCATTCGTTTGAATACACTTATGTTGATATCGGTGGTTGCTCCATTGATAAATTCGGTGTGCCGATCACTGATGAAGGCATGGCAAAGTGTAAAAATTCCGACAGCGTACTTCTCGGTGCTGTAGGCGGTCCTAAGTGGGATAGCTGTCCTCCGGAGATAAGACCGGAAAAAGCACTTCTCGCTGTAAGAAAAGAGCTTGGATTGTTCGCTAATCTTCGCCCTACAAAGCTATTTTCTCAGCTTGCAAGCGCTTCTCCGCTTAAACAGGAAATCGTCGGTGGCGGAATCGACCTTCTCATCGTTCGTGAATTGACAGGTGGCGTATACTTCGGTCAGAGAAAAACTGAAGAAGTCAACGGAGAACTCGTTGCAACCGATATAATGCCGTATTCTGAGCATGAAATAGAAAGAATCGGTCGTGTGGCATTTGAAACTGCAATGAAGCGTGGCAAAAAGCTTGCATCTGTTGATAAGGCAAATGTACTTGATACCTCCAGACTTTGGAGAAAGATCATGCATAAGCTGTCTGAAGAATATCCTGAGGTTGAATACAGCGATATTCTTGTCGATAATACTGCAATGCAGCTTATCAAGAACCCCACTCAGTTTGATGTTCTTGTAACAGAGAATATGTTTGGTGATATTTTGTCTGATGAAGCATCAATGCTCACCGGCTCTATCGGTATGATGCCGTCTGCTTCTTTGTCATCAACTACACTTGGTATGTATGAGCCAATCCACGGTTCTGCACCTGATATCGCAGGAATGAATATTGCAAATCCTCTTGGAACTATTCTTTCCGCTGCAATGATGCTCCGCTATTCGTTCGATATGATGGAAGAAGCTGATGCTATCGAAGCTGCTGTGAATAAGGTACTCGACGATGGATATAGAACGGGCGATATTATGCAGGATGGTTGCAAGAAGGTAATGTGCGACGAAATGGGCGATCTCGTTGCCGCAAATATCTAAGACTCGAACGACGTATTATTCGTAAAATATTAGCTTGAATTTTGAGGCTGATTGCATTAAGGAACTAAAATTCCGAAATGCGAACAGCCTCTTGTTTTTTTGAAGCCATACAGATAATTGTTGTACGGTGGAATTTTTTTGTTCATATAAAGTTTACATAAATTACATTTTTAATCCGCTTGACTGTACAGTCGGGGGATAGTATATAATGTGAATAGTGATAATAACAGATTATGGAGTAAATTTGAATGAGAATACGTGAAGTTGAACAATTAACAGGACTGAGCCGTAAAACTATACGTTTTTACGAGGAAAAAGGCTTGCTCTCTGTTGAAAGATCGTGTAATTCATACCGTGAATATGATGAAAATATCGTTGAACGTCTGAAAAATATTGCTACACTGCGTAAGGCGGGAATATCTCTTGCAGATATACAGCTTTGGCAGGATTCGGTAATTTCCACTGAGGAAATGTTGAATAAGCGTCTTTCGGAACTCAAGGATAATGCTGATGTTGCAGCTGATCAAGTCAAGCTGTGTCACGTTCTTCTCTCAGGTATTTCTAATAGCTATACAGGAATTTTGTCAGGTGTAAATGATATTTTGACAGATGATACCGAAGCGGATAATATCGAGCTTGATAATTTGCCCGATAATAGAGAGCAACAGTCGCCTCATTGCATTGGAATCGATATCGGAACTACAACAATAAGTGCTGTGGTTCTTAATCTTGAAACAGCGAAGTCAGCCGGAGTTTATACTGTTATAAGCGGTGCGGATATTCCTTCCGAAAATTCGTGGGAGAAAATGCAGGATGCAAAGAATATCGTTGATAGAGTAACACGCCTTGTGGATTCGCTTGTACGCAGATATAAAAATATCGTGTCAATAGGCTTTACAGGACAGATGCACGGCATAGTTTATTTGGATAAAGATGGAAATGCTGTGTCACCTCTTTACACATGGCAGGATAACAGAGCAGGCGTAAAGGAAAACGGAGAAAGCTCGTGTGACATAATCAAGGAAAAAACAGGCTATAAGCTTGCGCCCGGCTACGGTCTTGCAACGCATTTCGACCTCATGCGACATAATGCAGTACCAAACGGTGCAAAAAAGCTGTGTACCGTTATGGATTATGCAGTGTGTGCAATGTGTGGAAAAACAGAACCTCTTACGCACAGTAGCAATGCTGCCAGCATGGGATTTTATAAAATAGGTGAAGGCTTTGATAAAGATGCTGCACAGCTTTGTGGTATTGATACGTCAATTCTCCCTGAAACGACAGAACGCCCTGAAATTGCGGGATATTATAACGGTATTCCTGTTTCGGTTGCAATAGGTGATAATCAGTCAAGCTTTTTAGGCTCAGTGAAGGAAATGAGTAATTCAGTGCTGATAAATTTCGGTACAGGAAGCCAAATAACCGTTGTAGCTGACGTGGAATCTCTTAAAAAATCGGGATTTACGACTACAATGGACGTGGAAATACGACCTTTTCTTGAAAATAGCTGTCTTCTCAGTGGCTCTGCACTTTGTGGCGGTCGTGCTTATGCAATACTTGAGCATTTCTTCCGTTCGTATGCTATAGCATTGGGACTTCCCGATTCTGAACAGTATGAAACTATGAATAAGCTGGCAGAGGCAGGAATGAATGTCAGCGATCCGATATTTGCAGAAACGACATTCTGCGGAACCAGAAGCGAACCTGATAAGCGTGGCACTTTAACGGGAATTGGTGATAATAATTTTACAGCTTCATCATTAACTGTCGCTGTTTTAAGAGGAATGGTAGACGAGCTTTACGGGATGTATGAGAAAATGCCGAATGAGCATATAGGAGCTATAGTAGTTTCGGGAAATGCAGCGAGAAAAAATCCTTCTCTTAGAAAAACTATCGCTGAGAAATTCGGAATGAATATAAATGTTCCGGAGCATTTTGAAGAAGCGGCGTACGGAGCTGCTATGTTCTCATGCATAGCCGGAAAGTCAAATTATGCTGAAAATTTGGGTGAGTTCATACGCTATATAGGAAAATAAAAAAATAAATAT
>CAYSEF010000001.1:0-144578 GCA_964430105.1 uncultured Ruminococcus sp. | reverse complement strand
CTGTTCAAAAAAGTCGTCAATGACAAAATCAAGGTCGAATTTGATCGCTTTAAGGATGCCAATACTCCTGCTATTCTCAATATTTCAGAAGAAGCTCGACGTATGAATGATATGATGAAGCTTTACAAAATGGATGGAGGTATGCCGGTAGAAGAAACTTTGATTCTCAACACCGCATCACCTCTCATTGAAAAACTGACAGGATATCTTGATGAAGGCAAGAACGATTTAGCAGAGAAAATTGCACATCATATTTATATGCTCTCTTCCCTTTCTCAAAGACAACTTTCAGCAGAAGAGCTTGTCGCATTCCTTGACGATAGCTACGATCTTCTCGGTAAGCTCTAATGACTGATATTTGCAGACAGTCTGACGAATCCACAGTTATTATCCGTAATCGTGTGTTTATGAGCACACGAAAGGCTTTGATCAACGAATTAACTGAGGCAATGTTTTCAGATACGGCTAAAAATTACAAGAAAAACAGTTCTGAACCTCCTACTGCGGATGAAGTCGCTCATATTTTTGAAGAAACAATCGGTGGAAAAATAATTTCACCTGAGTTTGCTGCTTTATGCATGGCTTTTTCTCATGAATATGGCGCAAAGCTGATAAATTTTAAAAAATCAGACAGTGACATTGATGTTCCGAAAATCGCTTATTTGCAGAACACCTTCTCAGATCGTGCATACAGCAGATTTGCCAATAGTTTTACAAAAGTTTCTGCGATATATTTTCCGGGATTTCGTGAGGTTTGTGAAGAAGTTTACAATGGTAGCTGTTCCTATGCAATTTTGCCAATCTCTAATTCAAGCGACGGATTTCTGACTTCATTTCGCAGGCTTATCTCAAAGTATGACCTGTGGATTGCTTTGGCAACTGATATTGAGATGAATGATGATTCCTTAATGAGGTTCGCACTTCTCATGAAAAGTTCCGAAGGATGGTTTTGCAGTACTGTAACGCAAAAGATGAACTATCTTGATTTATCAATTGTTTTGGACAGCTCTGAATATGGTGCATTTCTATCTGCGTGTGATACTCTTGGTGCAACAGTGCTTATGATGAATTCACTTCCGCTCGAATATTCTGACGATCGATTCGCTTTAACTCTGCAATTTGATATTTCTAAAGCCGACACGGATGCTATGTTTTTCTTCCTGGAAGGATCACATATCCGTTACGACATCGTCGGCATTTATGACATTATAAACAATTAATAATAATTACATTCCAAAGGAAGGATTTTACTATGGAAGAATACAAGGCAAGATATATCTCATGGCTTGAATCTGATAAAGTTGACGAGGACACAAAAGCTGAGCTTCGTGCCATTGCTGACAATGAAGATGAGCTGAAAATGCGTTTTGGCTCTTATATGGAATTTGGCACAGGTGGATTGCGTTCTAAAATGGGTGCAGGCTGCGGAATGATGAACATTTACACCGTTGCACAGTCGACCGAAGGTGTAGCACGAGTAATTGAAACTCTTGGTGACGACGCAAAAAAGCGTGGTGTTATCATTGGTTATGACAGCAGAAATAATTCTGCTCTTTATGCTCGTCGTTGTGCTGAAGTTCTCACTGCTCATGGTATTAAGGTATACCTTTTCGACGAACTTCGCCCGACTCCAATGCTTTCTGCGGGTGTACGTCATTTCGGTTGTATTGCCGGTATAAACATCACCGCATCACACAATCCATCTGCTTACAATGGCTACAAGCTTTACTGGGAAGATGGTGCACAGCCTACTGCGGATATGGCGAATCATGTTTCTTCTTACATCTATGCTACTGATATTTTTGACGGAGTTCCTACAAGAGATCAGGCTGACGAATCCCTTATTACAATGGTTGGCAAAGATTTCGACGAGATTTTCATGAATAATGTAATCGGCGAACAGGTATACCCAGATGTTATAGGCCGTGCGGCAGATGATCTTCAGGTTGTATATACCCCTCTTTGCGGTGCAGGCTATCGTATAGTTCCGGAGGTTCTTCGCAGAATAGGTGTTAAAAATCTCTCTACAGTAGAATGCCAGATGACTCCTAACGGTGATTTCCCCGGACTTGCTAAACCGAATCCGGAATATCCTGCCGCTTTTACTGAAGGCATCAAGGTTGCTGCACAGGTAAAGTCAGACCTTATAATTGCAACTGACCCTGACTGTGACCGCGTTGGTGTTATGGCTAGAGATAAATCAGGCGAATTCAAATGCATCACAGGCAATCAAATGGGTTCTCTGCTCCTTGATTACATTTTCTGTGCACTTGAAGAACAAGGCAAGCTCCCTTCAGATGCTTATGCTATCAAGACTATCGTTACCAGCGAAATGGCTACAAAGATTTGCGAAATGCATAATGTAAATCTTTATAATGTACTTACAGGCTTTAAGTTTATTGCAGAAGTTATAGGCGAACATGAAGCACGTGGTGAAGGCACATATCTGCTTGGCTATGAAGAATCCTATGGCTACATGAAGGGTCAGTATTCTCGTGACAAAGATGGTGTTGTTGCATCTATGCTCATCTGCGAAATGGCAGCTTACTACTCCCTCAAGGGCATGACTCTCATCGATGCTATGTCTGCGCTTTATGAAAAATACGGTTATTATATGGAAAATTCTGCCGAAATTTACATGGAAGGCGTTGACGGAAAAGAACAGATTGCAGCAATGATGGAAAAGCTACGCAATAATGAACCTGATATGATAGCAGGCTCAGAAGTAGTGAATATCCGCGATTATCTCAAGGAAACCATCAAAAACACTCGTACAGGCGAAGTTACAGGCACAGGTCTTCCTAAGTCAAACGTACTCTACTGGGCTTGCGAAAACGGAAATGTTGTAGTTGCACGTCCATCCGGTACTGAACCTAAGATAAAGTTCTATATTCTTGTAAATGGCAAGGATGAGGACGAAGCTGTTGCGAATGTAAAGGCTTGCACAAGCTCACTTGAAGACATGATCGGCATTGAGCACGGCTCACTCAAGAAATAAAACAGACAACATTAAGTAAGAAAAAAACAGCGATATCTCAATGTTACGAGGTATCGCTGTTTTATTATTTATAAAATTCTCACGTCAAACTTTTCATGGCATTTAGGACAATTTACTGTATGCTTTCCTTTTTTATTCGGAAGCTTTAGTATTGCTTTGCAGTGCTTACATTTGCGATAACGTGCAGTTTTGCGATCACGTATTTTATCTCGCTGATATGTGAACCAGTTGCGTATCGGATGCCATATTTTTAGAAATGCAACATTTTCCTTCTTTCTTCTGTCGATTTTCTTTGAACAGAATCTATACAACGAGAAAATCAACACAGCTGTTCCAAGCAAGCTAAGTATCATTGAGCCAACAAATGCATTGACTATTGTTATTGCAAACCAAAGTGCCAAAAGTCCGAAGTACATTTCATCCATGCCATAACGACCATACATGAATGCCATCATTTTTTGCTGTAATTTGTTCATTTTTCTACCCTTCTGATTATGATAGCTCCATTATAGTCTTTTTAATGTAAAAAATATAGTTCTTTTTGCTAACGAATTATAAATTTTTAATTATTTCTTTTGAAGCTGTTCGATAATTTTTTTACATATGCTATCAGAATATTCGTTTAATGATGTATAATCCATTGCTGAAATATAGCACTGCTCAATAGCAAAGTGATACTCAGCTGCTTTTTTCAGATGTACAAGCGCTTCTTCAATGCACGATTGTTGTATCTTTGATGCCAAACGGTATTCTCCCTTTAATTCAGCGGAAAAATCATCCGTTACAAACCGTGACATATTTATAATGTGATTTGCATTATCTGTTTTCTGCTCAACTGCAATTGATGTACAGTTATCATCTATAAAAATTTCTGCAACAACATTCGGTACCGGCAGTTTCGTTACTGTTATGCTGAATCCTGTCGATATAAGCTTCTCTGTCAGCAAATGCATAAATGGTATTGAACAGCCAAAATAATCTGCTACTGTATAATGAACCTTTGCTTTATTACTGAATGTCGATAGCGAAACTGCTCCCTTCATTGTAAGAGCGTGAGTTCGTGTATATTTCATTGAGCCACTTTTGTTTAGCGGTTTTCCAAGCTTTTTTATCAATCTATCGATACAGGCATTGGCTTTATCATGAAGAAAAATAGAATTTGTACAAACACCTTTTTCTTTTTCAAGAAGCTCCGCTGCTGTAAGATATCTATATGCTGAGTTATAGCAAGCACATTTATACTCTGTCAAATCAATTATTTTTTGCTTATTGTTTATCAGTTTTTCTCTATTCAAAAATTGTGATACATCAATCAGTTCCGATGATACGCCGGGATATGTCATATCACGAGTATGAGGTGATGTTCCATCAAGAATTGCTATTCTTTCATCTATAACTATGCAATCAAGTGAATCCGGATCTGACCCACAGAGATAATATTTAACAGTCGCTCCTACATTCTCAGCAGCTTTAGCACATTTTCTCATGAGCGTGCTCTTCCCCGTTCCGGCACCGCCTTTGATTATATAGACACATTCCAGCCTCTGTTCGTCAGCAATCGAAGAATAATCTCCACAAAATCCGTTAGCAGTGTTTGCACCTGCAAAATACGTATCCGATGTATATTCAATTAGGTGGTAGATATCAAAAATATTCTTCATGAGAAACCTCCGTAAATTTCGTTGACACAGGCAGTTTATGCTACAAATTTCACAGATGTGCAAAAAATCCGTCCAAACGCAATGTCTGAACGGATTTTAATAATTATATTCGTATTACTAAGGACTGTTATAAAAGGATTACTCAGTTAATCTTCTCAATCCAGCCCATTTCATCATCGATAACACCCCACTGCATACCGGTGATAGCATCGTAGAGCTTCTTTGCAATCGGACCAATTTCGTTATTGTTAATAACCATAACTTCAGGACCATCACAGAGTTCACCGATAGGAGATATTACTGCTGCTGTTCCTGTACCAAAAGCTTCATTAAGTCTGCCTGTCTTATATGCTTCGATAACTTCATCAATAGAAACCTTGCGTTCTTCAACCGGAATGCCCCACTTCTTCAAGAGTTCGATAGATGACATTCTTGTGACACCGGGAAGAATATTACCGTCAGTAAGTTCAGGAGTTACAACAACACCGTCGATAACAAAGAACACATTCATCGCGCCAACTTCATCTATATATTTACGGTGTACGCCATCAAGCCACAGAACCTGTGCATAACCATACTCCTCAGCCTTCTTCTGACCGATGAGAGATGCGGCATAGTTACCACCTGCTTTAGCCATACCTGTGCCACCCTTTACGCAACGTACATATTCACGTTCAATACCGATTTTTACAGGATTGATACCAGCTTCATAGTATGCTCCAACCGGAGAAAGAATGATAGCAAAAATGTAGGTATGTGACGGATGAACGCCAAGCATCGGATCTGTAGCGATAATAAACGGACGAATGTAGAGCGAAGTACCTATATCGTTAGGAACCCAATCTGAATCGACTTCAACAACTGCCTTAATAGCCTGCAAAACATCATCAGGATCAATTCTCGGCACACAAAGTCTATCGCAAGTGTTGTTCATTCTTTCGATATTTTTATTAGGTCTGAAAAGCTGAATACCACCGTCAGCACGTCTGTATGCTTTAAGACCTTCAAAAAGCTCCTGTGCATAATGGAAAACCATAGCCGAAGGATCGAGTGCAATAGGTCCGTAAGGTACAATTCTTGCATCATGCCAACCAAGCTCTGTAGAATAGTTCATAAGGAACATATGGTCTGTAAAATACTTGCCAAAACCAAGCTTTGAGAAATCAGGCTTTACCTTTGGCGTCGCTGTCTTTTCTATCTTAATGTTAAGCATAATTGCCTCCATGAGATTTTTTTCTTTCATTATACACCTTTTGTGCAGAAATTTCAAGGTTTTTTGCATATTTAATTTATAAAAATTCATACGATTCACTGTGAATATTTAGCATATTTTTTTCATAAGGTATACTGTGAACGAAAATCATCATGTTTTCAGGAGGTTATTTATGAAACTGAAAATCATTCCGTTGCTTATCTGCACTGTCGCTACAATACTTCCACTCAATGCTAATGCTTATTCCGAAGCTATGCTTTCACCGGGTCTGAAATACTTTGCTGAACAAGATTGCATGATACGCTCAGGAATTGTTTCCGGTGAGATCGTATTCAGTGAAAAGGATTTTTCAAGAGCTGTTGGATGCGCAGTTAACTCTATCACTATTACAGCTCTTCCACCGGCTACAGATGGAACATTGTATTACGGCAATGCTCCTGTAGCGGCAAACCAAATGATTAGTTCAACAGGTCTGTCATTGCTTAAATTTGTTCCAAGTGCAAACTGTAAGTCAAGTTCATTTAGGTTCAAAGCTGACAGCGAATATAGTATTCAATGTTTGCTTAAATATACTGAATCAGCCAACTCAGCACCTGTTATATCATCCTCCAAAGATACCCTACCTGTTTGGACTCAGCAGGACATCACGACTTATGGAACACTTTCGGCAAGCGATCCTGACGGTGACACTATGACGTTTGAAATTATCAAATATCCTGAGCGAGGCATACTTGAACTTACAGACACATCAAACGGGAATTATCGCTACACTCCGATGAATGGCATTATTGGAGATGATTCCTTCGTTTTTGTTGTACGAGATGAATGGGGGAATTATTCTGCCGAATCTACGGTGACTATTGATATTGATGAGGCAGCGGCTGACCTTGTATTCGCTGATATGGAAGGACACTGGGCGTACAATGCAGCTCTTGTAATGTCAGCGAATGGAGCAATGGAGGTTGATTCTCACGGCGGACAGCTATACTTCAATCCCGACGCTGAAATTACTCGTGAAGATTTTCTTGTTACAGTGATGAAAGCTTTGGGAGCCGGTGATATAGAGCCCTGTTCTACGGTTTTTGAAGATAATTCTGCAATTTCCACTAATGCAAGCGGTTATATTGCTCGTGCATATGAGCTTGGAATAATTAAAGGATCCGAAGAAAACGATCATCTATGCTTCAGGCCTAAGGAAAGTATAACGCGTGCAGAAGCTGCTGTTATTCTTAATGCTATAATAGGTGCAGATGAACCTGAAACTCTTCCTGTTTTTGCAGACAGCTCGACTGTTCCTACATGGGCAAAGGGTTCAATGTATGCTCTTTCCGATGCAGGTATTTTCAAAGGTACGGGTTCCGGAAATATTTCTCCAAATGATGTACTCAGTCGTGCTCAAACAGCTCAAATACTTCTGACAGTTAAAAAAATTTACGGATAACGGATATTATGAATAAAACACATCGGTATCTGCCATAATGAGAATGTACCCTGAAAAATAGAACGGAGTAAAAAAGTTATGCAAAGATTTGAAAGCAATAACCAGAATCAGAACAAAAATCAGAATAATAATCAGAGTAAAAACCAGCAGAACAATCAGAACAAGAATCAGCAGAGCAATCAGAACCAGAGCAAAAATCAGAACAAAAACCAGAATCAGAGTAAAAATCAGAACGAAGACTAATACGCCCCGGCAATTTAGTTATAAAATAAAGGAAAATCCGGGGTACACAAAAAGCCGCAGTTTACACAACTACGGCTTTTTTCTTAATTATTGAATGAAAGCTTTACACTGTTAAATACGTCATTTTCTGCGGCAACTTCAGGCTCTATCCATTCTGATTCAGTAAATCTACAGAATATTTTGCCTAACGATGCACATTCTGAAAAAGCAAATTCTCCTATGGATGTAATCGGTGAGCACAAAGTTATGCTTTCAAGCTCTCTGCAAAAGCTGAATGTATAGTCTAAAATTTTAGTTATACCTTTGCCGAGAACTACTTTTTTGAGCGCTACACAATTATTAAATGCTCTTGCTCCCAATGATTCAACTGTATCAGGAATAGTAACTTCCTCAAGCGCAAAGCAGTCAATAAACACACGAGCACCGAGAGTTTTTATGTTTTTACCAAAATTAACCGTATGCAACATTTCGCAGTTCATGAAAGCCTGCTCTCCAATGACCTCAACGCAATCGGATATTGTAACAACGGTAAGTTCCTTACAGTTTATGAAGAAATTACGATCAAGTTCGCGAACTATTATATTATCCACCATATCAGGCACAACAAAATGATTCCACGAACCACCGACATCATCATATTCATCTTTTATGAACGACAGCACTCCGTCTTCCGTTATCTTAAACCAAGGCGATCTTGCTGTGGTAGTCATATTTACTTCCTCAAGACCAGTTAATTCCTGTGCTTTTTTATAATTTGCTTCGTTTGCACGTGATGCTGAATCTTTGAAATCACCTAAATCACGGAATACTTCAATAGCACGATCATATTCCCCTTCATTAACAAGGCTATTTGCATTATTGTAACGTATCAACGGGATAAAAACGGTAAATGTGCAGATAACAAGCGCAACTACTACTACAAATGACGCTAATATCAAAATCGCTTTTGTTTTATCAGAGGGCTGACGTGACTTACGTTTTTTTTCTTTTACAAGTTCACGTTCTGTTTTGGTGTCGGATATCTTTTTTTGCTCTTCAAGATAAGTCCGCTCAAGATGTGTATTCAGCCACTCCAGTGAACATCCGCATGAGCCGCATTTTTCAGATGATTCCAGATTTATCTGACCACAAGCACATCTCCAAGCACCATCTATTTGATCAGGCTTATACTTTGCGTCAACAACCCCTACACATTCACGCTTAATTTGATCATACAGCGGATCAGTCTGCCAAAAAACATCCTGCTCCGGAATTTTATCACCACGATTCCCTGATGTGTTTTTCCATGTATTTCCATTATATACAACTTCTTCGATTATCGCATATGCATATGTGGTTTTTTCATTTTCGCTGTTTATAGGAGATGATTCACCGTCTTGTATAGAAATATTTTCGAGTTTTCCAATGATCTCACGACGATCGTTCATTATTTCAATGCTGACAATGCATTTATCAACTGTGTAATCACCACACTTTGATGTAAATACAGTGATCTGCGGTGCTGAAGCTTCCGTCTCTTTGGTGACACGAATTTTTTTTACCTGCATCGGGCAAGTTTTAATCCATTCCCTACTTTCACGTTCACTGATGAGAAGCGGGTACTTAATTTCGTCCATTACAATTACTCCGATTATTGTATTATCGTTTTATATCATAACACGAACAATGAAGTAATTCAAGGCTAATTTTATGAATATTATACGAAATTGTTTTTTTTGATTTTATCACGCAAATTTTCCAAGTTTTTCGACTGCATTTTCTGCACATATCACGTCACAGTGCTCATTTATGTAATAATACACACGACTTGGGCACAAGCTTCCGAAATTCTCTCCTGCAACCGGCGTTTCGCAATCTAATTTTAGGTAAAATTTCTTTTTATCAGGATCATGATATGCCCTGCTGGAACCACCATATCCCATTCTATATAGTCCAAGACAACAGCTCAATAGGTATCGCATTTCTTCAAACGAATACACAATATGGCTTCCGCGTTCACGATAAATATATTTGCGATATTCTGTCAGTGTTCTTTCCTCACCTGCCTGCATTAACACATTATTGCGATGCTCCTCCAGCCTCGTTACAAATAACTCACATCCACCTTCTTTTGATGGATACATCTGTACAAATATCCTCCCGTCACCGTAAAAAATATCTCTTGAGGAATCGCATGAGGTATCGAAATTTTTCCGCACATCGTTTATGATCTCTCTAACTACTTCTTTTGTATTACCTGTATATGAAGCCATGTCCGAAGACGTCAGCATCAATTTGAATTTGGATTTACTGATTATAATGAGTTCCATATTTCACTCCGATAAATAAACTGTTACAATGATACATTAACATTATAATACCAACGCAGCAAAAATGGTACCCCTAAATTATCGGTAAATATGGTAGTCATATGCTCGTATCACCTTTTAATTCCATTATTTAAGTATAATGCATATAATATTTTACTATTTTTCAAAAATCTTATTGACCTTTAAAATAATATATGATAAAATAACTATCGGCTAAAATATTTGAAAGGATTTAATATAATGAAAAAAATCTCAATCATGCTCGCGCTTATTATGACGCTTCTTTGCGTATTTACTGCGTGTGGCGAAGAAAAAAGCTCAGGTGGTCTTTCAATTGACACAAATGCAACCGTATCTAACTCTAATACACAGATAGTATCCGGTCTTGCTGGCGAATCCTATACTCTTTCTAACAGCATTACAAAAATTGTTTCTCTTTCTCCTGCTGCATCTATGATTCTCGATGAGCTTGGTGCTTCCTCAAAAATCGTTGCAGTGGATTCTGTTTCCGCTGAATATGTTTCAGTTTCCACTACTACAACTGTTTCTGATGCAGTTGCTCTCGCTCCTGAAGTAATTTTTGTTGACGAAGCTGACGCTGACTCTCTCGGCAACACCGATATTCCTGTATTTAAGATTCCTACCGCTGAATCCTCTGACTCTGTTAAGAAGCTGATCAGACTTTGTGCAAAGGTTTGCGGAACTTCTCCTGATGATATGGTCAACAAGCTCACAAACTCCATGACTGCAGCTCAGCTTGGTTCCTCTGCTTACTCTGAAAAGCTCACCGCATACATTGATCTTGGTGATACCACTGTTGGTAGTGGTACCTACATTACTGAAATTCTCTATGCTTCCGGTCTTGAAAACATCTGCACTGCTGAAGGATACACTACTATGACCGATGACGAAATCATCGCAGCTAACCCTGAATTTATCTTCACTGTTGGTGACATTACTGATTACACTGAAAACGCTGCTTTTGCTGAAGTTAGTGCTGTTGTGAACGGTTTTGTTTATTCTGTAGCCGAAAAGGATATCTGCTACGCTTCTCAGTACGTTGGCGATGCTGTTACCAGTATGTATGGCAATGTTTCCAATACTCGCACTGACAAATAAGCTCATACAGCATTAAAAATTCCTAATATATCACAAAAAAATGTAACTTGGATTTTATAGTCTGAGTTGCATTTTTTATTTTATACTCAAAAAATACTTTCACAAACAACAAAAGCGACAACGTGTTATCTTTCACATTGCCGCTTTTATTACTTATCAGAAAATCAACTTTAGCTTCACCAGCGAAATAGGATATCTACCGGTGACTCTGCATTTTGATAAAAAAACTAAGCTTTTTCTCGTTCAAAGTAGTATTTTTTGTTGTGTGTACAGATACTTTGCACAATACCTATACATATGTACATTGACATAAGAGATGATGGGCCATAGGACATGAATGGCAAAGTAATACCTACAACAGGCAACATAGCCAAACACATACCTATATTCTCAGCAGACTGTACGATAAGCATTCCTGCAATACCCACACACATATATGAAGCATAAGTTTTTCGTGTATTTCGTGCGATCCATAAAATTCTCAATATAAGCACTATCATAAGTACAAGATACAAAAAAGTGCCAATAAATCCAAATTTTTCAGCAAGAACCGCATATATGAAGTCCGATTGACCAGCAAAGAATGTTTTATATCTGCTTCCACCGGAAAATCCTGCTCCACGGAATCCACCTGCAATAATACTGTTACGACTTCTTATCGCATCATAGCCTATATCCTGTGGATCGAGGTCGGGATTGAATCCGAACAGAATACGATTCTGCTGTCGCGTTGTGAGCATATTCCAAAGAAACGGTGAGGCTATAATCGCTACACCAATAACTCCTGCAAAATACCACAGCGACACACCTGATACAAAAACCATAAAGACCATGATACCCAAATAAACAAGAGCCATACCAAGGTCTCCCTGCCAAAGAACAAGACCTATTATCACTCCTGCATGAAGCGCAAGCTGAAGTATGGACAGCGGATGATTGATCTTATCTTTAAGCTTATCAAGATGCACTGCAAATGTTATGATAAAAGTGATCTTAACAAACTCAGTTGGCTGAATTGAGAATCCGGGAACAAGCTGTATCCAGTTTGCATTACCGTTTTCACCATACCCAAAATACTTTACCCATACAATAAGCAAAATCGATACTGCGAAAAAAACGTATTTCAGCTTTTGTACTACTGCTTCGTAATCGAGAAATGTTATAACTGCAAGAAGAATGATTCCCCCGACAGAACCAATTATTTGGTTACGCACATAAGTGGTGCCATAGGCATCGGAAGCAGCAGTGAGTGTGATTATACTCATCAGGTTCATTCCGAACACACAAAACAGCACGACGGGGTCTATCATCTTCAGTTTTTCTTTATTGGTTATTGAAAATTCTTTCAAATTTGTACAATATTAGTATGCGATGCCCCAATACAGCATATGCTTAGCAGGCTTTCCACAGCAAACGCAAGTATCAGAGAGGTGTTCTTCATCAAACGGAATGCAACGAGAACCTACTCCTGTGAGTTCCTTTACCTTATCTTCGCATTCTTCTTCGCCACACCACATTGCTTTAACAAATCCGTCACCGTTATTTGCAAGAGCTTCCTTTATCTCCTCTATAGAGGTGCAAGAATAGGTCTTCTTTTCACGGTTAGCAAGAGCCTTTTCGTACATACCGACTCTAACTTCTTCAAGCTTCTGTGCAACTACTTCTTCGATATTTTCGATAGACACAACAGTCTTTTCGAGATTATGACGAGTAACAATTACGCAGTTACCTGCTTCGATATCGCGAGGACCCATTTCAATTCTGAGCGGAACACCCTTCATCTCATATTCTGCATACTTCCATCCGGGGCTATTATCGCTATCGTCAAGCTTAACTCTGAACTTATCCTTAAGACGGTCATAAAGTGCTGTATTTGCTTCGATTACGCCTTCCTTATGCATAGCAACAGGAACGATAACTACTTGAATCGGAGCAACTGCCGGCGGGAGAACAAGTCCGTTATCATCACCGTGTGTCATAATGATACCACCGATCATACGAGTGGTTACGCCCCAAGAAGTCTGATGCGGATACTGAAGCTTATTATCTTTATCAGTATACTGAATATCGAATGCTCTTGCAAAGCCATCACCGAAATAGTGAGAGGTACCTGCCTGGAGTGCCTTACCGTCATGCATCAGCGCTTCAATACAATATGTATCTTCCGCACCGGCAAACTTATCGGAAGGAGTTTTTACGCCCTTAACTACCGGAATAGCAAGATCATTTATATGGAAATCCGCATAAACATTGAGCATCTGAATAGTTTCCTTGCGTGCTTCTTCTGCTGTTGCGTGCATAGTATGACCTTCCTGCCACAGGAATTCGCGGCTTCTGAGGAACGGACGAGTTGTCTTTTCCCAACGTACAACAGAGCACCACTGGTTATAAAGCTTTGGCAGATCACGATATGAACGAATGATATTTGCATAATGCTCGCAGAATAAAGTTTCGGAGGTGGGACGAACGCAAAGTCTTTCTGTAAGAGGTTCACTTCCGCCATGAGTTACCCATGCAACTTCAGGAGCAAAGCCTTCTACATGGTCTTTTTCCTTCTGAAGAAGAGATTCGGGGATAAACATAGGCATATATACATTTTCATGACCAAGTTCCTTGAATCTTGTATCAAGTATCTTCTGGATATTTTCCCAAATAGCGTAGCCATAAGGACGGATTATCATACATCCCTTAACGCTGGAATAATCGATGAGGTCTGCTTTTTTGCAGATATCTGTATACCACTTTGCGAAGTCTACTTCCATTGAAGTGATATCTTGTACCATTTTCTTATCGTTTTTCATACAGGTTCCTTCCTTGTATAGAAATATAGAGAGTATAAATCTTAGTTCATATTTAGTAAACTTATGCGATAGATGATTATTCTACTTTTTTTAGTCTTGCATAAGTTGCCATAAGCTTCTTTGTACCAACCTTTTCGAACGCTATCTCATAAAGTGTATCGCCACCCATAGGTTTGGAAGAAAGTATAACACCCGTGCCAAAAGTAACGTGTTGCACCTGGTCACCAACTACGAATGCCGTTGTTTGAGACTTCTGTGGCTTCAAATTAGTAAGTGCGGGAGAGCGTTTTGAAGTTTCATTTACAAAGTAGTTGATAGGCTTCTGCTTCTGAGGTCGCTGACGAAGCTGTCGAAGTTCATTTTCGTCCGGAGTTTCATCTTCACGTTCGGTAAGTTCTGCCGGAATTTCCTCAGCAAATCTTGAAAGCTTATTGGAGCTTGTTCTTCCGTTGAGCATTCTGTCATGTGCGTGTGTAATTACAAGCTGTTTTTTCGCTCTTGTGATAGCTACATATGCAAGGCGACGTTCTTCCTCGATCTCTTCAGGATTCATTATTGTCTGGAAGCTTGGGAAGATATTCTCTTCCATGCCGGGCAAGAAAACAGTTGGGAATTCAAGACCCTTTGCAGAATGTATCGTCATAAGAACCACTGCATCTGCTGTTTCATCGTATTTATCAACATCCGAAACAAGTGCAACATCCTCAAGGAACTCTACAAGAGATGGTTCTTCAGCCTGTTCTTCATAAGCTTTTGCCGCTGAAATAAGTTCACCTATGTTATTAAGGCGATCCTCTTTCTCTGATAGATCTGTCATATCATTGAGCATTTTAGAATAACCGGATTCTTCAACCACCATCTCGATCAATGCAGATACGTTCAATGTACCTGCAGCTTCACGAAAATGATCCATCATATAGACAAAATTAACCATCTGATTTGCGGTAGCAGACGAAATAGCGTTATATCTCTTAGCTCTACGCAAAAATTCGAGAAGCGGACAGCCTTCTTCATACGCAAGAGCTTCTGCAATCTGAATTGATTTCTCACCAATTCCTCGACGTGGAGTATTAATGATTCTGCGAAGTCTCAAATCATCGTTGGGATTATTTATAAGTGCAAGATATGCAATTATATCCTTAACTTCCATACGATCAAAGAATCGCATTCCACCAAGCATACGATATGGGATTCCGCTCTTTGCAAATGCCTGTTCAACTGAACGTGACTGCGAATTCATACGATACAAAACCGCATAATCCTTAAAGGAAGCACCCGCCTTTACACCACGCGAAACCGCATCGGCAATGAATCTTCCTTCGTCGTTCTGATTTCCGAGGCACTTTATAACTATTTTATCGCCTTCTGCACCATTCGTCCACAGAGTCTTTCCCATTCTTCCGTCATTATGAGAAATGACATTATTAGCAGCGTTAAGTATGGTTTTAGTTGAACGGTAGTTTTCTTCGAGTTTAATTACCGATGTTTCATCATAATTTTTATCAAAAGTCAGAATATTCTCAATTACTGCACCGCGGAATTTATAAATACTCTGGTCATCGTCACCTACTACCATAATATTCTTATGTTTTGCCGACAAAAGAAGAGTCAATTCAAGCTGTGCATAGTTTGTATCCTGATACTCGTCAACACACACATAGCGATAACGGTTTTGCAATAGAGAACGCACATCCTCGCAAGTGGTAAGAAGCTTTACTGTTTGCATGATAATATCGTCAAAATCAAGAAGATTCTGCGCCTTAAGCTTCTCTGCATAGAGGTGATATATCTGGGCAATCTGCTTGAATTTTACGTCATTTCCTGCTTGTCTTTCATATTCGTCAGGCTCCATCAGCTTATCCTTAGCACGGCTGATAGCATTCTGAACGGATTTAACGGGAAGCATTTTATCATCAATATGCAACTGTTTCATACAGAGATTAAGCTGTTTTTTGCTGTCATCTGTATCACATATTGTGAAATTACGGTTATAGCCTATAGCTTCGCCATATCTACGCAGTATTTGAACACATATCGAATGGAAAGTGCCTGAGCGAATATCTTTCAATTCCTCACTGTCTTCACCAAAAATAGAGCCAATTCTCGCTTTGATCTCACGCGCTGCTTTATTTGTGAATGTAATCGCCATAACCTGCCAAGGCTGTGGAGGATTTACGGCAAATCTTGTAAGGTATTCGCCAAGCTCATCATGCGGAAGAGCAGATGCTGATTCAATTTCGGCTATATCCTGCTCAGACACATCGGTCGGAACCAGGTCAGAATGGTATGCATTTCCATATCGTATGATATGTGCGATTCTGTTTACGAGAACAGTCGTTTTTCCGCTTCCGGCACCTGCCAATATAAGCAACGGTCCATCAACGTGATAGACTGCTTCGCGCTGTTTATCATTCAGGTTTTCATAATACTTGTCGAACAGTTTACGCTTTGCTTCAAGGTAAGACTGTCTGATATATTGATCTGTCATGTATTACGCTCACTTCATTAAAATAATCGTTATTATTATATCACATTTTTACTGTTTTTTCAAGAATATTGTTGACAACATTTTTAAATTCCTTTGATAAATAATATGGGGATTACACAAATTTCTCTAAATTCATACTACGTTCACAAATATATGTTATATTTCTTGCAACAAAATGTAGCATTTCTGAGGTTTATTATGAAAAAAAGTATTCTTGAAGGAACCGCCGCAGGATTGTTTATATCAATTGGCGGTGCTGTCTATCTTTCGTGCGAAAACAAGGTAGTTGGAGCGATTCTCTTTTCGGTTGCACTTTTATCGATATGTCTGATAGGCTTACAGCTTTTCACAGGCAAGGTAGGAATGATCATATGGAGTCACACAAAAAGCGATTTCATTTCGCTCGGTGGCTGTCTTATCGGAAATGCGCTTGGTACACTGGCAGGCTCATTTATTGTTGGTATTGCTCGCCCCGCACTTATAGACACTTCGGCTACTTTAGTTGCAAACAAGCTCGCCATTAACTCTTATGCACAGATTTTCATGGCAAGTGTGCTTTGCGGTGTGTTGATGTACACTGCTGTTTGGTGCTACAAGCAGAAGAACACCCTCTCTGCGATATTTTTCTGTGTGCCCGTATTCATTCTCTCCGGATTTGAGCATTCTATTGCAGATATGTTCTATTTTTTCCTTGCTCGTTCATTTACCGTTCCGTCATTCTTGTTTATTGTAATTGTCGTGCTTGGAAATTCAGTAGGCGGTATGCTCGTTCCACTGCTGACAAAATGGACTAAATAACAAAAAGAATAAATCAAGTTAAATACAGCGTTTCGTGATATGTCTTATTCAACATGAAACGCTGTATTTTTATCATCACATAAAACCGAAAATCCGCAATATTTAAGCTTGTTAGATTATCTCATGGATACAGAACTTAAAACATGATAGAATTAGCATGATAAACAGAATAAATCTGTCCAAAATCAAAAAAATTCTTACATTGTATATTTATTTACGCAGATATTTGTGTTATAATATTACGATGTAATGTATTTTTGACAATATCCGAAAGGTTTATTATATGTGCGGTTTTATTGGATTTACAGGAATTATTGATCATCGTGAGGATGTTATCCGTCGTATGGCTGACAGAATCATCCACCGTGGACCTGATTCCGATGGTTATCATATAAGTGGTGAACATGATGGAGACAGCATTACGCTTGGTTTCCGCAGACTCTCAATTATCGATTTATCTGATGGTTCGCAGCCTATGTACAACGAGGATGGTTCTGTTGTTATTGTATACAACGGTGAAGTCTACAACTTCGCAGAGCTGCGTGATGATCTTATAGCTAAAGGGCATATTTTTAAGACACGCTGTGATACTGAAGTACTTGTACATGGCTACGAAGAATGGGGCGAAAAGCTCGCAGAAAAGCTCCGTGGAATGTTCGCATTCGTTATTTGGGACAAAAAAACATCTACTCTATACGGTGCACGTGATCCGTTTGGTATCAAGCCATTTTACTATGCAAAACTGGCTGATAACAATATGATTTTTGGATCAGAAATCAAGTCATTTCTTGAGCATCCGTCATTTAAGCCACAGATGAACGAAAATGCACTTAGAGCGTATTTGACTTTCCAATATTCTTCACAAGAGGAAACCTTCTTTAAAAACACTTTCAAGCTTCCTCCTGCACATTATTTTGTACTGAAAAACAAGAAAATGTCGATCACACGCTACTGGGATGTAGATTTCTCAAGAAAAACTTCCCTGTCATATGCAGAGGCAGCAGAACAGATAGATGCTCGTGTGCATGAATCTGTTGCAGCTCACAGAATTAGTGATGTCAAGGTGGGTTCGTTCCTGTCAGGTGGTGTCGATTCATCTTATATTACTGCCACTTTAATGCCAAACGAAACTTTTTCAGTTGGATTTAATTATGAAAAATTCGACGAAACAAGCGAGGCTAAGGAACTTTCAGAACGTCTTGGTGTACAAAATTATCTCAAACATCTCACCGCTGACGAATGCTTTGATGCTTTTGCTAAGATACAGTATCACATGGACGAACCTCAGTCCAATCCATCATCCGTACCTCTTTATTTTCTTTCTAAGCTTGCTTCAGAACACGTTACTGTAGTTCTGTCAGGCGAAGGTGCCGACGAAATTTGGGCAGGATATGAGGAATACGATGTTCACGGTCTTGCATCAAAATACAGAAAGATTCCATCATTCCTCAGACTTGGTGCGGCAGGCGTTGCAAAGCATTTGCCTTACTTCAAGGGTCATGATTTCATAATTAAGAACAGCGGTCGTCCGGAGGATTACTTCATAGGTCAGGCTCTTGTCTTCCCCGAAAATGAAGCAGTCTCAATTTTGCGTGATAAATACAAAAAAGGCCCCTCTGTACATGATATCACAAAACCGATCTATGACAAAGTGAAGGATCTTTCGGAGCTGGAGAAAAAACAATATCTCGATCTCAATCTTTGGCTCCCCGGAGACATTCTGCTTAAAGCTGACAAGATGTCGATGGCACATTCTATTGAGCTTCGTGTACCATATCTCGATAAAGAGGTTATGGCTGAAGCTCAAATGTTACCTGCAAACTATAAGATTGACGGAAAAGATACAAAAGCTGTACTCAGAACTGCCGCTAACAAGACTTTACCCGACGAATGGGCACATAGACCCAAGAAAGGCTTCCCTGTTCCGATTCGTCAATGGTTCAGAGAGGACAAGTACTACAATATCGTAAAACAAGCCTTCTCGTCCGATGTTGCTGCAGAATATTTTGATCAGAATGCACTCATGAAATTGCTTGATGATCACAAAAACAACATTTCAAACAATCAAAGAAAAATCTGGACTGCATACACGTTCCTTACATGGCACGGACAGTTTATAGGTTAAGTCATTTACAAAAACGAGGTAATTTCATCATGGACAAACAAATCACACCGGTTCTTTTGGGTGCTGACTTAAATTGCTATAATGTCGCACGTGCGTTCCATGAACAGTATGGTGTCAAATCCTATGCTTTCGGTCGTTACGCTGTGTCAGCTACAAAATACTCTAAAATAATAAACTTCCGCTGTATTCCAAACATTGACAAGGATGAAGTCATGCTCGATACTCTGCACAGATTCGCAGACGCTCATATAGGTGACAGACTTGTACTGTTTGGCTGTACTGACGATTATGTTGCTATGATAATACGTAATCGTGAAGAACTATCTGATTACGTTATTCCATATCCGCAGGCTGAAATGCTTACAACTGTTGCAAAAAAAGCAGAATTTTACGAAACCTGTGAGAAATTTGGTATTCCATACCCTGCTACTGTAGTTTTAAGTAATGCTACTGAAAAAAGTAAATTGACTGAGGCTGCACTTGGTTTCAAATATCCAATAATTGTTAAACCATCATCAAGTGCGGATTATTGGAAGCACGAATTCCACGGCATGAAAAAAGTTTACACAGCACATTCACCCGAAGATGCTGAAAAAATAATCAACGAAATATACGCCTCAGGATACCCTGATAAGATCATATTACAGGAAATGATCGATGGTGGAGATTCGCAAATGCGTGTATTTACCACATTTTCTGATGAACATGGAAAAGTACGTGCGATGTGTCTCGGTCATACTATGCTCGAAGAACACACGCCAAAGGGTCTTGGAAATCATGCGGCTATAGTTACTGAGCCTGTTTCGAATTTGCCGATTGCAGAAAAAATCAAGGATATGCTCGAAGCTATGCATTATACCGGTTTTGCAAACTTCGATATCAAATTGCGTGAAGGTACAACTGACGATTTCCGTGTATTTGAGATAAACCTCAGACAGGGACGAAGCAATTTCTACTTAACAGCCTCCGGACTGAATGTTGCAAAGCTCGCAAATGAAGTATTAGAGTCAAACGGAGATGACTGTATTCGTGTGGAAAAATCAGTATTTTGGCATCATATTCCAAAAACCACTGCATACACATACACAGAGGACAAAACGCTTGTTGAAACTGCAAAACAGCTCAATAAATCAGGACTTGAATCATCCTCTGTATGGTATAAGCCCGATTTGTGGATGAATCCGCTAAGATTTGTATGTGTTGTTGAACAGCTCAGACGTCAAAAGAAAAAATTCAAAGTATATTATCCCAAAAAATCGTAAAAATTCCTTCGAGAGGAGATACAAAACAATGGAAGAAAAAAGAAAGCTTCTTGGAATAATCGGCGGACTTGGTCCAATGTCCAGTGCTTATTTTTACGAGCTTATTACCGAACATACAAAAGCCTTACGCGATCAGGAACATATCGATATCATCCTCTCAAGCAGAGCCACTACCCCAGACAGAACAGATTTTATACTTGGAAAAAGCACCGAAAGTCCTTTGAATGCGATGGTTGAAGATGCCATATCTTTGGAAAGATATGGTGCGACAGCTATAGTAATTCCCTGCAACACCGCACATTACTTTATCGAAGAAGTACGCAAAGCTGTCAATGTACCAATGCCGAGCATAATCACGGAAACTGTTCGCCATATCAAGAGATGTGGTTACAAAAAAGCCGCCATACTTGCAACAGACGGCACAATTTCAACAGAAACTTATCAGCGTGAACTTAATAATTTCGGTTTGGAATGGATGATTCCGAATGAATTCAGTCGTAAAAAGCTGATGGAAATCATTTATAAAGATGTAAAAAGCGGAATTATTCCCGAACCTGAAGTTCTTTATGAAATAACCGAGCCGATGTTTAAGAGTGGCTGTGATTGTGCTATTCTCGGTTGCACGGAGCTTTCGCTTATCGGGAAAAAAATCACTGACGAAAGATTTGTCGATTCGCTTGAAGCTTTGGCGAACTGTGCAATACATCTGATGGGACATCAAACTATAGGATTTCCACCCAGCTTTGCATCATTTGAGGAGTAATTTATGGTTTTATCCGAACTTTTATCTGCGTTTTCATGCACTGTTTCAGGAAATGCAGATAGCGTTAATATTACAGCGTTAGAATATGATTCAAGAAAATCCATGAACGAAGAAACGCTGTTTTTCTGCTTACCCGGTGCTCGTGTAGATGGGCATGATTATGCTCACCAGGTCTACTCCGCAGGCTGTCGTTCGTTTGTTGTCGAGAAAAAGCTCGATCTTCCGCAAGATGCTGTGCAGATAATTGTATCATCATCACGAGAATCGTTAGCTTTGTTTTCAGCAAGATTTTTCGGTAATCCCTCAGACAAACTCAAGCTGATTGGTCTGACAGGCACAAAAGGAAAGACAACAACTGCCATACTTATCTCTGAAATCATGAATTCATGTGGCTTGAAATGCGCTTATATTGGCTCAAATGGTATTCAAATAGGCAACAAGCATTACCCCACTGTCAACACTACTCCAGAAAGTCGTGAATTACACAGATATTTTGCAATGATGGTTGAGGCGGGTATCACTCATGTAGCCATGGAAGTATCTTCTCAAGCACTGAATAATTACCGTGTTTGTGGTTTAACTTTCGACACAGTAATATTCACAAATCTTTCCCGTGATCATATTGGTGGAGTAGAACATCCAACCTTTGAAGATTATCGTGATGCAAAGAGAAAATTATTTACCGATTATGAAGCTAAGACAATCATATACAATGCCGATGATCGCCATTCTTCTTATATGATAAATGCGACGAATACTGAGCTTGTGTCATATGGTATAGAAAATGATGCTGACTTTAAGGCAGAAGCAATTCGTCCGTATCGTGCCTCGACTTCGCTGGGAATAGATTTTGATATTGTTAACAATGGAATAAAAACGGGCATAAGACTTCGTACTCCCGGAGAATTCAGCGTATATAATGGACTCGCTGCAATTGCTGCTTGCATGAAATACGGTATCACTATTCGAGAAGCATCAGATGCACTGAAATCCATATCAATCAATGGCAGATTTGAAATTGTGGATGCGATTGATGGTGTTACTTTTATTATCGATTATGCTCACAACGGATTCAGTCTGTCTCATGCACTTGAGGTTTTGCGTGTATATGAACCAAAGCGTTTGATATGTGTATTCGGTTCAGTTGGTGGTAGAACCTACGAAAGACGTCAAGAGCTTGCGGAAGTTTCTGCAAAATATGCAGATTTATCAATAATCACCTCTGACAACCCGGATTTTGAGGATCCGGATGAAATAATTGCAGATATACTTTCGCATTTTGACAAATCGAAGCTGTACACTACTATAACAGATCGTGAAGAAGCAGTAAGGTTTGCGGCACGCATTGCAAATGAGGGTGATATTATTCTTTTTGCCGGTAAAGGGCATGAAGATTATCAGCTCATAAAAGGTGAAAAAGTACCCTTTTCTGAAAAAGCCATACTTCTTGATGAAGCCGCAAAGATAAATGCAGAAAGAGTTGCAACTCTGATTTAGGATTCACTTAGATAGATATTTAGTAAGTTAGTATATTCATGTAAAACAACCGACAGTTTATCGGAAATTCATCCGATTCTGTCGGTTGTTTTTTAATATCTTGTTGTAGTATAATCTCTGTCTATAGTTATTATCGCATTATACTCTTTACCGCATTTCTGCGATATATATTCTCGTATCATTTCTACGATTTCATCGTTTTTTAAGGTTGTATCGTTCGCTACTGCGATATCGAAAATAATATTTGTATGTGTAACCCCAAAAACTGCTCTGAAATCATGCATAGACATCGGACACGAATACTCTGCGGCTATCTCATCGATTATTGTGCGAATCATGTTGTGCAGCTCATTTGTACGTTTATCATTCAACGCTACAGGATCAAGGTGTATAACCATTTGTATCCCAAGGTCACGTTTGAAATCAACTTCCATGTTATCGATCAAATCGTGGCTTTCCATAACATCACGTTCTGCATCGACTTCAACATGAGCTGTCGCAAAAAACTGATCCACACCATAGCTATGTATAACCAAGTCGTGTATTCCAAGAACTCCATCGTAGCTACGAAGCTTTGTGATAATTTTCTTTACAAGCTCTGTATCAGGTGGTGTTCCAAGTATTGTATTACAAGCTTCACGAATCAATTTTATACCCATTACAAAGATATACACAGCTATCAGCAAGCCAAAAATTCCGTCTGCTTTCGGTCCTATAACAGGTGTAAGAATAATTCCGAGAATTACTGCTGAGGTTGCACAAACGTCGCCTACGCTATCGACAGCAGATGCCTTTAATGTATCCGAATCGATTTTTTTGCCAACTATACGGTAATATATCGCAAGGAATATTTTACCAGCAATAGCAGCTGACATTATTATAATCGACAACAAGCTGTATTCTGCTATTTTTTCCGAGGAGATAAGCGAATCGACTGAGGATTTCATCAACTCAAGTCCAAGCACTGTGACAATTATCGAAATAAACAGGCTACAAATATACTCCATCCTTGCGTGTCCGTATGGATGCTCTTTATCAGCCGGTTTTGCTGCGACAACATATCCGACAATCACAAGAATAGATGAACCTGCATCGGTGAGATTATTTATTGCATCTGCAATTATTGAAACGCTACCCGAAACTATCCCCGCAAACAATTTAACTGCAAACAGGAGAAGATTCACTCCTATTCCGACAATTCCTGCATTTCTTCCTGCTTTAGAACGGTTTTCAAACGATGTTTCTATGGTATTGTGGCTCATTTTTACCCTTTCGGTTGTTATATCGCTTTCACGATACAACTGTTTTAATCACGTAATGTTGTGATAAGCTCCGTCGCATACGGCAGTGAAGCTATCCAATCGCAGTATGTATGCCATTCGGGAAGCTTATGGTTACGACGTGCATAGTATATGTTAATCAGATTCTCGTAATTTAAGGTACAGGTACGCATTTGGTTATAAGACGATGGGAGAAGCTGTATCATATCGTGCCAATACATATTATCTTTTGTTTCGATAAATTTTTTACGGCGGTCTTCAAGCACTTTTATAATATTATCTAAGCATTCGAGTGCAGTATCGGACATTCTGTCACAGCTGAAATCGTCACGAGAGAATGGTTTTGCGTGAATCTTATGCATTGTGCTGGTAGAATTTGCAACTGTACCCACTTTATAAGTATCATATTCCTTCCACCAATACAGAGGCGCTGTAACATCTACTGACACAAATATCTGACGTAGATATTTACGATGGTCTGAGCCTGCTTTTGCAAGACGAACCGCAAGAGAGAGATCGTTCTCGCCGAGAGCAAAGTTTCCGTCTTCATCATATGCACTATCCATACGATTCCATGAATTAAGCGGATTTCTTGCACCACGTATTGCGTTTTCCAAATTCATGACGGATGTGCGTTCTATCTTAATCATATTAGTTCCCTCTCAGGTTTATTCTTCGTTGTCGGATTCATCCTGCTGTTTTCTTGCTTCTGCTCTCGCTTGATCGATTTCTTCGAGTTCAAAAGTGTATTTCTTTCCACAGAAACGACAGTTTGTTTCGACAGGTTCACCTGCGTCACGAAGTTCCTGCATATCAGTTTCATTAAGACTTACAAGTGCTCTGAGATAGCGATCCTTTGAGCAGTTACAGCGATATTCTATATCAAACTCATCGAACATTTGGTATTCTATACCATCAAACAGCAGTGCGATAATTTCATCGCCATCCTTGCCATCAGCTATCATTTTTGAAACTGATTCAGCCATATTTACATTTGTTTCGATTCGTTCAACATCACTTTCCTGATATCCGGGCATCAGCTGGATAAGATATCCTCCCGCCGCAAAGCACATATTATCTGTGTCAACACGAACACCAAGCGCACAAACTGTTGGAGTTTGTTCACTGCTTGCGAAGTATTCAGTGATATCCTCTGCAATCTCACCTGACACTATAGGAGATACTCCGACATATGGCTCGTTCATACCCATATCCTTGATAATATACATTGTACCATGACCTACAGCTCCGCCAACGTCCAGTTTGCCATATTTATTCGGAGGCAATTCAACTGTAGGATCATCTGCATATCCACGAACATTGCCCATATAATCACCGACACATACGACAGAACCTGCGGGGCCATCACCTTTTAATTGCAGTGTTAATGTATTGTCTTTATCCTTAAGCAAGCTTGACATAAGAGAAGTTGCAGTAAGAGCACGTCCGAGAACAGCAGTCATTGTTTTAGAAGTGTGATGAGTTTCACACACATGACGAACAATAGCGGTAGAGTCGCAGAACAGAACACGAATACCGCCATCTACAGAAATAGCACGTTTTATTATACTTTTATTTGCTGGCATTTTATTTTTATCCTTTCGAGAAATGGTTTATTTTTTTACATTAAGCTCTGATCGTTTATGACCAGTCTGAATATCATACCAAGCCTTTCGGCAGCTTTACGACAGAGTATCATTCTATCGAGGAATATCTCAAAATACTCAGAAACACTTGAATATTGAGTATCAATCTTAAGTATCAGTGAAATTTCGGTTTTATCCTCATTTATTCTTAAAGATGATTCAACAACAGAATAGTTTACTCTGTCATGAATATCGAAGTCAGTCATTTCACATCTTACACGGCTTCTTCTAACATCGGATTTGTCTGCAAGAAACAAAGCGGCTGCAACAGCATTTACAGGAGTTCCGGTGCCTTCATCATGATTTCCAATAGCTGTTACGATCTCTGCAATATCAGACGCCTCCATACCAAGCTTATCGAGTATTCTGAACGCCATGACAGCACCACTCTGTGAGTGTTCAACTCTATTAACCAAATTTCCAATATCATGAAGATATCCTGAAATTTTCACAAGCTCTATCTCATGCTCTGAATAATCGAGTGTCTTGAGAATATATCCGGCAGTCTCTGCAACTTTTGTGACATGTGCAAAGCTGTGTTCTGTATATCCAAGTGCTATTAGAGACTCGTCGGCTTTTCGGATATAAGTATTGATATTTTCGTTATGTTTGATGTTCTCGTAAGTTATCATATTATTTTTTCCTGAATTATAAAATTTTTTTGTTTTTTCGGGAACTTTTTAGCCTTCTTAAACGTCTTATAATGGCTTTGTGATTTTCGTGGCAAACCAATCCATAATTATCATATCACAAAGCGTACAAATCTTCAATAGAAAAAATGATTTTTTCGATAGGTATAATCGCAAATTTAACTGTGCATAATATCTACGAAACCAAGAAAGGAAAACTAAAATGAAAAAAATTCTTATCTTAATGCTCGCATCAGCTCTTATTCTCTCCTCCTGCGGTGGTAATGACACTAACGAAACAGATATTTCCACAAGTGAAAGCGATACTACTATAAGCGACACTCTCGGTGATGAAAACGGTGATGGTGTTATAGAAGACAACAACGAAGGTGAAAGCGAAATTGAAACTGACGATATCATTGATGACGATGATTCTGTTACAGAAGATGAACTGCCAAGTGATGCAGTTACCTCTGTTACATCTGCTGAAGATGCTGTTACATTTATCAATGTAAATGTTTATTCTCAGTGTGCTGACAACCTTCCGATGGGTATGGACACAAATATTCTTCCTCTCGATGATATGGATCTCATAACACATCACACAGGTCTTACCGATCTCGAAGGTATTACTGATATCATTCTTTCAGAATCTATGGTAGGATCTATTCCCTATTCACTCGTTATGGTTCGCACAGATGGAACAAACACTGACGATATCCAGACCGCACTCGCTGAAAAGATAAATCCTCGCAAGTGGGTTTGCGTTTCTGCAGATCAGATGCGTACTATCCGTCTTGACAACGATGTTATTCTTGTTATGTCAAACACATTTAACGAAAATGTAATCCCTGTTATGAATGCTATTGTTGCTGCTGCTGATGGTGTTTATTCCGAAATCGGCTCAGTTGTAAACGTTCTCGGTTAATTTATCTGAAATAATATGGTATTTTCCGGCATACAATTCTTATACTTCTTTCTCCCTGCTCTCCTGTTATGCTATTTTTTAGTTCCCAGCAAAGCAAAAAATACAATTCTCCTTATTTTTTCTCTTTTATTTTACACTGCAGGAGAGCCCGGATACATTATACTAATGCTCTTTTCCATTACTCAGGCTTATATTTTTGCTCGATTAATGGACAGAGGCAATCATCGCAAGCTTTGGCTTATAATCACACTGGTAATTGAGATACTACCACTCGTTATATGCAAATATGCGGATTTTATTATCGAAAACTTAAATCTAATTCCGGCTTTCGATATTCCTTTGCCACATATTGCACTTCCTGTTGGAATATCTTTCTACACATTCCAGCTTATCGGATATTCAGTTGACGTATATCGCAAAGAATGTGAATCGCAGAAGAACCCGTTCCATCTGGCACTATATGTATCACTATTTCCTCAGCTTATCGCAGGACCTATCGTTCGATACGCCGATGTTGCAGATCAACTGAAAGAACGCAAGCACACAATAGAAGGATTTTCACACGGAATTCTGAGATTCACTATAGGTCTTGGCAAGAAAGTTCTCATAGCTAATGTCCTTGGTGAAGCAGTCGGACTTCTCGGAACATCTATGCTTGGCACATGGTTCTCTGCTATTGCAGCAACTCTTCAGATATACTTTGATTTCTCGGGTTACTCTGATATGGCTATTGGTCTTGGAAGAATGTTTGGTTTTGAGTTTATGGAAAACTTCACTTATCCATTCATTTCTCAAAGTGTAGCGGAATTTTGGCGCAGATGGCATATCTCACTCGGATCATGGTTCAGAGATTATATATATATCCCTATGGGAGGAAATCGTGTATCGAAGCTAAAATGGGCACGAAATATTCTCGTTGTATGGATGCTTACAGGTCTTTGGCATGGTGCACAGTGGAACTTCGTTTTATGGGGACTCTATTTTGCGCTGTTCCTTGTGCTTGAAAAAGCTATGAAGTCAATCGTTTCTAAGATTCCTCGCATTGTGAACCGTATTATCATACTTTTTATTGTACTGATAAGCTTTGTTTTATTTAATTCAAATACTCTGACAGATTTTGCAGTAACGCTTTCTCGTATGTTTGACTTTACAAATCTAACAGACACAGCATCGATTTACTATGCACGCAGCTATGCATTTACACTCCTTGCTGCTTGTATCGGTTCTACTCCAATTCTCTCGATAATAGCGAAAAAGCTCTCCGAAAACGAAAAAACCGCAAAGCTCGTACAAATTCTCACACCTGTTTTTATCATGAGTGTACTTGTGGTTTCTACTGCATATATCGTTGACGGTTCATTCAATCCATTCTTATATTTCAGGTTCTGATCATGAAAAAAACTATTGAAATTATTACCATTGTGCTATTCACGGCAATGATAGCAACTTTTGGCGTACTGCATATCGTTCTGCCTGATGCTAAATTATCGGAAAGCGAACGTCGCTCATTGGCACAGTTTCCTGAATTTACCACACAAACTGTTAAAAGCGGAACATTCATGCAGAATCTCGAAAAATATCTGCCGGATCAATTTCCCTTGCGTGAAGGTTGGCGTTCTATAAAGGGTACATTTGAAATACTGAGCGGACGTTCAGATTCAAGCGATATTTATGAGGTTGACGGATATTTAACAAAGCTTGAATACAAGCTGAATGAAAGCTCTATCGTAAAGGCCGGAGCAAAATTGGAAAAAATCCGTGAATTGCTTGGATGCGAGAATGCCTATGTTTCTGTTATCCCCCAGAAGTCTCACTTCATGAATGATAAAGTGCATCCTATACAGGATTTTGATAGAATGTGTGAGTTGCTGTACTCAGCTATGCCGAGTTTTGAAGCAATTGATATTTCAGACACGCTTTCTCTTGATTCATATTACAAAACCGATTCCCACTGGCGTCAGGAAAAGTTAGAAGGCACTGTCAATAAATTAGTCACATCAATGGGGCTTAATGTAACTGTTCCGGAATATGAAATAAATGAAATAACAGATTTCAAAGGCGTTTTTGCAGGTCAATACGCTATGCCGATTGAGTCTGAGTCGATATTTTATTTGACAAGCGACGTTATTGAAAATGTAACAGTTTCAGCTATTGCCGACGACATGAACGAGATATACACTCTTGGCAAGCTTGAAGATGAACGCAGTCTTGATATGTATGACATATTCCTCGGGGGTGCAGTACCGCTTATAACTATTGAAAACGAAAATTCTCAAACTGATAATAAGCTTGTGATTGTGCGTGATTCGTTTGGAAGCAGTATAACGCCACTTTTAGTTGATTATTACTCTAAAATTACAGTAATAGACCTACGATATATTGCGTCAGTGATACTTCCTCAATATGTCGATGCCGATGGTGCAGATTTGCTGGTTATGCTCTCACCGGGTATACTAAACGACAGTGAAATGCTGAGAGTTCAGTAAAAATACCATTAAATAAAAAAAGAGGTTACTCGCACTAAGGAGAAATTTCCGAAATGCGTGAAGCCTCTTTTTTATTTTAAGGTAATGCTGTTTTAGATCTTATCGATAAATTCGATTACTTCTTTTTTGGGCATAAATCCGACTGATGTGTTCTTTACTTCACCGTTTTCCATAAGAATAAGTGTAGGAATACTCATTACGCCATATTTAATTGAAAGTTCGCCTTCGTCATCGACGTTTATCTTGCAAACTTTTATATCGTCTCTTTCTTCTGCGATCTCCTCAATAATAGGTGAAAGCATTTTGCACGGTCCGCACCATGTTGCCCAGAAGTCAATGAGAACAGGCTTGTCCGATTTTAACGCTTCATTTTCAAAATTTTCATTTGTTAATGTTGTGATTGCCATGATTTTATCCTTTCTTATTATCTTTTACATTATAGTATTTCTTTTTGTTTTCCGTTTTATTCTTTATCATTCACAATACGTGTCTTTGTAAGATTTGCCTTATGGTAATAGATAAGTACAAGCGCACTGCACAGCAACCAGCCTGCCGGATAGCTCATTGCGATAGGAATTATCTCATTTGCAATGCGTGACACAATATATAGATATACCTGACGGAATGCTACAAATGAGCAAAGCATCATTACCATAGGTGCAAGTGTATTACCGGAACCTCTCAGCGCACCCATATATATCTGATTGATGCAACACAGAACATAGAACGGTGAGATAACTCTGAGAAGAAGCGTACCATACTCTACAACTTCGGGTTTATTATTGAAGAATGTAACAAGATACGGTGCAGCTATCATTACAGGTATCATAAGTATTATCGTTGAAATGATAGCTATTACCAACGATTTACTTACGCCTTTCTTTGCTCTTTCAACCTGATTTTTACCAAGATTTTGTCCAACAAAGGTAGTTGACGCAAGTGATACTGACTGCATTGGCAGAAGGATGAGCTGGTCGATCTTTGAATATGCAGTCCAACCGGACATACAATCAGCACCAAAATAATTGATATACGACTGAACGAATACGTTTGAGAATGCTGTAACTGCCATTTGAAGTGCTGCAGGTATACCAACAAGGAATATTTTACCAAGCATTTCCCACGACATACGCAATTTATTCAAGCTCACTTTAATACATGACTCTGAACGCATGAGAGTGATTACAACAAGTATTGCTGAAACACATTGTGCAACTATGGTGGCGTATGCAACTCCGGCTACACCCATATCAAATACTATAACAAACACAAGGTCAAGAACTATGTTAATTACAGCAGATACAACAAGAAATATAAACGGTCTTGTTGAATCGCCTACAGCACGAAGAATACCTGAACCTATATTATAAATCAGCAAACCTGTTACGCCTGCGAAATATATATTAAGATAAACCTTAGATTCCGGAAAAACGCTTGGATCGGTTTTCATGAAATTCAGCATAGTAGGTGTCATTGCAATTCCTACTACAGTAAAGATAACCGAAAGAATCAGGGTCATAAGCAAAGCTGTATGTACTGTTTCGCTTACTTTATCTTCCTTCTTAGCACCATAATATTGTGAAATTACAACTCCGGCACCGCTTGACAGACCCATAAAAAATCCGATAAGCATATTTATAATCGGACCAACACTACCAACAGCCGCAAACGCTTCGTTGCTGACATAGTTACCTACAACCCATGTATCTACTGTATTATAAAGCTGCTGAAAAATGTTCCCTATCAAAAGAGGAAGTGCAAAGCTAATGAGATGACCGATAATATTGCCTTCCGTCATATCAACGTCATTTTTTTTGAATTTTGTAAATATCGCTCGTTTTTGATCTGTTTGCATAAGAAAAAGCTCCACTTAAAATTATATTTCTAAACTATCTTCCAATACATATAATAATACTACTTTACTGCTGAATAGTCAAGTAATTTCATCAAATTACAAAATCAGCTTCAATTATTCAAATTTGTTTGAATTTTTTATATGTTTCGTTAAAATATATTCAATTTTTTTGTCACATACCCCTTGACAACGCAAATTTGTCGTGCTATAATACACTCATCAAATCTATTTATAATTTTTTATTTGAGGTAGCAAGATGACTATTTTTGAGAACAGATACAATGTATATCGAATGTTCTCCACCCGGATCTTTTGTCGGGTGTTTTAGTCTATGCTTTCTTAGCTGACTGAGTAAATCTATGACATAAGAGTCCGGAGCCAATCAAAGGTTGTCGGGCTATTTTTTATGCTTATAATTTCGGGAAAGGAGTCACTGTTTTGATAGAACTGTCACATATAACAAAAAAATTCCAAACAGACACTACTGAAGTAGAAGCTGTTCGTGATGTATCGTTAAAAATCAACAAAGGCGATATTTACGGCATCATTGGCTTGTCCGGTGCAGGTAAATCAACTCTTGTGCGATGTATTAATTTTTTGGAAGTTCCCACCTCCGGCGAAGTTATATACAAAGGCGTAAGTCTTAGTAGTTTATCAAAAAAAGAACTACTGAATACACGACGCTCAATTTCTATGATATTCCAAAGCTTCAATCTTCTCGCACAACGTACAGCATTGAAAAATGTAATGTATCCCATGGAAATTGCAGGTGTTCCAAAGAAAGAAGCCATTAAAAAAGCTAAGGAGCTTCTTTCTATCGTTGGATTAGAGGAAAGAATGTCATCATATCCCGCTCAGCTTTCAGGTGGTCAAAAACAAAGAGTTGCTATAGCCAGAGCGCTTGCAACGGATCCTGAAGTTCTCCTGTGTGATGAAGCAACAAGTGCACTTGACCCAAACACAACTCGTTCCATACTTGATCTGCTAAAACGTATAA
This sequence comes from uncultured Ruminococcus sp., assembly GCA_964430105.1. Classification (GTDB taxonomy): domain Bacteria; phylum Bacillota; class Clostridia; order Oscillospirales; family CAG-272; genus UMGS1696. The sequence continues at coordinate 112,039 of CAYSEF010000001.1, read as the reverse complement.
ACGAGACTATGGGAGTCACTATAATCGTTATCACACACGAAATGAAGGTAGTTGAGCAAATATGCAATCGTGTGGCGGTGCTCGATCACGGAACAGTAGCTGAAGAAGGCTTTGTTAAGGATATTTTCCTCGCTCCGCAGTCTGATATTGCCCGCGATCTTATACTTCCGAAGGGTTCAGAAGCTATGACTTCACCGGAAGGCAAAGTGATTCGACTTGTATTCGACGGACAAGCATCGGACGAACCTGTAATATCAAATTTGTCTCTTGAATGCAGAGCAGCGGTAAATATTCTTAGTGCTGATACAAAAGATATCGGTGGCAAGGCGTATGGACAGATGATGCTCAGGCTTCCTGACGATGAAAACTCTGTTCAAAGAATCTACAATTACCTCGATACACATAATATTCATTATGAGGAGGTGTCAGCATGAAAGAATTTTTAACAGAAGCTTTTGGAAACGGAATGCTTTCAATGTACGGTGAAGCAATACTTATAACATTGCAGATTACCATAATAAGTACCTTACTCGCTTATATCATCGGACTTCCACTCGGTGTACTTCTCTACTGTACATCAAAAGACAGCATTTTCCCGAACAAGGCACTTAATTCCATTGTTGGCTTTATCGTGAATATTGTCCGTTCTATTCCATTTATTATTGTACTCGTTATGATTCAGCCTCTTGCAAAGGTATTTGTTGGTACAAAAATTGGCAATAATGCGTTTATTTTCTATCTCGTTATTGCCGCAGGACCATATATTGCACGAATGGTTGAATCCTCGCTCAAAGAAGTTGATCGTGGCGTTATCGAAGCCGCTCAATCAATGGGTTCCAATAATTGGCAGATCATTACTAAAGTACTCATTCCTGAGGCAAAGCCATCTCTTATTACCGGTAGTGCGATAGTTATTACAACTATACTAAGCTACACACCTATGACATATCTTGTTGCTGGTGGTGGATTAGGTCAGCTGGCTATTCAGTATGGTCTGTATCGATTCAATGACAACATCATGTACATATCGTCCCTTCTTCTTATTGTACTCGTTCAGATATTCCAGGAAGTTCTCAGCAGACTGGCAAGACGAACAGACAAGCGTATCAGAAACAAATAATTTAATGTTAAAATCGGGTCGGTTCTTTTCAAACAGCATCCTCCCGAAAAATATATTCCAAAACAAGGAGAAAAATCATGAAAAAAATTCTCGCTCTTTTACTCGCAGCTGTTTTATGCACCTTTGTGCTCGCTTCATGTGGTGCATCAGATGACAACACAATCGTTGTTGCAGCAAGCTCTACACCTCACGCAGAAATTCTCGAACAATGCAAGTCAGCCCTCTCCGAAAAAGGCTACACACTTGAAATCAAGGTAATGGATGATTACATCACTCCCAACACTTCTACCGACAGTGGTGACGTTGATGCAAACTACTTCCAGCATCAGCCCTACCTCGATCAGTTCAATGCAGAAAACAACACAAAGCTTGTTGCTGTTGCAAGAGTTCACTACGAACCGTACGCAATATACGCCGGAACCTGCACTTCTATTGATGCTATCGAAGATGGTGCTGTTATCGCAGTTCCGAACGATTCAACCAACGAAGCTCGCGCACTCCTTCTCCTTGAAGCAAACGGTCTTATTGAAATTCGTGACGGTGCAGGTTTGACTGCTACAAAGAAAGACATCGTTTCCAATCCCAAGAACCTCGACATCCGTGAAATGGAAGCTGCACTTCTTCCTAACCAGCTCGATGAAGTTGCATTCGCAGTTATCAATGGTAACTACGCTCTTGCAGCAGGTCTTGACGTAAACTCTTCCCTTGCAGCAGAAACTGCTGAATCCGAAGCTGCTCAGACATATGTAAATGTTCTTGTTGTAAACGAAGGAAACGAAAACGATCCCAAGATCCAGGCTCTCGTTGAAGTTATTACAAGTGATGCTATCCGTGACTACATCAACAATTCTTACAACGGTGCTGTTGTTCCGATTTTCTAAAATCTAACAGAAAAAATCACCTCCTGTGCAAAACATGGGAGGTTTTTTCTTTAATGTTGCATCAATATGCTCCGGACGACATTTTTTATGGTATAATTTATTTATTGAATATTATTTTACAAGAATTTTACATAAATACGGTTACTCATCTTACCTTTCGGAATTAAAATGATAATGGACAATAGAAAGGATGTGTTTTTATGATATATTGCGTTGAAGACGATGCGAGCATTCGAGATTTGATGATATATACCCTAAATGCTTCTGGATTTGAGGCGGTTGGATTCCCTGACGGTGCAGAATTTTTCAAAGCCTTAGCCATCGAGGTTCCGAAGCTTGTTATTCTTGACATAATGTTGCCCGGTGAAGATGGAATTTCAATACTAAAAAAACTGCGTTCCGGTGTAGCTACGGCAAATCTTCCTATAATTATGGCTACAGCTAAAGGCACAGAATATGATAAGGTTATAGGTCTTGACCTTGGTGCTGACGATTATCTTACAAAGCCCTTTGGTATGATGGAAATGGTTTCGCGCATCAAGGCTGTACTGCGTCGTACTGAAGCAAAAAACGAAGATCGGATTCTACGCATTGGTGAGATAGAAATGAATCTGCGTGAGCATACTGTTTCTATCCATGGCGATAGAATTCAGCTGACACTCAAGGAATTTGAGCTACTCAGACTTTTCCTTGAAAATATCGGACGTGTTTTCACCCGTGAACAGCTTCTCTCAAAAATTTGGGAGGCGGATTTTGCAGGCGAAACACGCACGGTTGACGTACACATCGGTACTCTCAGAACTAAGCTTGGTTCTGCCGGTGCTTATATTGAAACTGTTCGTGGAGTTGGTTATCGTCTGGAGAAGCAGTAATGACTAAACGAATTTTTATTTCAATACTTGTTGCAACGCTGGCAGTATTTCTTGCTTCATTATTGCTTATCATGGGCGTATTATATGATTTCTATTCACATGTACAGTTAAATCAGCTTAAAGTGCATTGTGAACTTACCGCACACAGTGTTTCTCTCGAGGGTATTTCGTTTTTTGACGAGATAAATACATCAGAATACCGTACCACTTGGATTGACACTGACGGCACTGTAATTTATGACACGACTACAGATGTCTCCACAATGGAAAATCATTTGGAACGTGAAGAAATTCGTGAAGCAATGCAGACAGGTTACGGAGAAAGCTCTCGCTATTCTACTACGCTAACCGAAAGATACATATATTCCGCATCAAAGCTTCCTGATGGAACGATAATACGTCTTTCAAGCGAACAATACACTGTAATTACGTTGATTTTGGGTATGCTTCAGCCTATATGTCTTATAATACTGGCTGCAATATCTTTATCACTTGCGCTTGCATACAGATTATCACGTTATGTTGTACAACCACTGAACGACCTTAATCTCAATGAACCTTTGTCAAATGATATGTACGAAGAACTTACTCCCCTTCTCAAGCGTATTGACACTCAACAACAACAGCTCCGGTTTCAAAAATCTGAGCTTCAACGCAAGCAGGATGAGTTTGATGCTGCTACAGCTCATATGAATGAAGGATTGATATTACTTGGCAAAAAAGGCACTATCCTATCAATGAATTCCGCAGCATCTAAAGTTCTCGGAATAAACTTGAGATACATTGGCTACAGTATACTCGATTTTAGTCACTCTAACGAGATAGAGGATGTATTAAGCGAAGCAAACAAAGGTATACATTCAGAAAAAATGCTTAATCTTGGTGGAAGAAGCTACGAGCTGGATGCAAGCCCTATTATTTCCGATAATCAAGTTTCCGGCGTAGCACTTCTCTTATTTGACGTGACTGAAAAAGCCAGTGCGGAACAGCTTAGACGTGAATTTACTGCAAATGTTTCACACGAACTGAAAACTCCGCTTCATTCCATATCAGGGTATGCAGAGCTTATGGCTAACGGAATAGTTCGTGCAGAAGATATCGGAGCATTTTCCGAAAAAATTTATGCAGAAGCTCAGAGAATGATCAGTCTTGTAGAAGACATCCTACATTTATCTCAGCTTGACGGTGGTGCGGATGGTGTAACCCATGAAGAATGTGATCTTGCTTCTATCATAGATGAGGTATTCTCTAATCTTGCATCAGCTGCTGAACTTGCAAAGGTTACTTTAATACGAGAGGGAAAAAACATTTCTGTCACAGGAATACCTCAGCTTATTCGTGCGATAATATTCAATCTTTGTGACAACTCAATCAAGTATAATCGTGCAGGCGGAGAGGTTCGTGTTTCTGTCAGTGAGTCTGAAAGCGCAGTAAGCATTAAAGTCAGCGACACCGGCATTGGTATTCCGGCTGAACATATTGATAGAATTTTTGAGAGATTCTACCGTGTTGATAAAAGTCATTCCAAAGAGGTTGGCGGAACAGGTCTTGGTCTTTCCATAGTAAAACACGCAGCGAAGGTTCACAATGCACAGATAAGTGTTTCCAGTCGTGTAGGTGAAGGTACTGAGATAACAGTTGTATTCCCGAAATAAAATTTAATACATAAAAATGGGGTGGTTTGAAAAAAATCGCCCCATTTTACATAGATTTTACAGACTTTTGATTATGGATTTGATGTAGAGCAGGTATAATTATTTTGCATTAAATTGATATTTCTTTGATGAAAGGTAAATGCTATGGATTTATTTGACTTCTTAAACATGATAGGCGGTCTATGTTTGTTCTTATTTGGAATGAACATTATGGGACAGGCTCTCGAACGCCGTGCCGGTGATACCCTTCGTACACTTTTGGGCAAGCTTACCACAAACAAGCTGGCAGGAATGCTTACCGGTCTTGGTGTTACAGCTATAATTCAGTCCTCTTCCGCTACCACCGTAATGGTTGTCGGCTTTGTTAACTCAGGTCTTATGACCCTCAGTCAGTCTATCAATGTTATTATGGGTGCCAACGTCGGTACTACAGTTACAGCATGGATACTCTCACTTGGTGCTATCAGCAGTGACAATATCTTTATCAAACTTCTTAAACCCACATCGTTTACTCCTATTCTCGCGCTCATCGGTATAATATTCTATATGTTCTGCAAGAGTGGCAAAAAGAAAGATACCGGTATGATCCTTCTTGGTTTCGCAACACTGATGTTCGGTATGGACACAATGTCAGGTGCTGTTTCAGGTCTTAAAAATATTCCGGAATTTGCAGAGCTGTTCATTTTGTTCAAAAACCCGATTCTCGGCGTTCTTGCAGGTGCTATACTTACAGCAATTATCCAATCCTCTTCTGCCTCTGTCGGTATTCTTCAGGCACTTGCTGTTACAGGTAAGGTTTCGTTTGGTGCAGCTATCCCGATTATCATGGGTCAGAATATCGGTACTTGTATCACTGCTATTCTTTCTTCGATCGGTGCTACAAAAAATGCAAAGCGTGCTTCACTTGTACACCTTTCTTTCAACGTAATAGGTACCGCAATTTGGCTTACTGTATTCTCAATATTCCAAGCTGTAGTAAAGCCCGCTTTCCTTGATACATCCGCTTCCAGCTTTGGCATTGCAGTTTCACACTCCATCTTTAATATTGCTTGCCTTATAATACTTCTTCCCCTTTCAGGACTCCTTGAAAAGCTCGCAATCAAGCTTATTCCCGATGCAAAAGAGCCTGAACACACCACAGAGCTTGATGAACGTCTTCTGACAACTCCTCCGCTCGCACTTGAACGTTGCCACACTGTCACAAATGATATGGCTCAGTGCGCTGTTAATGCGTTCAAGAACTCTCTCTCTGTTTTGGAAAAGTACGATTCTGATATTGCAAATTCTGTTCGTGATGCAGAAGACAAGACTGATGATTACGAAGATATGCTTGGCACATACCTTGTAAAGCTTAGTGCGCTTCAAATCAGTGAAGATAATTCAGCAGAGGCTGCTAAACTCCTTTGTATTATCGGTGACTTTGAAAGAATTTCTGACCATGCTGTTGAAATTGTTGCATCAGCAGAAGAAATTCACGATAAAGACCTTGCATTTTCAAAATCAGCTTATGATGAGCTTCATTCGATTATGGGTGCTGCTGATGAGATTCTCAATCTAACACTTTCGGCACTCATCAACGATGATCTTGAAGCAGCTTCTAAAGTAGAGCCTCTCGAACAGGTAATTGATCTACTCAAAGAACAGCTTCGCACACGTCACATATTCCGTCTCCAGCAAGGCGGATGCAGTATTGAGGCAGGCTTCATATGGTCTGATATACTCACTGCGCTTGAAAGAACCTCTGACCACTGTTCAAACATTGCAGGCTGTCTGATAGATATGGCTAATCGACGCACTGACAGAAACTTAAATATTCACGAATCACTTCGTGCTGTGAAGTCAGGCGACCCTGAATTTGAACGCTATTTCAAAGAATATACATCCAAATACTCAATAGCATAACAAAAAACAATGCACAAGAGGCTACTCGCACTAAGGAAGAAATTTCCGAAAATGCAAGTAGCCTCTTTTTTATTATTTTGTTTGTAAGACGTTCTTTATGTATTCCACTGTTCCTGAACGTGATGAGCTGTTTACGGTATATATTATTTTATTTGATTGATGTGATAATCCGAATTTATTTAACAGTTGTTTCCATGTAGTAACTCCATTGATCTTAGCCACAGTCTGCCAAACACACGCTCCTTTAGTACGGCGTTTATTATAATCAACTGCACTGCTTGGGTTTATCTTATTATAGCATTTTATAAATTCTTCTGTGCGCATTTCGCTGCTTTGTTTTCCGGTCGAATCAATTATTTGAATAGGATAATATTTATCACGAAATTCAGCAGCAGTCATGCCGAATCTGTTTTTGATAGTTGAATGCGATGGCAATTCTGCTTTACTAAAATCATCAAGTCGCAGATAATTTCTTCCAACCTCTTTACAATATTGATCGCAGGCATCAAACACTGCTTCCTTACTCCATTTAGCAAAAGGAAGTTCTGTTTCACACAATTCAAGCATTGCGATTATCTCATTCGCACTAAGGAAGAAATTTCCGAAAATGCAAGTAGCCTCTTTTTTATTATTTTGTTTGTAAGACGTTCTTTATGTATTCCACTGTTCCTGAACGTGATGAGCTGTTTACGGTATATATTATTTTATTTGATTGATGTGATAATCCGAATTTATTTAACAGTTGTTTCCATGTAGTAACTCCATTGATCTTAGCCACAGTCTGCCAAACACACGCTCCTTTAGTACGGCGTTTATTATAATCAACTGCACTGCTTGGGTTTATCTTATTATAGCATTTTATAAATTCTTCTGTGCGCATTTCGCTGCTTTGTTTTCCGGTCGAATCAATTATTTGAATAGGATAATATTTATCACGAAATTCAGCAGCAGTCATGCCGAATCTGTTTTTGATAGTTGAATGCGATGGCAATTCTGCTTTACTAAAATCATCAAGTCGCAGATAATTTCTTCCAACCTCTTTACAATATTGATCGCAGGCATCAAACACTGCTTCCTTACTCCATTTAGCAAAAGGAAGTTCTGTTTCACACAATTCAAGCATTGCGATTATCTCATTCTTGTAGCAGTCCTCAAAGTTACTCTGTGAAACTATTATTTTTGCTGCCTGTAGTGCTTCTTTTCTTGTCATATTAACTTTCGACTTAGTACATTCATTGGGACTGCATAAGTCGAAAGTTCTACATCAATTTCGGTATTAAAATTGTCAATAGCTTTGATCAATCCGATACAACCAACTTGGAATAGATCGTCAAGGTTTTCGCCTCTGTTTGTAAATCGCTGGATGATGCTTAAAACCAATCGCAGATTTCCGTCTATCAAAGTTTCACGCGCCTCAATGTCCCCTTCTTTAGTCCGTCGAAGCAGGTCTTTTTTCTCAGCTGAAGTAAGCGTAGGCAGTTTCGCAGTGTTAACGCCGCATATTTCAACCTTATTATAGTACATTCACATACCCTTCCGACTTTGTTGATCTGGTGTCTTAATTATTGCCAGAGGAGTCATGGAATTATGCATGATTGTCACTGGGAGATATTGCTATGAAGAAACAGGCTCAAAAATTCTTTAGACCAACTCTTTTATATAAAACAGATCCATTGTGCTATGCACCACTTCATCAGGTTTATTTATTTTATGATAACCGTTTTTTTCATATAAGCGAATCGCTTCCCGAAGATTGGAATGTGTTTCCAAATACAATTTTTCTATGCCAGCTTCTTTTGCATAGGTTTCAATTTTGTTCAACAATCTTTGTCCAATACCTTGTCTTTTTCTTGTTTCTGAGACATATAGTTTTTGGATTTCACCGCAATTTTCAAGTCCACTGAACAACTCCATTCCTATTCCGCCAACTACTTCTCCTGTATCAGATTCCGCTATAAAATAAGCCCGTTCATTAAAATTCTCTACATAATACCGGCTCAAGTAGTCCAGCTGCGGATCAAAATAAGCTGTTCCGGGGATATCCAAATGATATTTTTCGAGGTTATCTCGAATAATTTTTGCGATTGCTTTATCGTCTTTTTGTTCTATATAGCGTATTTTTATGTTTTCCATTTTTTTACTTTTCCGATTCGCACATTTTTTTAATTCAATAAATTTATTATAACACATCCCATACAAAAATGCCAGAGACTTTCACCCCTGGCATAAATATTATCCCGCCGCATCCAGCATATTTTCGATAAAAATGCCGTAACCGCGTGACGAATCAGACACTAAAACATGGGTCACCGCTCCGATTAGCTTGCCATCCTGAATAATGGGGCTTCCCGACATTCCCTGTACTATTCCACCTGTTTTTTCAATTAGCTCAGGATCAGTCACAGTTATCGAAAAACTGCGATTATCCTGGCTTTCTCTATTGATCGAGTCAATATTAATGCAATATTTATGTGGTATATTATCGTCAAGTGTACACCATATTGTTGCTGCACCTTCCTTTACCTCGTCGCGACAACCAATCTCTGTTTCAGAGTTATCTATCATATTTTCAGGAAGATCTGCAAATACTCCGTACACTCCACACAGTGTATTTCCAAGCAACACACCCGATTTTTCGGAGGAGAAATATCCTTTCAATTCACCAGGTGAGCCGGAAATGCCTTTCGTTATACCCGAAATTTGAACATCAACAACAGTTCCACGCTCCATTTTCAAGAGTTCCCCACTCTCACTATCACATATTCCATGTCCAAGGCCGGCAAACTCCCCTGTTTTTGGGTTTATATATGTCACTGTTCCAATGCCGGCTGTAGTATCACGAATCCACATACCTGTCTTACGTTTTCCATCCGCCACGCACAATGATGGGCAAAATGTTACGGTATTTTCATCACCATCTCGCAAGTAAGTTATCTCAATGCTATTATCCGCTGATTCAACTATATTCATTAGCTCTATAGAATTTTTTACCGGTTCTCCATTTACTCTGGTAATCACATCATTTACACGAAGTCCGGCATCATATGCAGGTGTTTCAACTCCGCTTTCGGTTTGAATTTCTGTAAAGCCAACGATTATTATGCCCTGTGAAAAAAATTTTACACCGAACGGCATTCCTCCGATACAAATTGTGTCAGGTTCAGTTGCATTTGTTTTTAAAATTATGCTTTCTGCTCCAATGGGCGTGAACATCAACACCAACGCAGACAAGCATATAATCCATTTTTTTATTCTTATCTTCATAATTCCAACTCCAGCTTTCACTCACGCGTTTAAAAACATCTTACCGCGCATATTTTTAATTTGCTCAGAGTCTGCAAAATTATGAATTGCAATTTTTTGAAAAGAAAAAGCCATACAATAAATCTGAAACAGACTAACTGCATGGCTTTTAATGCTGATTGAAACTCGCGAAAAGTTCAGAGACGATTAGTCAGCGTAAACGCTAACCTGTCTTCTGCCGTTTGCGATATTTTCGAACTTAACCTTACCGTTAACAAGAGCGTATAAAGTATCGTCGTTACCACGGCCTACATTGTTGCCGGGATGAATATGTGTGCCTCTCTGACGAATGATGATGTTGCCGGCGATTACTGCCTGACCATCAGCCTTCTTAACGCCAAGACGCTTAGATTCGCTGTCACGACCGTTCTTAGTAGAACCAACACCCTTTTTATGAGCGAAGAACTGTAAACTGATTCTAATCATTGTTATTTCCTCCAATTTAAAATATACCGTTATGCTTCTTTGGTGTCTACATCGAGAAATTCTTCGTATTCATCCATAAGATCGTTGAGCTGTATAAAATATCCTTCGAACAAACCTGCAGCAGCAAAACGTTTCTTTTCATCCTTCTCGTACTCGGGAAGAGCTGATTTACACTTTACTGTAATTTCAGCGGATTTGTCATCGATATTATAATCTACAGGACATTCATATGCAATTTCAAGAGTATTAAGAATAAGCATAGTCATGGCAGATAACGCTGCGCACAGGATATCGTCGCCTTCTTCACCAAATCCAGTATGACCGGTTTCGTGAAAGCCCCAGAACACGCCATTCCGTCTTAAAAATGTAATCTTAGTCACGATAATCTCTCCGTTACACCGTGAAAATTAAAACGCGATCTTTTCGATCTGAACCTTAGTATAAGGCTGTCTGTGACCGATCTTCTTCTTCTCGTTTTTCTTCGGCTTGTAGGTCATAACGTAGATCTTCTTGCCCTTACCGTTCTTTACTACGTTAGCTGTAACAGTTGCACCTTCTACAGTGGGCTTACCGGACTTGAATCCGTCATCGGTAGATACTGCAAGAACCTTATCAAAGGTGATCTTGTCGCCTTCTGCTACTTCGAGTTTTTCGATGAAGATAATATCTCCTTCGTTAACCTTGTACTGCTTTCCGCCTGTTTCAATAATTGCAAACATTCTGAAAAGCACCTCACTTTCTTTTTGTGAACTCGCTGAGCGGGTAAATCTTTCGATTTTTCATAACCCGACATCATGCGGCAGAATATATTTTATCATGTTTTTCTTCTATTGTCAATGGGAACACGCAAGTTTTTTTCGACAATTTTAGCAAAATATCATTTGTTTTTTAGTGCATTATTTTATAAGTCATTTTATGCTTTTTCTGCCGATAAACGTGCTGCGGTAAGTGTATTTTGCAGAAGCATTGTGATTGTCATAACACCTACACCGCCCGGCACCGGAGTGATTGCGGAAGCCTTTTCGGAAACTGCTGCAAAATCAACGTCTCCACACAGCTTGCCTTCGGCGTTACGGTTCATGCCAACGTCAATAACAACTGCGCCTTCTTTCACCATATCTGCTGTAATGAAATTTGCTTTTCCGACAGCTGCGACCAGGATATCAGCGCGTCTGGTGACTTCTGAAAGGTTTTTTGTGCGTGAATGGCATATTGTAACTGTTCCGTTTGCGTGAAGCAGGAGCATCGACATAGGCTTTCCTACGATGTTACTTCTTCCAACGACAACACATTCCTTCCCTGCTATATCGATATTTTCGTATTCAAGCATTTTCATAACTCCGGCGGGAGTACACGGCAAAAAGCTATAATCACCGATCATTATTTTTCCTGTATTTATCGGATGGAAAGCATCAACATCTTTTTCAGGTGGAATAGCGTTGATAACAGCATTTTCATTGAGATGCTTTGGAAGTGGCAGCTGTACAAGTATACCATGGATCTTATCATTCGCTTTGATTTCTTCAAGCTTTGCAAGAAGCTCGTCCATTGTTGTTTCTGTGGGCATTTCATGAACTTCCGAATAAAATCCACATTCTTCACAGCCTTTTTTCTTATTGCGGACATAAACCTTAGATGCAGGATCTTCACCTACGATAACTACAGCAAGTCCCGGCTGTACTCCTGTTTTCTCAAAAAGTTCTCTGCCACCGCGAGCTATTTCTTCTCTTGCAGCTGATGATATTTTCTTGCCATCGATAATGTGAGCCATTTATTCTTCCTCCGATTTATCATCAATATTATTTTCGTCTATATTGTCTTTTTTCTCAGAATTTCCTGTAATATTATCGTAAACGGAAACATACTCCTCTGAAGTTGTTTTTTCCTTCATTTTCTTCGATAAAATCACCATCAATACTACACCGACAGCGACAGACACAAGGCCTACTCCCTGCGACACACGCAAATTCCCAAGCATAAGACTGTCAGTACGCAATCCTTCGATAAGCATACGTCCGAAACCGTACCATATCAAATAGGTGCTGAAGGACTGACCATTAAATTTCTTACCGAGTTTGTATATAGTAAGAAGTATTGCAAGTCCGACCAAATTCCACAGGGATTCATACAGAAATGTGGGATGTACGAATTTTTCCGAAAGCACTATGTCATCGATTTGATAAGTAATTCCCATTCTCCACGGCAGAGTAGTTTCGGAACCATAAGCTTCGATGTTTATAAAATTCCCCCATCGTCCGATTATCTGACCTATTGTAACGCATGGAGCCAGAATATCGAAAATTTTAAGAAATTCTATCTTCTTTTTCTTAGCAAAAATAAACGATGAAAGAAGTCCAGCCAAAATGCCACCATATATTGCAAGACCACCGTTCCAAATTGCAACACAGTTATAAGCAGTTCCCAATAAATTTGAGAAAAATGCCGAAACAGCACCAACTAACGTACCATCCGACACTGCGCTGGTAACAAGATAATTGTACTTTCCCCATGTAAATATAACGTAATAAGCTCTTGCACCGATAACGCCACAAACAATGACCACAAACGCAAGGTCGATAATATCGTCAGATTTAATGTTTTCTTTTTTTGCAAGCCAGCCGGCACAAAGAACCGCAAGTATCATACCAAATGTTATGAGTAAACCGTACCAAGCCACACTACGACCAAACACGGAAAATGCAACTTTATCAATATGAAACGGTTCAATACCCAGTCCCGGAAACGAAAGATAGTACATAAGCTTTTCCCTTTAATAAAAATATTGTACTGAATATTATATCACAACTATGTTTGATTTGCAATCATTATTTTCCTTTATATGTTAGTATTACTCATTTGTAAAAGTTTATAAATTTGAATATTTTTTCTTGACCTGCTTCTATTTTGGTGTATAATATAATAAAAATCACTTTATGCTATATTTAAGGAGTGACGATATGTTCAGTACACAAAAATTTGGTGGATACATTGCTCTTTTGCGCAGAAAAGCCGATATGACCCCCTCCGAGCTTGCAGACAAGTTGGGAATCACAGGACAGGCTATCACAAACTACGAAAGCGGTGAAAGCTTCCCTGACGTTACAGTGCTATCGAATATTGCCGATGTTTTCGGTATCTCTGTAAGTGAGCTTATTTCAGCAGGTGAACCAACCTCCGGTGAGTCGAAAGTTCTCGGTGATCTTGCACAAGGAAAAGAAACTCTTGCTGACAACATGGACGACGTGATGAATCTTGCTCCGCTTCTCCGTCCGAGCACTCTCGAAAAAATCTCATCAAAATTAGCATTACATGGTGTAGATATTTCAAAGGTTGTTGAACTCTCGCAATATTTGAGTGATGCAGGAACTTCTGATATGATAAAAAATGCTTCTTTCGATTCTCTCGACGGCGATGCCGAACACGATCTTATGAAGCACCTGATACCATTACTTGACGAAAAATCGAAAACTGCATTATTCGGCAAAATTATCGAAGGAGAGCTGGACTGGCGCAATCTTGAAATGATGATGCCGTATATAACGTATTTATATCAGCAAATCGAAGCAGCTTATGTTGAAGGTGCGCTTCCAGGTGAGGTTATGGTGTGGCTAAACAAAGCTCTGTCAGACGAGCAAGAAAAGCGTCAGGCTGAAATCCAGGCTGCAATGAACGAAAAATAAGCTTCGCATACTATTAAAATAAGCAAAAATCCGATGTGGTTTTTACGTTTATTCCGTAAACTCACACATCGGATTTTATTATTTTGACAAAACTCACACGATGGTATATAATGGATTCAACGCAGGACAAAAAGCAAGACAACAATTGTATTTTTTGTCGTTCGTTAGTCCTTTCTCGACAGAAAAGTCGTTCTATTTTTTGTGCAAACATAACAAAAAAGCCATCATTTCTGATGACTTATTTTGTACTATTCTGCTCCATCGGAGATTCGAACTCCGGACACCTTGATTAAAAGTCAAGTGCTCTACCTACTGAGCTAATGGGGCATCCCATCGGTGGGATTTCCGACAGCTTCTATATTATAGCACTAAACCTCTTATTTGTCAATAGGTATTTTGAATTTTTTTATTATTTTTCATTTTTATTTTATGTTTCACTTTAATTCTGATATACGGTACGTTTTTTACAAAAAAGTGGCTGCTCGCACTAAGGAAGAAATTTCCGAAATGCAGGCAGCCTCTTAAATTTATAAATTATTCAGCCTTATAGCTTCCCTTAAGAGATACTACTCTATTGAATGTGCCTTCATTTTTAGTATCCTTGCAGAAATAGCCAATTCTCACAAACTGGAATTTATCACCGGGTTTTGCTTCAGCAAGAGAAGGTTCAACCTTTGCGTTTTCCGCTTTCAGTGCAGATTCCGGATTGAGGTAATCCACATATGTCTTACCTTCCGGAAGATCATTCATATTTTCCTCTGTGAAAAGGCGATCATAGAGGATAACCTCTGAATCAATAGCATATTTAGCAGAGAGCCAGTGGATTGTACCCTTAATCTTTCTGTCTGTAGGTGTTCCTGTTCCGACATCAAGGTCAGCAGTTGCGTGAATTTCCTTTATAGAGCCATCTTCATTCTTTATGATATCGCCACATTTGATAATATAGCTACTCATAAGACGTACTTCTCCGCCCGGTTTAAGACGGAAGAACTTCGGCGGTGGAACTTCAGCAAAATCATCCGCATCTATATAAATCTCTTTGGTAAACGGAACTTTGCGTGTACCTGCTTCAGGGTCGTTAGGATTATTAGTGATTTCAAAATACTCAGTCTTATCCTCAGGATAGTTATCGATAACTACCTTAATCGGTTTCAGAACCGCTATTCTTCTTTCGGCCTTGACGTTCAGCTCTTCACGGATGCAATGTTCGAGAAGTCCGATATTAACCATACTATTCGCCTTAGAAACACCGATTCTATCAATGAAGTCGAGGATAGATTCAGGTGTATATCCACGTCTTCTCAAGCCACAAAGTGTAGGCATACGGGGGTCATCCCAACCGTCAACTACGCCTGTTTCAACGAGGTTACGCAGATATCTCTTGGAAAGTACAGTATTTGTGATATTCAAACGTGCAAATTCTATCTGGCGAGGAGTAGACGGAACATCACAATGCTCAATTACCCAATTATAGAGCGGGCGATGATCTTCATATTCAAGTGAGCAAAGGCTATGTGTTATTCCTTCGAGTGCATCCTGTATCGGGTGAGCAAAGTCGTACATCGGGAAAATACACCACTTTGTTCCCTGTCTATGATGCTCAATATAGCGAATACGATACAGAACAGGGTCACGCATATTAAAGTTTCCGGAGGCAAGGTCTATCTTCGCACGAAGTGTATACTTACCTTCTTCAAACTCACCTGCTCTCATTCGACGGAAAAGATCAAGGCTTTCTTCGATTGGACGATCGCGGAACGGAGATATTGCAGGATGTGTGAGATCGCCACGGTATTCTTTGAACTGCTCAGGTGTGAGTTCGCAGACATAAGCGTTGCCATCCTTAATAAGCTGTTCTGCAAGCTCATAGGTCTTTTCAAAATAGTCGGAGCCATAGAAAAATCTGTCATCCCAGTCAAAGCCGAGCCAATGAATATCTTCCTGGATTGCATCGACAAATTCTGTATCTTCCTTAGCCGGATTTGTATCATCCATTCTGAGATTGCAAAGACCGCCATACTTTTTTGCAGTACCAAAGTCGATTATCAAGGCTTTGCAATGTCCAATATGAAGATAACCGTTTGGTTCAGGCGGAAAACGAGTATGAACACGCTTTGTTTTTCCTGCGGCGATATCTTCTTCTATAAATTCATGAATAAAATTATTATTTTCTGCCATATTTTTTACTCCATTAATATTAAAGAGTGTTCAGCATTGCATCGATTCTGGCAATCACTTTTTCCTTGCCGAGTATCTGCATTACTGCGTACATATCGGGAGAATTCATTTTTCCTGTTACTGCTATACGAATAAACATGGAAACATCGCTGACATTGCCATTATAGGCTTCCGGATTCGCTTTATATGCTTTCATATCGGAAGTATAACCAATTTCTTCACCGATCTGCTGGATCTTACCAAACCATGTATTCATATCGTCAGCCATATCAAATTTTTCTTTGAACTGATTAAGGACAGTTTTTACATCATCACGGCTGAATTTTTCGGGAATAGCTTCTTCAATAGCAAAATAATCATCGTAGAAGAATCCCATGTAAGGCTTAGCATCCTTCCACACTGCAAGGTCTTTTCTCGGCTTTTTGCCACCACGTCCGATAGCCAAAATTTTCTTTGCAAATTCAGGATCAGCTGTAAGCTTTGCACCGAAATCGGTATCAAATTCGTTTGCCCATTCGGTGAGAAGTGTATAAACCTTCTCTGCATCCATTTTACAGATAACATTCTTAGATACATCTGTAAGCTTTGCATAGTCAAACAAGCTACCTGCGGGATTCAGCTTCTTAGGACTGAATTTGAAGGTATCAGCAGGTGCATCGGGATTTGCACGTCTCCAGTCCTCGAAATTTGAATTAAGAAGCGTCATAATATACTCATATACTGCTTCTACCGGGAAACCTTCTGCTTTATAATAAGTCAGTGCGAGTTCGGGGTCCTTACGCTTACTGAGCTTGCGCTTGGAATTTCCATCCATCTTCATAAGAGGGCCAATGTGAACGTACTTCGGAAGCTTAAATCCAAGTGCGTTGAAAAGCTGGATATGGAACGGAAGTGTTGGAAGCCATTCATCACCACGAACAACATGAGTGGTACGCATAAGATGATCGTCTACTGCATGTGCAAAATGATATGTCGGAATACCATCGGATTTAAGAAGAACGTGGTCGATATCGTTTTCTGTAATGGTCAGTTTACCCTTTACCAAATCATCAAATTTGAACTGATTTTCGATACTTCCTGTGCTGCGGAAACGAAGAACCCACGGGCAACCGGCATCTATCTGTTCTTTTATATCTTCAATCGAGCGATCACGCCACATTGCATATTTTCCATAATAGCCTGTGGTTTCCTTATTAGCTTCCTGCTGTTCACGCATAGCGGCAAGCTGTTCTTCGGTACAAAAACATGGATATGCCATACCCTGTTCGACAAGCTTTTTTGCGAAAACATGATAGATATCTGCACGCTGACGCTGACGATAAGGTCCATAATTACCTGAGTCACCATCGATAGTTGCACCTTCATCAAAGGAAATTCCATAGTGCTTCAATGTTTCGAGCAGCACTTCTACTGCGCCGGGAACTTCACGCTTTGCATCAGTATCTTCTACTCGAAGGAAAAGAACACCATTTGACTGATGAGCCATTCTTTCTGCTGTCAAGCCCTGTACAAGGTTACCAAGATGAACAAAGCCTGTCGGAGACGGAGCCATACGGGTAACGATCGCACCTTCCGGAAGCATTCTCGGAGGATATTTTGACTCAACCTCTTCTACCGTCATCTTCAAATTCGGAAACAGAAGATCGGCAAGATATTTATAATCCATTTTTATTCTCCATTCGTTTAACTATAAATATTTCATTTTACCCTATATTATAACACATTTTTCTCCACTCGTCTATATGAATATTCCATATTTTTTTCTTTTTAACAAAGTTCATTTTTGCTTTATGAACACGTTTTTCTGTTTAACCAATACTGACAACACACATAATGTAAATTAATTTTACTTTTCAGCGATATATGACAGCTATACTGTTGATTTTTCGGACAAAATATGTTAAAATATATACATTAATTGATTGAGTTATATGATTTACGACATAATAATGATCGGAGGATTTAGCATGAGCGATACAAAAATGTTCCGCAGTCAGATCGGTGGCTTCAACCGTGATGATGTAAATAATTATATCAAAGAAACAGACCTAAAACATTCGGCGGAAATCGAAGCTTTGAATCAAAAAATTGCTGAACTTTCGGCAAAAGCTGACGAGCTTAACTCTCTGAATGATTCTTTATCTCAGCTTGAAGCTAAGTTAGCTGCAGCTGAGAACGAACGAAACACTCTCTCTGTAAAGCTTACTGCCGCCGAAAAAGCATCAGTGATAAAAGCCAACGAGCTTGCAGAAAAAGAAAAAGAGCTTGCAGACACGCTGAAATCAGTGGCATTTTACAAAAGCGAATCCGAAGCACAAATAAAGGTAATTGCCGAAAAAAAGGATGAAATAGAAGCTCTCAACAAATCGCATATAAAGGCTATGTCAGATATTCAAGAGAATTTGAATGCTGAAAAAAGAAAGTGCGTTACCCTGGAACAGGAAAAAAAGGCACTAATCTCTGAGCAAGAATCGCTTTCAGCTAAATTTGATGAGCTTGCAAATGCACTTGAAGCAGCAAAAAACTTCAATGAAAATGCTGATGACAAAAACAGTCCTGCATACAAGGTTGGAATGTACGACAAAATCAGTTCCCAACTCGGAGATATTCTAATCAACGCCAACAGAAATGCTGATGCTCTTATATCTTCAGCCAAAGAGGAATCCGAGCGTATACTTTCAGAAGCTGAGCAGGAATGTGAACAAAAGCGAAATGACTGCAACGAAATGATTGCAAAAACAAAAGCTGAAACTGATGCTGAGGCTATGTATATTCGCAAAAGATTATCGCAAACAGCAAATGAGCTTCTCAACAGTATTAGTTCTGATCTTCACGCAAGCATTGAAAATTGTATGCGTGAAATCAACACAAGCTTTACTGACATTCGATACGAATTCAAAACTCTGCTTTCAAAAATTGAAACACGCTCCGGTGAGCTTAACGATAGGGTAGACTATTATCACAGCTGTCTTTCGGAAGGAATAGAAACAAAACTCGCTGAAATGGATGGCAAATACGGTCTTTCTGAGTCTAATAATGGAGAAAATACCGATGCCTAATTCCGACAAAAAACTGGGTGAAAAAATACGTGAACTCAGAAAGCAACGTGGAATAACGCAAAAGGATCTCGCAGGTGACAAAATCACACGAAATATGTTAAGTCTTATTGAAAGCGGAAACGCTTCGCCGTCTGTTTCTACTTTGCTATATATTGCAGAACGACTTGAAACTCCGGCAGGTTTTTTCTTCACAGCAAGCGATGAGGATGAAGGAAAGTTCTTCAAAATGTCCATCATTGGTGCGTTGAAGGAAGAATTTAAGCAAAAAAAATACAGTGAATGTGAAGCAATATGTGCGAATATTCCCTCCTCGGCAATGGATGATGAGCTGTCGTATATTCTTGCTGTATCTTACATGAACACAGCCTCAGATCACGCCTATGCCCTTGAATTTCGCTTAGCTTTTGCTGATCTTGATAAGGCAGAAAAATATGCGAACACTTCGATATACTGTGGAAACGAATTTTCACGTGCGCTCATATTTTACCGAGAATTATTCCACTCATCTTGCTCCGACTCCATACCGGATGTTTTATACGATCCCAATTCTTGTGGTGAATTTGTTCCATTTACGCTTGTACAATACTTTATCGCACTAAAGCTTATTCAATCCGGTGAAAGCTTTACTTCTCCTTTCCAACGAAATTCCTATGCTGAACGTCATATATCAGCCTTAGCAATGATAAAAGATGAGCGTTTGAATGAAGCTATGAAGCGTCTTAGAGAGCTATCTCTCGAACCGTCACTCCCGTATTTTATGCAATATCGTGTACTTTGCGATCTTGAAAATACTGCCAACACTCTGGGAGATGTCAGAATTGCGTATAATTCTTCTCGACGCAAGCTTGAATTGATCGATAAATTCAGAATATAGAAAACAAAAAACACCGTTTCTATCAAATTAGAAAACGGTGTTTTTCTATTATCATAATTCAAGCGCGTAATAACCGATATAGCGTTTCGCTTTAATGAATGTCTTACCATACACATTCATTATCGCACGATTCAAATTGTGAATATGAACCGAAACATTTCCTTCGATATTGTCTTCATTTCGCAATGTGCGTATATAACAGAATTTACGTATTTTTTGTGGCGTAAAATAATAGCCCTCACCTGCAAATGCAAGAAAATACTTAAATATCATATATTCACTTATAGGTAACTCTATGATATTTCCGTATATCTCAATATACTTTTTTGCCATGAAAACAGATGAGTCCACTAAAACACCAAATTCATATGTTTCACTCTCACCTATTCCAAACAGCTTACGAATATATTCTTTTGCTTTTATGCAAGCTTCTTCTTCATTATCTACACGCACAGCATTAAGCGCAGAATTAACAAATCCCTTGCCTATGACTATTGCAAATATATTATCGTAAGGTCCACGACGAATATTGTCGAATGCTTCGTAATAGCAAACAATCAGCTTTGCCGGAAGAAAATCGCCAATCTCTTTAACAGATACTTCAGCACAAGGATACCCTGCCTTATACAACATTCTGTGAAGAGCTTTCGTTCGTGCGTTTATCTCGTTATCACATACCAAAATCATAGTCTATTAAACCGAATGTACTCCGAGCTTTGCATCTGCGGAATCAGCATCAAGACCGTACTTCTTAGCCTTACGGTATTCAAAGAACTTGGTCGCAACCTGTTCAAACAGAGCATAAGAAAGCACATCTTCCTCCTGTTCCATGTAGGGCTTAACCTTTTCACGGAGAGAATCGAGTTCAGGTGCAAGCTTATCAGCCGGACGACAAGTGATAGGTTCTTCGTCACCGATGATCTTCTTAACGAATTCGGGCTTGATAGGAGCAGGTGCCTGACCGTAATCGCCACGGATCATACCCTTGAATTCCTTAGAAACGAGCTTATAGCGTTCGCCTGCAATTACATTAAGAACGGCCTGTGTACCTACGATCTGTGAAGTAGGAGTTACGAGAGGAGCATAACCTGCATCCGCACGAACTCTCGGAACTTCTTCGAGAACTTCGGGAAGCTTATCGCTCTTGCCCTGCTGCTTAAGCTGAGAAACAAGGTTGGAAAGCATACCGCCGGGTACCTGATAAAGGAGACAGTTTACGTCAACCTTGAGTACCTTAGGATCGAGAAGACCGGAAGCGAGGTATTCTTCACGGAGAGGTGTGAAATACTTGCAGATCTTATCAAGCTGAGCAAGATCGAGACCTGTATCGTATTCTGTATTCTGAAGTGTAGCTACAATAGCTTCTGTCGGAGCCTGAGAAGTACCCATAGCCATCGGGGAGATTGCAGTATCAACGATGTCAACGCCAGCTTCAATAGCCTTAAGAATAGTCATAGATGCAAGACCTGTAGTATAGTGTGTATGGAGCTGTACAGGAATCTTGATTTCGCTCTTGATCGTCTTAACGAGATCATAAGCGGTATAAGGTGTGAGAAGACCGGACATATCCTTGATACAAATGGAGTCAGCACCCATTTCTTCAAGCTGCTTTGCATACTTTGCGAAGGCTTCGCTGGAATGAACAGGGCTAATAGTATAGCTAATAGCAGCCTGAACGTGTCCGCCTTCCTTCTTTGTTGCATCAATAGCAGTCTTGAGGTTACGAGCATCGTTCATTGCATCGAAAATTCTAAGGATATCGATACCGTTTGCGATAGATTTCTGAACGAAATATTCTACAACGTCATCAGCATAGTGACGATATCCGAGAATATTCTGACCACGGAACAGCATCTGAAGCTTTGTATTCTTAACCTTAGCACGAATTTTGCGAAGTCTTTCCCACGGATCTTCATTAAGGAAACGCATACATGAATCGAATGTTGCACCGCCCCATGCTTCGAGAGAATAATAGCCTACTTTGTCCATTTCTTCCAGAATAGGAAGCATCTGCTCAGTTGTCATACGAGTGGCAATCAGGGACTGATGAGAGTCACGCAGAACGGTTTCAGTAATTTTTACTTTTGCCATATATTTAAATAATTCCTTTCGTAAAATAACTCATGACATCGGTAAGACCGGTTGTTTTAGTTTTTGCAGTGCATTTCCCAAAACACCGGTCAAACCACTGTCAATCACTACATATATTAGCCGAAATAAGACAGGAATACGCCTGCAGCTACGGCAGAACCGATAACGCCGGCTACGTTCGGGCCCATTGCGTGCATGAGAAGGAAGTTGGAAGGATTCTCCTTCTGTCCCTGAAGCTGAGCTACACGCGCTGCCATCGGAACTGCTGATACACCTGCGGAACCGATAAGCGGGTTGATTTTACCCTTTGTGATCCAGCACATGAACTTAGCAAAGAGAAGACCACCACAAGTCGAAATGCAGAACGCAGTAAGACCGAGGAAGATGATCTTGAGTGTATCAAGTGCAAGGAAGTTATCAGCATTTGCTGTAGCACCAACAGAAACACCAAGACAAATTGTAACGATGTTCATAAGCTCGTTCTGTGCGGTCTTTGAAAGACGGTCACATACGCCACTGACATTCAGAAGGTTACCAAGCATGAGGAAGCCTACAAGCGGAGCAGCATCGGGAACGATAATACAAACGATGAGTGTTACGATGATCGGGAATACTACCTTTTCGAGGTGAGATACAGGGCGAAGGTTCGTCATTACGATAGCACGTTCCTTCTTGGTAGTTATAAGCTTCATAAACGGCGGCTGAATGATCGGAATGAGCGCCATATAGCTATACGCAGCAATCGCTATAGCACCGAGAAGCTCAGGAGCCAATGTTTTTGTGACAAGAATAGCCGTAGGGCCATCAGCACCACCGATAATACCGATAGATGAAGCCTGCTCAGGTGTAAATCCAAGGAACAGAGCACCGATAAACGCAACGAATACGCCGAGCTGTGCAGCTGCACCGATAAGAAGTGACTTCGGGTTAGCGATAAGGGCAGTAAAGTCTGTCATCGCGCCTACACCGAGGAATATCAAAGAAGGATATATACCGAGCTTAACGCCGAGGTACAAGAAGTCAATCAGATTACCCTGTTCAACGATAGTCTGAATATTGATTGGCGAGCCATCTTCATGAATGAAGAGATCCATATGGAAAAGGTTCGCACCGGGAAGGTTTGCAAGAAGCATACCGAATGCAATCGGCAGAAGGAGCAGAGGTTCAAACTTGCGCACAATAGCAAGATAGAACAGCGCACCAACGATCACGTACATGATCAAAGTTTTTACAAGGAGAATCGGATCGCTTAAAAGGATCGGAAGCCCCGTTGATTCATATAGATTAGTAAAAAAAGACACTTGTTTTCACTCCTATTGTAAAATTTCAGTTGGAGCAAAATCAACCGAGAGTGATGATTACGTCTCCGGAGTTCACGCTTGCGCCCTGAGGTGCGTCGATGGACTTAACTGTACCGCCTTCGGATGCGAAAATTTCGTTTTCCATCTTCATAGCTTCGAGAATGCAGACGAGATCGTTAGCCTTGATTGTATCGCCTACCTTAACGTTCATCTTGAGAATGGTACCGGGCATAGGAGCAGTTACCTTAATAGAGCCCTGTGCTCCACTGGGTGCAGGTGCTGCTGCCGGTGCAGGTGCTGCTGCGGGGGCAGGTGCTACTGCGGGTGCTGCTACAGGAGCTACAGGTGCGGATGCTACAGGTGCAGAAACTACGCCTGCTTCTTCAACGAGAACTTCATAAGTCATACCGTTAACGGTTACGTTATATTTTTTCATATTTGCCTCCAAAATAATTTAGATCGATTCAGTAAAATCAGATATTCGAGGAATTAGTCCTCGCTGTTTCCTGTCCAGCTCTTTTTGCCGGATCTACGCTTGAAAGATACCACACGGTAAGGAAGACCGGAAAGACCTTCTTCTGCACGATATGCTTCAATAGCCGCGCAGATAGCTGCAACAAGAGCATCATCAGATGCGGGTACAGAAGGTGCAGCGGGTGCAACAGGTGCGGAAGGCTTTACTTCAGGCGCATTAGCGGATTCGGTTTTCGGTGCAGGAGCAGTCGGTTTCTTTTCAGCCTTAGAAGCACTTTTATTGCTGCTGGAAGAAAATACCTTACCGATTGCTGCTATGATACCCCAAAGGATAACGAGTACCAAGAATACAGTACCCATACCACGAAGGAGCATTTCACCTGACAGAGCTGCTTTTTCTCCCAATGTGAGAGCTGTTAAAAAGATCGGGTTGTAAGTCATATTCAACCTCCCTAATTAAAGAGGCATATTTGCATGACGGCGTCCTGGTGCTTTTACTGCCTTTCCTGCGAGCATCATTACAGCGGATGCCAGTCTCTGACGGATCTCTGAGGATTCGATGATATCATCAACTTCACCTGCACGAGCTGCCATGAGTACATTTGCTTCGGTTTCTGTCCACTTATTTTCGAGATCTTCTCTGGTAATGTCTGCAGATATCTGGTCGTTCCAAAGAAGAGCTACAGCTGACTTAGGGCTCATGCAAGTAATCTTTGCGGAATCAAGTGCAAAAACGATATCAGCACCGATTGCCTTTGAACCAAGTACAGAGAACACGGAACCATAAGCTTTACCACATACGAGTGTGATAAGCGGAGTCTTAGCCATTGCATAAGCACCTGCAAGCTTACCGATTTCAGAGCAATAAGGATTCTTTTCTTCTTCACCGGAAACTGCAAAACCTTCGGAATCAACGAGAGTTATAACCGGGATACCAAAGCAATCGCAGAATGAAAGGAACTTTGCTGCCTTACGAGCGCCCTTTGAAGTAAGTCTTCCCTCTTCAACAGAAGCATCGGTTGCAACAACACCGCAGGTTACACCGTTCATTGTAACAAAGCCTGTTGAAACAGATTTTGCATATTCACCACCGAGTTCAACGTAACGTGCATCATCTGCAAATGCGGTGATGAGAGATTTGATCTCACCGGAAGAAGCATATGCGGAGGTATCAACAAGTCTGTTTACTTCATCAGCGGAAATTGTTTCTACGATACCCTCTTCGTTATTTGAAGGAAGAAGTGCAAGGATAGAGCGTACTGCACCGATTGCATCAAGATCATCCTTCGCTGTAACAGAAGCAACACCGGACTCTACAGAATCCTTAGTTTCACCGCCACCTACTACGAACGGAGGATTTACGCTGATTTTTGAGTTATCAGTAGCAACTACAAAATCAAACATAGAAGCTATAACAGCCGCAGCTCCCTGTGCAACACCGGGAACAATAGCGATCTGAGGAACAACACCGGAAGCCTTAGAAACAGCCTTCATGATGCTGCCGTAACCTGCGAGTGCCTTAACTCCTTCGGGAAGATAAGCACCTGCACTGTCAAAAATGCCAACTACCGGGCATCCGTTTTCTGTTGCGAGCTTATAGATGTTAACGATCTTAGCAGCTGAAGCCTCGCTAACAGAACCCTTGGTACGGCTCATATCCTGTGCGAACGCATATACGAGCACGCCCTGTACAGAACCATAGCCACAGATAACGCTTTCAAGCTCACAAGATGCATCGGTATCGAATTCACCGAGTCTTCTCATGGTATAAGCGCCAATCTCAGTGAACGTACCTTCATCAAAAAGGGATGTGATACGCTGTCTTGCGCTGAGTACGCCGTTCTTTCCGGGCTTTTCATTTTTCAGAAGAAGCTCACGGAATGCCGCAGCAGTCTTAGGACAATCAAGACCGCTGTCAATCATTTTTTTCTCCATATATCCTCCATAATAAAAATTATTTATTTAGATATAGCGTGGTCGGTATTTATCAATACAATTCTGCATATTTATACTACAAAACAATAATAAATACCATTCTACCCCATTGTAATAATAATACAGCAAATTTCCTGTAATATCAAGTGAATATCAAAATGTTAAAAAAAAATTCATAATTCAAATTGAATATTATCACGCAATTGTAACAAAAGAACCGTCCTGACACCGGAATTACACCGGTATCGCAGACGGTTTTTTTATATATTATTGTTCCGGTTCGGTTTGAGTTGCGGCTCCACCGACGAAGTTATCCGAAATTTCATCAGAATAGGCTTCGGCAGACGAGGAAATATCAAAATCCGTTCTGCCACTGAGTCCATCCTTCTGCATCATTTGTTCAAGCACGCTTATATCGCTGGAAATATCGATAGATTCGTTCTTAAACAGCTGATCCACCTGTTGTTCAAAGCCAACGACCAGAAGATCCAGAATATTCTCGATATTTTCCTTCGATTTTTTCATATTCTCACCTGCAACACCAACACGTTCGATCCTACTATAGGACTCGAGGAGTTTTAATGTTGTTGGGAGGTAATAATTCATGAAGGTTCGTATCTGAGGCATTGCATCGGGATGATCTGTGACATAATCAAAGATATTTCTTGTATGCTCTTCAATCTTATCAATACGATAAGACACCGCAATATCTTTGATTTCATCATTAAGACGGCGTATCTCTTTGATAATAGTCTCGAAATTATCATTATCTGATGCTTTTTCCGTTGTCTTTTCAGGTTCAGCTTGTTCTTCCGCTGTATTTCTATCAGTTCGCTTATCTTTTTTATCCTTTTTCAAAAGATCGCCATAAACTGTACGGTAGTCAAACGCTTCCGGCTCATCAGGCTGTGCATACGGAGTCCTCATGAAATTATTTGTACCAAGGTCAAGGTATGCGGAGTCACCGAATTCGCCCATATCGATAAGCTTTTGAACATCCTTACGAATCTTTTTAAGGCTTTCATCAGATGCTGTAGCAAGCTTTGTCAGGTTTATGCTTTCACGATTTCCGATAATAGAACGAATTCTATTATGTCGTGTATCGCGATTTTTGAACAGCTTTGCACCGACAAAACAAGCAACAGTTGCGATTATCCACGGTAGTGCATATTCAACAAACAGAGAAAAGTCAAATCCCCAGTTCAGCGTTTCGGCAAAAGCCACAAATGCACTGAATGCACCAATGACCATTGATACAGTGAAACCGGTTGATGATCTGCGTTTTTTCTGCTTTTTCGCTTGTGTCTGATGATTTTTGTAAGACTTACTGTATGTCTCGCGGATTTCTTTGTTTTCGGTACTTCTATTTTGAGCAACTGTGGGTTTGGAGACAGCACGCAGTATTGTAAGAACGATACCAAGAGGCCAATATGCGATATATGCAAACACTATAATCGGTATCGGGATATTAAAATTGAAATTGTTATTGTTCTTCGCCAATTTACGTTCTACTCCTTATCGTTTTCCACAGTTTAATATTATTTAATTCTCAGTCCTGAGTCTTGAGGTAATCGATGCAACGCTGAACTTCTTCCTTACCTGTCGGATCAAGTCCTTCGCTTTCAACAACGATTTCGATACCCATTTCGATAGCCTTTGCACGAACAGCAGCTACAGGAGCATCACCCTGACCAAGAGAGCAACCATGACCATTCGGATCGCCATCCTTGAGGTGGATGCACTTTACACGGTCTGCGCCAAGTCTTTCAAGAGTAGCAACCGGGTCAAGACCTGCAACAAATGTCCAGTATGTATCAAGTTCAAAGAAAATATCAGCTCTCTTTTCAAGCTCTGTATGAACAACGATACCATCATTGTTAGGCTTGAATTCGCTGTTGTGGTTGTGGAAGCCAAGCTCAATTCCTTCGGCACGAAGCTTAGGTGCAATTTCGTTTACCTGAGCAATAAATTCATCGAGCTTTTCCTTTGTGCTGAGGTCATGTGCGGGAATGATATACTTTGTGTTACCGATAGTCTTGTGATACTTTACAGTACCTTCAAAATCGTTGATAAGATCGCCAAGACCGGAGTGAGTACCTGCACATTCAAGGTTGTATTTCTTAAGCATATCTGCTACTTCTTCAGCAGAGTGTCCGAAGAAACCTGCAAATTCAACAGTCTGATAACCCATATCAGCTACTGCTTTAAGTGCGCCATCGAGGTCATCTCTTGTGATGTCACGAAGGCTGAACATCTGAATACCATACTTCATAATTATCGTCCTTTCTTTTCGGCAAGTTGCCATTATTATATATTATAACCATTAACGTGTAGAATTTCAATATGTTTTTATAAATTTTAATGTGCTTTTAACAATCAGACCTGGAATAACGGAACGACCTGCCTTCTTTGCCTAAAAATTTAATTACGCCTCTTTGCTCCATTACTTTTATCACAGCACGAGCATCCCCGTCTACAAGCTTTGTTGCTTTTGCAAATTCCGAAACAGTAAAATTTTCAGAACAATTCTCCGGAATCCATCTTTTGAAGTCATCATCCGTTTTGAACTCTATTATATCATAAAGCTCCGTAGGAACTCGTTCATATCGATGAGAACCTTTTTTACGATCACGACTCCAACCATCAAGAATTCTATATTCATCGATTTCAAGCATAGGAGCAAGTATCGTTAGGTTTTTATCCTTTACATACGGCAAAATACGCACCATTTCAAACAGCGCATCGTATGCATTTGCTTTTTTGGGCGATTGCCTTCTTTGAGATATTTCATATGTATCCGGATCTATCCACGAAATATAGCGTTTGGCAGGAAGTGGATACACGAGATTCACTTTGAATTCCGGAAGATATGCGTTCAATTTTGGTTTCAGGCCCGAAAATCCCGAGGTTTCAATTTCCGTTATAACGTCATCTTTTCTAATATCCGCAACAAATCCGTTCGTTGGTATTTCGTGATACTTCACGTCAGGTTCAAAGTATTTTTTCAGCATGATGTGCATCTTTTTTTCTTTGTAGGTGCCTATATTATACCTCTCATGCTCGTCGAATGTTGTGTTGTATATGACATTATAAAAATGAGCTTTATTAAGTTCCATCGTTTATTTATCAACCTCTGTAACGCATTTTAAGCCATTTTATCAACTCATCAATGTCATTATCGATGTTTCTTTCGCAATAAAGTGAATCGAGAAAATCGGTCAGCGAGCCACTGTAATGATTGTCGATAAATTCTTGTGCTATCTTACTCATGTATTCACTGCGATCAGCAACGGGAATATAGTAACGTACCTTACCGTTTTTATATGAAATGACAAATCCACGTGCTTCCAATCTATTCAAAAACGATATCAATGTAGGAGCGCGCCATCCTCTTGATTCACCTATTTCCTTCATAAGCATAGATGTAGTGACAGGTGGCTTTAGGTTCCATACAGACTTCATTACATCAAGCTCCGTTTCCGGCAGACGAACGCTATAGTCGATTTCTTCTGATTTTTTCAGATAATTCTCTATAATCTCACGAGTTTCAATTGCACCCATATAACTATCATCCTCTCAATCTTAAATCTCAAGTATATTATACATCCGTCTAAGTGCATCTGTCAAGTGAATAGTGCCCAAAAAACGACATTATTTTAGACACACGACTTAATCAGCAAAAGGTGTTTTTAACATGAGTTTAAAAATAAGGTTTTCCTAGGTATTCACTACAATAAAATTAATAAAGCATATTGACAATATATAGATAATTGTGTATAATATATTTATTACAGAGTATATAATATTTTTTGTGCTGTGCAAAACGCAAATTTTAGCATTTCCATAAACATATTCCAACTTGGTTTACGGAAAGGATATCATAATGAACAACATCAGCCTAAAAAGCATCAAATATGAGAGTATTAAGGCTATTTTCACCTCTATTGCAGATGCTGAAAAGACCAGCAGAGCAGCTATCTCTGAGAAAACTGACCTAAGCCTCGTTACAGTTGGCAAGATCGCCGATGCCCTTCTCGATATGAACATCATATCTCAGGTCAAGGAAATTAAGCCTCAAGCCGGCAGACGTGCAGGTCTTCTCAGTATAAATCCCGACAAATTCGCTCTGATTCTTGATATCTCAAGTTATGATTTTAATGTAACATTGCTTGATTTGAGACTGGCTTTAGTAGATCACACGCATTACACATATAAGCCGAATATTTCATACTTAGATAATCTGAATCACTTTTTTGCTGAATCTCTCACACTGATCAGAAGAAAATACGATATAGATAATTGCTTTGGAGTCGGCGTTGCTTTGCCGGGTCCTTATCATGCTGAAACCGACACAGCTACTTCTATGCGCACACCTGAAATCACTGAGGTTAAGGTGCGTGAGGTTGCCAGCTACTATTTCCGTAATGTTCCGTTGCTTATAGATTCGCAGATCAATGCCGCTGCACGTTCTAACATCAGCTGCATTGAAGGCTACGAAAAAAAGAATATTCTCTACTGGTATGTCAGCACAAATTATGTTTGCGGTGCATATCTTGTGGGGGGAAATCTTATCCTTGGCAAGGACAGCCATGCCTGCGACTTTGGCAGACTTATCTCTCAGCCCGGAACAACACTTGATGATTTGATTTCTCGTGCTTACAACGAAGAATCTTGTGCAACAGCTCTCGCAGGTTCAGTCTACAATGTAATCAAAACCTTGAATCCGCACACACTTATCATGGAATTTGATGTTGACTATTGTTGCGACAACCTACTTAACTTAATTCGTGAGCTTCTTAAATCCAAATACAATATGCAGGAAAGTGACATACCTGAGCTTAACCGAGTAGGTGGCAAATACCGCAATTCTCACCGTGGTCTTACTATGGGACTTCGTGAATTGTGGCTCGACAAGATGGTATTCTCTTCTGAAAACGAATAATATTTTTAGAGCGTTGATTTTATTTCGGAGGTTTATTATATGAACAGATATCCATTGCTTATGCGTCCCGTTTCAAAGCAGATCATGTGGGGCGGTGACCTTTTAAAACGTGAATACAACAAGACTGCTCCGTTTGATAAGATTGCAGAATCATGGGAGCTTACAGTTCGTGAAGATGAAGTTTGTGTTATAGCTAATGGCGAATACACAGGTATGACAATGGACAAGCTTATCGCAGAACACAAGTCTGTCCTTGGCACAAACTGCGCTAAGTATGACCGCTTCCCTCTCCTTATTAAATTTATAGATGCAGCTGATCGTCTTTCTATTCAGGTTCATCCCGATAACGAATATTCCCTTGCAAACGAAGGTGAGCTTGGAAAGACCGAAATGTGGTACATCATGGATTGCGAACCCGGCGCAAAGCTTGTTTACGGCTTAAAGGATGGTTGCACTATTGCAGACTTTGCTCAAGCTGTTGAAGAAGGACGCACTGAGGATATGATGAACTACGTTGACGTTAAACCCGGTGATGTTTACTTCATTCCTGCCGGTGGCAAATACCGCAATTCTCACCGTGGTCTTACTATGGGACTTCGTGAATTGTGGCTCGACAAGATGGTATTCTCTTCTGAAAACGAATAATATTTTTAGAGCGTTGATTTTATTTCGGAGGTTTATTATATGAACAGATATCCATTGCTTATGCGTCCCGTTTCAAAGCAGATCATGTGGGGCGGTGACCTTTTAAAACGTGAATACAACAAGACTGCTCCGTTTGATAAGATTGCAGAATCATGGGAGCTTACAGTTCGTGAAGATGAAGTTTGTGTTATAGCTAATGGCGAATACACAGGTATGACAATGGACAAGCTTATCGCAGAACACAAGTCTGTCCTTGGCACAAACTGCGCTAAGTATGACCGCTTCCCTCTCCTTATTAAATTTATAGATGCAGCTGATCGTCTTTCTATTCAGGTTCATCCCGATAACGAATATTCCCTTGCAAACGAAGGTGAGCTTGGAAAGACCGAAATGTGGTACATCATGGATTGCGAACCCGGCGCAAAGCTTGTTTACGGCTTAAAGGATGGTTGCACTATTGCAGACTTTGCTCAAGCTGTTGAAGAAGGACGCACTGAGGATATGATGAACTACGTTGACGTTAAACCCGGTGATGTTTACTTCATTCCTGCCGGTCAGGTTCATGCTATCGGTGCCGGTATTCTTATTGCTGAAATTCAGCAGAATTCCAACATTACATACCGTGTATTCGACTACAACAGACGCCAGGCAGACGGTAGCCTCCGTGAGCTTCACACCAAAAAAGCTATTGACGTTATCAAGTTGCGTTCAACCGCTGAAATCGACGAAATACGTTATTCCAACGGCGATACCGAGGTCTGCACTGAGCTTCTTTGTGCTTGCGAATACTTCACATCTCGTAAATATTCCACAGATTCCGAAAACGTTGCAGTTCTTCACGTTGACGATAAGAGCTTTGTTTCTCTGCTCGTTCTCGATGCTGATGGTGCTGAGATTGAAATGGGAGACACCATCACAGCTATTCACAAAGGCGAAAGCTATTTTATCCCGGCAGGCTCCGGCGAAGTAAAGATTTCCGGCAAGGCTGAAACTATAGCGACACTTGTAAATTAAGCAAGTTTCTCTCACAATAATTAAATAGAAATCAAAAACAAAAAGCTGTTGCACCACGGAAAGAAATTTCCGAAATGCAACAGCTTTTTATTTTTTATTTTATGTTAAATTTTCTTGCCTAAGGTATAAGTCACATACTTATCTGCAATCTCATCTTTAGTCATAGGCTTTCTGCGGAAAAGTATTCTGAATTTATAAACCTTGCTTTCGCCTGCCTTTATTGTGAATCCGCCTTTGAAGTAAAGGTTATTCGCAGCAAACAGACCATATGCACGGATATGCCATGCTGTAGGATGTCTTTCGTTAGTTTCGCAATCGAATACTGTTACACCCATTGGACCGATTTCTTCTGGTTCACCATAGTAATCGCACCATTCGGCAGTTCTACCCCAGCATTCGCCTTCACCAACGCCACCCCATGAATTGATAAACTGTCCACATCCGATATCGGCACGAAGTTCATCACGAAGGCGTATTCCAAGCGGGCCTGCTTCTTTGGTAGCACCAAATTCAACATCGCCATAATCAGCGGTGAATGTTACCTCGATATCAAGTGTACGGCAATCTTCACTCTGATTATAAACGAAATAACGTGTATTTTCTGTAATCAGTGGCTTATTCTCAAGATCTGTCCAGCGATTCTTTACTGAGAATGTTGCATATGCGGAACCTGAATAGATGTCATAAACGCTTTCGTTACGCACATATCCGTAATTACCGTACTCATTCCAGCAGTCAACACCATTTACATCACCAACAGCAATAAACACTGAACGCTGATGCTTATGTTCACGATGATTTATCTCTTTACGGGTGAAGTTGTTTCCTGCGTTATCATAGATCGGGCCAAGGAACGGCTTCGGGATCTCAGGATCATACACATAATTCGCAAAAAGATTTCCCTGAACCTTCACTTCTGCCTTTTTTTCATCTTCTTTATGAATGATTTCAGCACCAAGCTCAGCTTCTTCTTCAACAGCAACAAGATTCAGCGCTTCATCACGTTCGGCTGTAATTATAGCGATAACACCGTTTTTATATGGAGATGCAGGATATTTTTTATCTCCGCAAACAAGAGCTGTTGTTCCGGCGGGAATTTCTCCATTCTTTGCTTCAAGATAAACAGGTTCGGAGGTGAGTGCACGAGGAGCCTTATATTGGAAAATAGCCTTTCCGGAAAGAATATTCTTCATATGTGCAAGTGCCTTTACCGTATCAGTTTTGAAATCCTTGAATCCACACTCAACAGAAACCACACCTTCGTAACCAAGCTCAGTCAGCTCTTTGAGATATCTACAGTTGTATGCAAAATCTCTGCTATCGGTTGAGCCGGGGTAACTGCGATTCGGTGCTTCCGCAATGTGGCAATGATAAACCTGAGATATTGTATCTTTAATACAATCAAGTGAAGTTCTCTCCATTGCCATATGGAAGGAGTCGTAAAGCAGGTGGATATTGGGATGACCGATCTCCTCAATAGACTTACAGCTTTCTTCAACAGTCACAAAAATATTTGTTTCACGTTTATTAAGTGGTTCTATGAGAAGCTTTATATCGCGCTTTTCAGCTTCATCTGCCACTTTTCTCATGAAATCGTACAATGTAGCACGACTTACATCAAGTCCCACTTCTTCTTTAAGTGATCTTGCTCCACCGCTTCCGAAAATCGCATTATGTACGCCAAGCTTCTGCATTATATCAAATATACGTCGTGTACGTACAAGATATTCTTCCTTATCGGTGCTTGGGTCTGACAAGCTCCACTGCCACGGAAACAGGCTGTTCACTGAAACAATCTTTAAGGAAGATTTTTCATTTTCAGCAATCACATATTCTACTTCTTCATCTGTCAGGGCTGCAAGAATTCCACCTGTAGCTTCTGTACAATCGTAACCTATCTCAAGAAGATAACGGCATTTTGTTACGATCTGTTCAGCATTGGACTGAGGTACTGCAGCTACTCCTTCCGGCATAAGAGAGCCACCGGGAATACAACATGATAATTTCAGCATTTTGTCCTCCTATTGTTATATCTAGGTTTTAAATGAATGTTCTGTCAATTCCTATAGCTTTAATAAATTCTCTCGCAATAATAAGGCTGCCAATATTTCCGGGATGAACGTGATCCCACGAAATATAAGTCGGATGACGATACTGAAGATACTCATCAAACGCCGACTGAATATTTACATAGTGGCAGTTATATTTCTTTGCAACTTCTTCGCACACCTTAATATATTCATCAGTCATCAAACGGATAGGATCTTCTTTATTTGTTTCCATATAATATGGAGACATCAAAATTACTCCCTTTACAACGGGCAAAGTACGTTCCATTATTTCGCAGAGATTTGATCTATATTCATCTATATAAACATGAGCTGATTTGACTGCGGGTGTATCAAACTGACGCCAAATATCGTTAATGCCAACCATTACGTTTACCCAGTCAGGTTTCAGACTCATTACATCTAACTGCCAGCGATCCTTCAAATCACGGCTTGTATTTCCGCCACAGCCTGTATTTGAAATCCATAGCTTCCAGTCAGGATAAACGAGGTTAAGGATATTGTCAATCTGTCTGACAAATCCGTTTCCAACGCCTGCATTTAGCCCTTCGCCTACCGGTCTTGCTCTCCCCGAATCGGTTACTGAATCACCGGTAAAAACGATATGGTCACCATCTGCAAGAAGCATGACAATTACCTCCGAAATTTTTTTGAATTTTTTTATTTTTATCATTATACCATATTAATTTTAATTTTTGTGTATTTTTTGCAAAATATTTTCCTAAATTTGATTTTTTTTGCTGTTATTTTGTTTTTCCTGCACACTAATGAGCATTTATGAATTTTTGTATATACGAATATTGTTTGTGTGTGAAACTAATATCAAAAAAACTTAATTTTCGGCTTGATTTATATGATAAAATTCTAATATCGAAATTAATACGCAAACCAATACTCAAACCAACATTAAAAATACTATTCAAAAGGAGGATGACATTAGAGTATGGCACACAAAAAATTTATTGGAGAACGAGGTGAATTGATCTTACAATACAATATTTGTATCGGCGATCTGAAGGTAATATATTCACTTCATGAAGACAGCATTGAAAGCGAAGAACGTTCGTCTTACTCAATTTCAGTAACTTCAGACGACGATTTCGCCTGTGCTTATGATGTCACGAGTATCAAAGATGAAGCGATCCTTCTCCTTGATACAGTATATCGTGGTGAAGTCACTCCATGTACTTTATTGGATATACTCGAAGATATTCTTGGTACTGTCTAAAACGACTCCGCAGAATAATTACACCTCCTATGTACTTTTTAGTCAATTTGTGATATTATAATACTAACAAATCGACAGAAAGCAAGGTCAATAGAATATGAAATTTATTGAGCAGTTTCCTACTATCGCAATGTTTATGGCATTTTTTGTGATGTCATGTCTGTTTGCTTATTGTGGAACTATTCTCAAAATAATTATCATATTTCTGGCCTTGCTTTTTCTTTTGGCGTTTATCTTCAAAAAAATTACTGTAGGCAATGAGCTGCGTACAGCTTTAATATTTATCCTCTCAGCCGGTCTTGCAGCAGGTATTTGGTCTTTTATATTCTTTGATATTAAGGCAAACAGTTACGAAAAGCACAATGCCGAAACCGATACTGTAACACTGCGAATAACAGAGTGTGACTTTACATTATCGTATGCGGCACGTTACAAAGCTGTTATCGAAAGCTCTGAGCTTATTCCAAATGGAAGCCAGCTGATTCTCAACACAGACAAAACCGCACTATCCGATGGCACTATTCTTTCGGGTGAAGTCACTTATACTGCATTATCCGAATTCGGCAACGACAGCTTCAATGGTGTACATTATTACCTACCGGACAAAATAATGATAACAGCTGACGATGTTTCACTCAAAGAGAGCGGATATAAAAGCTCATTTTCTCTTACAAAATTATTTAACGAATTTAACGACAAGCTGTCTGCAATAATACTTGCTCATGTCGGACGAAACGCAGGAGGAATAGCCACAGCGGTTCTTCTTGGCAACAGAGATAGCCTTACAGATTCTGTTATGCGTGATTTCAGACGCTTGGGAATATCTCATTTACTTGTTGTAAGCGGAACGCATTTTTCTGTAATTATTTCATTCACTGAACGTGCTATGAGGCGTATGCATATCAACCGACGTTTGAGAGCTTTACTTAACATGATAATCATAATATTTTTCATGTTTCTTACAGGATTTACTCCATCTGTCGTTCGTGCAGGAATAATGCATCTTCTCTCTCAGCTTGCAATAATAGTTTCTCGCAAGGCAAATATGATTAACTCATTCGCTATATCCGGCACTGTTATGATATTGGCGAATCCGTATTCCGCTATGGACTGCGGGCTTCAGCTTTCGTTTATAGCAACATTCAGCTGTATTTTCTTCCTGCAAAACCGTCGTTCTTTGACAAAAGCTTTAAGAAGCAAAGGCTTCAGAATGCGCAGCAGGATAGTTAGAATGTTTATAAATGTATTCGAAACTATACTCATGACCTCGCTTATTACGATAAACACACTGCCTCTCATGTGGCTGTATTTCGGTGAGATCTCACTTATTTCCATTCCCGTAAACGTAATTTTTATCCCTCTCATAACGATACTTATGTATCTGAGTGGACTTTACATACTGCTTTATCCACTGAAGATTTTTATATTTCCTATGACTGCACTTTTGAATGCGTATTGTGGTATACTCGAAAGATTAGCCGGTTATTTTTCACTCAAAGATTGGATAATGCTGCCTGTAAATTACTCATTCACGATATTCTTTCTCGTTCCGCTCACTGTTCTTCTCGTTATTATGCCATTTTCAAACAAAATTTGGCGAAAACGAGTTATTGTTTCAATCTGCGGAATATGCGTAACATTCTTCTCTGTTATTGGAATTGTAAATCTCGTTGACAGCCAAAATATTTATTTTTCATACCTACCCGAAAAGAAAAACGACGGATTTGTGCTGAAATCTGACGGGAAAGTGCTTATCTGCGAAATTTCGGATGCATCGTTTGGATACAGTTACAATCTAACAAACGAAATTTCCGATATGCACTGCTGTGAAATTGAAACGATACTGATAACACATTATCACAACAGGCACATACAACTGTTATCACGACTTTGTGAGCGTGAGATAGTAAGAAACATAGTTCTTCCTGAGCCGATAGAATATAAAGATCGTGACGAACCGGAAATATACAAAGCGTTATGTGAAACTGCTGAAAGATACGGTGTTGACGTGACGACGATACCTGTCAACGGAAGCTTCACATTTGGTGATACACAAATCACGCTATATGAACGAAAATATATTTCACGCTCTACTCATCCTATAACCTCAGTAGGAATCGATATGAACGGAATAAATGCGGTGATAGCATCGTGTTCATTCAA
This sequence comes from uncultured Ruminococcus sp., assembly GCA_964430105.1. Lineage (GTDB taxonomy): Bacteria > Bacillota > Clostridia > Oscillospirales > CAG-272 > UMGS1696. Next base: position 74,227 of record CAYSEF010000001.1, on the reverse strand, counting down.
TCAATCTGTTCCGGAAATAACAAAGGCTATTGAAGACGCAGACTTTCCTATTCTCGGAAGGCACAGTCCGGTATACAAAAAAGCCATCGATCTGTCACTAAACAAACCAATGGCAATAATTGTCAGCAGTCAAGCTTATGAATGGCTGTCTGACGAAACTGTAAAAGAAATAAATGATTCAAATGTAATACTTGAACCGGATGAATTTCGCATTAAAATAAACCGTAAGAATAAAGTATCCATGCAAGCAGAATTAAGTGAAACACCATAATTATCGGAATACCGACCATGAATTTCTTATGTTTAGTCTTATGGCGGATGAGATGCATTGTAACATACATCGCAAACGATCCACCTACGGCTGACAACAACATGAGTACCGCCTCAGGTACCCGCCACTTCCCTCTTTTCGCTTTGAGCTTATCCGATATTGTTACAAATATCGAAATAAGTGAAATGACGCATAGATGGATGACAAGCAGGGTAAGGAGGGGGTACTTCATTTTTTTGCCCCCATTTTAAACTCTGTTGCTCTCGCCTGTGCCATTTCGTCACATCGTTCATTATATGGGTGACCTGCGTGGCCTTTTACCCAGACAAAAGTTACTGAATGTGTTGTACACAAGTCGAGCAATCTATCCCACAGATCAGGATTCAGTGCCGGTGAGCCATCTGATTTTTTCCAGCCTTTTTTCTTCCATGAAGATGCCCAGCCTTTACCGATTCCATCACAGAGGTATTTTGAATCTGATGTCATTGTGACTTCACACGGTCGATTAAGCGCTTCAAGAGCTTTAATTGCCGCAGTAAGCTCCATACGGTTGTTCGTAGTATCTGCTTCTCCACCCGAAAGTTCCTTTTCAATTTCTTTATAGACAAGGATTGCTCCCCATCCGCCCGGGCCCGGATTTTTCAAGCATGAGCCATCGGTATAAATATCTATATGCTGCATTTTTATCTCCTGTAGTAATGTTCTGGAATTAGTATAGCATAATTTAATGTAGATTGCAAGAGAATTAAGGAGTCCGATACAGCACGATAATTTACTATAGGCTTTCGTGTCACGCCCGCATAATTCTACATATACTGCTTCTGAGGTCGCTCAAATGCACCTCAATATATGATCGGAGGATCTGCAATATAATGGAAAACAGAAAATACCGTGGAACACCGCGTGAAATGGTTGATGACGAAACACTCACACAGCTTTTAGAGAAATCCGAAATGCCATCAGCTCAATACAGCAGAATATCAAACACGCAGAACACTGCTTCATGCGGATGCAGAAACAGATATCAAAGCAACCGTCCAAGTCCTTATCAGATGACACGTCAAGTACAACAGCCACCGAAAAACGATAATACCGGATCAAATTATGACTGTGGATGCGAAGATAGAGAAACCTGTGAAGTCAACAGCTGTCTAAACGGAAAGCATCTTGCAATGGCATATTTTCCCGATCAGAGCTTCGACGAAATGTTTGACGTTGATGAAGCTTTATCACACGGAACACTATTCAAAAAACTTGAATTACCGTTTTATCCCGCTTGTGAAAGCTGTCGTTGAATACACAATAGAATGCAAAGGAGATTGACTAAAGATGAATGAGCAAAAAAAGCTGATGAGAATGATACAGAATTATTCTTTTGCAGTGACAGAGGCTGTTCTCTATTTGGACACACACCCACATTGTCGAAAAGCACTGAGATTTTATAACAAATATCGTCAGATGTACAACGAAGCGGTAAAAAAATACGAGCAAAGCTATGGCCCTATTACGATGTACGGAAACGAATGCGAAGATTACTGGCGCTGGGCAGAAGAACCTTGGCCATGGGAAGTTTGAGTTAACGAAAGGAATAATGGATCATGTGGATATATGAAAAGAAACTGCAATACCCTGTCAAGATTAAAAATCCGAACCCCTCCCTTGCCAAGGTAATTATTACACAGCTTGGTGGCCCTGACGGAGAAATGGGTGCCTCAATGCGATATCTGCATCAGAGATATTCTATGCCATGTCGCGAAGTTGCCGGTACATTGACAGATATAGGTACGGAAGAACTTGCACATCTTGAAATAGTTGCCGCAATTCTTCATCAGTTGACGAGAAATTTAAGCATTGAGGATATAAAAAAATCAGGATTTGACACCTACTTTGTCGATCACACAGTCGGAATTTACCCTATCGCTGCCTCTGGCGTACCTTTTGACATGAAATATGTCGGAATTAAGGGCGATCCTATCACAGATCTCAATGAGGATCTTGCAGCAGAACAAAAAGCAAGAACAACCTACGACAATCTACTTCGCTTAATCGATGATCCGGATGTTTGCGACCCGATAAAGTTCCTACGCGAACGTGAAATCGTGCATTATCAAAGATTCGGTGAAGCACTCCGTATAGTACAAGACGACCTGGATTCACAAAATTTCTATGGCTACAATCCCGCATTTGACAGATCAAAAACACAGAGGAACAGATAAATCTTAATAAAAAAAGGAGTTATTCATCGGTACATCCGACAGATAACTCCTTTTTTATATTATTTTTCAGCTACTATATTATGCTTTTCACGATGCCTGTTCGAACTGGCTATTATAAAGCTCTGCATAGAAGCCACCTTTTGCAAGCAATTCTTCATGGTTGCCACTTTCAATGATATCCCCGTCCTTCATAACAAGAATAAGGTCGGAATTCTTGATAGTGGAAAGTCTATGCGCTATAACAAACGATGTTCTGCCATGCATGAGTTTATCCATAGCATTCTGAATCTGAAGCTCGGTTCGTGTATCTACAGATGATGTAGCTTCGTCAAGAATAAGCATTGGCTTATCTGCAATCATTGCACGAGCTATTGTAAGCTGCTGTTTCTGACCCTGAGAAAGGTTTACCTGATCTGACAGCACTGTATCATATCCATGAGGCAATGTCTTGATAAAATGGTGCAGACCAACAGCTTTGCAGGCGTTTTCTATTTTTTCATCAGTTACATTTGTTGTAGAATATACTAAATTTTCACGAACTGTGCCTTCAAACAGCCATGTATCTTGAAGAACCATACAGAACTGATCATGGACATCTTCTCTTGTTACATCCTTAGTGGATATTCCGTCGATGCGAATCTCACCACCCTGAATTTCATGGAATCTCATAAGCAGATTTACCATTGTTGTTTTTCCGGCACCTGTGGGACCTACAATAGCAATCTTCTGACCCGGCTTTGCTGATGCTGAAAAATCATGGATGATGGTTTTATCTGTATCTTCGTAACCAAACTTAACGTGTTCAAAATCAACAGAGCCTTTAACATTCTGAAGACGCTTTGTCTTTTGACTTTCATCTTCCATTTCTTCAGCTTCAAGAAATTCAAACACACGCTCGCCTGCTGCGGCTGCTGACTGGAGATTCTGCATAGACTGAGCAATCTGTGACAGAGGCTGAGTGAAATATCGAACATACAATACAAATGCTACGATTACAGAGAAATCGATAGTACCATTAAGTGCCATTGCGCCACCAACGATACATACGGCAACATATGCAAAATTACCAATAAATGTCATAAGAGGCATCATAAGGCCGGAGAGGCAATGTGCTTTGAAACCGCTTTCACGGAGATTATTATTCAATTCATCGAAGGTTTTTATAGCCTGTTCTTCGCCATTGTATGCTTTAACTACTGTATGACCTGCGTAAATCTCTTCTATATGACCATTGAGCGCACCGAGATTTCTCTGCTGGCTGACGAAATACTTCTGGCTCTTTCCCATAATAAGCATCATAAATACAAAGCCAAAAAGTGTTGCAACAACTGCTGTGAGAGCCATAACCCAGTTTGTAATGAGCATCATAAAGAAGCTTCCCACAAACAAAACTACCTGTGAGATCATATTACCGATGCTCTGATTGAGCGACTGTCCAATGGTATCTACGTCGTTGGTCACACGAGAAAGCACATCACCTGTGGAATTACGATTGTAGTACCACATCGGAAGCTTATTGATCTTATGTGAAATATCCTTACGCATAGTTTTGGACACACGCTGAGTAATTGTTGACATTATCCAATGCTGTGTTGTTGCCAATATCCAGCTTGCCGCATAGAAAAATACGAGCGTAACACCTACATTAAAAATAGAACTAAGATTTATATCTCCTGTAAAAAGACCTTCTTCTATATATTTTGCGATATCGGAAAGCTTATCCGGTCCAAGAAGCTGAAGTATTGTTCCGCCTATTGCACAGATAATCGCTATACAAAAAGCAAGTGAATATTTTTTACAATATCCGAGAAGTTTTTTCCATGTACCGACAAGATCCTTGGGCTTTTCACCTCCACCCATTCTTCTGCCAGGTCCCATACCTGGGCCACGACGAACAGGTCTTTGCTGTGTCTGACCAAATTCATATTCTTTCTTTTCCATTACGCCAATTCCTCCTTTGAAAGCTGTGAGAGGGCGATCTGCTGATAAACTTCACAGTTCTGCATAAGCTCATCGTGCTTACCCATACCTACAATTCTTCCTTCATCAAGAACGATGATCTTATCTGCATCGCGTATAGTACCAATTCTCTGTGCGACTATAAGTCTTGTGGAATCAGCACATTTTTCATCAAGTGTTTTACGAAGTACACGGTCTGTTTTATAGTCGAGTGCTGAGAATGAGTCATCGAAAATAATGATTTCAGCATTTCTTGCAATAGCACGTGCGATAGAAAGACGCTGTTTCTGACCTCCGGAGAAGTTTGTACCTCCCTGCGCAACATAGCCTTCGTATTTATCTTCAAGACTATCTACAAATTCCTTAGCCTGTGCGGTTTCGATAGCGTTTGCAACATCGTCAGTATTCGGAAGTGCTTTACCGTTATCGCCATATGCAATATTTGAACGGATAGTACCAGAGAACAATGTTGCCTTCTGTGAAACATACGCTATCTTATTGCGGAGTGCGTGTTCGTCATATTCCTTGACATTTCTGCCATCTACCAGGACTTCACCACCGGTAACATCATAGAAACGAGGCACAAGGTTGATAACTGTACTCTTACCACAGCCTGTTGCGCCGATAAACGCTACTGTTTCGCCTTTCTTGGCAGTGAAGGTGATATCATGAATTACATCTTCTTCGGCATCCGGATAACGGAACGAAACATTTTTGAACTCGATCTCACCTACAACGCCATCTGCACCATCTTTTTCAGTACCGTTATGTATCGAAGGAACTGTATCGAGAACTTCATTTACACGCTTTGCGGAAACGGTGGAACGTGGGAGCATCATAAAAATCATAACAAGCGACATAAAGGACATAACGACCTGAATACCGTACTGTGTGAATACCATCATATCGCCAAACATAGCAATTCTTCCCTCAAATGTTGTAACATTGCTGAGGAGGTATGCTCCTATCCAGTAAACAGCAAGCGAAAGGCCGCTCATTATAAGCTGCATGGACGGCATCATAAACGCCATTGTTCTCTGTGTGAAGAGCTGTGTTCTTGTCAATGCATCGTTTGCGCCTTCAAATTTGTTTTCCTGATATTCTTCTGCGTTATAAGCACGAACTACTCTAAGACCATTCAGGTTTTCTCTGGTTACTCGGTTAATATCGTCTGTCAACTGCTGTATCTTACGGAACTTCGGCATTGTCAGAGCGATACAAACACCTACAACTATCAAGAGAACAACAACCGCAGCAGCAACTGACATTGTCCACTGCCATTCCTTATCTGCGATCTTACAGATAGCCCAAACCGCAGTGATAGGTGCTTTAATAAGCATTTGAAGTCCCATTACGATGAACATCAGTACCTGCTGGATATCGTTAGTTGAACGTGTGATAAGGCTCGCTGTTGAAAAATGTCCGATTTCTTCCATGGAAAAGCTTTGTACTTTATTAAACATATCAGCACGAAGGCCGTTTGCCAGGTCACTGCCTATTCTTGCAGAAAAAATAGCAGTGATTACGGAAGCCACAAGACTTCCAAGTGCACAGAGAAGCATTAATCCGCCGGTTTGCCATACCTCTGACATTACGCTACCGGGAGTTTCAACAAGTACGGTAATCTTGCTCATGTATTCAGGCATGGTCATATCGAGCCATATTTGTACTATGATAAATGCTATACAGCCTACGACATAAAGCAAGTCTTTTTTGGGAAATCTCTTTAATAATTTTAGCATTACTAGTCTCTCCTTTTATGTGTTAAGAATCTTCATAAATTCATCGCCGGTAATAGTTTCGTTTTCATACAAATACTGTGCCAGCTGATCAAGCTTGAGTCTGTTATCATTCAAGATTTGCATCGCTTTTTCATGCTGTTTCTTCACTACTTCTACTACCTGATGATCTATTTCAGTTTGTGTTTCAATTGAACAAGCAAGAGATGTATCACCGCCAAGATATTGGTTGGTAACAGTTTCCATCGCCACCATACCGAAATCATTACTCATACCGTAACGTGTGATCATTGCTCGTGCAAGCTTTGTTGCCTGTTCTATATCATTTGATGCACCTGTCGTAATCGAACCAATCGCAATTTCTTCAGCTGCTCGACCACCTGTATATGTGCAAATCTTATTCTCTATCTCGTCCTTTGTCATAAGATAGTGATTACCTTCATCCACCTGCATAGTATAACCAAGTGCGCCGGATGTACGTGGAACTATCGTAATCTTCTGAACGGGAGCGGAATTTGTCTGTTTTGCAGCCACAAGTGCATGACCTATTTCATGATAAGCAACTATCATTTTTTCTTTATCAGTGAGAATTGCGTTTTTCTTCTGATAACCTGCGATGACTACCTCGATGCTTTCTTCAAGGTCAGCCTGCGATGCACAATTTCGTCCATCTCTAACCGCACGGAGAGCCGCTTCATTTACAATATTGGCAAGCTCTGCACCGGATGCGCCTGACGCCATTCTTGCAATTCGATTAAAGTCGATTCCCTGCTCTGTTTTGACCTTTTTCGCATGGACTTTAAGGATTTCTTCACGTCCGACAAGATCAGGCAATTCAACCGGTACTCTACGGTCAAAACGTCCCGGGCGTGTCAATGCCGGATCAAGAGATTCGGGACGGTTGGTGGCTGCCAGAATAATTACGCCTGTATTGCCCTCAAAGCCATCCATTTCTGTAAGCAGCTGATTGAGAGTTTGTTCACGTTCATCATGGCCTCCGCTGATACCACCTGCCGAACGCTTACCACCTATTGCATCAATTTCATCGATGAAAACTATACAAGGTGCTTTTTCCTTTGCCTGCTTGAACAAGTCACGAACCTTTGACGCACCCATACCGACGAACATTTCCACAAATTCAGAACCACTCATTGAGAAGAACGGCACATTTGCTTCACCTGCTACTGCCTTTGCAAGCATTGTTTTACCTGTTCCGGGAGGTCCTACGAGAAGTATACCCTTAGGCATTGATGCTCCGATCTCGCTGTACTTTTGCGGATTATGAAGATAATCTACAATTTCGGTAAGATTTTCCTTAGCTTCATCCTCGCCTGCAACATCACTGAACTTAATACCATCCGACGATTTTACATATATCTTTGCGTTCGACTTACCCATATTAAACATCATGGAGCCCGAACCGCCACCTGCTTTATTCATCATTTTCTTGGTCATATACTGTCCGAGAAGATAGAATATCACTACAGGAAGCACCCATGACAGCAAAAAGCTGACAATCGGTGAGGCTTCTTCTACTATTTCACTTGCAAATACAGCACCTGATTTATGCAGTCGTTCGGTAAGCCCGGGGTCATTCATCAGACCTGTTTTGTAAATATTTTTGTTTTCTTTATCTGTAAATACTATTTGGTTATTCTGTAATTCGACCTGACCAATATTTCCATCTTCTGTCATTGTCATGAAAGTACCGTAATCAACCTCTTTCACTCTATGTCCAAAAAGCATTGGGGCAATTACAGAATTAAAAATCACCAAAAGCACAAGCACTACAGCGTAAAAAAACACAAGCGGTTTATTTGGTCTTTTCACTTCATTCATAAATAATATACTCCTTATCTGCTATAAAATACCAACGATTAACATCTACATTATACGAGCATTAAAATTCAATATTAGGTGGCGTCATTACTTTTCTGATCTCATTTGATATCTCGATGAATTCCATCATTTTATCCATACCTATTTTATCTATAACAATGTCGATTTGACGGTATATATCATCGTTTATCTGCTTTACTTTTTCTTCACCCTTTTGTGAAAGGCGAACTATAGTTATTCGTGCATCAGATTTATCTGTTTCCTTGGTGATGAGTTCTTGCGACACCATTTTCTTCAGAATCACAGCTACTCTGGCAGTACTGACGTGCAAAAACTCGCTTATATCACCGGCAGTTACATCTTTATGTGATTCATTCAAATATCTGAGCACAGCTCCTATTCCTGCATTTCCTTCACTCAATGCTTTATAAAACTTATACGGTTGAACCTTCCGCATATGCTCCATAACAAGCTCAACCTGTTCCTGCTTTGCCATTGCTTCTCCTTTCACTTTATTACTATCGCCAATTCCCTAACCGAGTTAGCAATTTATTTAAAATTAAACGGAGAGCAGCACAAGCTATTCTCCATTGCTATTTTTCATGTAGATATTATACCACAGTTCATTGGCACTATCAATACACGAGTGCTAATTAATTGTGAACTTTTTATTATTTTAACTGCGATTTTTCATCAAAATAACAGTAGCAAGCTACTTAAAAGGCAGTAAATTTGAATATTTTTTAGCACTCAGGCAATTATATAATAGATATCTTCAAAAATCACGATAATATTTCATCGGTTCGCATTACATATTCTTTACGGCGATTTTTGAATCTTATAAATTTTTATTTATTTTAGTTGACACAAATTTTTGCATATGATATACTATAATCATAGCTGACATTGGATTAAGGATAGGTAATTTATGGAATCAATTTTAGACTTTTGGAATCAGATGACATCAAATCCGCTTTTGTTTATAGCTGTAACTCTGACGCTTGGAGTTATACTTGTAAATGGTTGGACTGATGCTCCAAACGCGATCGCAACCTGCGTTGTAACTCGCTGTATGCCTCCAAGAGCTGCGATACTTATGGCGGCTGTATTCAATTTTCTCGGTGTTTTTGTAATGACTCTAATAAATGCAACCGTTGCGGAAACTATAACGAAAATGGTTGACTTCGGTTCCAATCCGGATGAAGCTATTATTTCACTTAGTGCAGCGTTATTTGCGATAGTTATTTGGGCTACTCTTGCCTGGGTATTTGGTATACCTACAAGTGAAAGCCATGCACTTATAGCAGGTCTTACAGGCAGTGCCATTGCACTTCACAACAGCCTTGAAGGTGTTAATGGTTCAGAATGGGTAAAGGTTATTTACGGTATTGGAATTTCGGTTGTACTGGGTTTTGGTTTAGGCTGGATAGTTTGCAAGCTCGTAACTAAGCTGTTCTACAACGCTGATCGACCTAAAACAGAGCCTTTTTTCAGAGGTGCACAAATAGTCGGTGCTGCTTCTATGGCATTTATGCACGGCGCTCAGGATGGTCAGAAATTTATGGGAGTTATTTTGCTGTGCGTATATATGTCGCAGGGACAAGCTCTCCCGTCCGATATCAATATTCCGATATGGCTTATGGTAATATGCTCTGTAGTCATGGCAGCAGGTACAGCTATGGGTGGTAAAAAGATTATCAAATCAGTTGGCATGGATATGGTGAAGCTCGAAAAATATCAGGGATTCTCAGCAGATATTGCCGCTGCTCTATCTCTTCTTTTCTGTTCTGTATTCAGTCTTCCTGTATCAACCACTCATGCAAAAACAACATCAATTATGGGTGTTGGTGCGGTAAAGAGAGTATCGGCTATCAATTTCGGTGTAGTCAAGGAAATGGTTCTTACATGGGTACTGACTTTCCCGGGCTGCGGACTTGTAGGTTTTCTTATGACTAAACTTTTTATGTTTATTTTTACCTGATCGAAAGGATTCATTAGAATGGCTAAAAGCGATAAATTTTATTTTGAAAACTTTATGAAGAGCACAGCACTATCTAAAGCCGGTGCAGTCTATCTTGTAGAGTGTCTTGAAAACTTTGATTCCAACAAAATTGAACAAATGCTTGAAAAAATGCACGAAATAGAACACAGTGCTGACAAGGTGAAGCATGAAATGATCGAAGCTCTTGCAAAAGCATTTGTAACACCTGTCGATCGTGAAGACTTGGATATGCTCAGTCAAACACTTGACGATGTAATCGACGGTATTGAAGAAATTCTTCAAAAGTTCTATATTTACGATATTAAAGAAATCGATGCACCTGCTGTAGAATTTGCAAAAAAGATAGTTAAATCATGTGAGCTTCTCTGTGAGATCATGGCTGAATTTGAGAACTTCAAGAGATCAAAAAAGATCAATTCCATTATTATTAAACTCAACGACATAGAAGAAGAATGCGACAAGCTGTATATGTCATCTATGAGAGCACTTACAGCAAATTCTCACGATGTTCTTTCGACTATTTCATGGCGCAAGATATACGAAAGTCTTGAGTCATGTGCTGATGATTGTGAACACGTCGGTGACTGCATACGTTCTGTTATTATGAAGAACACCTGATAATTAAAAAACAAAAAAGCCGTTCCCTAATGAGTTTGGGAAACGGCTTTTTTTATTTGATTTATTGATTTACGCCTTGAGAACCTGAAGCATATACAGTCTTACTGTACGATCACCGTACTGTGTAGCCTTTTCAACTTCAAGACGGAAGTAACGTGCTTCAACAGGAGCGAACTCACGAAGTACGATATCATCCTTATTACCAACAACTGTATCAACAACAGTCCATTCATCTTCTTCGTTCTTCTTAGCGAGAAGCTTGAAATCGCTTGTATTCATTGCCGGAGATTCAAAAGTACCTGCGTGCATAGTGAACCACTGGTTTACAGTGCTAACTTCACCTGTATCAACTTCGAGCCAATGCTTGTCGTCTTCGGTTTCATCACACCATTTACCTTCTGCGCCGCCATTTATCGCCTTATCGGGAGTTTCCTGATCATTGAAGGAACCATTAGCCTTGCAGGGCTTATTTGTGAGAACATCTTCGCCAAGCTTTGTTGCCTTTAATCCGATTTCAATATCATGGTCGGGCATTCTGATAAGTGCGGTAGAGCCATGAATGAGAATAATATCTTCGCAATCCCATTCAGAGAACACATAACCATCTTCATAATGGTTAGCATTGCAGGTGAAGCATACGCCTTCCTGTATTTCCATTGTCTTCTGAACGTTACCGGAGAGTGTCTTAAAGGTTACTGTATGCTTTGGCTTATTATAGCTATCAACCTTATCATACAGCGGTGCAAGCTCGGTTACTGCATCATTTCCGCTTACTACAGCAGTAGCAGCCATTACAATGATATCGCTATCGTTAGGAAGTGTTACAGTCTTAGCACCCTTGATATCGATAGAATACTTGTAAAGATATGCAAAGAGATAGAGTCTATCGCCTTCTGCTTCGTGGGTATGAGTATAGTTTACAGCAATTTCGTCACGCTTGATAATGCAAGTCGAGCCATTTGCAAGCATATCCCAAGAGCCTACATTTTCCTTGTAGTCCTGAACGCCAATTTCAACTGCCTTATCGTCAACCTTAAATTCAGCTTTTTTGTCGCCATTTGCGCTTGCTGCAAGAATATAGAGCTTATCATAGCCTTCAGGCAGAGTAATAGTCTGACCTGCAGATACAACAGCGTTCTTTTCGTCAGCAGGAGCAAGCTTAAAGCTGATTCCGCCTGCGGTAACATCTTCGCTATAAAGTTCTGTCGGGATAGAAATACCGTTTGCGAATTCGCCTGCAGTTCTATCGGAGTTTGCGGTTGTAACACGCTTATCATAAGGAAGTACAACAGCTTCTGATGCTACCTTATCAGCCTGTGCAACAGGAGCAAGAGTAATTGCAAATGTCTTAACTGCATACTTTCCGAGTTCAACATTGAAGGAATTGCCATTGAATGCAACTGCACCGATCTCATCTTCGTATCCGTTTGTTTCTGTTACAGAAGTGAGATTTCCGGCAAATGTCAGCTTGCAGTTAGCTCCCTTACCTGTGGTTTCCTGAACACGAACGATGATTCTATCGCCCTTTTCTTCCTTCTTTACGCAACGGATGATAACATCTTCATTATCAACGGAAACGAAGGAAATAGCTCTTCCCTGTCCATCATGCTTAGGTGCTGTGAACGGCATCATAGGCTGGTTAAGCTCTGCAGCTTCCTTTGCTGTACCATTACGGAATCCCTTATGGCCTGCGATAGAGTAAGTGAAGATATTCAGACCCATATCCTGCCAGTCCTGACCAGACTGAGGGAGATACGGTACAGGCGGAGTATGAATGAGTGTAAGACGAAGTGTATTATCATTGGGCTTATCCATACCGTACTTACAATCGTTCATAATAGATACGCCATAGCTTCCGTCTTCAGCTGTGAGGTCTGCCCACTGATGAGCAACGTGCTGATAATAAGGATAATTGTCGGTATTACCGCTTTCGATTGCGCCAAGGCCGAGATCGAATGTAGCGTTCGGGTTGGATACATTCAATTCAAATGCAGCACGGAGGTTAGATTCGCGCTGATACCAGTTAACAGTATTCGCAACATCTACTCTCTGACCGCCATCCCAAAGAGAGATGATCTGTTCAAATGTAGAGCCTTCAAATGTACGCTTTACCTTTATGGAAACTACTGCCGGACCGTTATCAACTACTTCGATTTCAGCATTACCGCCAACAAGCTTAGGTTCTGCCATGGAATCCTTCAAAACAAGCTCCCATGATGGCCAGTTTACGCTGGAGTCAGGGCCTATTTCAAGGTGTGCGGGAGTTTTCAGAAGTTCAAAATTATCATTAGCCTTATCAACAATGCTTGCAATATCGCCGTTTTCGTCGATGGTTACAACATAACGCTGATTTTCAAGAACATTGCCATTTACGCTGATATTTGAAGTGATCGGGCTAGCTGTTTCGCTTTCCTGAACATCAAATACTGTGCAGCTTACCGGTGCTACCTTTGCGATAAACTTTACTACAGTCTTACCGTTAGCTTTAGAAATCTGTGCAGGAACTTCATTACCCATACCGTCGAATACACGAACGAAAGGAGCCTTAATATCAAGTTCAGCTACAACAACATCATTTCTTTCAACAGAAACCGGGTTATAAACTACAACAGGTGTACCCTTTACATTTGTATCGAGGGTTCTTGTTACGCCACCAACAGCATTTGCAAGCTCAGAAGCAAACATATTAAGAGCGATAACATAGTCATTATATGTGAACACATACGCTGCTGCGATGGAAGTACCCGGAAGGTCATCGTGGAACTGATGCCACAGGAATGTCTGCCATGCGGTGAGAAGTCTTTCTGTCGGATATTCGCCTGCTCCAAGCCATGCAGAAATAATTGCGGCACGTTCAGCAGAGTCACCGAGAAGTTCGTTCTTTCTGTTCCATCTCTTATTGATGGTATGAGAAGTCAGCGCACCTGAACCATGAGGAATAAGGAGTTCTCCATCATATGCAGGAAGTGCGTCAATCTGCTCTTGAGTAAGTTCGTTGAAGATCTGATCTGTGGATGAAGAAACTACTTCAAACAGTCCGTTTCCGTTATCTTCTACAGCTTCATTTACCATCTTAGCAGAGGATTCCTTACAAGATCCGCCGTAGTCACCTGTACCAAAGTACATTGAACGAACCGCTGCGCCTGTATGCTTTTCGTTATGTTCGATTTCACGGAGATATTCTTCTCTTGTATTGATCGGACGCTGATCGTTATCGTTATCAAAGTTATATGTGTAGTTACCTTCAAGGAAGGATGCTATAATATAGTTTCCATCCGGGCCTACCCATTTACCGAGGTCCATACGTTCGTGACGTTCGGGATCATCATGCTTCTCAAGCTGCGGCTTTGAAACAGAACCATCCTTTTCGTACATAGGACCACCTACACCCCATACGAGTTTCTGTGTAGAGAAGCCGTTCAAGCCCATATGCGCTTCGATAGACGGAAGTGCATAACGGAAACCAAAACAGTCAGTCAGGAAGATATCGCTACTCTTCTTGCCGAATTCTTTTTCAAAATAGCCATTTCCGTAGAGAATCTGACGCATAAGTGCTTCGGATGACGGTACATTTGCATCCATTGCATCCCATGTAGAACCTGCCACATTCCATCTGCCTTCAGCGATATAGCCCTTCAGCTTTTCATAGAGGTCGGGATAATACTCTTTTGCAAGCTTATAACGGAATGCACCTTCAAAATTCATGCGATAGTTCGGATACTTATCCATGAGTTCAAAGTTGTATTCCAAAGTATTCTTTACGCAATCACGAATTGTGTCCTGAATAGTCCAGTTCCACTGGGTATCAAGGTGAGCATTCGCAACAACGTACAGTTTTTTTTGCTTTTCCATGATTTTTCTCCTTTAAAGCTATGCTCAATAAGTAGTTATCACTTATTCTTATAACCGAGTAAGTGATCGAGTCACTAATACTTATAGCACATTTTGCAAGCAATGTGTTTACTATTTTGTTAATTTTTATAGTTTTATAAGGATTTTTATGATAAGCGGATACATTTGGAATGGGCTTAAAAATAGAGTTCTATTGCGTGTTCAAGTATTGTAACATCACCACTTTTGACTATTCCACCGTTTTCACCGTCAACTGTCCACGGAAGGTCTTCGTCAGACACAAATCGTATGTTTTTAGTATGGGCAAATGTTATATACTCACTTTGCGTATCCTGTGCAAGTACCGCACCAAGCATTTTTGCACCTTCTGAGGGATGCGCAGGCTTTTTAACGAGAACTACTTCCATCAGACCATCTGATATGCTGATATCATCCTTCATTTTCAGCTCAAATCCACCCACACGACGGGTATTTGACACCATACCATAAAGAAATTCGCCCTCTACAGTGCCATTATCGTGTTCGATTTTCAACTTCCACGGTCTGATAGTTGCAAGACTTTTTATTCCTTCAAAAATATATGCGGTTCGTCCAAGGCTATTTTTGAGTTGCTGAGGGGTTTGATACGAAACTTCCGTAAACGCACCAAATGCCGCCACATACACAAACGGTCTTCCGCAGAATACGCTTACATCAGTCGGAACAGGTTCTGTCAATACTATGCTTTTTGCAGCTTCGATAGGCTTTTTCGGTATTCCCCAGCTTGTAGCAAAATCATTTGTAGTTCCAGCCGGGATATATCCGACTCTCGGACGCTCTTTCAGTTCTAAAATGCCGGACACAGTTTCATTCAAAGTACCGTCTCCACCTGAGCAGACGACAATATCAAATTTTGAACCTATTGTTTCAGTGATAACCTTTGTATCACCCTTCTGTTTTGTTATATGGACAGTAACATCATATCCGCCCTTTTCAAATATATCAATAACATCGATAAGATATGGACTGAGCGTTGTTTTTGCTGTTATAGGATTTATAATAAGCAATAGTTTCTTCATACTTTTCTGTCACTCCAAATTTACTAACTACGTTACATTATATCATAAAAGGCATTATATGGCTTGTGGTTTTATTGTACGCAGTGTTAATTTTGTATGAAACGCACCAAAGCATTACTTTATCATTATAAAACAGAAAAGGAACCAATCCTAAGACTGATTCCTTAAAAATTCTGTTGGTTTCTGTTTATCCAGAGAAAAGCCGAATTACTTATACTTACGCTTTCTAGCTGCTTCGGACTTCTTTTTTCTCTTTACGCTGGGCTTTTCGTAGCATTCTCTCTTGCGAAGCTCAGCCTGAATACCGGAACGCTGGCACTGTCTCTTGAAACGACGAAGAGCACTGTCGAGCGATTCACCATCTTTAACTCTGATTTCTGCCATCTTTCTATTCCCTCCCTTCGCTTTAAGCAAAGGTAACTTATTCGTTAACCTCTCTCGAATATTATACAGCAAATTACCTTATTTGTCAATATGTTTTTTTAGAATTACGCTTGCTTTTTGAAATTATTTTGCAACGATATTTACGATCTTTCCGGGAATATAAATTTCCTTAACGATCTGCTTACCTTCAAGTGCCTGTGCTACCTTTTCGTCCTTCTTTGCAAGTTCGATAGCCTCATCTTTGGTAGTATCGACAGAGATCATAATAGTTCCACGAAGCTTACCGCTTACCTGAACAGCAATCTCGATTTCATTATCAACCGTCTTTGCTTCATCATATTCAGGCCACTTTGCAAGTGCAAGGAAGCCGTTACCGCCAAGCTGTTCCCACATTTCTTCTGTGAGGTGAGGTGCAAACGGATTCAGAAGTGCAATAAATGTGCAAAGCTCGTCCTTTGTGATTGAACCAACCTCATAAATTTCGTTCAGCAGGCTCATCATTGATGCGATTGCAGTATTAAACTTCATTTCCTCGATATCGGAAGAAACTTTTTTGATAGTTTTATGGAATGATGTTTCAAGCTTTGCTGTAACGCCCTTACCATTTACGATATCTGTCAAACCTGCAACACGATCAAGGAATCTCTTGCATCCCTTAACGCTGTTTTCACTCCACGGAGCTGCTGATGCGTAATCGCCCATAAAGAGAGTATAAACACGAAGTACATCTGCACCGTATTCATCAACTACGTCATTGGGGTCTACAACATTACCCTTTGATTTCGACATTTTATCGCCATCGGGACCGAGGATAAGGCCCTGTGCGGTACGCTTTGCATAAGGCTCTTCAACAGGAACAGCGCCGATGTCATAAAGGAATCTATGCCAGAAACGAGAATAGATCATATGACGTGTTACGTGTTCCATACCACCGTTATACCAGTCTACCGGCATCCAATATTTAAGAGCTTCTTCAGATGCGAACTCTTTATCATTATGCGGATCACAGTAACGGAGGAAGTACCAAGATGAGCCTGCCCACTGAGGCATTGTATCTGTTTCACGTTTAGCGGGACCACCACACTTCGGGCAAGTGCAATTAACGAAGGAATCTATCTTAGCAAGAGGAGATTCGCCGCCCTCACCGGGTTCAAAGTTTTCAACCGGAGGCAACTTAAGCGGAAGCTCTTCATAAGGAACGCCGACCATACCGCACTTTTCGCAATGAACTATCGGAATAGGTTCTCCCCAATAACGCTGACGGTTGAACGCCCAGTCTTTCATTTTATACTGTACGCCCTTTTCACCGATACCCTTTTCGGTAAGGTATTCGAGCATCTTTGCTATAGCTTCTTTTTTGGTCTTAATGCCGTTCAAAAATTCGGAATTGACCATTTCGCCATCGCCTGTGTATGCTTCCTTGGAGATATCACCACCGGAAATAACTTCGATTATATCGATACCGAATTTCTTTGCAAAATCATAGTCACGTTCATCATGAGCCGGAACTGCCATAATAGCTCCTGTACCGTAGCCCATCATAACGTAGTCGGAAATATAGATCGGGATTTCCTTACCGTTTGCAGGATTTATAGCAGAAATTCCTTCTATTTTTACGCCTGTTTTATCTTTTACAAGCTGTGTTCTCTCGAATTCGGTCTTCTTGGCACATTCTTCTTTATATGCATCAAGAGCATCGATATTTGCGATCTTATCACGATATTTTTCGATTATCGGATGTTCGGGAGCAATTACCATGAAGGTAACACCGAACATTGTGTCGCAGCGTGTTGTGTAAATTTTCAGCTTATCATCGCAACCGGTAAGAGCAAATTCAGCAAAAGCACCTTCCGAACGACCTATCCAGTTTTCCTGCATGAGCTTGACATTAGGAAGATAGTCTACCTTTTCAAGACCCTGAAGAAGCTTATCGGCATATTCTGTAATACGGAGGTACCAAACGTCCTTTGACTTTTGTACGATCTCGCTATGGCAGATATCGCACTTACCTCCCTGAGAATCTTCATTTGAAAGAACTACTTTACAGTTCGGACAATAGTTTACAAGTGTAGTTGCACGGAACACAAGTCCGTTATCGAACATTTTACGGAATATCCACTGAGTCCATTTATAGTAGCTTTCTTCTGTAGTATCAACTACTCTTGACCAGTCGAAAGAAAATCCGACTCTCTTGAGCTGAGAAGTGAACTTTGCGATATTGTTATCAGTAACGATACGGGGGTGTGTGCCTGTTTTAATAGCGTAATTCTCAGTAGGAAGACCGTATGCGTCAAATCCTATCGGGAAGAGTACGTTATATCCCTGCATTCTTCTCTTTCTGGAAACAACCTCAAGACCGGAGTATGCCTTAATATGACCTACGTGCATACCTGCTCCGCTTGGATACGGGAATTCTACAAGTGCATAGAATTTAGGCTTTGTGTGATCTTCGGATGCTTCAAAAATTTTGGCATCATCCCACTTATCTTGCCATTTTTTCTCAATTTTCTCAAAATCGTATTTCATTGTTGCTGTCCTTTGTTTATGGAAAAATTATTATTCTTGATCGTAAATATAGGTGATTTTCTGAAAGACTTCAAACTGACGTGACAGAAATTTCTCAGTCCTCTGTTACAAGCTCGGAAATATCTCTTTCGGTTGTATCCTGATAAAGCTTTTCGAGCTTATAGAAGTTTCTCGATTCTTCAGTGAAGACATGAATAATGACTGAACCAAAGTCTTCAAGAACCCAAACGCCTGAGTCTATACCCTCTATATGAATGGGTTTTACGTCATAATTTGAAAGCTTAAATTCAACTTCGTCTGCAAGAGAACGAATCTGTGTGCGTGAATTACCTGTACAGATTACAAAATAGTCTGCTATAACAGTCTGTTTTTCGACATGGAGAAGCTTTATATCGCGTGCTTTCTTGGAGTCGAGCACCGCAACTATGAATTTTGCAAGAGTTTCAGGGTCTTTGAGCTGCTCCTTAGTAAGATTTTCTTCAAATGGAAGCTTTGTGATTTCGGTGTCCATAATTTACTCCATCAATATAGTTAAGAATTATTATAATTTGAGCCTTGATTTTACGTTCTGGGGATATAAATCGATTCATCATCAATGCTTTCACCATTATATACATCTCCATAGCCTGTTTTAGTTTCGGCAAAGTATACGTTGCAGATATACTGCAAATCCGTGAAGCAGAAGGTATAATTTCTATCAAAGATTGAATCGGATATATCCTTGTTATAAATATTGAAGTAATTGTTTATAACATCAATGGCTGCTGAGCGGTTGATTACATAATATGCTCCTGCCACATCCCCGGGAAGAGTCATCATATTTATCTCCTCGAGATTTACATTAGGGAGGAATTTTGCATAATAGATTATATCTGAAATCGTAAGGTCAGTCGATACACTGTTAAACACTGCTCCTGCAAGTGAAGTTATCGCTGAAACATCAGCAGATTTCACGATATTTTTAACCTTAGTGAACATTGCGGTGAGGAATATCTTCTGTGCATTAACTCGTCCAAGGTCTGCCTGTGTATAACCTGCGCGGAATCTTACAAAGCCTTCGGCATTATATCCGTCAAGATGCTGCCAACCCTCACCAATATTGATATACAGATCCTGTTCAGGGTCACTGTAATACATAGCAGACGGAACATAAACATCGACGCCATCAATCGCATCAACGATACTACGGAAGCCTTTCAAATTCATGATGACCTTATGATGAATATTGATACAAAGGCTCTGCTCAAGCAATTCGGCGTATCTTTCAGCAGCTTCAAAATACGGATCATCGACCTTTTCGGCTTTTGCATCCATATAGTAATGTGAGAATGCTTCGTTATTCTTGTTTGTGATAAGTCCTATTGTAACAAGGGTATCGCGCGGTATCTGCATAACGGAAATTTTTCCGGTATTAGTATCGCAATTCACCACCATTACAACATCGGCGAGAAGTGCGGTATCATCATGACCTATTATAAGAATGTTATAAATGCCTTCTTTAACTGTATATGCATCATCGCTCACGACCGCACTTGTTTCAGTTTCATCTTGAATTTCATTATCGAGCGGTGGTTTTAGAGGATCTACTGTTTCCACAGGATTTGTATCAAACGGGATTTCATCCACACTTGGCTGTGCAGGTTTATAGAATATAAGCCACGCTGCCACAAAAATCACTGCTGTATAGATCAAAAATATTACTGCGATAAGACTTATTTGTGATTTAGTAAGTCGGGCATTTTTTTTCTTGATCCTGTTTTTTTTCTTGATATTCTGATTTATAAATGCGTCGTCGTGGTCATCTCTTTCCATATTAGCGGCGTCGCCATCAGGGTAATACATGGAAACATCTTCTTCATCGTTTCTGTTTTTCTGCATTTTTATATAACCTTTCTTGGTTACTGTTGTGTTTTGCTATGTTTTTTCGCGATAAAATAATTTCTTGCACATATAGTGTCTTTATCAATTATCGCGCCGTCCTTCAGAAGAAGCTCAATCGTAAGATCAAAAGCATAGATCATTGTAGAGTCAAGCACTGATTTCGGTTCTTCTCCACTTGAAATTCTATCATAAAAATACCTGCGGACTTTAACACAATCATCAAAATCGCGCGTTTCTTCGATATAATCGGCAAGAAAAATGATAGATTCAAACACTGTCATTCCATCTCTGCCCGTCGTATGCCAACGGATTCCGTTGATGATCTCGCTGTCGATATAATCGCGAAAATCTCTCTCAGCCAAAACTGCCGCTGTTTTCGCATGAAATGTGGATGGCGAGAGCTTATCGTCGATATTTACCATTATACCAAATTCCAGACAATATTGCAACTGTTTTTTTAAGTCTGCTTTTTTAGTAATGTCATGCAGTAATGCGGAAGCTTCCAAACGGCATATTTCATTCGGAAGATATATTTCTCCCAATTTTCTTGCTTCTTTTGCAACTGCTAAGGTATGTTCATATCGCTTTGAGGTATAATACGGCTGAACTTTTTCTGCAAGTTTTTTGATATCCTTTTCTGTGAGTTCGATTTTTTTAATTTCTGACATTCTCATTCACTCACTTCATGTATAATTTTTCGCGGTTTATGATTTCTATAACTCCATCAGGCAGAAGTCCTGTGAGGTCTGCACGACTTTCTATTCTCTCTCGTATCTCTGTAGATGATGCAACGAATGGATCTGCTCCGATGATTTCAATATCCGCTGAGAAAAGCTTCTCATACGATTTCTTTTTTTCCATCAATTTATCGAAGCTTTCGTCATATCTCGGAACACACACGATTGATGCCAGCTTAAATATGCGTTCTGCTTGAAACCATGTATCAAGTGTCAAAAACATATCGCTTCCGCAGAGGAGATATATATGATTATCATTTGTGCGAAGATATTCGAGAGTATTTACAGTATAACTCACTCCACCCTTTTCGATTTCATAAGACGAAATCTCAGTCTTGGGTAAGTTTCCAAATGCCGATTTACACATTTCAAGGCGAACCTTTGGTGTGTCTCCTCCGGCCTTTATTTTATGCGGTGGAATGGCTGTTGGCATGATTATAAGTCTATCAAAATCAAGTTCATTCAATACAGTTTCAACTGCATGAACATGACCAAGATGCGGTGGGGCAAAGGTTCCGCCAAACAGCACGATTTTTTCGTTTTTTTTAATATTATCGTCCATGTCAGATAAGTTCGGATATCTTTCTCTTTTCAGGTTTTTCCGACACCTTAAAGAGTATAATTTTACGTCCGATTACAGCTACAACCTCTGAACCGGTACGGCTTGCGATTTCTTCTGCCGCAGCTCTTGCATCAGCATCTGAATTCTGAAGAACGCTGATCTTTACAAGTTCTCTCGCTTCAAGTGCATCTCCGATAGATTTTACCGCTGCATCACCAACATCGCCCTTTCCTATCTGAAAAATTGCATCCATTTTTGAAGCTTCGGATTTAAGTATTGCTCTTTGTTTACTTGTCAACATAATTTAACTCCATTTTTCTGTATGTTATGATTTCAAATGATAAATGTCTAATTATTTTTGGCTTAGTATTACGCTAAGTCGTTCAGTAAATTCACGCATTGCTATGCCTCTGTGTGATACTGAATTTTTCTGTTCTGCTGTGCTTTCTGCAAATGTCTTACCAAAATCCGGATAATAAAACAGTGGATCGTAGCCAAAGCCACCATTTCCGTGTTCTTCCGTCAATATAAATCCATGACATTCACCGCGCACGACCATAACTTTTTCAGGGTTCAATCCACGTTTTTCGGCAAGCTCTTTTGAAACACGCCATTCTTCGGGTACGATATACGGTGAATTTTCCGGAAATACTACAGAAGCTGTACATACGAATTTTGCAGTACGCTTTTCGGCAGGTACTCCGGCAAGTTCGCAAAGAAGCTTTTCTCTGTTTGACTCATCAGTTGCTCCATCACCTGAATATCTTGCTGAAAATATTCCGGGCGCACCATTCAAATAATCTACTGCAAGTCCTGAATCGTCAGCAATACCGATATAACCAAGCTTTGCAGGAGTATTTGCCTTAATGATAGAATTTTCTTCAAAGGATTCTCCGTCTTCTACGATTTCGTCGGTAAAGTCGATATCTCTGAGAGAGAGAAGCTTTACGTTATTAGACGTTACAGTAGCGAATAAAGTTTCAAGTTCTGCTATTTTTTTCTTATTATTCGATGCAAGAACGATATTTATCATTCTTCAACCTCCGAATCATCGTTACTGTCGGTATTATTTTCATCTTTTTCGTCTTCAACCATGAGTGCCTCTACGAACATTTTAGAATCAAACGGCTGCATATCGTCAATCTGTTCGCCTACTCCGATGAATTTTACAGGGAGATCGATTTCTTCTTTAATTGAGAAAACTGCACCACCCTTTGCAGTACCGTCAAGCTTAGTGAGGATAAGACCGGTGATATCGGCAGCTTCCTTGAATTTTTTCGCCTGCATTACAGCATTCTGACCTGTAGTAGAGTCGAGGACAAGCAATGTTTCTCGTGCTGCATTAGGAAGTTCACGACCTATGATTCTATTTATCTTTGCCAGCTCGTCCATAAGGTTACTCTTATTATGGAGTCTACCTGCTGTATCTATGATAAGAACATCTGCTTTACGCTTATTTGCGGCAGCGATTGCATCAAACACTACTGAAGCCGGATCAGAACCTTCATTTTGTCTTACAAGCTCTACACCTGCTCTATCACACCATATTGCAAGCTGTTCAATAGCTGCTGCACGGAATGTATCTGCTGCCGCTACCACAACCTTCTTACCCTGATTTTTGAGGTTATAAGCTATTTTTCCGATAGATGTAGTTTTACCAACGCCATTTACGCCTATTACAAGAATAACAGACGGTGTAGTGGAAAGATTGAGCTCTTCACCCTCTCCAACCTGATTTACCAGTATCTCTCCAAGTGCAGTCTTTACGTCATCAGCGTTTTTGATATTTTTAGTTTTGATTCTATCACGCAGTTCTTCTATGATTTTTTCGGTAGTTGTCATGCCCATATCAGCCATAATCATTATCTCCTCAAGTTCTTCGAGAAGTTCTTCATCGACCTTACGGAAATTTTTTACAACTTCGTTTACCTGACCGAAAACTGCATCCTTTGTCTTAGCCAATCCGGCTTTAAGTTTATCTAAAAATCCCATTATATTACCTCAAATAATTTTATGTCTTTTTATTTAAGAAGTGCCTCTTTATCATCACCAACGCCATAGGTGAACACCTTAGAAACGCCACTCTGCTGCATTGTAACGCCATAGAGTGTATCTGCTATTTCCATAGTTCCCTGTCTATGTGTGATCATAATGATCTGCATTTCTTTAGAATATTTTCTGATATATCTCGCTACACGTGTGACATTTACTTCATCAAGTGCAGCTTCTATTTCGTCAAAAATACAGAAAGGTGACGGATTTACACGAATAAGTGCAAAAAGCAATGCTATTGCAATAATAGACTGTTCACCGCCGGAGAGAAGGTTCAAATTTTTGATCGTTTTTCCGGGAGGAGCAGCGTTTATCTCAATTCCTGATTCGAGTGCGTTATCAGGATCAGTGAGAATTACCTCAGCATGACCACCTCCGAACAGTTCTCGGAACACTTCACCAAAATATGTATTGATCTTTCCGAATGCATCAAGGAACATTTTATTCATATCTTCCTCAATACCGGCAAGAATTCCAAGCAGATCCTCTCGTGAGGCTCTAAGGTCACCAAGCTGTGTTGTTATGTACTCGTATCTTGTTTTGACCTCATTATATTCTTCGATAGCCTCAACATTTACATGGCCAAGTGCACGTATCTTATTTTTGAGTTCCGCTTGCTTTGCCACAAAAGATGTTCTCTCGCCATCTTCTATATTACGGCATCCGTTTTCCTCGGCAAATCTTACTGCGGTTGCATATGTAAGCTCGTAGTCCTCCCACATTCGTGCTGTGAGCTTCTGATCATCGTTTTGCAGATTCTGTAGCTTTGTCTCATTTTTTGAATGAGCAACAAACAGGATATCCTTCTTAGAGGTCTGTTCTTTCTCTGTTTGACGCAAGGTTGTTATCTGTATATCGATTTCGTCGCCTGCCTCTTCAAGCATTTTTTGATTACTTGTCAGCGACTGTATCTTTGAGCGTAATTCTTCAGCTTCCTTTGTTTTTACGTCTGCTGATTCTGTCAATACGCTGATTTTTTCAGCCAGCTCATCGATAGTACGCTGATGACTCAGTTGCTCGGCGAGATATGTATTACGACGCTCGTTTGTGTCATGTCGAGTTATTTCAGCCGCTTCCTTATCCCTTGTAAGCTCTGCCAAGCGGATACGAATGTCATTTGATTTTTCAGCCAGTTCGGCAGCTTTCAGTTCATCTTCGCCTCTTACTATGGCAATTTCTTCACGCTTTTTCGTTATCTCGGATATTTTTTTTGCTTGCTCATCAATGCTTGCTTTCATTCTTGTAAGATCTTCACTCGAATTTCTATTACTTTCGTCGAGTGATTTACTGTCAGTAAGCATATTTTCTACAAGCTCTTTAAGCGCACGTCGTCTTCCATCGGCATCACTATAATTTTTATTTTCAGCATTTATAAGTGCCTCGATAAGACTTCTTCTCTCGCCTTCACTTCTTGAAGCGGACGAAACCGTAGCTATCTTATCACGAATTTTTTTAGATTCTGCACGTATTTCTTCAAGCTCTGTAGCAGTCTTATCACGTTCGGCACGCATATTTTCAATCTGCAATGAACGCGAAAGCATACCACTATCACGTTTTTGCTGACCACCGGTGAATGAACCGCCTGAGTTAATCTGCTGACCGTCAAGTGTTACAGCTCTTATGCGCCATCCCTTAGAACGTGCCGCATCTGTTGCATGGTCAAGGGTATCATACACAACGACTCTTCCGAGAAGCGATTTTATAATCGTTCTGTATTCGTAATCGCAGGAAACAAGCTCATCTGCCCATCCAACAAAGCCTGTACTCTTTTCAAGTCCGTCATAATCACGTCCTCTTTCCTGGGCACGTATCGTTGTAAGAGGATAAAATGTAGCTCTGCCTGCATTACTGCGCTTCAACGATTCTATGGATCGTTTTGCAGCCTGTTCATCGTCTGTTACAATATTTTGAAGTGCTCCGCCAAGAGATGTTTCTATTGCGACAATATACTTATTCTCTACTTTTATCAAATATGACAAAGGACCGCGAATTCCTGTCAAGCGTCCTGTCTTTGCCTCGTTCATTACATATTTGATACTATTATTATAGCCGTCAAAGTGTTCCTGCATTCTGCGGAGAGCTGTAATACGACTCTCAAGTGAATCAAGCTCAGCCTGCTTCTTACGGGAACGCAATTCAACTGTAGAAAATTCTTCATTATATTCAGCCACCATGCGTTCCGATTCGACTATTTTTTTGTCGATCTCATCGATAACAGCACGATAATCGGAAATCTGCTTTTCTGCGTTAGACGCTATTTTATTTAAGTCTTCGATTTCCAGATTATATTTTTGTATTTCAGACTGTATCGATTCTGTACGCTGTTTCTGTGTGGATATTGTATTTTCAAGGACATTCAGACGAACCTTTCGATCGGTGAGAATACTTTCAGCAGATTCTTTTTCAGCAAGCAATCTATCAAGCTCTTTATTTTTCTCACTTATTCGTGTATCAAGAATCTGCATATTTGCAGAATACTCATCGAATGCCACTTTTTCTTTATCATAGCTTTCGGTGATATCTTTCAGACGCTTTTCGACCGCTTCAAGACGTTCGGTTTCCTGTTTCGCAATAGTTTCTGCATTTTCGGCAAGTTTTTTCTCTGTTCCGAGATCGTTCTCAGCGTGAATACGTTCTTTTACAAGAAGTCTGCTTTCTGATTCCGCTTCGTTCATCTGTTTTGTTGCGGCGGTAGTTTCGTCGTAATTTCGGCGTGAAGCTTCCTTATTGCTATGTGACTGCTCATACAGGCGTTCTATTTGTGCTGATGTTACCTTAATAGAGTCCTCTGCCATTTCAAGCTCGAGTTTGGAAAGCTTTGTATCGTTTTCAGCCTTCTCTATAGCTGTTTTCAGGCGAACTGAATCATACAACCAAAGAGAAACATCAGTACGCTTTTTTTCGCCATAGAGTTCAAGGTATTTTCTGGCTTTTTCGGCATCTTTTTCGAGAGGTCCCACGCGATTTGCCAATTCATGTTCGATATCAGCGACACGTTCCATATTGGCTTCAGTCTGCGCAAGCTTTTTCTCTGATTCTGTCTTTTTGTAGCGGAATTTTGATATACCGGCACTTTCCTCGAATACACCACGTCGTTCTTCGCTCTTTTTTGAAATTATCTCCGCAATTCTACCCTGTCCAATAATAGAGTAGCCTTCACGACCGATACCTGTATTCATAAAAAGTTCATAAATATCTTTAAGGCGACATTTTTTTCGGTTAATAAAATATTCGCTGTCACCGCTTCGATAATATCTTCTTGTTACAGTAACTTCGTCGTACTCCGAGTTCAGCACTCTCGGTTCTTCACTATCATCAAAAGTAACGGATACCTCTGCAAAGCTCATTGGTTTTCTATCATCCGCACCTGCAAAAATAACATCTTCCATTTTGCTTCCGCGTATGTTCTTTGACGAAAGTTCACCAAGTACCCACCGCATTGCATCTGTAATATTGGACTTACCGCTTCCGTTTGGACCGACAATTATCGTAGTACCGTGATTAAATTTTAATATTTTTCGGTCAGGAAAGGATTTGAAGCCGTGAAGCTCAAGTGATTTCAAATACATAGCATCAATTTCTCCTTTCCGTTTGCTCCATGTGTTTTTTTATAGACTGCATAAATTTCCGATTATAAAAATGATAACACTATATTATACCGCTTAAGGCTTTTGTTTTCAATGAATTTTATGTTATGAATGTGAAAATTTGTCTGAATTCTTTCTTTATTACGCTTTTTTTGCCCAACTGCTTTTGATATCTCGCCGTTTGATACCTCGACAATAAGATTTTTACCACTTACATCGGGCATTTCGGCAAGTTTTTCAACTATTCGATTATAGTAAAGCTCGCTGTAAACCATTTCGCCAAGCGAAGGATGATTAGGGCCTGCAAAATAGGTTTCTTCACCATGAAGATTTTCACTTTCGCACAATCCGATACGCAATGTTGTTACATTATTTCGCTCGAAAACATCGAGTACGGCTGCACTTCTCCGAACGGCTTCATCAAGTGTGAGCGGAACATATTCACCACGCTGTGTCATATCGCAAAGTTCTGTATCGCGAAAAACCACTGTTGGATATATTCTTGTGGCAGATGCGCCAAGTTCAACTATTTTTTCCGCACATTCTATTTCAGTTTCGATAGTAGCGCCGGGCAATCCTATCATCATCTGTCCTACAGTAGTAAAGCCTGCGTTTTTCAGCTTAGTCATAGCAATTCTCGATTGCTCCGCTTTATGTCCACGTTTCGAGCAGGTCAGAACCTTATCATCAAATGACTGAATTCCAAGTTCAACTGCTGAAATAGTATAGCGATGCAAAATTTCTATTATCTCGTCATTGATATAGTCGGGTCTTGTAGACATTCTGATACCGGAAACTTTGCCGGATTTTACATACGATTCTGCAAGCTCAAGCAGTGATATCATCAATTCTCTATCGATTCCGGTGAATGATCCGCCAAAAAAAGCTATTTCACAAGTTTTATCACTACCTTCAACGGTAGAAAGGACAGTTTCTATCGTGTTCTGTGCCAGTTCCGGAATAAAAGAACAGACGCCCGAAATTGCGCGCTGATTACAGAACACACACATATTCGGACATCCGAGGTGCGGGATAAACACCGGTATATTAACGTGAGCTGTTTTCAACTTAACCCTCTCCAAAGAGTATCAGCGCTTCATGAGCCGCCTGTTGTTCTGCTGCACGCTTAGTCTTTGCACAACCCTTACCAATCACATTACTGTTCAGATGTGCTTCGACCATAAACTGTTTATTATGATCGGGACCTGTTTCTCCAACCAGTACATACTCGAGAATCTCACCACTCGCCTGCTGAACGATCTGCTGAAGTGCGGTTTTATAGTCGATAAACACTCCTGTTTCGGAGATAAATTCGATTTCTTTCTCAATGAACGGGAGGAGGAATTTTTCTACAGTTTCAAAGGTTTCATTTGTATCGAGATAAATGGCTGCAAGAAGTGCTTCAAACGCATCAGCAGTTATCGACGGTCTATGTCTGCCATTGTTCATTATCTCGCCATGTCCGAGGAACATATACTCACCCAATTCGATTTCGGCGGCGTATTTTGACAGTGCTTTTTCACATACGACAGCCGCGCGTATCTTGGTGAGGTCGCCCTCTTGTTTATTGCGATATTTTTCAAAGATAAATGAGCTTACCACGATAGAAAGCACAGAGTCACCGAGAAATTCGAGTCTCTCGTTGAACATTACCTTTTCGCCCTTTGACTTCATTTCGTTTGAATACGACGAATGTGTAAGTGCTTCTGTCAATATTCCCTTGTTTTTGAATGTATAGCCGATTCTTTCCTCGAGCTGATACATCGGTTTTTGACTATTAATATTTTCCATATTACAATTATTCTTCCGTTTTCTTCTTTGAATAATTTTGCATTACTTCAGTTATATCTTTTATAACGCCTGTTTTTACGAATGCTTCTGCCTGTTTTACGGCATTACAGATTGCTCTCGCATCTGAACTGCCATGTGCTTTAATGACCGGTTTCTGCAAGCCCAAAAGCGGTGCTCCGCCATACTCAGCTGAATCAAACTGATGCTTGATATCTCGCAGAGAATCCTTCATAACGAGGAATGACATCTTCGTCATAAAGTTTTGAGTATACATATTCTTTAACAGTCCGAAGAAATAGCTTGACAAGCCTTCAACAAGTTTAAGTGTAATATTACCGGTAAAGCCGTCTGTTACAAGCACATCGCACTTAGCAACAGGAAGTTCCTTACCTTCTACATTTCCAATAAACTTGACAGCTTCACTTTCTTTAAGCTTTTGATACGCATCGATCTGAATTTGTGTACCCTTATGTTCTTCGGCACCATTATTGAGAAGTCCAACTTCCGGATTATCAACTCCAAGAACGTTCTTCATGTAGATCGAGCCCATCATTGCCCACTGAACAAGATAATCAGCAGTAACATTGACGTTTGCGCCTGAATCCATCAAGAGCATAGGTCTTTCAAACGGCAATATTGTTGCAATACCGGAACGCTGTACCCCTTTAATTGTTCGTATCATCAACGATGAACCGGCGTGCAATGCTCCTGTATTTCCTGCGGAAACAAAAGCATCTGCTCCGTCTTTGAGAAGGTTCAATCCCTTAGCCATTGATGAATCCTTTTTAGAACGAACAACGACAAGTGGATCATCTTCCATTGTGATAACAGAATCCGTATGTACGATATCGATAATACGAGTATCTGCTTCGTTTTCCTTGAGGTGTTTTTCGATCTTCGTCTTATCTCCGACGAGTATCAGTTTGGATTTATATTTCTGTGAAGCGAGGGCTGCACCCTTGATTATCTCAGAAGGTGCGTTATCTCCACCCATTGCATCTATTACTATATCCATTTCTTACTCCAATATGCTTTCCATTACTTTTACTATCTCGTCAGTTTTTGAAAGTGCGCGTTTAGCGTATTCTTCATTTCTAGCTCGCTTTCCGCCTTTCACTTTATATCCAAGAGGTGGCATTACGCCAAAATTAGCGTTCATTGGTTGAAAAATCGTTTTTTCACCGTGCGAAATATAGTAAGCCATTGCACCTATCATCATTTCTTCGGGGAATATGAACGCTTCTTTATCCTGCGCTTTCAATGCTGCATTGACTCCGGCAACATATCCGGAAGCTGCTGATTCAATATAGCCTTCCACGCCTGTCATCTGGCCTGCAAAATAGAGATTAGGATGCTCACGCATGGAATAATCTGCATTGAGAAGTTCGGGTGAACAAAGGAAGGTATTGCGGTGCATAACACCATAGCGAAGAAATTCGGCATTTTCAAGTCCGGGAATCATTCTGAACACACGCTTCTGTTCGCCCCACGTAAGATGAGTTTGGAAGCCGACCAGGTTATACATTGATCCGTGGTCATTTTCCTTTCTGAGCTGTACGATAGCATAGAATTCCTCACCTGTTTCGGGATGCTTAATTCCTACAGGCTTCATTGGGCCAAAACGCAACGTATCTTCACCACGCTTTGCCATTACTTCAACAGGCATACAGCCTTCAAAAACCTTAAGCTTATTACCTGATTCAAAATCATGCAATTTTGCTTCTTCCGCAGTTACAAGTGCGTTATAAAAGGCTTTATATTCTTCCTCTGTGAACGGGCAATTTATATAGTCAGGTGTGCCTTTATCATATCGAGTTGCAAAGAATGCTTTTGTCATATCAATAGACTCTGCATCAACTATCGGTGCGGCGGCATCATAGAAATAGAGGCTTTTTCCGCCGATAAGCTCGCTTATTTTTTCGGCAAGCGCATCTGATGTGAGAGGTCCTGTTGCCACCACTGTGATTTCATCACTTGGCAATTCGGTGGCCTCACTCTCGACAACCGTAATATTAGGATTTGAGCGAATTTTTTCTGTTACATATTCAGAAAAGAGATTTCTGTCAACAGCAAGAGCGCCACCTGCCGCTACCTGAGTTTTTCTTGCGGCTTCCATAATGATAGAGCCCATTCGTGCAAGCTCTTCTTTCAAAAGGCCTGCACCATTTGTGATTTCCGCTGATCTCAAAGAATTTGAGCAAACAAGCTCTGCAAATCCATTTGAATGATGTGCGGGAGATTTTTTATTCGGCTTCATTTCATAAAGTGTAACATGAACGCCTTGTTTTGCTGCCTGCCATGCTGCTTCACTGCCGGCAAGCCCTGCACCGTATACATTTATATTTTTCATAATTCAGATAAAAATTATATTATTGATCGTTAGTTTTTAATTCCCGAATTTTATATTATTCTTCTGTAGTATCTTCGTTTTCCTCTACTACATCTTTTTTGAAGCCACAGTTCTCTGCTTTACAAACGAGCTGATTCTTTCCCTTTTTACGATAGAGCATTCCTCCGCAGGTGGGACACTTTTCATTTGTAGGCATATCCCATGACGAGAATGTACATTCGGGATATTTCGAGCAACTATAGAATACTGTTTTATTCTTGCCATGCTTGGTTACGATATCCGCACCACACTGCGGGCAAGGAACTCCGAGCGGACGAACCTTTTGCTTAGTGAATTTACATTCCGGATATCTTGAGCAAGCATAGAAGCTTCCGTAGCGACCTGTGCGAAGTATCATATCTGCGCCACACAGCTCGCATTTTTCATCGGATATTTCAGGTTTCTTTTCAACAAGACCGTCACCTGTTTTGGCAAGCGGTTTTGTATTTTTGCAGGTAGGATAATTAGGGCAAGCTGCGAATTTGCCAAATCGACCATTCTTTACGACCATACGGCTTCCGCAATGCTCACAAATTATATCGGTTTCCTCTACAGGAAGTTCAATATCCTTTTCAGCAACATTAGCCTGTGCCTTTTCGAGTTCTTCCGCAAAGCCTGTATAGAAATTACTAAGTACCGCAAGCATAGTGTTTTCGCCGTTTTCGATTTCATCAAGCTGATTTTCCATAGATGCGGTAAATTTATAATCTACTATATCGGGGAAATTCTCGCACATAAGCTTAGTTGTGATATCACCAAGTGGAGTCGGCACGAGAGATTTTCCCTCACGCTTAACATAGCCACGTGTATTGATAATCGACATGATCGTAGTATAGGTACTCGGTCTGCCTATTCCCTTTTCTTCAAGGAATTTCACAAGAGAAGCTTCTGTATATCTTGCCGGAGGTTCTGTAAAATGCTGATTTGGAGTAACCTTTACGGAATCAAGCATTTCATTCTCACTTATTACAGGAAGGCGAGTATTCTTTTCGTCATTCTGATTAGTATCATCAGTAGATTCTTCGTAAAGTGCCATATATCCGGGGAACTTCACGGTATATCCGCTTGCACGGAAGATATTTCCTGCACAATTAAAATCAGTCTGAACTGTAGAAAGCTCTGCCGACTCCATCTGACTTGCGATAAAGCGATCCCAGATCAGTTTATACAGCTTATACTGATCGGAAGTAAGCAGTTTTCTTATTCTCGACGGTTCTATGGTTGCGGAAGGACGAATAGCTTCATGGGCATCCTGTGCATTTGCTTTAGATTTGTAGATACGAGGATTCTTAGGATAATACTCTGCACCGTATTTTTCGGTGATATATTCCTTTGCGGCTGCACGTGCTTCATCAGATATACGCAATGAGTCTGTACGCATATATGTTATAAGACCTTGTGTGCCACCAAATTCGGAGCCGAGATTGATACCTTCATAAAGCTCCTGCGCAACCTTCATTGTGCGTGCAGACTGGAAATTCAGCTTACGCGATGCTTCCTGCTGTAATGTTGATGTTGTAAAAGGAGGTGCGGGATTTTTCAGCTTTTTTCCTCTTTTAATTTCAGCGACACGGAACTGTTTACCATTAACCTGATCGTAAATAGCTCTTGCATCAGCTTCACAATCAAGCTCCATTTTAGTTTTTGAATTTTCTTTTCCCCAGAAGCGAGCCTCGAACTCCTTACCGTCGGAAGCCTTAAGCATAGCCTCAACAGTCCAATATTCCTTTGGAATGAATGCACGTATTTCATTTTCACGGTCAACGATGATCTTTGTTGCAACAGACTGAACTCTTCCGGCAGAAAGACCACTCTTTACGGTTTTCCAAAGGAATGGAGAAAGCTTATAGCCAACTATTCTGTCAAGGATTCGACGAGTCTGCTGTGCGTTTACAACATCCATGTCGATATCACGTGGCTTTTTTATGCCCTCTTTAACTACAGTTTTTGTTATTTCGTTAAAAGTAACTCTTTTGAGCTTTTCCGGAGGTATCTGCAATGCGACTGAAAGATGCCATGCTATAGCTTCGCCTTCACGGTCAGGGTCAGTTGCAAGGAAAATTCGGTCAGCATTCTTTACTTCTTTTTTCAGCTCTTTGATGAGTTCGCCTTTTCCTCGAATATTTATATAGTGTGCTTCAAAATTATTTTCCAGGTCAATACCAAGGGTTGATTTCGGAAGGTCACGGATATGTCCTATACAGCCAACTACCTTATATGTTGAGCCAAGATAGCTCTTTACGGTATTAGCTTTTGTAGGCGACTCCATGATTACAAGATTTGTCATTTATGTTTTCCCTTCAATAGTGCAAATTATTTCAATTTATCGTTACATCGTATCAATCATTTATTGACTGCATAATATCGTCAGGCGATGTTCGCATGAAATATCCTCCGCCACCTGAATCGACAGCACCTGCCATTTCAAGCATTGTCAGTGCGCTCATTACATCTGCAACTGTTGTATTTTCATCAACCAATTCATCAGGTAGCATAGGTACATTCGGCTTCATTTTATTATATACCTTGATTTCGGATTCATCAAGCATATCAAGCTCAATTTTTCTTGCCGGAATGACTTTTTTATCAGAATTTTCTGTGATTTTCTCTTTTTTAGGCTCATTTTTATCTTTTAATCCCGAAATGATACCGCTAAATAGATTTTTCGCACCTACTACATTTGCTTTTTCTTTTTTTGATGCAGTTTGTCTTTGCGTATTATTTCCTGATATTTTTGCAGTTTGTGCTGAGCCTTGATTTTGGCTGACATCATCAAAAGTTTTCTTAGGAGCACGTCCACCGTACGAACCACTGCCGTAATAATTCTTCTCTGCTCCAACTTTTCCGGAACCTGTTCCTATTCTTGTTCGCGACATCGCATTCAACGACAGTTTATCCATATCCAAGCCACGGAGGCTGTTATTTGCATGGTCTATATTAATTTTATTACTATAGATAAACTCAAATTCACACAGGATATCTTCAGCGCAAAGCACAGGTATTGCGCCTTCTCTGAGAAGCATATTCGTACCTTCCGAGCCTTCGTCGCCAACATTTCCGGGTACTGCAAACAGCTTTCTTCCCTGTGTTATAGCGTGGTTAGCAGTGATCATAGCTCCGCTAAAGGCACTACCTTCAACTACAACTGTAGCATCTGAAATACCACTCATAATACGATTTCGCACAGGAAAATGGCTTCCGATTGGTGGTGAACCCGGTGGATATTCTGATACTATCGCACCACGTTCTGCAATTTTTCTATATATTTCTTTATGATCGGCAGGATATATAACGTCAACACCGGAACCAAGCACTGCCACCACATTACCTCCGGCATCAAGTGCACCGATAAGAGCCATACTATCAGCTCCAAGTGCCATTCCGCTTACCACAACAGCACCGCCAAAAGCAAGTCCTGCACCCAATGAATAAGCGATTTTTCTTCCATAATCGGACATTTTTCTGGTACCAACAATTGTTGTAAGCAGGCAGGTATCGCAATCGGGCAATTTACCAAGCACATACAGAACTATTGGCATATCGTGAAGAGTTTTTAGTTTAGCAGGAAAATCATCGTCCTGCGGGGTAATGACGGATATACCCAACTGTTCGCATCTTGCTAATATTTGTTCTGCTCGAACAAGAGAACGGTCACGCAACGATTTCTTTATCTTTGTGACATTTTCAGCTGTAAAAATCTCATCTTCCTTGATATCATCAGCCGCACCATCGTATATCTCCGCTGCTCCACCATATCTTTGCACAAGCTTTGCAGCGAGTTTATTTCCCTGTCTGAACGATTCCGCCAGCCATATCCAATACAGTCTATGATCGTCCAACATACTGTTCTCCTTTTACAATTAAATTAATTCTAATGTGCAGAACCAAAAAAACGATTACTTTGTTGTTTTTCTAAAATACTCCCACAGAATACACGTTGCAGCTGCTGAGGCATTAAGGCTTTCAGTATTTCCTGCCATCGGTATTCTTACGCAAGCAGTGCATTTTTCTATAATTTCATCAGAAATACCATGTCCTTCGTTTCCGATTATCGGACAATCGCTGTGGTCGATATCATATTCTCCGAGTGTCAAAGTATGTTCGCCCAAAGCTGTAGCTAAAACTCTGCGTCCGTTTTGCTTCATTGTTTCAATACAATCAACACAGCTATCAGCGACAAATACAGGCATACGAAAGAGCGTTCCCATAGCTGCTCGCACGACCTTAGGACTATATATATCTGCACATCCGAACAGAATAATGCCATTTATACCCATTGCTTCAGCTGAACGCATGATTGTACCGAGATTACCGGGATCACGTATCTCATCGAGCATGAGCAATCTTCTATCCTTCTGCCAGGTATTAAAATCTATTTTTTGATGCAATTCTTCAAGATACGGGACAACTGCAATTACACCTTGCGGAGCAGATTCAGTGGATATTTTTTCAAATGCGGAATCCGCGAACACGCTCACTCTTATGTCAAGCTCATTCGCTGTTTCCGCAATTTTCAAAATCCGATCATCCTGACGCATCACAGCGGACTGTGAGAAGATTACCGTATCGACATTTTTAACATATTTAAGTACTTCCTCGGTTAGTTTAACACCTTCCGCAAGAAAAAGCTTTGATCTGTCACGAAATTTTTTATCCGAAAGCTTAGAAAATGTGACAGTTTTTAGGTTTGTTCTTGACTGTACATAGTCAGCCTTGAATTTATCGAGAAATAATTCAGTATTCATAATTAATAATAAAAGGGTGTCACAAGCCGCAACACCCCCGATTTTATGTTCGATTAAAGAGCAGCCTTTGCAGTTTCGCAGAGAGAAGCAAATGCTTCCTTATCGGATACTGCGATTTCAGCGAGCATCTTACGGTTGAGGTCAACACCGGCAAGCTTAAGACCATGCATAAGTGTTGAATAGTTCATGCCGTTTACCTTCGCCTGAGCGGAGATACGAGTGATCCACAGTGCGCGGAACTCTCTCTTCTTCTGCTTACGTCCGATATATGCATAGTTGCCCGACTTCATAACGGCCTGCTTAGCCATCTTGAAGTGCTTAGACTTGGAACCCCAATAGCCCTTGGCAGCCTTTAAGACTTTATTTCTTCTTTTGCGCGTCATCATTGCGCCTTTAACTCTAGCCATTTTATATATTCCTTTCTCTGTTTACAGGTATGTTCTCGTTCAGTCTTAGTCCTTGTTAATCAGTCTCTTGACATTAGCTGTCATAGCGGGGCTGAGGATCTGGCTGCTTCTGAGGTGTCTCTTTCTCTTTGAGGTTTTCTGACCGAGGTTATGTCTGTGATCAGAGTGGAAAACCTTTACTTTACCGGTACCTGTAACGGCAAATCTCTTGGCAGATGCCTTATGTGTCTTGATCTTTCCCATTTTTGCGTTTCCTTTCGGTATGGTTAATTATGCTTTGTCGTAATTTATGGCGTTCCTTTGCAAATGGAACTATCCACAGCGCGATATCACTTAGCCGTATTCTTTACCGGGTTGACAAACATTATCATCTGTCTTCCTTCAAGTGTAGGCTTCTTATCGACTGCGCCGACCTCAGCAACAGCTTCTTCAAATTTAGCGAGCATTTCTTTGCCGAGTTCCTGATGTGCAATCTCACGGCCTCTAAAGCGGAGACATACACGAACTTTATTTCCGTCCTGCAGGAACTTGATGGCGCGGTTGGCTTTTGTTTCAAAGTCATGCGTATCGATTCGACAGGAGAGCTGTACTTCTTTTACTTCAACAGTCTGCTGCTTCTTCTTAGCTTCCTTCTCTCTCTTGTCGAGTTCATAGCGGTATTTACCGTAGTCCATGGCACGACAAACGGGAGGGGTTGCATTCGGAGCGATCAACACAAGATCTAATCCGCGGTCGTAAGCGTACGCTTTAGCATCGTTCAAGCTCATGATACCGAGCTGACCGTTATCTTCATCGAGCATACGTATTTCTTTGACTCTAATGTCATCGTTAATGATAAGTTCTTTCGCGCTAATGGTTAAGCACCTCCAAATATAACAAAAAATCGCACAAAGAACATTCTCCGCACGACAAAACGCACCTATAGTGCAAATCATATTGACCTTATCGTGCCTGATTGCAGTAAGGTGAGAACGGAGAAGTTCTACTTCGTTTTTCTTCATGTATTATACAACAACCGTTATGTTTTGTCAATAGGTTTTGCAAAAGTTTTTTTATTTTTTTGAACTTAACAACAATATCCTCATACTGCATTGTCAAAATATTCTCAGGTCATGTATTCATAATTTATTGCAAGTATGTTCATAATATATTCAGAACGATCAAACACGTTCTTTTATATAGATTTGATAAATTTATCGCAGGGCACTTTCGCGCGGAGTGTTCTGTACATATTAAAGATATTAAAGTACCGAGCGAATTTTTTCAAGAGCATTTTTTTCGATTCTTGAAACATAGCTTCTCGAAATACCAAGCTTTGTTGCCACTTCTCTTTGCGTTATTGCGGCGTTATTGCCCAGTCCGTAACGCATTATGATTATTTCACGCTCTCGTTTATCTAAATTCTTCATTATATATTCTGTTGCTTTGGAAAGTTTTATTTTAGTATCGATATCATCAGCTATTGTATCATCGCATTTGATAATATCACCATAAGTCAGTGGATTTCCTTCGCTGTCCGAATCGATAGTTTCGTTAATCGAGACCTCCTGCGACAGCTTTTTTTGTGTTCTAAAGTACATTAGTATTTCGTTTTGTATGCATTTAGCTGCATAGGTTGCGAATCTTGCACCGTTATCGACATCGAAAGAATCTACTGATTTAATAAGACCTATTGTGCCTATCGATATTAGATCTTCCTCTAAATTACTTGACGAATAGTATTTTCTCACAATATGAGCGACCAATCTCAGGTTATGCTCTATCAGCTTCGCACGAGCATTTGTATCACCATCATATCGTGCTGCTCTGAAATACTTGACTTCATCTTCCTTTGAAAGCGGGGGTGGAAAGTTATTACTCCCCACTCCGATTCCACCGGCAGACGAAAGAGTCGCAACGCTGAATCCTGCAAAAATTGACAATATCAACTCAAGCATATTTTCCTCCTAAATATTGATTTTCATCACATATTATGAGGTTATTTTTATTCAATGCCTGTCAATCCCGTCCTATTTTGTATTCAGTTAAGCTTTTTACTCAATATTCAAGTGTTCCAACAGATTATCCAGAGTTTCGCTAATATTTGCATTTGTACAATTTACTGTAATATCGGCGTATTTTTCGTACAGCTTAGCACGTTCATCGTACATATCTTTGAGTGTATAGCCTTCACGCAAGACCACACCACGGTTCACATAATCGCCCAGTCGCTGTGACATTGTTTCATAGGAAATATTAAGATACACGATTTTTCCAAGCGTTTTCAGATGAGCCATAGCTTCGCTACCATAAACTGCGCTTCCGCCTGTAGAAATTACAGCTTTTTCATCAACAATACCGCAATTAACATTATTTTCTATTGCAATAAAACCATCGATTCCTTCATCAGAAATGATATCATGCAAAAGCCTTCCTTCACTTTCCTGAATAAGCAGATCCGAATCTATAAATCTATATCCCAGCTTTTTAGCAAGCAACACACCTACTGTGCTCTTTCCGCATGATGGCATTCCTATTAGTATAACAGACATTTTTTCCTCCCGAAATTGTTATGTTATTATTATATCCTATCACCGGTAAAAGTCAATACTGTTAAGCAGATTTTTACAATTTATAATAACAAGGCATCTGGAAACAGCAGAGAAATTATTAAAAACAGAAAAAGAAAAAAGCACCTGCGTGATTTCTCACACAAATGCTTTTCTTAAGTTTAATATACGGAATAAAACAGTGCAATAAATACAAGTGCTATTATCATGAAAACGCCTCCAACGATGAACAGGAAGCCGTAGCCCTTTACGCCACCTTTTTCACGTTTTCGTTCAACATAATCACCGTATTTTTCATGCCTATTTGCTCCCATACCGGGAATAAGCATTTTCATTGCATAGCTCATTGCATACGATATGCCTTCGAACGCTCCCTCATTTGACACTGCCACAAGCACTCCGCATAGCATTATCACTACGCCGGGAATTGTGAATGCATCTGCCAAAATACGGTATTTATCAGCCAAAGTCACAGCAAGACTATATCCGTGCAAGCTTATGGTTGCATAAACCATGATTGCACCTATTATGGTAGTTATTCCATATTTTATAAGGCTCGTCCTTCGATTTTTCACAGTCCGAGTTCCTTCTTATAACGTGCTTCTTCCGCATCATTGCAGTAGACAAAGTGACCTGGTGTAATTTCACGCATTGAAGGAAGATCGGTACTATAATCATGTTCGGCAAGCGAATTATAAGTTATTCTTGTACGCTTTTTCTCAGCTCTTGGGTCAGGCAAAGGAATTGCAGAAAGAAGTGAGCGTGTATATGGGTGCAGAGGATGCTCGAACAGTTCATCTGACGGTGCAAGCTCTACCATTTTACCAAAATACATAACACCGATTCTGTCAGAGAAATACTTTACAACTGACAAGTCATGAGCGATAAAGAGTATTGTGAGTCCGAGACGTTCACGAAGCTCATTGAGAAGGTTGATTACCTGCGCCTGAATCGAAACGTCAAGTGCAGATATAGGTTCGTCGGCGATGAGCAGATCGGGACGCATAATTACAGAACGTGCTATACCGATTCGCTGACGCTGACCACCAGAGAATTCGTGAGGATAACGACCTGCGTGTTCACGCACCAAGCCTACAAGCTCAAGAATCTCATATACTTTTTCGTCAATATATTCCTGATCTCGAATACCGTTAATTACAAGACCTTCAGAAATGATTTCACGAACAGTCATACGAGGGTTGAGAGAAGCAATCGGGTCCTGGAAGATCATCTGTATCTTTGTGATAAGACGTGTCTTTTTCGCTATTCTCAGTTCATCGTTGTACTTCTTTTTAAGTTCTGCAAGCTCAGTGGGATTATTTGCCGCTTTTTCAAGCTTAGGCTTATATTCTTCATCGAGCTTCGCTACGAGAGATTTTGCGTATTCTCTATCGGAATGAAGATGATCGAACTTAGCTGATTTAATCGCTTCTTTATTTTCTGCGATAATTTTTTCAAGCTCAGCTTTTCTTTCGGCACTGCCACCGTTTTTATTTAGTTCATCAAGCTCTTTCTTTGCAGATTTAATAGCCTCTTTATATGATCTTGTACCTGCACAGATACGCTGACCTTTAAAGTAAATGCTACCTGATGTTATATCATAGATTTTGATGATTGAACGACCAGTGGTGGTTTTACCACAGCCTGATTCGCCTACAAGACCGAAAACTTCGCCTTTTTTAACATCGAACGATACATTATCGACAGCTTTCAGCTCTTTGTCGCCCATTTTGAAATACTGGCAGAGGTTTTCGACTCGCAGCAAAACTTCGCTATTTTCGTTTAAACTCATGCGTCAATTCCTCCTGCTTTTTTCATTCTCTCAATACGGTCGGTGATGATTCTCGGCGGTTCAACCTTCGGTGCATTAGGATGCAACAACCATGTAGCAGCCCAGTGTGTATCCGAAACCTCAAATTGCGGTGGCTGTGCCTCGAAATCAATCTTCATTGCGTACTTATTACGATCTGCAAATGCATCTCCTTCGGGAGGATATATCATATTCGGTGGTGTACCGGGGATTGCATCAAGCTTTTCCTTTGTATCAAGGTCAGGCATAGAGGAAAGCAACGCCCATGTATACGGATGACGAGGATCATAGAAAATGTCATCTGCTGTACCATATTCTACGATCTTACCTGCATACATAACTGCAATTTCGTCTGCCATATTAGCAACAACACCAAGGTCATGAGTGATAAAGATTACGGAAAGGTTTCTTTCTTCCTTCAATTTATTTATCAACTCAAGTATCTGTGCCTGAATTGTTACGTCAAGCGCAGTAGTAGGTTCGTCACAAATAAGGATATCCGGGTTAGCAGCAAGTGCGATAGCGATAACTATACGCTGTCTCATACCGCCGGAGAATTCAAAAGGATACTGGTAATAACGAATGTGAGGTTCGGGAATACCTACCTCCTCCATAAGCTTGATTGCCTTTTCCTTTGCCATTTTCTTTGTGACCTTATACACAACCTCTGATGCTTTTGACTTAAAGTAGTCGATAAGCTCGATGCTGCGTGCATGGAAATCAACTGAATCTGATGCAGAAATATAGTTCTGATATCTCTCGATAATACGATCGGTAACTGTAACTACATCTTCCTTCAATTCATCAAGGTCATAAACAAGCTTTGGAACAACCTTCCAGTCGACATTCTTTCCTTTTGCGATAAGGGCATCACGCTTTTTAGACTGCTTATCAAATCGTGCTTCTTCCTTAGGATTGCGAACCTTAGCGGTGAAGTATTTATCGATTGAACCGGCAAGACTGCTTCGGAAGGTATACATCATACTATCCTTCACGATTTCAAGTCGGTCGATAGAATCTTCAACCTTTGCAGCCACTTCCCTGCACTTTGCGTGTGCGGAAGCCTTATCGTAATTGCCTTCTCTATAAAAATCTCTGGCTACTTTGAGGTCTGCAATAACAGCCTTCTTTTTTTCAAGCGCCTTATCATACGAATACTTCATTCCGCTCTCAACCATTCCGAGGAACTCGTTCATGAAGTTATCGTTGAGGTAAGCAAGAGTCATTTCGTTAAGCTTTTCGATTTCCATAGAGCTAATATCTTCATTTGGATTCTTTAACTTATAGTATCCGATTCTGAAGAAATTAGGACGAGTCTGCGATGTTATCTCAGCCAGAAGCTTTTCGACTTTTTCAAGAACAGCTTTAATATTTGCAGGAAGCTCAGCATTTTCCGAAGATTTTACATAGCTATCTCTTGCAGATTTCAGCTCGTCTGCGATTTTATCGATCTCGCTGTCATAAGAATTGGTAAGGAAAGGATTTTTTACTGCCTTCAGAGTTGAAATAAATTCACCGAGTTCGCCTTTTACGTCAACATTCTGCTTTTTACCGGTAAGGAAGATAAACTCATCCATATCGGAAAGAAGACCTTCAGCTGCTGCGAACGCATTATTGTAGTCATTTTCCAGACCTATAGCTTCGATATTGAACTTATCGAAGGTTGTGATCATCTCAGAAACCTTTGCGGAATCTCCACCGGCTGCAATAATGTTTTCCTTGAGTATAGCAAGAGTTTTATTAAAATCCTTTCTTGCTGCACTGCGATTTCCCTTATTCTTAAGAAGCATTGCTTCTGTGATCTGCTTACCTATCTTTACAATAGGATTCAGTGAAGACAGCGGATCCTGGAAGATCATTGAAATTCTGTCACCGCGAATCTTGCACATTTCCTCTTCGCTGATTTTGAGCAGATCCTTGCCATCATAAAGTATCTCGCCACCCTCAATTATGGAGTTACCGGCAAGAATTCCAAGAATAGCTTTAGATGTTACTGATTTACCCGAACCTGATTCACCAACTATAGCAAGAGTTTTACCTCTTTCAAGGTTGAATGAAATATCACGAACTGCTTTAAGCGTACCACCGGAGGTTCGGAAGGATATTTTTAAGTTTTTTACTTCTAATACGTTATCCACTTCATTTTCCTCCTATCATCAAATCTTAAAAGTATTAATATCGCAGGAGACGATGCAGATTTTTTCACATGAACGAAGCCATGCTTTTGCACTAAATTGCATATTATCTTTCACGCTTAATCCTCCACACCACGAAGCGACGGGTTGAATGCGTCACGAAGACCGTTACCGAACAGGTTGAAGCAAATCATAAGGAGTGACAGAATCAACGCCGGGAAAATCATAAGGTGAGGATATGTCGTCCAAAGGCTATTTGCGTCAGAAAGAAGTGTACCGAGAGAAGTTGTCTCAGTTCCACCAAGCTTTACGATACCAAGGTATGAAAGCATACTTTCACTGTTAATAACGCCGGGGATAAC
This sequence comes from uncultured Ruminococcus sp., assembly GCA_964430105.1. Taxonomy (GTDB): domain Bacteria; phylum Bacillota; class Clostridia; order Oscillospirales; family CAG-272; genus UMGS1696. The sequence goes on along the minus strand of CAYSEF010000001.1, from coordinate 30,756 downwards.
AAGCACTGTGCCTGTAATGATAGTACCAAGAGAGTTCGGGAAGATGTGTTTCCAAATTATACGCATATCGCTTGCACCGAGAGTTCTCGCAGCGATAACGTACTCCTGACTTTTGAAACGATAGAACTGTGTTCTTGTACGGCTTGCCATACCAATCCATCCTGTAAGCACGAACGCAAACAATAGACTGGGTACTACGCCAACCTTTGCGGCAAGGTGCATCTGGAACAATGTAGCAACAACCATAAACGGAACGCCACTCAGAATATCGGCAATTCTTTCCATAACGATATCAAGAGTACCGCCGTAATAGCCTTCAACTGCACCATAGAATGCGCCAAGTGTAAGGTTGATAGCGGATACACAAACAGCAACAAGAAGTGAGAGTCTTATACCACCTGCAAGACGGAGCGCAAGGTCGTAACCCTGGCTATCTGTTCCGAAGATATATTCAGGCTCAAATCCATTACGGTAGGTGTAGAAATTATAATAAAGTACACGAACTTTATACTGAGCAGTATCGACAGTACCACCGCCGGTATACTCATAATAAATCGGATTTCCATCAGCATCACGCTTATAGTTATCCTCAAGAACCATGCCTTCACCAAAGGAGATTTCCTTTTCTTTACCATTTTCATTGATATAGATAGGAGCACCCTTCTTAGTCTTATACCAGTTATTAGCATCGTTTGCATCGGTGTTATACTCGTTATTAGCGATCAGCGGATACAGAACCTGCTTACCGGTTTCGTTCTGCCAATCAACGATCTTCTGATATTCAGACTGTTCAATGCTTCTGTAAAGGAAACCGACTTCGAGATAGTTATCGATGCGTGCTTCATACATTGTTTTAGGCTTTGCACCGCGAATTTCAGTGATTTCATAGCTATTTCCGATCTCAACGATAGGCTGGTAATAGCTTTCCATACCTTCTTCGAGAGTCACTTTGCCTGTTCCGTCGCGATCTTCAGCAGCCATACCAATAGATACAGCTTTGATAAGACCTTTATCAGCGAAGTCACGAGATGTTGAACCATCGGCAATACCAATGTGTGACAGAAGGATATTACGCGGTGGTTTTTTCGCATAGAATACATCCATAAATGTGCTATCATAATTACTGATGAGCAAAGGTGCGGCAAATGCATACAGCACGATAACAAGGATGATAATAGCAGCTACGATAGAGCCTTTATTCTTACGGAAACGTATCCAAGCATCCTTAAAATATCCGATTGGTTTATCGTCAAACTTCTTATCGGAGATACGTTCGCCGTGGTTGACAAATTCAAACTTGTCAGCCGAAATATTATCAATATTTATTTTTTTGTTCATCATTTCTTCTGCCCCATTCTGATTCTCGGATCGATAAATCCGTAGCTGATGTCAACAACGATACCTGCGAGAAGTCCGACAAAGGTATAGAAAATCGTATCGAGCATAAATACATCATAGTCAAGAAGCTGGATAGATTTAATATACAGCTGTCCAACGCCGGGTACTGCGAAAATTCTTTCAATGACCATAGAACCGGAAAGTATAGAAATAAAGGTAGAAATGATCATCGGAAGGATCGGAACCATAGCGTTTTTAAGGGCATGACGAACTGTCGCCTGTGAACGGGTAAGACCCTTTGTTCTTGCAAGCAACATATAGTCAGAGGTGAGAGTTTCGGTAAGCTCGGCACGGGTGAAACGACAGAGACCTGCGATCTGGCTGAACGAAAGCGCAATAACAGCAGGAATCATACTGTAGAACATTGCCCATGAAGTCCACGAACCACCTGCATCTGCAAGAGATGAAACGGTAAGCGGGAACAAATCGAGCTTAAAGTACAGGCAATACTGTACAAGGAAGCCGTAAACGTAGGATGGTACAGAAATACCAACCATTACAAGCGTACTTATCAGCTGGTCCTGCCACTTATTTTTCTTAATAGCAGAGAAAATACCAAGCAGAATACCGAAAGGAATAGATAAAATAAATGAATAGAGGTTAACGAGAACCGTTGGGAGAAGTCTATCCAAAAGAACATTCCAAGCCGGCTGACGGAAAGCGATATACCATGAGGTACCGAAATCCCATTCAGTAAAGATATTTTTCAGATATATCCCAAATTGTATTAGCAATGGCTCGTTATATCCAAGTGCTTCCCATCTTGCACTAATAACAGCCTGCAGATTTTTATCCTGCGGTAATTCTCTCGGAAGCATACGGATGAGCATGAAGCAGATCGTTATGATCACGAAAAGCGTCAGCATCATCAGCAGCACTCTTTTTATAACATATTTGGTCATAACTTGTCTCCTTATAGACATCTTATCCGAAGTCCTCATCAAAAATCCGTTAAAATGCGAATTTTTGATGCAGACGCGGTAAACAGCTTAAATATATCACAAGGCAGGAAGAGATTACCTCCACCTGCCAAGTGAACATCGCAATAGTTTAGTTTAACTCAAGTATTATTCGTAGCTGAGGGTACCGTTCTGTTCAGCTACAAATTCTGCCCATTCAGCATCATTGTAGTTATACTTCATGAGACGCAGACCACCGAAATCATACATGATGTTGTATTCTTCAGTATAGTAGCTGTTCTTATAAGACATAAGGAAGCAGGAAGTGGTGCCACAAAGAGGAATTCTGTAATACTTCTTGAGGTAGAGTTCTTCGAGCTGTGCGGTAATAGCGAGCTTAGTCTTGTTGTCAGCTTCAGAGAACTTACCGGTACCGATGAGGGCGTTAGACCAATCCTTCCAGGACATGGTTACATCTTCGCCGTTAACAGTAAGGGTAAGAGTTTCTGTAGCGGGATCCCAACAAGCTGCTTCGTTGATATCATACTGGTCGGTATCGCAATAAACCTGAAGGTTTCTGAAAGGATAGAACGCAGCGCCACCCCATGCACCGTAACCGATAGCATATTCACCACCGGATACATCGCCATAACGGTCTTCGATGTTACCGATAGCTTCGAAGGTTACCTTACCGAATCCGGAGCCTTCTACAGCAGCGTTCATGAACTTATTGATAAGTGCGAGCTGGTTGTTATCGGAAGACTGGATGGAGCCCTTTGCCCAACCGATACGGATAACAATATCTTCACCTGCGTTGTAAAGACCTGCTGCTACGAGTTCGTCGCAAGCTGTCTTCATGAGTTCTTTAGCTTCAGTGAGGTTGTAACCTGTGATGGAATCGTGTGCTGCATCGAGAGTAGCATAAGCTGTGCCTTCACCGTATTCAACGTTATAAAGGTTTGTGATAGCCTGCTTAGCTTCATCGGAACCACGGTAAGAGGAGTTCGGATCGTTATAAACATCATAGAAGTAGAGGTTGTTCATAAGAGCGAACGCGGGCTTATAACCGGGAGTAGCAGTTACGAATTCAGCACGGTCGATAGAAAGGGAGAATGCCTTACGGAAGTTATCGTTAGAGAGAACTACAGAATTGGTATTACCCTTAGAGTTGTCCATTTCCTTAAGAGCATCAACATTGGTGTTGAAGAAGAAGGACATTGTATAGGTTTCATCAACCTTATAGAGCTGGTCGGAGGTTGCATAAGCGGTAAGTTCTTCAGCGGAAGGAGACCAATCGGAAAGCTGACCCTTAAGGAATGCCTGCTTCATAGCAGATTCTTCCATAACGTCGATAACGATCTTAGTGGTCTGATACTGCTGTACCTTCTGACCATCAACTTCGAAGTTGGTGTAGGAGATGAGAGAACCGTCAGCCTGCTTTTCCCAACCGTACCAGTTTTCGTTCTGAGTGAACACAACCTGACGGTCAGCCTGGAGAGATTCGAGCTTATAAGGACCATAGGACATGGAAGTTTCAATGGAAGTACCATAGTTTGTGGTAAGAAGTGCGCCTGTGGTATCCTTACCTGCTTCATACAGAGATTCATAAACGAGCCATGTATCTGTGCAGGAAGTGAGGAAGTAGTTGATATCGATATAGGTCTGTGTTACATAACGGATTGTGTAATCGTCAACCTTATAGCAACCTACTGTATCATAAGTAGCTGCAGGATATTCCTTGCCATATACGAAGTACTGATTAGCTTCAGCTTCAGTTTCGCCCCAAGCCGGAACAGCGGTGATAACACCAACGAGGTAGCCGAGAGTTTCATCTGTAACTGCAACATAACCACTAGCATCAGCAAGAGCAACAAGGCTATTATATGCATCAACACCGAAATATGCATCGCCGTATGCGTTTACATAAGCGTCAAGAGAATTTCCGCCGAGCCATGCAAGAGCAGACTTTGTAGCGATCTTAACAACAGTGCCGTCAGCAGCAGTGTAAGTGCCGTCTTCAGCCTTTACGAGATCAGCAACAGCATAAGCGCCCTGAGCGTCAAGCCATGCGGTAGAGCCTGCATAATAGTAAGCTTCTGCACCGGCAAGAGCAGATTCACCTGCAATATAAAGGTTTGCACGGTAGTTCTTCATATCAGGGTTAAGGAGCTGCTGCATGGAGTAGATATAGCTATCCGCATTGATTACGGTGCCATCCTGCCACTTAGCATTGGGATTGAGTGCGATTTCAAATACATAACCTGCTTCGGTAGTTTCAGCAGTCTTATCGGACTGAAGAGTTACACCGTACTTGGTGAGGTCATCCTGATGATCCTTAGTTACGTCTGTGATAGAAGTAGCCATTTCATAAACCCACTGGTAAACACCGTTTTCAGAGTCCAGAATGGACATGGTGCAGAAGGGAGAAGAAAGGTAGCCAAGGATAGAGTCATCGGCATTTGTTTCCCAAGTATGGGGGTTCCAGTTGGTACCGAGAGCAGTTGTAGCGCTGTTCATGGTATAGGTTGCAGGAGCTGCCGCTTCTCCGCCTTCTACATCAGTAGAACCATCAACTGTGCCACCGTTTGTTCCGGTTCCGGTAGTTTCGTCGCTGTTATTCTGATTACAGCCGGCGAGAACGCTTCCGCACATCAGAAGAGCAAGCAACATTGCTACAGTCTTTTTCATATTTGCCTCCAAATATATTTTTGTATGAACAAGACATACGCCTTATTCAATAATTTTTTTGACAGACAAGAATAACTTCCAAAAAATCCTCATCCATCAGAAATAAAATTATAATTATTTCTCGTACAATTATACCACATTTTTCTCAAAAAATCTTCACAAAACAATCAATATTAGAATAGATTTTTAGCGCAAATTTTCATCAAAAATTGTATATTTTTAATAAATTTTCTTTGAAATTCAAAAATTTACTGCAAATGCTCGAAAAATCGCTTGATTTTCGTGATTTATTATTTCCCAAAATTCCCATGCTTAACACACAAAATATACGGCAAAACTATACTTAGTCTTACCGAAAGGAGAATAACTATGCTCGATCGAATTTCGCTTGCTCTCGTAATAATCGGTGCACTGAACTGGGGTTCTGTCGGACTTTTCAAGTTTGACATTGTTTCATGGCTGTTCGGCGGTCAGGCTTCTATGCTTTCACGCATCGTTTATACAGTTGTAGCATTGGCAGGTATCTGGTGCATTTCCCTGCTCTTCCGTCCGCGTGAAAGTCAAAGCTACGATTCCTAAAAACAGAAATCCTCCCGTGACACTCGCCATAGGAGGATTTCTTTCATTATTATATTATTTTACAAAGATGTCATCCAGTTCTTCGTCTGTTACAGCATTAAGTCGGAAGTTGATCGTCAGGTCGTAATATTCATCAAGCTGATATATTATCATATATTTATTCTCAGACTTTCTGTCGAGATAATACCATCTCCACGTATCCTCCGTCACAAAGGATGTTGTGTATTTTCCAAGCTTTACAAACTCATCTGTTGTCAGCTTCTTTGTTTCGCCTGTTTCACAATTCACCAGCAATATCAAATTATTTGTACCTTCGATATACTCAAGTGATTCGCTGTAGTATTCATCTGCTGTTTTATACGGCTTCCATTCTTCGTTTGTTTCCTTGAACACGAAAAACAATTCGGATACTGCGTTCATCATTTCAAGATTCTCCGCATAAATCGGATAATGGAAAGAATTCTTATTATAATTGTAGTACACATCGATACAACCGATTATAGGCGAGTTTTCGTGAATACTTTCGTCAAATCCCGTCAATGACAGAACAGAAACAGCCTTTTCAAACATTCCAACAATATCTTTTTCGTAGCTGATATTGCGATTATAGTAATAACATCTACTGGTATCATCAGTCTGCATAGCTCCTTTTGTAATGGAGAGATTACGATTATCAATTTTAAATGCTATTTCGGTGATACTGTCGAAATCCATCCACGACGACACATCCATTATATCAGAATACTGTTTAGTTCTGACGATTTCAGATGAAAATGTACTGTTTGCATCCGCGCCAAGGCCCAAGCAAAGCGGAATACCAAACTTCGGCTTTTGAGTTAATGTGATACGATACTGGGTTGCACCGAAATAGTTTGCTGATTGAGTATCATAGCACTTCTTAAATTCCTCTGCCGACATTTTATAATAATCTTCATAGGCTGTAGCGAGAAATCCATCGTCAAGAAGCTCATAATCGGGATCATCCTTGGGATCGAGCATACGATACTCCGGAATTATAGCACCGGAATACATTGCATTATCATCCTCAAGCATAGCAAGAATATGTGCTATATCGTCAGGGTTGTCAAATGTAAGGTCTGCATCGAGATTACCGATTTCCAATGTAAGCTCTCTTGTATTTCCGGCGGAATAAAGCTGACCTATTTTACCTGTAACATTGAATGGTACAATCAATATGAACACGAGCATCAACGCACAGCAAACTGCAAATGGCTTAATTCCCTTGAACATTGCTTTCGACGAACGATAAAAGAGTGTATTTGTAAGAATAAGCGACAGTACGGCTCCGACAAGTGCGCCTATCATAAACGAAAGACTTCCACCATCGATAGCTTCAAATATATATGCGCAAAAGAGAGTACATGAAGCTACGACAGTGTATTTCAGAACATTCCAGACCGGTTTCCAGATAATGGTGGTACCTGCAAGCTCCGTTTTGCGGAATTTATGCAAAATTATACCACCGACATAGAAAGCGACAGATTCAGGAATAACAAGGAGAAGCTTTAGACACTTACCTTCCTCAAGCAGTTCCATTGTTCCCATATATGCACGTACCGGTGAGCAAAGATACTGCATTACCTCATCACTGAAATAATATGTTTCGTGTAAATTGTCATTTGCTTTGCAAAACATCATAACAAATATCGAATACACAATGATAGGCAGGAAAAATACTGCACAAACCATTATTAATCTCATGAAAGCTGTACCAGTAAGACCTGCGGCAAACAAGAACACAGCATAGATAAGCATAAACGCAAGCATTGCAACGAAAACAAGCTTCATAAATATGCTGAAATTATCGAGAACGATATCTGTCGGGAGTGCGGCAAGCATAATAATATATGACACACTGTATCCGAACAGCATTGTTATAAGCCAGTAGAGTGTTCTGGTCAAGCTCTCTGTTAAATACATAGTTTCACGCTTTATCGGAAAGCTATGATAGCATCCGATATTTTGCTTTGAATTGACGTATGTAATGGTACTCATACCGGCAAGTACTGCTATACAGCCCGACACAATTACACCGATACCTCCAAGATTAGCTACACAATTTGCTATTCTGCTATTTGTTTTGTCGTAAAAAGTTACAGTATCATAATAGTCATTTATCATAATGACACTCGGCATTATCATCACCAGTGTTACCACGATAAGATAGAGCAGTAAATGATGTATGTTCTGTCGAAAATTAAATCTGAAAAATGCTTTCGCTGAGTATTTTTTAGCCAATGTATTCGTCGTGGAATTCATATCCTCGCTCCTCCATTTCTGCAATAAATATCTCTTCAAGTGTAAGAGGAATAAATTCTATAAATATCGGATTTCGTGCCTTGATATAGTCATCTATTTCGTCCTCGTGACCTCTTACAACCAATGTAAACAAGCTACCTCTCTGCTCTATGGAAATCAGATTCAGCTTCTCAAGGTCTGTTTTAGCTTCATCAAGACGCTCCTTCGGGAATGATACCTGAATTTTATGTATTCCCAATTTTACATCATCTATACCTGCTTCAAACAGTAATTCGCCCTTATGCAGTAATGCAACATGGTCGCAGATATCCTCAAGCTCTTTAAGGTTATGTGATGCGAAAACCACACACATTCTGCGTTCTGCAACTTCTGCGGCAATTATCTTTCTGACAGCCTGACGCATTACGGGATCAAGTCCGTCGAGTGTTTCATCACAGAAAAGGTAATCTGTACCCGATGCAAGTCCAAGAAGGAACGACACCTGCTTCTGCATACCTTTTGAAAATGTTGTCACCTTACGTCTTTCGTCGAGGCCGAAAATCTTCATATATTCGCTGAATTTTTCATGCGAAAATGTAGGATACACCGATGCATACAGTCTTGCCATATCAGCAGGTGTACAATTCGGAAGAAAATACTGATCATCCGATAAATAAACAACATTTCTCTTGACCTCGGAATTCTCCCAAACAGGTATTCCGTCGTAAAGTATATCTCCGGAGTCGGGTTTATACACGCCACACATTATTTTCATTATCGTGGATTTACCTGAACCATTTGACCCGATAAGTCCGAAAATAGAGCCATTTTCTATCATGAGAGACACATTATCAAGACTTTTTACTACATCGAACGTTTTGCTGATGGAATCTATTTTTATCATAAATTTGCACCTGCTTTCTTATATGCACTTCTCGCTATTTCAATAAATTCTTCTTCAGACACTCCTGATGTTTGCATTTCAAAAGCAATAGACGTTAGCTTTTCAGTAAGGTCATCAAGCTTTTCGCCTCTCAGAGAATTTTTATCACTCAAAATAATACTGCCACGTCCCGGAAGCGTCATTATTATTCCCTGCCTTTCAAGCTCACTGTATGCTTTTTGTATCGTATTAGGGTTGATACCAAGCTCCTTTGCAAGAGCTCTGACCGATGGCAAGCGATCATCGACTTTAAATTCGCCTGTTAAAATGAGGTTTTTGATATTGTCGATGATCTGTTCGTATAGCTGTTTTCTATCACGCAGATCTACTGTGATAAGACTCAAATTCAATCCCCCCTTGCTAAGTTGTATTAACTGTATTATTTGTATTAGTACAGTTGGATTATACCACACACTATGAGTGTTGTCAATAGGCATATTATATTTTTAATAATTTTAATCTTTCGTGATTTTCAGCTTAAAACTTGCATTTTGTCGCATATTGTAGTATAATGTCCTAAATTTGCCTGTTAAATTTTTAAAAATAACGAATATTCAATAACAACAAGATCGTCGGAGGAGAATATGTCTTGCGATAAACGATATTTTCTTGATTTTCTGCATGGTAACGGAAAGGTCAGCGTATTATTCGAGCCGTTTTTATCTCATACTCATACAGAAACTCTCATTTGGAGACGAGGAGAGCATCTTTGGAACACAGTCGAGCATACGCTTGAAACACTTACATATCTTACAGAGCATACTCAATCTGACATGGTTTTCATTGATATTCGAGATTATTCAAGCGAAAAAAAAGACGAAGTGATGTCTGTAATTCCAAAATTCCGCAATAATAATGAAGTAGGATATGCTGTTATCTGCGACTCAAATGATATTTCAATGTGTGAGCCTTATTTTGACTGTTTATGCGTATATGGCAACGGTACTTCTGATAAGCTACCTGTAATCAGAATGGACTCATCTATTGAAAATGCTATATCGCAGGGTGACAGCGGTTGGTTCTGTCGAGAAAATGCTGAATATTATCTGGAAAAATACAGCGACAAAATACGAATACTCAGCGGAATAGGTACAGAATGGACTTCAAACAGCTCACCTGTCCAGATACATTCCAGAATTGAGAAGCTCTCACGAGAATATTCAGGAAAATGGGCTTGTGGTAGCGGTGGAATTATTCCTGCCAATAATTACCTCGAGCTTATCTCAATGCTCAGTGCTTTCAAAAGATGGAGATGAGTACAAATTTTAACTTATTATGAATTCGATGCATATCTTCTTGCATATTGTTTTCATTTATTATATAATAGATAGGCAAATAAAAATTTAAGGAGTTATATCATGTATTATTTTCTCGAAGCTGCCGGTGCTGTAGCTGATCCTACAGTAAGCACAGTTTCCACTCTTGTTATGCTCGTCGCTATGATTGCGATATTCTATTTCTTTATGTATCGTCCTCAGAAGAAGCAGGAAAAACAGGACAAGGATATGCGCGATGGTCTTCAGGTTGGTGACGAAATCACAACTATCGGTGGTATTATCGGCAAGATAGTTTCAATCAAGGACGAAACAGTTCTCATTGAAACAAGCAATGAACGCAACAAGATTCGTATTCTTCGCACTGCTGTACGCAATGTTGACGTTAAGGCAGAAGACGCTGACTAAGAACAACGTACCTGTGACAGTTTAGGCGTATCTAAAATCTTATCCAAGCTATATAACAGAGTTTTTGCAGATTCGATTGAATTTGTTAAGGCTCTGTTTTTTTATTTTAAGTTGATTTAATGTACTTATTTCCGGTTTCTCCGCATACATTTTTTACAAAGCTATTTTATACGTTGGCATCACTGTTCACCTTGTATCAGTGCTTTAATTCATCGGAGGAAAATATGAAACACAACGAAAGCGAACGAAATCTTCTTCTCTCCTGTTTATTTTCTCAAATCGCATGGATAATTTCTGCGGTATTGCTTTTATTTATTTTCTGCGCCATTGCATATTCCACCACTGATCCGGCATCATTGACGACACCATTGTCACTTTGTGCGTTATATCTCAGTTCGCTTTTTGGAGGTATAGCAGCAGTTCGTATATCCGGTGATGGCATTGCGTCAGGAGCTTTGTCAGGGTTATTCACTGCACTTCTCGTATTTATCATATCAGCATTTCCACTGCCGGATTCAGCATTTGCATTACCACAGTCTATAATTTACACTTCTCTTGTAATTCCCGCTTCAATTATCGGAGCTGTAATCGGTCACAAAAAAAGCAGAACCGCCAACAAACAGCGCGCTAAAATAAAAAAAGCCCGCAGTAGAATGGTGACACATTAAAAAATTTGAAACAAAAAAAGAGTCTCAGTCGATGTCCGCTTGGGATTGACTGAGGCTCTTTTGTAGTATCCGTATAGTCGCAGAATTTCAAAACAGCGACTCTACAGTATTTTGTTTTGTGAGTTCGGTTTAATTAAGACTTACGTTTTTATACTAATCCGAAATTTCTCTGACAAGCTTGATTCTGAGCAGGCCTGTCTTACCTATGCTATAGGAAATTGAGCTTACTCCACTACTCTTTATCGATTCGATATCATAAAATTTCGAATTTTCAAACAAATCTATCTTTGCTTTTTCTGCTTCTTCAACTGTCGAAAATTTTATCTCAATAATATCGTTTTCGCTCTGCACATTTATCATTTCAAGTGCAAGCTCATAGTCGTACAAATCAAGATTTTTATTATTTTGAACATAATACGAGTATCCGTTATCGGTACATTTCGGAACGTACTTTTCCTTATTTATGGTATGAGTAAGAGAAAGAGTTTGTTCATTGATCAAAAAATACTCATGACTTATTTGATCCTTAAACGCTGAATTCTCATTCATAAATGTTGGATCGTCCCATGTTACATCAACGTAATACCAGTTTTCTCCTATCTGCACGCAATTCCACTCATGCGGAGTTCCGTTTTCATTATCTATTCCGGAAATTCTGAAACATGGAATATCAAATTCATTCAGAAGAAGCTGGAACGCTGCTGCATATCCCGAACATACTGCCAAACCATCAACAAGACAGCCGTATGCACTACAGCTTTGCCAAATATCTGCATACTCTGCATTATTCAGTATTCGATTTGCACAATCTGTATCATAATCCGTATTTTCAACAAGATAATCATGGATAAACAATATCTTTTCGTAATCTGTCCACTCAGCATTGACTTTTTCGTGAATACTCTGAATCACAGAATCAATATCTTCACGAAATTTCAATAATTCCACAAGAGTTGCTACAGGTTCTGGTGTTAAAACTACGCTTACATCTGTGCCACGAGTACTTTTTTTACTTGAGCCACTTCCGTTCAGCCAAAATAATTCAGGATGATCTGCACATACCTGCTCAAATGTATCGAACAGCTCGTCTGTACAGTCGTAATCAAATTCCACTTCTGTTGCATATGACGACAATTCACTGTAAAGCTTATTATACAGTTGATTATCTGTAATAGATGTATCATAATTCTCGGACTGCTGTGTGTCAAAAAAGCTATTATTGACCACAGTTTCATCTCGATTATCATATAGTATCTTTAAGCCTAAAACTATCACTGCAAGCAACACCAGTGAACCCAGACACGATGGTCCGGATCTTTTTCTTTTCATACACTCTCCTTATTTATCTTGTTTAGGGACTATTATCGGTTTAGTTCGATATAGGCATTTGTCTTGTTAATGTTATCTTTTACTGATTATTGCTGACTTCTTCGAATTGACTATTCCAAAGGTCTGCATATGCTCCGCCTGCTTTGAGAAGCTCATCATGTGTGCCGGTTTCGACGATCCTACCTGCTTTCATTACAAGAATTATATCTGCTTCCTTGATAGTCGAAAGTCTATGTGCAACAATGAACGATGTACGTCCTTTCATAAGCGTTGCAAAAGCGTTCTGTATCTTCAATTCTGTACGTGTATCGATAGATGATGTCGCTTCGTCAAGTATAAGCATTGGCGGAATTTCAAGCATTACTCTTGCAATACAGAGAAGCTGTCTTTGACCAGCTGAAAGAGCACCGCCATCATCACTGATTACAGTATCATATCCATTAGGCAAACGTCTAATAAAGCTGTGCGCATGTGCTGCCTTTGCTGCGGCTATAACCTCTTCCTCCGTAGCCTCACGACCCATTTTAATATTGTCACGCACAGTTCCCTTCATTATCCATGTATCCTGAAGAACCATACCATACATTCCGCGGAGAGAATTTCGTTTAATATCACGAATATCGTTTCCGTCAACCTTTATAGAACCGTTCTGTACATCATAGAATCGCATAAGCAGGTTGATTATTGTTGTTTTTCCGCATCCGGTAGGACCAACAATAGCAACACGCTCACCATGCATTACAGAAAGATCAAGGTCTTTAATAAGTTCTCGTTCAGGAGTATATGAGAAATCTACGTTTTCAAGCTTTACTTCACCGGTTACATTATCAAGCTCGAGAGCATCTTCTTTATCGGGTGTGTATCTTGGCTCATCAATAAGCTCAAAAATACGCTCGGCGCAAGCAAGTGCGTTTTGAAGCTCTGTTATAACGCCGGAGATTTCGTTAAAAGGCTTAGTATACTGGTTCGCATATGCAAGGAAACTCGTAAGTCCACCTACAGTCATAGTTCCTGCCACACAAGCCATAGCACCTGTCAAGCAAACCGCCGCATAGACTATATTATTGATAAATCTTGTTGACGGATTTGTGAGTGACGAGAAGAATACAGCACGAAGTGAGCATTTTTCAAGTCTTGCGTTGATTTCGTCAAATTTTTCGAGTGATTCTGCTTCTCTCGAAAATGCACGAACTACTGCCTGACCGCCTACTATCTCATTGATATGTGAAGTCAGCTCTGCATTAGTTTCCGAACGCAGTTTGAACATTGAGAAGGTCTTTTTTGCAACAAATGATGCTACAAACAGCGAAAGTGGTGTTAAAATCGCAACTACAAGTGTAATAAGCGGATGTATTGTCAGCATAAACACGAGAGTACAAACGATAGTAACGATTCCAGAGAAAAACTGTGTGAAGCCCAAAAGGAGGCCATCTGCAAACTGATCGACATCCGATATAACTCTGCTGACAGTACCACCGTGTGGATGCGAATCGATATAAGACAGAGGCAAATGTGTCATTGTATCAAATGCATCACGTCTAACATCGCAGGTTACCGAATATGTAATTCTATTATTTACAGCGTTCATCAGCCATTGCAGGATTCCGCACAGTGATGCACACACCGCTATTTTCACAAGATTTTCGTATACAACATTGCTATTATTACTATTTATTCCGATCAAGCCATCCATACCATCAATTGCACGTCCGCAAAGTATCGGAATATAAAGGGACAATATTACAGTTGCAGCCGCCAACACTATTGTCAATGCGATAAGTGGCAGATATCTCTTGAGATATACTAAAAGGCGGTGCCATGTTTCTTTTTTGACAGTATTTTTCTTATTTTTGCTCATGGTTACGCCTCCTTTTTATACTGAGATTCATAAATTTCACGATATACAGAACAAGTGTCAAGAAGTTCAGAATGCTTACCGATACCAACAATACGGCTATCATCGAGAACGATGATTTTATCTGCATACTGTATTGACGAAGTTCTCTGTGAAACGATAATCGTTGTAGGTTTATAATCGAGAGCGGCAAGTTCCCTTCTAAGTGCAGCATCTGTAGCAAAGTCGAGAGCTGATGCTGAATCATCAAAAATAAGTATTTCCGGCTTTCTTACAAGTGCACGTGCAATAGTAAGTCTTTGACGCTGACCGCCTGAGAAGTTTCGTCCGTTTTGTTCAACAGATGCAGAAAGTCCATCATTTTTAGCTGCAATAACGTCTGAAGCCTGTGCCGATCTTACTGCTTCTGCGATTTCATCATCACTTGCAGTCGGATTGCCCCATTCGAGATTTTCACGGATAGTTCCCTTAAACAAAGATGCACGCTGGAGAACATAGCCTATCTTGCCACGCAGAGTTTCAGCAGGATATTCTCTAACATTTACACCATTTACGAGAACCTCACCGTTTTCTGCATCATAGAATCTTGGAATAAGCGACACAAGTGAAGTTTTTCCGCAACCTGTACCACCGATTATACCGACAGTTTCGCCACGAGCTATTGTAAATGTTGCATCAGTGAGAGCGGGATCTGCTTCGCTTGTATAACGCAGAGTAACGTCACGGAATTCAATAGCAGGTGCATTTTTATTTTCTGTAGGAGCAACTTCAGTAAATGACATTGCAGGTTCGGTAACAAGAACTTCTTCAATTCTGTTCATGCAAGAAACAGCCTTGGAAATGCTTACGATAAGATTTGCAAATTTGATAAGCTCGACGAGTATCTGAGTCATATAGTTGTAAAGCGCAACCACCTGACCACCTGTAAGAGCTCCTGCACTTACTTGCACGCCTGAATAATACAGTAATATTACTATACCGAAATTAAGAATAACAAAAGTCAGCGGATTCATAAGAGCAGATATCCATCCGGCGAATTTCTGGCTTTTTTTCAGTGCATTGTTATGCTCAGCAAATTTTTCTCTTTCGGTATCCTCCATCCGGAACGCACGAATAACTCTTGCGCCTGCGAGATTTTCACGGGTAGTTCCTGTGATAGAGTCAAGCTCTCCCTGTACTTTTTTATATGCAGGTACAGAGGCACGCATTATAATAGTTACAATGATTGACAGAACAGCTATTACCGCCAAAAAGATCAATGATGATTTTTTATCAATAGTGAATGCCATCACCATCGCACCAACAACGACAAACGGAGAACGCAAAAGAAGTCTGAGTGCGATATTGATACCGTTCTGAACAGTATTAAGATCCCCTGTAAGACGTGTAATAAGCGTAGGAATACCAATTCTATCAAGGTCGGAGAATGATAATTTTTCAATATGCTCAAACAATGCGTGACGAAGCTTTGCGCTTGTTCCTACAGATGCTTTTGCAGCAAAATATTGTGCTGTAACAGAGCATACGATACCTATTACGCTGAGGGCGATAAGCAGACCGAATTTTCCGACTATATAGCCACGGTCACCCTCCGCAATACCATAGTCAATGATGTTAGCAACAACAAGAGGTACAAACAACTCAAACATTGCCTCAAGAAGCTTGAACAAAGGTCCGAGGATAGATTCAGCTGTATATGATCTCATGTATTTGAGAAGATGTTTCACAGTTTTTCCTGCCTTTCGTTTTTATTTACATTAAATTATACCATACATTGTATAAAATAACAAGACCAGAAAATTAAATCGAAAAAAAGCAGTCTATAATCTTTTGGATATTACAGAAAAAAAGTGGCGTATTGCAAATTACATTCTTAAACGTAATGCAACACGCCATTTTTGCTTTATCTGCTAACAGTATTTTTTCAGGCGAAAAATCAGTCTTGCCATTGCCTTTCCATTCCACGGAATAAGTGGATAAAGGTAATTTCGTTTACCGTTTACGTTTTTATTTGTTGCAGCCAAAGTTATTGTTACAATAATACCGAGGACAAAACCTACGTAATCGAAAATTGCCGTTAAAATCAACGTAAGCACACGCATATACTTGAATGCATATCCAAGCTCGTAATTCGATTGAGTAAAATTAGCTATCGCCACAAATGCCATATACAAAATAACGTCAGGCGAAAGCCATCCTACTGTAACAGCAAAATCTCCCAGAAGAAGTCCACCGACAACAGACAGCGAATTTGAAAGCACACTTGGTGTATTGAGAGAAGCCAGCTTTAAGCCATCCAAAGCAAATTCTGTAACAATAAGCTGTACAAAAATCGGCAATGCTCCGGGCTCCTTCGGAATTATGAATTGCAACCACTGCGGAAGCTGTTCACCATGCATAAGTGCAAGATACCACAACGGAGTCGCAAACACTGTCATCCAAAATATGATATGTCGCAGTACTCTTAAATACGATCCGGTAAGCGGTGGAAAATAATAATCGTCTGTTTCCTGCAAAAAGTCAAAAAGCGAGGTTGGAAAAATCATTGCTTCCGGACTGTTATCACACAGTACTATAATTCCCCCTTCAAGAATTGTAGCTGCCGCTGCATCAGGTCTTTCGGTTGAGCGTAATTTTGGAAATGGGTTATACCAACGTGTTTTAATAAGTGATTCCGAAAGGCTTTGGTGTCCGAGAGTCAGCGAATCAGTATCAAGTGTCTTTATTCTACTGCAAAGCTCTTCGACATAATCTGTGTCAGCTCTTGTTTTCATATAGCAGACCGCAATATCTGTACGCGAGCTTTTTCCGGCATTGATATATCGTATTGTCAATTCCGGATCACGTATTCTGCGACGTATCATGGCAGTATTAAAAATCAGTGTTTCTACAAATCCGTCACGACTTCCACGCATTACTTTATCGTTTTCCGGTTCTTCCGTATTCCTTGCCGGATATGTGCGAAGATCGATAACCAGTGCTTTATTATCAAATTTGTCACAAAAAAACGCTGTACATCCGCTCATAACCATAAGCACTATCGTATCTACCGAATCTGTAACATCAACCTCTGCGGCTGTAATATGCATATCTGCGAATTTTTGTGCATCGCCAGCCTGTCTGTTGCCAAAATCCTTAACTGACACAATATATGTCAGCAATTTCTGCAAAGTTTCGCTTTTCACAAGACCGTCTATATAGTACATCGTAATTTTTGCATCTGCTACCGTCAATGACTTGCGAATCATATCGAAATTATCGTTTGGGTGCAATATTTTTTCGATATGTGCAATATCATTCTCATATTGACCACTCAATTTTTCTTTGAATACTTCCATAACAAAACTCCGTCTATTTTTCTTTAAGCAAATGATAGACGGAGTTTCTTCGTTTTATTCAATTTATTCGATTTATTCGATTTTTAACAAATCAAAGCTCATTTCGGAGCCTTAAAAAACTGATAGTAATAGCACGGTATCATTCCGTTATACAGCTTGCGAATTTTGTCGGCTCGTCTGCCATATAGCTTCGGGAAAACTTCGCTCTGTGTTATGACGTATATCTGCCATCTTTCAAGCCTTGCAAAAGCCTGTCCCATTGCACGGTAAAGGTCTTCCGCTTCTTCAAGTGTAAGCAATCTATCACCGTAAGGCGGATTTGTTACGATAGTTCCACGTCTGCCAAGTGTATCGATATCGAGTGCATCCATTTGGAAACAGTTTATCATTTCGCCAACTCCCGCACGTTTCGCTGATTCTTCAGCTATTCTCACGCAATTTGGTTCGATATCAGTTGCATATGCTTCGAAATGGCAGTCGCTCTTTACTTCATCATTTGCTTTCTCACGTGCCAACTTCCATGATTCCTGCGGAAATGCGGGATACTGCTCAGACACGAAGGTTCTGTTCACGCCCGGTGCAATATTTTTCATCATCATCGAGGCTTCTATTGCTATTGTTCCGGAGCCACAGAACGGATCCCACAAAAGCACATCCTCTCGTGGTCTTGCAAGCTTCACCATTGCAGCAGCTAAAGTTTCACGGATAGGTGCCTCGACTGTTTCGGGACGGTATCCACGCTTATGCAATGGCACACCTGACAAATCAATCATAAGAGATGCTTTATCCTTAAAGATGAAGAATTCTATCTTATATCTTATGCCGGTTTCCGGAAGTCTTACAAGCGAATACTTTTCACCAAGGCGATTTACAATAGCTTTTTTTACGATTTTCTGGCAATCGGGAACTGAAAAAAGCTGGCTTTTTATAGCGTGACCACTGACAGGAAATTCGTCATCACGTCCTATAAAATCTTCCCAAGGTAATTCCTTTGTACCATCAAAAAGCTCGGTGAAGGTTTTTGCTTCAAAAGAGCCAAGGTTTAGATACAGTCTTTCTGCATATCGAAGGTTTATATTACAAACTGCGGCAGTATTTTCATCACCAACAAAGGTGATTCTGCCATCCATATTATCTACCCTGCGATATCCGAGCTTTTCTATTTCCTCACCGAGAAGCCCTTCAAGTCCGAACAGGCATGTTGCTGTGTATTTTAATGTCATTTTTGGATATCTCCGTTTACTGTATTCTTTGGAGCTGTTGTTTTGGCAAGGGTGAATGTAAACTGACACCATTTACCATATTCGCTCTCAACTTTGATTTTTTCATTATGGGCTTCAATTATTGTTCGCGAAATATAAAGCCCAAGTCCTACGCCTGTTTTATCAAGTCCACGGCTTCTGTCACTTTTATAGAATCTGTCAAAAACATACGGAAGATCTTCTGCCGTAATACCCTCGCCTTCATTATAAACACTGACCGTGGTTTTAGAGCCGTTTTCTTTGATTCTGACGATATATTTTCCGCCCTCTTGTGAAAACTTTATTGCATTATC
The DNA here is from genome assembly GCA_964430105.1 of uncultured Ruminococcus sp. Classification (GTDB taxonomy): domain Bacteria; phylum Bacillota; class Clostridia; order Oscillospirales; family CAG-272; genus UMGS1696. The sequence goes on along the minus strand of CAYSEF010000001.1, from coordinate 11,563 downwards.
GCAAATATTGTAAAGCACCTGATGTATTGCATCACGGTCTGCATTTACAAACATATTATCATGGTCTGCATCAAATTCAACATCCAGCTTTTTGTCTTCAAGTCGCTGTTCCGATGAAATTATGATTTCACGCGCCATTTCACATATATCAAACGGAGCCATATTAAACTTACGCTCACCTGCTTGAATTTTTGTAATATCCAGAAGGCTGGACACAAGGCGTGACAAACGACGCACCTCTGAGGCGATAACTCCAAGATAATGCGGTACTTTATCCTGTGGTATCGTACCTGCTATTATATTATCGATAAAGCCGGATATTGTTGTCATAGGTGTTCGCAAATCATGTGACACATTCGCAAGGAAAAGACGACGTGTTTCTTCACTATGCTGAAGTGAATTTGCCATATTATTAAATGCATCAGCCAGTTCTGCGACCTCATCGTTTCCGCTTACTTCGATTCTAACATCAAAATGCCCTGATGCAAACTGTCTTGCCGCTCTGCTCATAGCACGCAACGGTGACACAAATCTTTCGGTAATAAAATATACCGCTATAAGTGCCGCCAGCATGAGCCATAGTGTTGACATAGTCATCGTTTTTATCATAGCCTCAAGAAGCTCGTCGATATCGGAATTCATGGTACAGGTCATGACTGAGCCTACCACCTTACCCTCTTTTGTTGTGATAGGCTGCATATAGTAAAGACGTTCCTCGGTGAAAAATCCATCAAGGGTATCTTCCTTCGAAATTTCACCATCCAATTTTAGCTTTTCGATTACCGATGTTGGGTATGCAAGCTCTTCGCCTGCTGTTATAAGACCGTCTTCACCTGAATAAGTCTCCGCAACGTCAGAGCCACCAACGATCTTAATGTTTCCATCTCCATCCGAAACGAAAATAACGATTTCCTCTACGTTTGTAGACATCGCATCAAGAATGGGGATTATTTTATACACGCTGTTATTCAGATAATCATTGAAGCTTACTTCACCGCTTTGCGAATAGTCTTCTATCATAAATTTGGTTGAATCATAAGCAATATTGCTCAGCGCACGTGTCTTATTATTCTCATCATAGATATTTACAAGTGTCGTAATAATAGAAGTTGAAAGGAATATGCTCATAATATTGATAAGCATAAAAGCGGAGATATATTTTACAAATACACTTTTAAACATTGAATACACCGTCCGGGAAATTTTACATTGAAGAAAATGGGGGACACTTTACGAAAAAAGCATCCCCCTTACAGAATTTTTTATAAACTGTATTACTTATTTACTGGATAAGTTCAAATTTGTAGCCGACGCCCCAAACTGTTTTCAAAGTCCACTTATCGGAAACACCTTCGAGCTTTTCGCGAAGACGCTTTACATGAACATCAACAGTTCGTGAGTCACCGAGATAATCAAATCCCCAAACCTTATCAAGAAGCTGGTCTCTTGTAAACACACGATTGAAATTGGAGGCAAGGAAATACAGAAGCTCGAGTTCCTTTGGTGGGATATCAACAGCCTTACCACAGAGCTTAAGTTCGTATTTATTCTTGCTTATCTCAATATTCTCGAACTTGATAGTTTCATCATCGTTCTGAATATCGTGTGCCGAATAACGTCTAAGTACTGCCTTGATACGTGCAGAAAGCTCCTTCATATCGAAAGGCTTTACCACAAAGTCGTCCGCACCAAGCTCAAGACCGACTACTTTATCAAGAACTTCATCCTTTGCAGTGATCATGATAACAGGCTTTGAGGAGATTGCACGAATCTCACGGCAAACCTGATTGCCATCTTTATTCTTAGGAAGCATCAGATCAAGCAATACAAGATCCGGCTCATACATCTTAAAATAGCTGAGACCTTCAATTCCATCACCGGCAGTTTTTACTTCGTAACCTTCATTTTCAAAATAAAACTTCAACAGATCACAGATATTGGGATCATCATCAATAACCAAAAGCTTTGTTCCCATTATTTTCCCTCACTTTTCTTAAAATTTCGTCTGCCATACAGCATATTCAGGATATCGGGTCAATCTTAAACGAAATTATGCCATATAATCGCCGTTATAGCTTACAAGTACAGCCTTATCAACACCTGCTGTAGCGGAGAGCTTATTAACAAATTCAGTGCTGTCGCCTGCGAGACGGATTTCATATGTAACTTCTACATAACCCTGAGCAACAGTCTTAGACTTTACGGAGTGCTTCTTAACATCGGAAGCGATGATTTCAGCAGCTTTCTTTTCTGCTGCATCATCTTTACATTCAACAACAAGGATATAATCGCAGTCGGGAGTTTTTGCGTTAACGAATACAAGGAGAATAGCACCAACGATAAGAGAACCGATAACTGCGAGAGGATACATGCAAGCGCCGAGAACGATGCCAACGCCAACTGCCCAGAAGAGATAAACAACATCGAGAGGATCTTTGATAGCAGTACGGAAACGAACGATAGAAAGCGCACCGACCATACCGAGAGACAGAACGACGTTAGAGGTTACGGCAAGGATAATGAATGTGGAAATCATTGTAAGGGCTACAAGAGATACACCGAAGGAACGGGAGAACATAACACCCTGGAATGTCTTTTTATAGATAAAATAAATGAACATACCGAGAGCAAATGCAAGTATAAGAGAAACGAGGGTGTCAACTACAGAGAACTGCACTGTGTTCTCAAGAAAGCTGTTCTTAAAAATATCATTAAAATTCATAAAGCGATATTTTCCTTTCAAAAATCTAAAAATGTTGTTGAATTATCAGCCGAACTTACGGCAGACTTCATACTTGGATACCGACTGTCTATCGCGGCTGATGATACTGATCGGATATTTTATGACATCCGGCAAAAATTCATCATACTTTACTTCAAGAACATCAAGCTCCCCTGTAGGAACAAGAGGTGTCGGGTCAAAAAGGTTATTTGAGAAAATACCTGAACGAATACTGCAATCAAGTGTTACTCTCACATTACCAGGTTCATACACAAACGGAATTCTGTAATACTCTACTAAAGTTTTTGGTTTCAAGGAGTACCCTTTCATTTGTGCGTACAACTCGGCAACAACGCCACGCCCATCATGCAGCATCCAGTCTATATTGCCACTGACTATCTTATCATACTCTTCTCGTGTAAGTCTGGCTTGAAGCTTCTGAGTAAGCTCACCCATCTTCACTTTTTTCTCCAGAGTAATGACGCTGTCACTGCAATTATAGATTCGGATACGGAATTTGGATCTTGGATTGGAGCCATTTACTTTTTCAAAGTATGCTTTGTCATAGAAATTATCAAAGTACAGGCTACGGATATTATATCCGCCGTCGGGTCCTGCGTGCTTATCAAGCTTCATGACAGTTCCGAGACGTCTTTTCAACATCTCGCGATCACAGGCATTTATCGGATATTTGAATTCATGCCTGTATTTTGCTTCAGAAACCATAAAATCCTCCCTTTTCGTTATACTTATGTATTTTATACTATTTATATGAAAATAGTATGAACACTAAGTGATAGAAATATTAATTCACACTGATTTTTTCATCAAAAATAAAATTTATTTAAAGAATCGACAATTCACTTGAATATTCTATAAAAAGAGTGTATAATAAAATGGATTTAAAGCAAAAAATACGATTCTTTGACGGAAGTTTACCTTTTTGTGCAAAGCATTTTACGAAAGGATACGCCGTTTCACATTACGGCACGACAACATATATGAAACTTGGTATTATCGGTCTTCCGAACGTTGGAAAAAGCACACTGTTTAACGCCCTTACCGGTGCAGGAGCTGCAAGTGCAAATTATCCATTCTGTACAATCGATCCGAACGTAGGCGTTGTTCCGGTTCCGGACTATCGTCTTGACAAGCTCGCTGAAATGTACAATCCTACATTATACACTCCCGCAACTGTTGAATTTGTTGATATCGCCGGATTGGTTCGCGGTGCTTCAAAGGGTGAAGGTCTTGGAAACAAGTTCCTTTCTCATATTCGTGACGTTGACGCTGTAGTTCATGTTCTTCGTTGCTTTGAAGATACTGACATCATCCACGTTGACGGAAGTGTTGACCCGATACGCGACCTTGAAACTATCAATCTTGAGCTTATATACTCCGATATTGAACAGCTTGAAAAGCGCATCGACAAGACAGCAAAGCTTCTCAAGGGTGACAAGAGCCTTCAGGGACAGCTTGATCTCTACAAAAAAATTCTTGATGCACTGAACGAAGGCAAGACTGCACGTACACTTGAGCTTTCCGATGATGAACGTGAACTTCTCAGCGACACAAATCTTCTCACCTTGAAGCCCATTATATATGTAGCTAACGTGAGCGAAGACGAAGCAGCCGGTGTTTCCGAAGATAATATGCTTTACAAAAAGCTGAAAGAAGCCGCTGATCTTGAAGGAGCAGAAGTAATTCCGGTATGTGCAGGTATTGAAGCTGAAATAGCAGAGCTTGAAGCAGACGAAAAGAAAGCTTTTCTTGATGATCTCGGAATCACCGAAAGCGGTCTTGACAGACTTATAAAAGCAAGCTATTCCCTGCTTGGATATATCAGCTATCTCACTGCTGGTCCTAAGGAAGTTCGTGCTTGGACTATTGTTAAAGGCACTCGTGCTCCTCAGGCTGCCGGCAAGATCCACAGCGACTTTGAAAGAGGCTTCATTCGTGCGGAAATAGTTTCTTACGATGATCTCATAGCCTGTGGTTCAATGAATGCAGCTAAAGAAAAAGGTCTTGTAAGAAGTGAAGGCAAGGAATACGTTATCGCAGACGGTGACGTAGTACTGTTCAGATTTAACGTATAAAATTTATTGGGCTGTTTGCAATAAGGAAGTAATTTCCAAAACGCAAACAGCCTTTTATTTTTTTCAATTTAGCTCTTTTTTCTTCTTTTTTTCAATATGCTCCGTACAACTGCATATATTCGTTACGCAGTATTGCACAAGTACCGATTGAAACATACTTATCCTTTACGTGCATAGAATCACGTCCTACGCCCTCATATGTCATGCCAACCTTTTCCATTACTCGGCGGCTACGTTCATTACCGACCATATAACGTGCTTCTATCCTGTGAAGTCTGAGCTGCCAGAATCCAAATTTCATTACAGCACGAACAGCTTCGGGTGCAAGTCCTATTCCCCAATATACAGGATTTAGCACATAACCTATTTCGGCAGAGTTTGACTCAACATTCAATCTTGTGAAGCCACAGGTACCGATCATCTTATCACTTTCACGCCAAATTATCGCCCAGTCATAAAAATCGCCTGCACGATAGCGTGACTGAATATATGACAAATATTTATAGGTATACATTTCACTGCTATGAGGTTCCCACAACAGATATTCTGTAACATCAGAACGACAAGCGTATTCATACATATCAGCACTGTCTTTTTTCAGCATTTTTCTAAGATACAGTCGCGGAGTTTCAAGAACAGGTGGATCCCTGAATGTCCGCGTAATTTCATCACGATTCATAAACGCAACATCTTTCTGTTTTTGTGATATTTATTCTATTATACATAATTAACAGCTTTTTTGCAATATTTACCGCAAATTTTTATTCCAAAACCAAATAATTATTTTTCTGCCCGTATTTTTCATTTATTTCTATTAAATTTACATTTGCATGATTGCTTTATTACTCGGTATATGATAAACTATATCCCGATCGGTATTTTTTGCTCCGCGAATGAATATAATCGAAAAAAACGCGGAGGTAAACATGAACGATACCGAAAATTATTTACTCCACAAAAAAAGCACTCTTGCAAGATCAATTTCCACGGGATTTTTAATTAATCTGGTGGGAGCTATCATAGCTTTTGTGCTGATTTACATCATTTACGGCATTTTTATACCGAACACACATTTTCGTGTTGTACAAACTGTTATATACAGCGATATTTTTTTATTGATGAAATCTCTGTGCTTGACTCAAAACGGAAATATCGTTGCACTTTTGGTGCTGTTTTTTTCAGCCTATACAGTTTGTTCAAAAGCTATATCCTTTTCTCTGTGTGTTTGGCGTGGTGCTTCCCTGGGATGTATGGCTTCTATGCTTGAAGCAGGTCTTATTGACGGAATTTCCGAACACTGGAATATAGGACTGTCGCTGTCATTCTTTTCAACGGTGATATTTATTCTGCTTTCATCATATTCCGCTGTATATTCCGACTGCATATTAAAAACCTGTGCCGTTGGAGAATATCGTTATACGTCATCACTTACAGGTGAATATTTCAGATGTTTTCTTACCCTATCCGGTGGGGTACTGACAGCCGGAATATGCTCTGCTTTATTATTGTAATACTAATGCAAATTTCTCTTACAAGGTGTGAAAAATGGCAAATTTCAACGATCATGACAACGAAAAACTCTCGCTTGACGAAATAGAAGCTCGTGAACAGGCTGAGAAAAAAGAAAAAAGCAAATTTAATATTTTCAACAAAACTCAAAAAGACGGAAAAGGTGTTGACAAGGATGAGGTAGCCATTGCTGACGACCCATCTTTTATAAATTTCTTTAAGATGCTCGGACGAAAGCTAAATCAGATTTTTTCCGTCAACATACTGCTCATCTTCGGCAATTTTCCGATATTTTTCTTCCTGCTTTCAATGAGCGGATATTTTTCAATTCATACAACCTCACCCTACTATACTGTTTATGCGCCTCTTAGGGGAGCTTTGCTTTTTGATAATTCCGCTGCTAATTCTGCTCTCTGGACAATGTTCTCTCGTCAGGCTGATGTAACGGTACATACTACTGTTGACTATGTTCTTCTCGGACTGACTGCGCTCCTGCTTATAACATTCGGCCCTGTTCGTGTCGGATGTACATATATCGTGCGAAATCTCTTCCGTGGCAAGCCTGTTTTTATCATGCAGGATTTCATTGACTCAATCAAAAGAAATCTTCGTCAGGCACTCATTTACGGAATTCTCGATATCGGCATAATCGGTATTATAGTTTACGATATTGTGTTCTTCAGCCTTAATCAACATCTTAATATGGTGATGCACACAATGTTCTATATGAGTATGTGTCTTGCAATACTGTACTTTTTCATGCGTCACTATATTTACCTTATGCTTGTTACATTTGATTTGTCCTTATTCAAAATGTTCAAGAATGCACTTCTTTTTACCGTACTCGGTATCAAGAGAAATATTATGATCTTACTCGGTACGATCGTTGCGCTTCTGTTTGAATATGTTATGCTCTACACATATTTCCCTCTCGGTGTTATTATACCGTTCATTATCCTTCCTGCTCTTACGATGGTTATCGGTGTGTACGGTGCTTATCCGAAAATCAAGGAAATTATGATAGATCAGTTCTATGAGGAAATAACTCCAAGCTCTGCTGATAACGGCTAAAAATCAGCAAACTTAAAATAAAAACAAATGGCTGTTACACTACGGAATAATTCCGTAAATGTGACAGCCATTTGTTTGTTTACAATATTTCAACCGACCACAACTGTTCCATCAGATTTGTATTCGACAGGTCTGATAAACATACTCTCAATCTGTACAGCATTCTGATCGCACGGATTTGCATGAAAAATCAAATAATCCTTTCCGTCAAGTGCACGGAAGCTATGATTATGTCCTGCGTGATGCCAGATATGGTTATCCTTAAGTATTGGATTAAGCTCGCACTTCTTCCACGGTCCGTTTATATTTTTGGAAGTCAAAAGTCCTGCATTATATCCGTTTGTCCAGCTTGAATACCACTGAAAATAGATACCGTGACGCTTAACTATACACTGCCCTTCGATTCCGATAGAATCCCATTCACCTTCTTCACCGGATTCACAAACAAGCTGAGTATCTGAAACTGTGCCATTATCGATATCAAGCTTATGCAGAAACAGCTTTTTCTGACCATTGTGACCGATATAGAATGCACCGTCATCATCCTTGAATATCGTTCCGTCGATTCCGGGACAAAGTGGCTCATCCTTAGTCATGATTTCATACGGCCCAGTTATCTCTCTTGCTCTTGCCAGACCTACACCAAAATCATGCGGGTACTCGTCGCTGACATTTTTGCAGTTGAATGTGAGATAAAACCATCCGTTTCCGCCATCGAACAGCTCAGGTGCCCAAAATTTATCTCTGCACCACATTTCCGGAGGCATATCATCACGCTTCAAGATAAGTCCGTGATCTGTGAAATGTTCTAAATCTTTCGATGACCAAAGATGCACACCTGCGTTATCACCATCCCAATACGGTGGCTGAGTACCGGTAAGATAATATGTGTCACCAACTACAACGATCATAGGATCACGTATTGTGCAAAAATTAGCACTTTCGTCTTTAATAAGTGTATTGTAATTCAAAATTGACTTCTCCTATCGTGAGATTTGCTCAATTATATCATATTTTCATCAAAAAAACAATCTTATAAGCGTATTTTATAGGCAAAAAGCGAGAAATCAACCTTGCATTAAGAGTGATTTTATGTTAAAATGATATCAAACAAAATATCGGAGGCAATTTAATATGAATCAGAAGAAAATTAATCGCATATTTCGTGAAACTGCATACGTCCGCACAGGCGGTTCGGCAGAAGAATTGAAATGTGCTGAATATCTTGTATCACAGTGTGCCGAACTCGGACTTAATGCAAATATCGTACCGTTTGAAGTTGATATGTCCGATATGCATGAAGCAAAACTGATCGTTGATGGTAAGGAATATCCGTGCAAGGGATATCTCTGTGCGGGAAGCAGTGAAATTGAAGCTGAATTCTACTATCTTGCAAGCACTGACGATTACTCAAAGACTCTCTGCAAGGATAAGATTGTGATGATCGACGGATACCTTGGCTACTGGATGTACCAGGATCTTCTCGAAAACGGTGCTCTCGGCTTTATCACATACGATGGAAACTGCAACTATTCAGACCGTGATATCGACCGTCGTGAGCTTCGCTCCTATGTAAGCAACGGTAAAAAGATACCCGGCGTAAACATCAATGCGAAGGATGCGGTAGAAATCATCAAAAACGACGCAAAAACCGCAAAAATCGTCCTTAGACAGGATGAATACAAGGGCGAATCACGCAATGTCATTCTCGATATGCCCGGTACATCTGACGAAATGATAGTGCTCACTGCACACTATGATTCCACTTCACTTTCTCAGGGTGCTTATGACAATATGTCCGGTAGCGTTGGCCTTCTTGGTATTGCAGAATATTTCACAAAAAATCCTCACAAGTATTCTCTGCGCTTTATATGGTGCGGTTCTGAAGAAAGAGGACTTCTCGGTTCAAAAGCATATTGTGCAGCAAACGAAGAAGAACTCAAAAAGACTGTATTAAACATAAACCTTGACATGATAGGCTGTATCATGGGTAAATTCATCTCATGCTGCACTACAGAAGATAAGTTTGCTCATTATATTGAATATATGGGTAGAGAATGTGGATTCCCGATTCAAGCTTATGATGGAGTATACTCCAGTGACTCAACACCGTTCGCTGACAAGGGCGTTCCGGCAGTATCCTTTGCTCGTATCGCACCCGGAAACACTGCAACTATACACAACAGCTATGATACAATGAAGGTCATGAAGGCAGGTCAGATGGTCAAGGATATCGAATTCCTTTGCAAATTCACTGACAGAATGGCAAATTCCGCTGTATGCCCTGTATCAAAGAAGATTCCCGAAAAGATGAAGGAACAGATCGACAAGTACCTTTGCAGAAAAAAATAAAGCATAAAAACAAAAAGGCTGCTCGCGTTTTGGAAATAATTTCCGAAATGCAAGCAGCTTCTTTATTTTTACAGATATTTTTTTATTCTTTCAAATGCCCCTTTTTCAAGTCGTGAAACCTGAGCCTGAGATATACCGATTTCCTCTGCTATTTCCATCTGCGTCTTTCCACTGTAGAATCTGCGTGAAATGATCATTCGCTCTTTGTCGCTCAGCTTCTTGATAGCTTCTTTCAATGCGATATCCTCAAGCCATATATCGTCACTTGAGCTGTCGTCACTGATTTGATCCAAAACATATATAGAATCGCCACCGTCGTTATAAACAGTATCATAAAGGGAAACCGGCTCTACTATTGCTTCCAGTGCATGACTTACATCCGCCACCTTTTCACCTATATCTTTTGCTATAGCCTCGACAGAAGGTTCTCTGTCACATTCACCGGCAAGCTTTTCCTTTGCTGCAAGTGCACGATATGCAAGATCACGAACCGAACGACTAACACGAATAGTATTGTTATCGCGCAAATATCGCCGTATTTCACCTATTATCATCGGGATGAACGTACTATGTCGATTCCTCCTTATTATAGCTTATATTTGATTTCTATATTATTTCGATTGATTATTATTTTATCAACTAAACTGCGTACTGCATTTTGCTTTTCACGAGAAGTCATATATTCCCACACATCTCTGAGATTTTTTAATTCCTTTTGCCTTTTCAGCACATTTTTATGTTGATCGGCTTCTTCTTTTTCCTGCTTCAATCGTTCATTGACCGCTTCAAGCTCGGATTTCAATGTATTTATCGTTTCAAGCAAATATTCGTTGTCATCTTCGGAATACAGTACATACAATCTCTTTAGTTTGTTTTCAAGTATACGCTGTTGTTCAGTTATAGCTTCAATAACAGAGCTATTTGGAGATAAAGTGTCGTTTTTTACATCCAAATCATCGGTCATCGAAAAAATGTCGTCTATAACTATCTTTTCAAGCTCGCCTGCATCGATTTTCCCATTATCGCAATCCGGATCTTTAATCAGATATTTCTTTGAACTCTGCTGTGAATAACATGTAATCTTAAAATAGTTATCACCGTATTTCGTGTAGCGCATCTTTGCACCACACACGCCACACTCAAACAATCCTGTGAGCAAATGATCTGTTTTTGTAACTAATTTGCGTTTAGCTCGTTCTTTCATCAATGCTATCGTAGCATTATATTTTTCCAAAGATACAAGTGGCTCGTGCCGTCCCTTATATTCTTCTCCCTTATATATTATAACACCTGTATTGCTTTTTCGTGTTAATATTTGATGAACAAGTCTATCATATTTAAGATTAAACTTCTGTGCAAGCATATCTTCGGAATATCCCTGCAAATATAGATCATACAGTTGCTTTACTATCTCTGCATTCTTATTAGGAACGAGAATACCCTGAGCAGAATCATAGTCATATCCAAATGGCACTACACCGCCACCCATCCAATAACCTTCTTCTACTCTCTTACGCATACCACTTCTTGTTCGTTCGTATATATTTTCCCTCTCGAACTGTGCAAAAACCGAAAGTATACCGACCACAGCTCTGCCAAACGGTGATGACGTATCAAAGCTTTCCTGCACCGAAATAAAAGCGACGTTGTTTGGAATAAATATATCCTCAATAAGCCGGAGAGTATCTTTTTGTGATCTGCTCAATCTATCTAATTTATAGACTATCACATGAGTTATCTGTCCATCTTCTATATCTCTTATGAGATCCTTCATCCTCGGCCTTTCTAAATTTCCACCACTGTAACCATCGTC